>JBKPTH010000025.1:0-4291 GCA_046765915.1 Acidobacteriota bacterium | reverse complement strand
CCTTCCCCTGGCATGGGGTTGGGGGCGCGTCCGCGTGCGCCTGGAGGACGGCACAGAGCCGGAGTTGCGCGGTTGGATCGCTCGCCCCTTCGGCATCTTCCGGGGCGATACAAAGGGCCTCAGCTATCAGGGATGCCACAGGTACACGCTCGTCTACTTGCCGGCAGCGCGGATCTTGGCGACGTTCCGCACCGCCGCGCACTGCAAGGCGCTCGCTTCCGAGTTGGCGCGCCTATGGGTGCGTTGGGGCGGCAGCGAACCATCCGAAGATCCCGGCCCGGTCCTTGACCGTCACCGCCGGGAAAGCCTGTAGAATCGAAATCAGCGCGGCTAGGAAGTCGCGAGCCGAAAGCCGGGGCACCGCACTCCGGCCCGCCGCGCTGATTCTCTTCTCTTCCTGCGGGCACCGGAGCGGAGGTGCGCATGCCGGAGCTGGACTGGACGAAGCCGGAAGACTACGCCTATACAAGATCCCTAACCCGCCATCAATGGGCCTGGGAATTTCTCAGGCGCAACCCTGAATACAGAAAGGATTGGAACTCCCTGCAAGAGCGCATTGCAAGCGCGGTGGACTCCAGTGCTGAGCAGGATCAGGGGCAGAGCGTCCCTGACGTGAACATGGGGCTCGCGGCAAAGTGGGACCTGTATGCTCTCGCCGATCCGAATATACCGGCACACGAAATGCGCAATCGCCCCCACTTCCGATATACCGCCGATGTCAGCATAATGACGGGAGACACCCCTCAGGCACAAGATCGCGACGGCGTCTTATGGGTGCATTGGCCCTACAGCCTTGCCCTTCGCTTCAACGTGCTTATCCCGGTAGAGCCTCAATTAGAAGTAGCAAGAAAGATCCTCCTACATTGGCGGCGAAAGGTGAGGGCGGATTCACGGGTGCGCCGGATGCAGGGTAAACCGCAGCCTGCAAAGTTCCCGCTCTACGTTCGACTATTAGATGCTCGGCTAGCGGGGTTATCGGAACTCAAAATCGGGCTAGCGCTCTTTAAAACAAGCTTCGATCCGCGCACGAAAGCTCACGATGCCGTCAAGGCGGCGCGGCGCATGGCCTCCTCCGGCTATCGCGACCTACTGCTGACACCTGATACCTGGCACCGCTTAGAGGGGTGACTCTTCCGGGCGAACTTCTCCCCGGGGAAACATCGCGCTGGAAGTTTCTCCGGGGTAAGTTAAGAGCCCTCCTTTCTCCGGTGAATCAAGGCGTTCCTTCCTGCCCCGCTGAGAAAGCCTCGCGGCGCTTTCGGCGGGCAATCATTTTCTTTTCAATTTCGCCTGGGCAGGGGGATGCGGCGCGCCTACAGTGGTGCTCATGGAGGACGCACCATGCACCATTTTTACCGTGGCCCCTATCCGCTTATCGGCCAGCTTCGGGGCATGCTTCGCCGGGGCCTTCCGCGAGCTCACATACGCGAATCGCGTTGGCAGGCGACGGCGGGAGAGGTCCTATCCCTCCCCGCCGTCCCTCTTTAGCTCGCGGCGAGCTGCCGCTACCAGCGTCTCCCGTAGCCAATCGCTTAAGTCCCCGGAACCTTTGCGCTGTAGGGCATGCTCGGCTGCTTCCCGGATTAGGGCATCGTGCTCTGGCAGGAGACGGACGCGCATAGAGGCGGAATGCCGGCGTGATTCTTCTATCCTGTGCTTAGTCATGGCAGGAGTCTATACCCAATGGGACTACAGGGCAAGAGGAAAGATTCCCCGAAGATTCTTCCCCAAACCCCTTGACAGCAGATCCCAATGGGACTACACTAGGCGCCATGGTAGCCAACAAGCAAACGGCCCCGGAAGTCGCTGGTAACGACCGCCGGGGCCTCAACCCGCCCGACCGAAGCCGAGCAAGTCACCAGCTCCATTATGGCTCCGGCTCGGGTTTTCCGCAAGGGAGACTCCGATGCTCTGCCAAGCCTGCCAAACGCCCTGTAAGCGCCATGGAACCGACCGGAAGGGAGTCCAGCGGTTCCGCTGCCGGACGTGCCGCAAGACGTTCTCCGAGCGTTCCGAGCGGCCTATCCGGGAGATGTACCTGCCCACGGACAAGATGCACCTAATTCTGAAATTGCTATGCGAGGGTAGCGCGGTGAGGTCGATTGAGCGGACTACAGGCGTCGATAAGTCCACCATCCTGAAGTTGCTCGTTCTGGCCGGGGAGCGGTGCGAGCGGCTGCTAGCGGAGAAGATTCAGGGAGTGCCGGTTGCCGATCTGCAAGCGGACGAAATCTGGACGTACATCCGCTGCAAGCAAGGCACGCGGGCGCGGAAGGGAATCACCGATCCCGACGCCGGGGACGCGTACTGCTACATTGGCCTGGATCGTAAATCGAAATTAGTTCTCTCCTGGCACCTGGGACGGCGCAACGCCTGGGACTGTCACGACTTCATAGTGAAGCTGGCGGCGGCCACGGCGGGAAACTGCCAGATCTCAACCGATGCCTTCAACGCCTACCCGAACGCGATTGAGTACGCTTTCGGGGACCGGGCGGCCTATGCTCAAGTGATAAAGGAATTTGGAAATGAAGGCGGGGAGGAAGGCCGCAGGTACGCTCCTCCCCGCCTGATAGGACAGGAGAAAGTTAAGGTGTACGGGGAGCCGGAGGAAGAGCGCGCCTGTACGTCGCACGTCGAGCGCGGCAACTGGACGCTGCGCGGCCATCTTCGCAGGTTCACCCGGCTGTCGAATGGCTTCAGCCGGAAGAAGAAGAACCTGCGCGCCGCCCTGGCGCTGTACTTCGCCTATTACAATTTCGTGCGCTTCCACAGGTCAATCCGGATGACTCCGGCGATGGCGGCGGGTGTGGCTAAGGCGCCGTGGAGCGTGGCGGATCTGCTGGCGGCGTAAACGAAAGGCGACGGCGTGAAATCAAAAAAGAGGAGAGTCAAGCGGCTCTTCCCTCCGAACCTTTAACCGTCCACAAGCCTACTTCCTCCTCCAGCGCGCCCTTTCTTAAGGCCGGCATAGAAAACGCGCCTTTCGCGAAGAAGTCCCTTCAGTGCCGTTGCCTTAGGTTCAAAGTTGCCGCCTGGATCGCTGCCGTCTACCAACGGCTTGAAGGCAGCTATCCGATCAATCATTGGCTCTTCCCATTCGAGAAGCCGTGCTTTTTTAGCGGCGTCTTCCCACTGGACCCGTAGTCGTTCTAGCCAATCCCGCGATCTCGGCGCGTCTTCATAAAAGATAGCGAGGAATTTAGTCGCGCTTTCGTAGAAGCGATCCCAGGCGAGCCTCGCTTCAAAACTCTCACCGCGTAACTTTCGCGCCTGTTCTTCCTTGTCGCGCTTCTCGCGTCTCCTCTTCCTTGCGGCACTGAGCTTAGGCCACCATCCCCATAGAAGAACGGGAACGGCGCCCGCTATTAGCAGCCAACCGACTACCGGACCGGGCCACACCACTACTGCCCCGCCAACAAGGAGGGTCGCGCCAATCGACGCCGCCGCACTTCGCCGGGTTTCAGCTTGCATTGGCGGGAGTAGCCTACCCATCCACCATCCGCCCCGCCAAGCCTATCGACACTCCTGCATGCCGCCTGGACGCACTTCCGCCCCCGTTGCGCCAGCGTGTCAAGGGGATTAGCACCGGGCGGCAACACACTTTCCCCCACTACCTTGAGTCGATGTTAAATCGACCGAGGTCGATGAGGCGTTTACTTGAGTCGATGCTACATCGACCGAGGTCGATGCCTCATCGACCTTGTTCATCGTCTCATCGACCGACTTCACCGCCTCATCCACCAGCTTCATCGCCTCATCGACCAAGTCCACCGGCTCATCGACTGGCCTCATCGGCTCGTCGACCAAGTTCATCCCGGCATCGACCGGCTTCATCGCCTCATCGATCCGGGTCGTCGCCTCGTCGACTTCGGTCGATACCGCGTCCACCATGGTCGAGGACGCATCGACCTCAGTAGGCCGCACCGTAAATTCGATTACGTATTCTGGGTCCTCAGACTAGGTAGCCAGCCATGCCTCTCGATCTTTCTCTCCTTTGCAGAGACGCCCCGAAGGGGTGGCCATTTGAATAGCCCGGCGGCGCCAGCCCCGGGTACGCGCGTCGATTCAATCCGAGAGCCCCGAGGGGGCGACACGCGGACACCGAAGATGCCGCCCCTTCAGGGCTACCGGGTGTTTATTGGGGCGCCTCTACCCGGGGCTGGCGCCGCCGTCCATAGAAAGAGATGTCAAGGGTATACCTCCCCTGAGCGCTCGATCGCTTGTCATCGAACGTCCCGGTCCGGTCCGCCGAGCCCGTTGGCCAAGGCATGGTCTTTGGCGGGCTGGGGGA
>JBKPTH010000024.1:0-124231 GCA_046765915.1 Acidobacteriota bacterium | reverse complement strand
GCAGCAGAATCGAACCTATCCCCCAGCCCGCCAAAGACCATGCCTTGGCCAACGGGCTCGGCGGACCGGACCGGGACGTTCGATGACAAGCGATCGAGCGCTCAGGGGAGGTATACCCTTGACATCTCTTTCTATGGATGGCGGCGTCAGCCCCAGGGAACCGGAGTCACCCACAACCCAAGAGCCCCCGAAGGGGCGACGGCATCCTCCGCCACGCCGAGCTGCCGTCGCCCCCTCGGGGCTCCGAGGTTGTTTTTCCTACGTATTCCTGGGGCTTGCGCCGCCAGGCTACATGCCTCTACCCCTTCGGGGCAGGAGGGCCGGCCTTCCCGCAGGATCGAACCCTCGGCCTTCCTGACCGCGGTTACCTTGCGGCTGACGAGGAGCACGGGGTCGCTGACCGCGGTTTTTCTGCGCAGAATCCCGATCTTCCTGAGGCTGATGCTGGTTCTCCCGAACCTGACCTCGATTTGGCGGAGGAAGACTCCGAGATGACTCCGTTCATCCTGCGCATGACTGCGGTCAGCCTTCACAGGGCTTCGGTCATGTTGCGCATTCCGCCACGACGGCAGGGTGGCCACGCTTGCCAGTGGGCCTTTTTGCAGCGAAGGTGGCGTCTCCCTTGGTGAGATAGACGCCGATCTCCTCCGTCGTGGACCTGTTAAACTCTCTCCGCAAGGCGGCCCCCGTCGTGGTATGGGTACTTGGTATGGCAACCGTGAAGGCGACAATCACGCTGGATGAAGAGGACTTGAAGAAGATCCGCGGCCTGGTTGCGGCAGGCAAGGCCGCCAGCATCTCCGGCTTCGTGCAGCACGCGGTGACCACGGCGCTGCACGACGTGGCGGGCTGGGGGGCCATCCTTTCGGGAGCGTTGGAGCAGACGGGCGGACCGCTGAAGAAGCGTGAGCGCGCGTGGGCAGACGGGATCCTTGCGGGGACGGACGCGAAGAAGACCCGCAGGAGCAGGGCGGCATGCTGTGGTCGAAGACCTGCCGTCTGAGCTGGACGGCGTCGCCGACGAGATGCACGTCCACTTCCCTTGGGGCAGCCTCCTACGAAGTTCCAGTTGGCATCAGCTCGTACACCATCTGGGTCGGCTGATCGACGCGGCTTGAGGCATCCAGGATCTCCATCGCAACGACGTTGCCGCCGGCGTCGAAGTCGAGAATAATCCCGGGCTTCTCCTCATCGCTCTCCGCGACGGGCTGATCGCTCAGGATGATGCTCAGCGTGTCCGTTCCAGCGTCATAGATCACTCGCATGGAGGCCCGCCCTACACCCCGAAATACCGCGCGTCCGGGTGGTGAAACACCAGCGCCGAGACGCTCGCCTCGGGATCCATCATGTCTCCCTCGGTGAGGTGGACGCCGATCTCCTCCGGCCGCAGGGCGCGGAAGAGCTCGCGCTGGAAGGCGAGATCAGGACAGGCCGGGTAGCCGAAGCTGTAGCGCTTGCCGCGGTAGCGGGCGGCGAGCTTGTCCTCCATCGCGAGGTCCTCCGCATCGGCGAAGCCCCAGCGCTTGCGCAGGCAGGCGTGGAGCCACTCGGCGGCGGCCTCGGCGGTCTCCAGCGCGAGGGCGGCGAAGGCGTGGCTCTTCAGGTATTCGCCCTGGTGCTTCCACTCCTCCACCCGCTCGCGCACGCCCTCGCCGGCCGTGGTGACGAAGAGCGCGATGTGGTCGCCGGGTAACACGTAGTCCGCGAGAGAGAGCCCGCCGTCCTTCGCCTGGCGCGGGAAGTCCCAGGAGGCCACCGCCTCGCCCGTGTCCGGATCGCGTAGCGTCACCAGATTGCCGTCCGCCTCGGCGGGGAAGAACCGCCAGACGGCCCGAGCGCTCATCCCGCCTCGGCGCGCGACATCCTTCAGCTCGTCCACCACTGATTCCAGCTTGGCGAGCTTGGGGTCGCCCTCCGCCTTCAGCCGCTTCACCGAGCCCTTGAGGCCCAGGTGCTTGCCGTAGACCATCTGCGGATTGAGGTACTCCCAGACGCGGTCGAGGTCCAGCTCGGCGACGTGGCGGTCGAGATCCGGCGGGGCGGGCACGGGCACGTCCTTGCGCACCTGAGCCGCCAGGGCCCGGCCGTCGCCGGCGGTCTCCGCGGCTTCCACGGCCTCGACGGTATCGGAGGAGATCAGGTCCGTCACCTCCCGCTCGAGGTCGGGACGCGACGTCGGATCGAGCACGCGCTCCACCAGCTTCAGGCCGTGCATGGCGTCCTTGGCGTAGGTGCAGAGGCCGGTGTAGGCCTGGGCGATCTTGCGGTGGGTGAAGCGCCGGGTGAGCGCCGCGCCGCCCACGAGCAGCGGCGTGTCGATGCCCACCGCCGCGAGGTCGCCCGCGGTGAGCACCATCTGCTGCGCACTCTTCACCAGCAGGCCCGAGAGGCCGATGACGTCCGGCTGGTGCTCGCGCACGGCCTGGATCAGCCGCTCGGAGGGCACCTTGATCCCTAGGTTCACTACCGTGAAGCCGTTGTTCGAGAGCACGATGTCCACCAGGTTCTTGCCGATGTCGTGCACGTCTCCCTTCACCGTGGCGAGGAGAATCTTGCCGCGCGACGAGCTGCCGTTGGTCTTGTCCATGTGCGGCTCCAGATAGGAGACCGCCGCCTTCATCACCTCGGCGCTCTGCAGCACCTCGGCGACGATGAGCTGGTTGTCGTTGAACAGGCGGCCGACCTCGCTCATGCCGGCCATCAGCGGACCGTTGATGACGTCCATGGGCGACGGCCAGCGGGCGTCGACGAGGGCCTGCGCGAGGTCGTCCTCCAAGCCTGTCTTGCTCCCTTCGACGACGGCGCGGGCCAAGCGCTCGGCGAGCGGCAGGTCGGCGCGCGGTTTCGCCGCCACGGAGGCGCGGCCGCGGAAGTGGGCCGTGAACGCCTCCACCGCGGCGTTGCCGCTCTCGATGTCTCCCAGCGGCAGGAAGATCAGCGCCTCGGCGAGGTCGCGCTCCTCCTGCGGGATATCGGCGTAGCGGGCCAGCTTCTCGGTGTTGACGATGGCGGCGTCGAGCCCCGCCTTCGTACAGTGGTAGAGGAAGACCGAGTTGAGCACCTCGCGGCCGGCGTTCGGCAGACCGAAGCTGACGTTCGAGACGCCGAGGATCGTCTTGGTGTCCGGAAACAGCTCCTTGACCGCCCTCACGCCTTCGATCGTCTGCGCCGCCGAGCCGAGGTAGGCGGCGTCGCCGGTGCCGCAGGGGAAGACGAGCGCGTCCCACCAGATGTCCTCGGGCGCGACACCCATCTCCTCGACGAGGATGTGGTAGCTCCGCCGCGCCACCTCCACCTTGCGCTCGACGTCCACCGCCATCCCCTTCTCGTCGATCAGGCCCACGACCAGGGCGGCGCCGAAACGCCTGGCGAGCGGCACGACTTTCTCGAAGCGCGAGCGGCCGTCCTCCAGGTTGATCGAGTTGAGGATCGACTTGCCCTGGCAGTAGGTGAGCGCCCGCTCCATCACGGCGGCGTCCGTCGAGTCGATCATCAGCGGCACCTTGACCAGGCGGACGAGCCGGTCGAGGAAGCCCTCCATGTCCGCGGTCTCGTTGCGGTCCGGGTCCTGCAGGCAGACGTCGAGGATCTGGCCGCCGGCCTTCACCTGCGCCCGGCCCACTTCGGCGGCCGCCTCGTGCGCTCCGGTCTGGATGAGCCCCTTGAACTTGCGGCTGCCGAGCACGTTGGTGCGCTCGCCCACCAGCACCGGCCGCTGCGCCTCGGAAAGCTCGACCGCCTCCAGGCCGGAGACGAGGGATCTCCGATGATGAGGAACGGGCCGTGGTTTGCGCCCCTCGACGAGGCGCGCCAATGCCCTGACGTGCGCGTCGGTCGTGCCGCAACAACCGCCCACGAGGTTGAGCCAGCCGGCGTCGAGGAAGCGGGTGAAGACGCGCGCAAAATCCTCCGGACCTTCCGTGTACTTCCCCTCCTCGTTCGGCAGGCCGGCGTTCGGTACACAGGCGGTGCGGGTACGGCAGATCTCCGCCAGCGTGCGCACGTGATCCGTCATCAGCTCCGGACCCGTGGCGCAGTTGAGCCCCACGTAGAGGAGGTCGGCGTGGAGCATCGACACGGCGAAGGCCTCGGCGTCCTGGCCGCCGAGCATGGTGCCGGTGGTCTCGATGGTGGCCGAGACCGCCACCGGAATCTTCCAGCCGGACTGCGCGAACGCCCTCTCGATGCCGAGCAGCGCGGCCTTGACGTTGCGCGTGTCTTGGGAGGTCTCCACCAGCAGATAGTCGGCGCCGCCCGCCATGAGGCCGAGGGCCTGGACGCGGAAATGCTCGGAGAGCTCCTCGAAGGTGATGCCGCCGGTCACCGAGATCGCCTTGGTGGTGGGCCCCATGGAGCCGCAGACGAAGCGCGGCTTTTCCGGCGAATCGTGCCGGGCGCAAGCGCCGCGCGCGATGGCCGCCGCCAGGCGGTTGAGCTCGAAGGCCTGATCGGCGAGGCCGTACTCGCCGAGCACCAGCGGCGTGCCGCCGAACGTGTTGGTCTCCACGATGTCGCAGCCCGCCGAGAGGTAGCCGTCGTGAACGCCGTCCACCACGTCGGGCCGGACGGCGCAGAGGTTCTCGTTGCACCCCTCCAGCTCGGGGCCGCCGAAGTCCTCCGCCGTCAGGTGCGCGGCCTGCATGGCGGTGCCGGTGGCGCCGTCGAGCACCAGGATGCGCTCCTCCAGGGCCGCCCGCAGGCGGGCGGTACGCTCCTCCACGTCGGCGGGACGCGGCGGAACGGGAACGTCGAACAGCGAATCGGCCACCTCACTCCTCCTCGCGGGCAAACGAAAAAGCCCGGCTCGTAGGCATCACGAGACGGGCTTTCCGCTCCGGACACTTAATTGTCGCCGGTGGGCGACCGCATCCTCGCTTCGCGAGTGGGCACCTTGGGTGTCCGTCCCAGGTTGCCGAGCCCGGCCGGAGCCGGACCGCTCGTAATGCAGGGAGCAGCGTAGATCAGAGGCGCGGGGATGTCAACGGCGGCTTCATCATCTAGGCCACGCCGCCACCAGCCCGTTGAGCGCCTGGTCGATCGAGGCCCTGCCGTCGAGGTGCGGATTCCACGCCTCCGCGACGAGCTCGCGGCAACTGGTGCCGCAGAGATCCGGATAGAGGTTCTGCCGCACCGCGTACTCCACGTAACCGCTCACCCCGTCCTCCAACAGCGTGCGGCGCGTGAGCTCGCCGGCGTTGTAGAAGAGCACAGCGTGCCACAACTGCGGCGGGACGGTCTTATGGCGCGCCGCCGCCGACTCGCGGATCTCGTCATACAGCTCCTTGCCCCAGGCGTGCGACGCCTCGTGAAACAGCATCTCCAACGACGCCAGCCCGCCATAGCCGGGACCGGGCGCGATGGTGGTATGCGTGGGAGGCGAGGTCGTATAGGCGCCCACCGGCCCGGCCGTAACCGACAGATCAACGGGGATCGGCTCGCTCGGCCAGCTCTGGTCGTAGGAGGCGGCGATCCGCCGGCTGAGCGCGGCGCCGTGCCGGCGGAGGAGCGGTTTGACCGCCGCGATCCACGCGCGGTTGGCCGCGTCGTGAGCGGGCCACCAGTGAGCGCGATAGATCGGCGCCAGGCGCTCGAGCGTCGCCTTGAGCTCGGGATCGAGCGGCGCCGCGCCGAGCGACGCGGTGCCCGAGACGACCCGCAGGGCATTGTTGATCTCGACCATCCCGTCATCGAAGAGGAGATCGCGGTCGACGTAGCGTTCGCGGTAGAACGCCACACCCGCGTCCCACGTGCTGCGCTCCGCCGCGCTGAGCTCCCCCGGCGCGGGCATCCCGCGCGCGACCGCCCGCGCGAAGTGGTGCAGGCTGACCCAGAAGTTGCTCTGGAACGCGAAGAGCGGCCGCTCCGGCGCGCGTTGCGGCGCGGCGGACGCGCAGGCGACCGCGGCGAGCAGCAACACCGGCAGGGCCCTTCTCAGCAGCTTCTCGGCAAAAACGCGGTTCGGTTTGCCCATCGGTCTATCTCCTTGACGCCCTGCCATCCTGATGCTACTTTCATAGCACCATGCCGTTTTCAGAGCATACGACGAATCGCGCCGCCGGGCTGCTCGCGTTCCTGATCCTCTTCTCCGGGCCAAGGGTGGGTTCTGCCGACGGCGACACCGCGAGGCAATTCGACTTTCCGGAGGCGGCCGCCGGAGACGCCGCCGCGCTCTCCAAGGCGATGCCGGCCCTGGCCGAGCAGGTGGCCGCGGCCTATAAAGACGACGATCGCGGCAAGTACCTGGACAACCTGTTCCGGCTGCAGATCGTCGCCGGCCGCCATGCCCAGGCGCTCGAGACCCTGGCGGCGCTGCGCGCCCTGCGGGCGGACGGCGGCTCGCCGCAGGCCGGAGCGGACAACGTCCAGTATGAGATCTTTGCCCGCGCCAGGCTCGCGCAGGGCGAGGACGGATCGCCGTTCGACGAGGCGTTGCGGCGGGCCTTCCGGGCGACGCTCGAGCGGCTGGACGACCGGACCTCCGCTCTGGTGATCCGCGCGCTCACCCTCGATCCCGCCGCCCTGCTGCGGGAGCTGCAAGGCGATCTGGAGCAGCAGAAGGGCAAGAGCACCATCTCGCTGGCCGACGCCCTGCAACTGATCCGCGCCTATCAGGTGGAGGAGGCTTATCGCAGCCTCGTACCGCCGGCCGCGGCCCTGATCGAGGAGGACGATCGCCGCCGCTACGTGATCGACAAGGACGTCGGCGTGAGGACGCCGGACGGCGCCACCGTCTGCGCGCTCGTGGTGCGGCCCCGCGCGGCGTCCGGGCGCCTCCCCACCCTGCTCGACTTCACCATCTACGCCGATCCCGGCCGCACGCTGAGCGAGGCGCGGCGGACGGCTTCCAACGGCTACGCCGGCGTCGTGGGTCTCACGCGCGGCAAGGGCTGCAGCCCCGATCGGCCCGTCCCGTATGAGCACGACGGCTCCGACGCGGCCGCGCTGATCGATTGGATCGCCGCGCAGCCGTGGAGCGACGGCCGGGTGGGCATGTATGGCGGCAGCTACGACGGCTTCACCCAATGGGCCGCCGCCAAGCGGATGCCGAAGGCCTTGAAGGCGCTGATGCCGGGAGCGCCGGTGGCGCCCGGAATCGACGTGCCGATGGAAGGCAATGTCTTCTGGAATTTCATCTATCCGTGGCCTTTCTATACCACCAACGTCAAGACGCTCGACGAGGCGACCTACAACGACAACGCGCGCTGGCGCCGGCTCAACCGCGACTGGTACGTCAGCGGCCGCGCCTATCGCGCCCTGGAGACGATCGACGGCACGCCCAATCCGATCTTCGACCGCTGGATCGCCCATCCGTCCTATGACGCGTACTGGCAAAGCATGATCCCCTACAAGGAGGACTTCGCGCGGATCGACATCCCGGTTCTGGCGACCGCCGGCTATTACTATGGCGGGCCCGGAGCCGCGGTCTACTACTTCTCCGAGCACTACAAATACAACTCTCGCGCCGAGCATTACCTGGTGATCGGACCCTACGACCACGTCCGGGGGCACCGCGGAACGGTCGGCGTGCTCGGCGACCGGTTCGATTTTCTCGCCGGATACGAGCTGGATCCCGTGGCGCAGCTCGACATGGGAGAGCTCCGCTATCAATGGTTCGATTACGTCTTGAAGGGCGGCCCCAAGCCCGCCCTGCTGAAGGACAAGGTGAACTATCAAGTGACGGGCGCGAACGTGTGGAAGCACGCGCCCACGCTGGCGGCCATGGCCGATGAAAAACTGAGGTTCTATCTCGGCGCAAAACGATCCGGCGATGCCTACTCGTTGAGCGCGCGGGAGCCTTCCGGCGACGCGTTCATCCCCCTGCGCGTCGACCTCGCGGACCGCGGCGACGTCGATCGGATCTTCCCCGGCGGCGGCGTCGCCGACAAGGACCTGAACACCTGGAACGGCATCGCCTTCGTCAGCGATCCGCTGCGGCAACCGATCGAGCTGAGCGGTCTGTTCTCCGGCCGGCTCGAGCTGAGCGCCAACAAGAAGGACTTCGACTTCAGCATCGAGCTCTTCGAGCTGACCCCGGAAGGCGAATACGTTCAGCTCGCGCCTTACTGGGCGCGGGCCAGCTACGTAGGGAATCTCGGCGAGCGCCGGCTGCTGGCTCCCGGCAAGCGCCGGAGCCTGAGCTTCCAGAGCGTGCGCCTGATGAGCCGCCAGCTCCGGCCGGGCAGCCGGGTGGTCCTGGTGCTCAGCGCGATCAAGGAGCCCGGAAGGCAGATCAACTACGGCACGGGGAAGGATGTCAGCGACGAAACGATCGCGGATGCCAAGGAGCCGTTGCAGATCCAATGGTTCACGGGCAGCTATGTCGATCTTCCGGCGGCCCTTGGAGGTGGCCGTTCGGGGAGCTGAGATCCGCTCGCCGTGCGATAATGTGCGATAATGGTGGTGGTCTTACGGAAGGAGATCGAAATAGGATAGGGTAGAGCGCTCAGCCGACAGCGGCCAGCTCGTAGACGACCCGGATCTACTGCCGCCCACTTGCCCGTCGCGCGGGCGAAGCCCTCTTGCGGAGCGACGCTGCCTTGAGCGTCATGACCTCATCATCAGAGCTCGGGGCCGATCCGATTCACCTTGAAGCTCTTGAAGTGTGGATCGGTGGTCAGCACGGCCAGCCCCCGCCGGCGGGCGACGGTCGCAATGACCGCGTCGGTTACTGGAACCGTGATGCCGCGGCGCCGAAGCTCCTGAAGATCCTCGCCAGCCTCCTGCCAATCCGCCCGTACAGTCTCGATGAACGGCAGGCTGGAGAACAAGGTAGTCAGGTGCAGCCGCTCCTTGTCGGTCTTGACGCCTTGAAGCAGCTCCGTCAACACAACTCCGGTCACCACCGCCTCGTCTTTCGTCACGAGCTCCGCGACAAGTTGGCTGACCTCGTCATCGCCGTACCGAAAGAATCGGATCCAGGCGGAGGTGTCGATGACGACGTCAGCCATCGACTCAGGATTCTTCGAGCTCGCTCTCGCGAAGCTGGCGCCAATTGTCCTCGATCTTCAGTCGGCCCCGGAGTGCCAGAAGCTCCTCCTTGCGCCGCAGTCGAATGAACTCCGTGAGCGCGTCTCGCACAGCCTGGGTCTTCGTCGGTGCCTGGGTAAGCCGCATGAGATCAGCGAATAGACCGTCTTCGATATGGATTGTGGTTCGCATATAGACGGGCCGCCTTTCATCTGCTGAATAGTAGCATACAAAGCGAGCATAGGGCCAAACTCGGGGCACGTACAGCGCCGCTCGCGTAGAAACTCCGTTCAAACCGTTGACAGTCCCCGCAGCCAGGGCCTACACTTTGCCATAATGATTCCGTATAAACCGTAGGAGACCCCTCCGATGGACGCCATACGGCTCGGACGCGACGGCGCAAAGCTCCTCCTGGATCAGTTGGGGGACGAGCTGGGGCGCGCAGATCAGAGACGCCTGGAGACGCTGCTTGAGCTGATTGGACCGGACGCGGGCATCCGCCTTTCCGAAGCGCTTTTCGCCCTGTACTCGGGCCAGGAACGTGAAGCCGCCCTCACCAGCTTCCGCCAGCTCCGCAGCCGGGTGCAGGCGTCGGCGAAGGAAGCCGGCGTCGTCTTCGCTCTGGCCGCCGACACACGGACCCGTTCCGAGCCCGAGGACCGCTGGTGCTGGTTCGAGGGCGGGGATCCCACCTTGGGCCAGCTCGGCCTGTTCGCGCAAGGAGAGGTCCAGGCCAGCCCGGTTCAGGATCCCGTGGCGCAGAAAGCCGTGCTCGTTGAGTTCGAGGACGGCAAGCCGGTGCTTCGCTACTTCGTCTCATATGCCCGGGCCAACCAAAGGCTAGCTCGGGATCTGATGGACCGTCTCCACCTCCGGCTGGAGAGCTCGACGGAATTCCGGTTCCGGCCGTGGCGTGACACCGATATCCTGGCTGGCGACCAGTGGCACGACGAGATCCAGGCAGCGATCGAAGGCTGCCACTTCGGCCTGCTCTTCCTAAGCCACGAATTCCTCGCCTCGAAATACATCACGCAGCACGAGCTACCCCGCTTCGTGCCTCCGATCCCCGACCACGCCGGCGGACGGCGCCGGGCAGTGCCGGTGGGACTCAAACGGGTGCCTCTCGACCGCACGGCCGACCTCAAGGGCCTCGCCGAGCTGCAGGTCTTTCGCGATGGTGCAGGCAAGTTTTTCAGCGAGCGCACGACCGAAAATACGAAGGACCGCTTCGCTGACGAGCTCCGCCAGCAGGTATTACGGATTGCGCCGAAGCTGATAGCGGCGTCTGCTCCCCAGGCTGTCGCACCTTCGCGGGAGCCAGACGAGCCGACGAGGCTTGCCGCGGAATTGCGCTACGGGTTCGCAACCGAGGAAGACTGGTGCTTCGTACCCACGCGGGCCGCTCTCGCCAGCCTGGAGAAGATGGAAGAGGCGGCTCCGGGCGGCGGCGCGGGCTCGCAGGTCGACGCCCTGGAAACCCTGCTCGAATGGGCAAAAAAGGCCGACGATCCGCCGTTCTTCGCGCTGCTCGGCGAATACGGAATGGGCAAGACCACCACCTGCGAGGCCTTTACCCGCCACCTGCTCGAGCGACGCGAGAAGGACTCCAACCTGCCGGTGCCCATCTACGTAGACCTGCGCCGGCTGGGCGACCAGGCGCGTAGCGAACCTCCGTTGACCGTCATCCTGGAAACCGTGCTCGGTTACAGCAGCCGCAGCGGCCAGGCCTCACAGGGATTCTCCGCCGAGCGGATCATCGACCTGGTCCGCAAAGGCCAGGCGATCGCGATCTTCGACGGGCTGGACGAGGTCTTGGTGCACCTCACCCCGGCGCAAGGGAATCGGTTCACGCGGCAACTCTGGAGCATTCTGCCCGCGGGCGAGCGGCGCCGCGGACCGGGGAAGACGAACGGCGGGGGCGCTGTCCAGGGCAAACTCCTCATCTCCTGCCGGACTCACTTCTTCCGCACCCTGCGCGAAGAACGCACGCATTTCACGGGCGAGGACCGCGAAGCCGTCTCCGCCTCCGATTACAGAGCTCTCGTCCTGTTGCCTTTTACGGAGAGCCAGATCGAGGAATACCTGCGGAAGAGCCTCCCTGGCACCGACGTGCCGCGCCTCCTGGAGCTGATCCGCTCCATTCACAACCTGCCTGAGCTGGCGGAGCGGCCCTACACCCTGAGCCTTATCGCCAGGCACATCCCGCAGCTCGAGCAATGGAAGCTCGAGGGCCGCAAGGTCACCGGCGTCACGCTCTACCGGCACATGGTGCAGTCGTGGCTGGAGCGCGACATGGGCAAGCACCAGCTCACGCCGGTCCACAAGCTGCGGCTGATGGAGCGCTTCGCGGCCGAGCTCTGGCGCTCCGGGAAGCGCTCGTGGAAGGTGGAAGAGGTGGAGCAGTGGCTGATCGACTTCCTGAGAGAGAACCCGGGCCTCGCCGCCCACTACGAAGGCAAGGACCGCGATCTCCTGAAAGAAGACCTGCGCACCGCCACCTTCCTGGTGCGCGAAGGCGAGGACGAATTCCGTTTTGCCCACACGTCGCTCCTGGAGTTCTTCCTCGCCTCGCACCTCGCGCGCGGCTTGAAGGAGCGGCGGCTCGAAACCTGGCACCTGCCGCGGCCCAGCCTGGAGACGCTCGACTTCCTGGGCCAGATGCTCGCGGAGGAAGAGGGCGCTGCCTCCTGGCCGGTGTGGCGGGAGATCCGGAGTCAATACCGGCGGCAAGTCTCCGAGCTGGCGCTGGCGTACGCGCTCCGCGCGATCGAGAAGGATCATCCCGCGCCGGCTCTGGCGGGCTTCCGGCTGGAGGGTGCGGACTTGCGGGGCTGGCGGATCGCGGGCCGGGAGAGCGTGCCCCTCCTCAACCTCCGCGGCGCGAGCTTTCGCGGCGCGCGGCTGTGGGGGGCGCGGTTCGAGCGGGTGGATCTTTCCGAGTGCGGCTTCGAGGCGGCGGACCTCACCCGCGCCGAGATCCTCGACGGCCGGGCGCGGGCCGCGCGCTTCGTCAATGCGTCGCTCGCCGGAACCGTGTTCCGCAAGGTCGACCTGGGTGGATCCGACTTCACCGGCGGCAGGCTCCACCGGACCCAGTGGCTGCGCTGCCATCTGGAGGAGGTGCCCGGTTTAGACGAGGGCCAGCCTGGAGCCCTGTTCGCGGGCTGCGAGCCCGTGGCGCGGTTCCCCGGCAGCGCCCCTCGCGGCGGTGGCCGCCTCACCGGTCTGACGGGTCACGCCGGATCCGCCAACGCCTGCGCGTTTTCGCCGGACGGCACTCGCGTGGTCTCCGCAGGCGCCGACGGCACCGTGCGGCTGTGGGATGCAGCCTCCGCAGAGCCGGTGGCCGTTCTCCAAGGTCATCGCGGCGCGGTGTGGTCCTGCGCGTTTTCGCCAGACGGCGCGCGCGTAGTCTCCGCAGGCGCCGACCGCACCGTGCGGCTGTGGGATGCGGCCTCCGCAGAGCCGGTGGCCGTTCTCCAAGGTCATCGCGGCGCGGTGAAGTCCTGCGCGTTTTCGCCGGACGGCGCGCGTGTGGTCTCCGCAGGCGCCGACCGCACCGTGCGGCTGTGGGATGCAGCCTCCGCAGAGCCGGTGGCCGTTCTCCAAGGTCATCGCGGCGGGGTGAGGTCCTGTGCGTTTTCGCCGGACGGCGCGCGCGTGGTCTTCGCAGGCGCTGACCGCACCGTGCGGCTGTGGGATGCGGCCTCCGCAGAGCCGGTGGCCATTCTCCAAGGTCATCGCGGCGGGGTGAGGTCCTGCGCGTTTTCGCCGGACGGCGCGCGTGTGGTCTCCGCGGGTGACGACGGCACCGTGCGGCTGTGGGATGCGGCCTCCGCAGAACTGGTATCCGTTCTCAAAGGTCATCGCGGCGGGGTGGGGTCCTGCGCGTTTTCGCCGGACGGCACTCGCGTGGTCTCCGCAGGCGCCGACGGCACCGTGCGGCTGTGGGATGCGGCCTCCGCAGAGCCGGTGGCCGTTCTCCAAGGTCATCGCGGCAGGGTGAGATCCTGCGCGTTTTCGCCGGACAGCGCGCGCGTGGTCTCCGCAGGCGCCGACCGCACCGTGCGGCTGTGGGATGCGGCCTCCGCAGAGCCGGTGGCCGTTCTCCAAGGTCATCGCGGCGGGGTAGAGTCCTGCGCGTTTTCGCCGGACGGCGCGCGCGTGGTCTCCGTGGGCGCCGACCGCACCGTGCGGCTGTGGGATGCGGCCTCCGCAGAGCCAGTGGCCGTTCTCCAAGGTCATCGCGGCGGGGTGTTGTCCTGCGCGTTTTCACCGGACGGCGCTCGCGTGGTCTCGGCGGGCTCCGACGGCACCGTGCGGCTGTGGGATGCGGCCTCCGCAGAGCCGGTGGCCGTTCTCCAAGGTCATCGCGGCGGAGTGTTGTCCTGCGCGTTTTCGCCAGACGGCGCGCGCGTGGTCTCCGCAGGCTTCGACCGCACCGTGCGGCTGTGGGATGCGGCCTCCGCAGAGCCGGTGGCCGTTCTCCAAGGTCATCGCGGCGGGGTGTTGTCCTGCGCGTTTTCGCCGGACGGCGCGCGCGTGGTCTCGGCGGGCTCCGACCGCACCGTGCGGCTGTGGGATGCGGCCTCCGCAGAGCCGGTGGCCGTTCTCCAAGGTCATCGCGGCGCGGTGTTGTCCTGCGCGTTTTCACCGGACGGCGCTCGCGTGGTCTCGGCGGGCTCCGACGGCACCGTGCGGCTGTGGGATGCGGCCTCCGCAGAGCCGGTGGCCGTTATCGAAGGTCATCGCGGCTGGGTGGGATCCTGCGCGTTTTCACCGGACGGCGCTCGCGTGGTCTCCGCAGGCGACGACGGCACCGTGCGGCTGTGGGATGCGGCCTCCGCAGAGCCGGTGGCCGTTCTCGAAGGTCATCGCGGCGGGGTGTTGTCCTGCGCGTTTTCGCCCGACGGCGCTCGCCTCGCCTCCGCGGGCGACGACGGCACCCTGCGCCTGTGGGACACCGCGACGGGAGAGCCGGTGGCCTGGCGGGCCGAGATGCTCCCCGAAGGCGAGTACGCCGTGCTCCGCGCCGACGGCTCCGGCACCATTGAGGTGAGCCCCGGCGCATGGCGGTGGCTGGGCTGGCTGGCGAAGGACCCCACGACCGGTGCGCTTACCCGCTACCCGGCGGAGACATTCGGGCCGTTGCCGGAGGCGCGAGATCTCCAAGCGCGTCAGCGGAAGGCGCCGGTCTCGTCATAGACGAGAATCTCGTTGGCCTCGCGAGTGTTGAGATCGGGCAGGGAGCTGCAACACCAGCCGAGCGCGATCTCGGCCAGCGTCTCCGCTGTATCGTTCTTTGAGGCGGATGCCCATGCCAACCCCCAGGATGTTCCCCTCGCGCTGGCGAGGCTCTTGGGTGGCGCTGCCGCTGGGGCGCGCAGCCGCCCCCCTGTACGGACCAACGGTTGGGATGCACCGCACAGCGGTTGCGATGCGACGTGCAGCGGCAGCAATGGGATGTGCAAGGGTTGTAATGTGCCGTACAGAGGTTGGGATATGCTGAGTATTGGTTGCGATGCGCCGTGCATTGGCGACAAAGTGGCGTGCAGGAGTTGCGATGTGCTGTGCAACGGTTGGGATGGTCCGCACATCGGTTGTGATGCGCCGTGCAACGGTTGCCTTGTAGCGTGCTTCGCAGCGGCAAGCACGCCCTGTGCAGCCGCTGTCTCGTACAGGCGGAGGTCTGAGCCTCCTCCTTCATAGACCGCCGGGGCTCAGCCGCCGGCCGCCAGCTCGTAGAGGTAATCGACGTACGAGCGCACCGCGCCGTCCCAACCCATGACCTTCGGGTTGGACGACTCAATGACGAAGTACTCGTCGGGTGCGTGGGCGCCGCTGCCGTGGCCGAGGCCGAAGTGGCCCGCCGGCAGCGCCAGCGGCTGGCCGGTGAACACGTAGCCCGGATAGGAGCCCGCGTTGCGCGGCCAGAGGATGGGATCGAGGCCGGCGCGGCGGTAAACGGCGAGCTGCGCCTGGATGATCTCCGCGTCCGCCGCCGTGCTGGTGGGATCGTAGCCGCCGCTGGGATTGACCTCGATGTCGCCGAAGCCGCGCTTGGCGAGGTGCGCCTTGAGGGCCGCGACGGCGCCGTCGAAGGTCATGTCGGGCACGAGACGGAGGTCGAGCTTCGCCACGGCGCGATGGGGGAGCACGGTCTTGCCGCCCGGCCCGGTGTAGCCGGCGACGAGCCCCTCGATGTTGACGGTGGGGGTGAAGAGGAAGCGCTCCAGCGAGGCGCGCCAGGGCAGGTCGTGCGCCCAGCGGTCCGCCGACAGCAGCCGCTTGGCCGTGTCTTCGCTCAGCCGCGCGGCCGCGGCGTCGAGGATCGCCCGCTGCTCGGCGGAAGGCGGGAGGGCCGCATTGGCGAAACCGTCGATGGCCGGATCGCCGTCGGCCGTGACCAGCGTTGCGAGCGCCTGCACGAGGTGAAAGGCCGGACTGTCGAGCCGCGCCCGGTTGCTCGAGTGGACGTCCTTCTTGGGCCCGCGGCCCCACTTCTCGCCGCTCGCGACGAGCTCCAACTCGACGACGCCCTTGGCGCCGAGCGAAACCGTGACGGTGCCGTCCGGATCCTGCGCGGAGGAGGGCATGAAGACGCCAAGGCAGCGCTTCAAGGCGGCGCTCACCTCGGGCCGCCGCACCACCTGCGCGAAGTGCGGCGAGCCGATCTCCTCCTCCCCTTCCGCCACCAGCACGAGGTTGACGGGCGGTTTGCGTCCCGCGCCCTGGATGGCGTGCAGGGCCGCCAGAAACGCGGCTTCCGGCCCCTTCTGGTTCACGGCGCCGCGGCCCATCACGACCTTGCCGAAGCCGGCCTTGTCGACCAGCGCGGCTTCGAACGGCGGCGACGACCATTCGGCGGGATCGACCTGTTTGACGTCGTACATGAAGTAGAGGCCGACCGTCTTTGGCGCGCCGGCGTCCAGCGTGGCGAACACTCCCGGGTGGCCGTCAGTGGGAACCTTGGTGACGCTCTGGAATCCGGCCTCGCGAGCCAGGCGCATCATGTGCTCGCAGCCTGCGTCCATGCCGCGGTTCTCGGCCGCGATCGAAGGCAGCTTCACCCATTCCTGGAGACGTTGAACGCCTTCGGCGTGGCGCTTCAGGATCTCGGCCTGGATGTCGTCGAGTCCGCCCTCGGCGAAGAGGACCCGTGGGAGGGCGAACGCCGCCGCGGAAGCGGCCGTCGCCCCGAGGAAATCGCGGCGGGAGAGTGGTGACATAGGCGGGGAGTTTAACGCGTTCCGCTTTTCGGGTGGCGGTTTGAGGTAGCATACGAAAAACATGCGAACGATCGGGTCGTTGATCCTGGTCCTGGGCCTCGCCAGTGGAAGCTCGGCCGGCGCTGGAGAAACGCCGCCCGCGAAGGGCTGCTACACCCTCGCGGACGGGCGCTGCGTCGAGGAGACGTTCCACAACCCGCCGCTGTTGAAACCGAATGCCGACGGCGTCTACGAGCTCGAGCTTCGCCCGACCGAGTTCACGGTCGATGGCAAGCGCCAGTGCGGGCGCGGGTACAACGGCATGTTCCCGGCGCCGACGATCGAGACGTCCGCCCAGCAGGACGGCAAGCCGCGGCAGGTGCGCATCGACCTGCGCAACCGCTTCACCAAGGAGGACGTCCAGACGCTGACCGATGGGACCTGCACGTGCACCGACTCGGCCGGCAAGACCTGCAAGCCGAGCCACGAGGGCCACGGCGGTGGGAGCAGCGCGTGCACCTGCGTCAACGAAGACGGCGTGGCGTGCCACTACTACGACTTCAACGTCACCAACCTGCATGCGCATGGCGGGCACGTGCGGCCCGACTACGCGACGGGCGGCGGCTGCGTCGAGAAGGACGGCCTCGCCTGCCGCTCGTGCAACGGCGATCCCGATCAGGGCGCCCGCCAGTGCTTCTTCGCCGACGACGTCATCAGCAATCTGTCCGCCGGCGCTGGAGCCCAGTACCGCTGGGACATCGACGAGGACGGCGTCCACCACGAGGGCCTCAACTGGTACCACCCGCACACCCACGGCAGCACGGCCATCCAGGTCGCTTCGGGCGCCACCGGCGCGTGGATCGTCCGTGGCGCGGTCGACAGCCTGCCCGGCATCAAGAACGCGCGCGAGCGCATCTTCGTCATCAGCACGCCGCCCGTCGGCCTCGGACCCCTCGCGGACGGCCAGGCGTGCGACGAGAATCACATCACCTTCGACGACTTCCCGACGCTCGGGGACTCGAGCAAGAAGCAGGCGAACCTCCTCAACGGCCTGCGCCAGCCGCGCATGATCACGCCGCCCGGCCAGATCGAGCGCTGGCGTTTCCTGCACGGCTCGTTTCTCGACGAGATGTTCATCGCCGTGTTCAGGGGCAAGGACACGGACTGCAAGAGCCTCGACTTCGCGAAAGGGCCGATCGGGCTGCCGCAGATCGGCCGCGACGGCCTCACCCTGCCGCGGCCGTCCGACGGGAAAGACTGGCCGTACGCGCCGCCGTACGTCTTCCTCTCGCCGGGCTATCGCGTCGACGCGATACTCGACGGCAGCGCCCTCAGGGACGGCGACACGCTCTGCCTGATGGCCGCTCGCTTCCTCCAGGAAGACACGTCCGGCACCACCGACACCGTCGGCATCACCAAGCCCTTGACGCTGGACGATCTGCTCCGGGCAACTACCAACGGTGACCTCCTCGCGATCCTCAACGTGACGAAGAGCGCCGGCCAGCCGACCGAGACGAAGATGCCTGACCTCGCGGCCGTCGCCGAGCACGCGCCGAGCATGATGCTGCAAGGCGGCAAGCTCGACGCGCTCGCGAAATGCAAGGAAGTCCAGGCGGTCAAGGACGTGGACAAAATCGACCAGGTGGCCGCGCTGTGGACCATCTTCTACAAGACACAAGGCCTCGATTTCTGCTCGTGCCAGGACCACAACATCAATTGCAGGAACTTCGGAGAGACCGACCGGAAGCGCTACCCCTGGGATCGCGTGCTCACCCTCGGCAAAGTCGACCACTGGCGTCTCGTCTCGGGCTTCGACGGGCACCCGTTCCACATCCACATCAATCCGTTCCTCGTCTGCCCGCTGCCGCCCGCGGGCTCGACGGAGCCCAACACCAAGGGACGCATCTTCGAGCCGCCGTTCGCCCACTGGCGCGACACCTACCTCGTGAACCTCGATCGCACGACCGACCTGCTGACCGAGTACCGGGCCTTCACCGGCACCTACGTCTATCACTGCCACAAGCTGACGCACGAAGACCACGGCATGATGGAGCGCATCAAGGTGTGCGATCCCAAAGTCGAGCCGTGCGACACTCTCTGCTCCGGCGGCAAGTGCGCCTGGAATGTTTGCGTCGACGGCGACAACGACTGCCTGCGCCGACTCACCGGCACGAAGTGCATGATCGACGCGAGGTGGTGTCCCGAAGCGGGCTTGAGATGCACCCCCTGCGCCGGCGCCGACAAGACCTGCCCGCCGAACGCCACCTGCGCCGACGAGCCGAGCGCCGACGGCCTGCTGCGCTGCCTCCCGGGGCCCGGGTAGACGGACTGTGCCCGCATGAGCGCCGACGACCGCACCTACGACGAAGCCTGCGCCGAGGTCTGAAGAGCCAGCACGTGGTGATCCGGAACCAGGAGATCCGGCTCTATCCGGTCGAGGTCCGTTACGCCTGGCCGGCGGAGCTCGACCTGATGGCGCGCCTCGCCGGTCTCCGGCTTCGCCACCGATGGAGCGACTGGAACCGGGGCGAAATCGGGCCGCACAGCGAGCGGCACGTCTCGGTCTACGAGAGGATGGGCTGAGAGCCGATAGGTAGGTCACGGCTGGCAGCAAAGTTGCTGCTCCCGCAAGCATGGCGACCGCGACGGAGCGCAAGGCGGCGGAGCGGCTGGAGAAGCGCGAGGCGGTCCAGTTCGCTCTTCAGCAGACCGGGGACGAGGAGCCCCAGGCTCCGCCCCGCGCGCAGACCGTGCGGCGCGACCGCGCGTGGCTGACCGGCTGGCTGGCGGTCCTCGCCGTCGGCGCGGCGGTCTCTTTTCTCGCCTGGCGGCAGTGGCTGCCGCTGGCCGCAGCCAGCCGGGAATGGCTCTTGCGCGTCACGCGCGGGGTGATGATCGCCGCCGGGATCCTGGCGGCGCAGCGCCTGAGCTCCCTGCTGCTCATCGCGCGCCTCCGCGATCCGGTGTCGCGCTACAACCTGCATCGCGTTGCCGACCTTCTCGCGGGGCTCACGGCGGCCTTCGTCGCCGTCACCGTCCTGTTCCGCAACTGGTACGGCGCGGCCGTCTCGCTCGGGCTCCTCTCGCTCATCCTCGGCTTCGCCCTGCAGACGCCGATCACCAGCCTCCTCGCCTGGGTCTACATCCTCATCCGACGTCCCTACCGGGTCGGCGACCGCATCCGCATCGGCGAGGCGACCGGCGACGTCATCGACGTCAGCTACCTCGATACGACGCTGTGGGAGTTCGGCGGCGAATACCTGTCCACCGACCATCCCAGCGGCCGCCTCATCAAGTTCCCCAACGGCAACGTGCTGACGTCCACGGTGTACAACTACTCGTGGCCGCTCTTCCCGTACATCTGGAACGAGGTGAAGCTTCACATCGCTTACGAGAGCGATCTGGAGTGGGTGGCGCAGGTGATGAAGGAGGTCGCCGAGGAGACGCTGGGCGAGCAGATGATGAGCCGGGTGCGCACCTACCGCGAGCTGATCGCCAAGACGCCGGTCGACCACCTCGAGGTCCGCGAGCACCCAGCCGTGTTCTTCCGCATCAGCGACAACACCTGGCTCGAGGCCATCGTGCGCTACCTCGTCGAGCCGAAGCAGGCCGGGCGGGTGAAGAACAAGCTGATCCAGGAGCTGCTCGGCCGCCTCAACGCCGAGCCCGAGCGCGTCCTGTTCCCCAAGAGCAACCTGCGCTGAGTCAGTGGGTCGCCGGCCTGTTCTGCAGGGAGAGAATGTTGCCGTCCGGGTCCTTGAACCAGGCGACCTTGAAGTCTTCCACCTCGTGGATATCGCCCTTCCGGGTCAGGCCGGGCATGTCGTCATAATGCTCGAACCTCACCCCCTTGGCCTTCAGCTCCTTGACCGTTCCTTCCACGTCCTTCACTTCCCACAAGGCGGCGGTCCCCTTGTTCGTACCGGCGAATTCCGAACGGTAGACAACCACCGTGCTGCCGCCGCTCCGATACGTCACGGCCTGGCCATCCGCCTCGTCGACCTTCTTGAGTCCCAAGGGGCCTTCGTAAAACTTTCTCGCCGCCTCCAGGTTCTTGACCGGAAGCATCGGCTGTACTTTCGCATCGCTCAGCATGTCTGCTCTCCTTTCCCGCCCACCTCTGAAAAATGCTGCCAACTCGATGCCAACGAGGGCGTCAACCAGGCGCGGAGAGCTTCCAGAGCCCGAGGCTCTTGTCGCGGTAGCGGTCGTCCTCGACCGTCTTCCGCTCGCTGATCAGGCACAGGGGCGGTCCGAGGCTGAACGGCGGCCGCTCGAGGTTGAGCGGACGCCAGCCGCCGAGCGGCGCGTCGCCGTTCGGATGGTCGCCGGTGAAGGTGGTGGCCAGGAGATAGGAGGAGCCGCTGCGCCGGAAGTTGCGCAGCGCGGCGAGGATCTGGGCGTTCTTCAGGTGCACGAGGCAGTCGCGGCTGAGGATCAGGTCCACGCGCGGCAGGGAATCGCGCGTGACGTCCAGCGAGACGAACCGGCGCTGCGCCGTTCCGTAGCGCTCCTGGTTGACGGCCACCAGCTCGCGCACGACGTCGGTCCCCACGTAGCTGTCCAGCGCGGCCTCCAGGGCCTTGAACCAATGGAAGTCGCCGCAGCCCGCGTCGAGCACGCTGCGGACGCCGAGCTCGGCGAACAGCGCGGGCAGCTCCTCGCGGATCGTCTCCGTGCGCCGCAGCGTCGAGCCGCGGCCCGAGACCGTCTCCGGCTCGTGCCAGTCCTCTAGCCGGTAGTGCCGGGTGAAGGCGGCACGCATGCGCCGGCGGGGGCTGAGGGCCAGCAGCGCCCGCGTGAGAAGGTTGAGGGGCATCGGGCCGGGTCACTCCACGATCTTGTAGATCTCGCGGTGGCCGCCGTCGACGAGATCCATGTAGCCCGCCAACGCCTCCTTCACCTCGGGCCGGGCGCCGAAGCTCCGCATGTGGCCCTCGAATCGCGCCAGATCCTCGACCTCCGCCTGCAGCACCACGGTCCAGTAATTTGCGACGGCGTCGGTCATCACCCGGATATTGCGGAAGCCGTCTTCCGTCTCCATGGACGGCACCGTCTCGAGAAACATCCTGGCCAGCGCTCCGGCCTTGCCGGGCTTGCAACGGAAGACGTCGCGGATCAGGAACATGTCGGATCCTCCTGGTATCTCGCGCAGGCGGTCACCGGCAGCGCGGGGTAGCGCGGGAAACGCGGGTCCGCGTCGGCGAGACCGCAGCGCACGAAGACGCTGCGCGGCGAGGCGAGGACGCGCAGGTGCACGCAACGCGCGCAGAGGCCCGCCGGCACCGTGCGCTCGGCCACCAGTCGCCGCTCCGCCGCCGAGGCCGTCCGTTCCCGGGGCTCCGCCATCTCACTCGGCCTGGTGCTGGGCCAGGGCCTCTTCCGCCAGCCGGCCTTCGCTCAGGGCCTCCACCTTCGCCGCGGGACCGAGCAGGAGCAGCAGGTCTCCCGCCTGCAGCCGCGTGTCCGCGGTGGGGATGACCGGCTCTTCGCCGGCCTTGCCGCGGCGCCGGATCTCCATCACCCGGGCGCCCAGGGTCTGCGGCAGCCGGGCCTCGGCGAGGGTCTTGCCGACTAGGTGAGCCGGCACCGGCACCAGCCGCAGGGCGAAATCGGGCGGGATCTCCACGTACTGGCGGCTGGCCCGCGAGTCCTGGCTGGAGACGAAGGTGGTGAGCAGCGCCGGGCGGCCGAGCACCTCCTGGGCATATACCGCGAGCAGGTCGCGCTTGGCGATGACGCCGAGGAACGTGCCGTCCCCGTCCACCACCGGCAGCCGCTCGAAATCGCTGTGGGCGAAGAACTCGGTGGCGCGGTGCATACGCTCGTCCTTGTGGATGACGCGGTCCACCGGCAGCATCAGGTCGTGCGCCAGCACGGCGGTCAGGGTCTCCGGATGATCGAGCGCGTGCTTGATGTCGTGCAGCGAGATGGCCCCCAACAGCTTGCCGTCGGCCCCCACCACGAAGAGGCGCTGGCGGCGGCTGGAGAGGAACTTCTCGACCACGTCGCCGTAGTAGTCCCCCGGCCGCAGGATCTGGGGATCGGCGCGCATCAGGTTCTCCGCCTTGAGGCCGGCGAGCACCGCTTCCTCCATCCGCCACGGGATCTCGATCCCCTTGCGGCGCAGCGGCTCGGTGTAGATGGAAGAGGGATGCAGCCGGCGGGCGACCAGGCTGGAGAGGATGGACGCCAGCATCACGGGCAGGATCAGGTCGTAGTTGCCCGTGAACTCGAAGAGGATGAGGATGGCGCTGATCGGCGCGTGGCTGGTGCCCGCCATGACGGCCGCCATCCCTACCGCGGCATAGGCGCCGTAGGGCGAGGCGATGTGCGGCCACAGCGAGTGCATCCAGTAGCCGTAGGCGCCTCCCACCAGGGCGCCGAAAGCGAGCGACGGGGTGAACAGACCGCCGGAGCCGCCGCTCCCCCGCGTCAACGCCGTGGCCACCAGCTTGGCGAGGGCGAGCCCCAGCAGCAGGAAGATGGTGAGCTGCTGCGGCAGGGCGAGGCGCGGCGAGAGCTTCAGCTCGCCGGCCAGCGCCAGGTTGATGAGCCCGTAGCCCCGCCCCAGCGCCAGCGGCACGAAGAGACCGAGGACGCCGAGCAAGGCCATGCCCACGACGGGCTGGAACGGCCGCGGCAGCAGGCGGGAGCGGCCGAGGAACGCGAACGCCCGGGAGCCGAGGTTGACGCCGGCCATGAAGAGGACCGAGGCCACCGCGCCGACGATGCCCAGGCCGACGTAGAGGAGCATCTCCCAGCCGCTGGTCAGGGCGTACTCGGGCGCGGCATAGAGCGGCGCGTTACCCACCAGCGAGCGGGCGATCAGCGTGGCGATGACGGAGGAGGCGACGATCGGCCCGAAGATCTCCAGGGCGAAGTTGCCGAGGATCACCTCCATGGCGAACAGGGCGCCGCCGATCGGGATGTTGTACGTGGCGGCGAGGCCCGCGGCGGCGCCGCATCCCACCAGGATCTTGAGCCGGTGCGCGGGCAGCTCCAGGCGCTGGCCCAGCCAGGAGGAGATCATGGCGCCGAGCCGGATCATCGGCCCCTCGCGGCCGAGGGAGCCGCCGCTGCCGACGGTGACCACGGCCGCCAGGGCGTTGATGAGCACCGGCCGCGCCGCGATCTTGCCTCCCGACAGGGCGACCGCCTCGATCAGCGACGCCATGCCCTCGCCGCTCGACTCGCCCTTGATCCGCCGGCGGCTCAGCCAGAGGATGAGCCCGATGAGGACGCCGCCGGCGGCCGGAGCGGCCACCACCAGCCAGCGGGGCCGCACCGCCGGCACGATGGCCAGCAGGTCGCCCCGCGAGCCCCACAGGACCCGCTGCACGAGGCCGATCAGGTACTCGGTCGCCAGCCCCAGGATGCCGGCGACGACGCCGACCAGTCCGATGCAGATGAAGAAGAGGCGGTCTTCACGGCTGGCGAGGCCGAAGCGGCGCGCCAGGGTGAAATCGAGGGAACGGGCCCAGTCTCGCAGGCGGCGCAGCCAGGCGACCGAGCGCTCTTCCATGGGAGGAAATGTATCACCGGGCCGGCCCTCACCTCCCCGGCCCTCCTCGTGCCGAGCGGACACTTGAAAACAGCCCCTTCCCTTATATAGATTCAACTATGTCTGCGCTGCCGAGAGAGGTTTTACGGAATGCTCTTGAGTCCCGGGCTGGCCGACGCCCTGAATCAGGGGATCGAAAGTTGCCGCAAGGGAGACTGGGCCGAAGGGCTCCGCCATCTGGCTTGGATCGCGGAGAGAGAGGAAGGGACCGCGGAGATGCCCGGGCTCTTCTATTCCTACCTCGGCTATGCCATCGCCCTGCGCGAGCAGCGGATCCACGAGGGCTTGAAGCTCTGCCGCCATTCGATCAAGCTGGAGTTCTACCAGACCGAGAACTACCTCAACCTCGCCCGCACCTGTCTCCTGGCGCAGGACCGGGCAGGGGCCGTCCAGGCCGTGCGGGCGGGATTGAAGATCGATGCGAACCCGCAGTTGCTCGCCCTGCAGGAGGAGCTGGGGATCCGCGGCGCGCCGGTGCTGCCGTTCCTCAGCCGGATGAATTTCCTCAACCAGCTCCTGGGCCGGATGCGCCACGCGTTCCGCGGCGAGTCGGCGGCGGCGGGGAAAAAGGGCTCCGTCGTCGAAGAGAACGTCGCGGCGGGCCTGCGTGCCCGCCGTCCGCCCTCGCCGTAAGGTGCTGAAAACGGTTTTCCCCCTCGCCCACCGGGACGAGGGGGAACCGTGGAGAAGCGCTTACGTCTTACGGACCCTCAGGGCGCGCCGGTCGCGGTGGCGCCGGGGGGGCCGCCCCGCAGGTCGTCGAACACGATGCCGAGGTTCTCGGCGCCGCTGTCGCGGCACAGGTCCATGAAATCCGCCACCTTGTCGTACGTGAGCTCGCCGTCGGCGGCGAAGAACACCACCTTGCTCTGCCGCCCGGTCAGCGCCTGCTGCAGCTTGCCGCCGAAATCGCGGTAGGGGAACTGGGTGTTGTTGATGAAGGTCTGCCCCTGGGCGTCCATGCGCACGATGATCTGGTCTTCCTGCACCGGCGGCGGCGCCGCGGTCTGGATCTTCGGCGGCACCTGCACCGGGTAGCCCATCTGCAGCAGGGGCACCGAGATCATGAAGATGATCAGCAGCACCAGGATCACGTCGACCATGGGCGTGATGTTGATGTCGCTCTTGACTGTACCGGACGCGCCAACGTTCATTGCCATGGCGTTTGACTCCTCGCGAAGGCGGGCGCTAGGCGCCGCCCGTCGTCTTTTCCTTGTCGACGACGAGGCCGACGCGGCTGAAGCCGGCCTCGTTGATCATCCGCATCAGGTTCCGCACGTCCTTGTACTTGAGCCGCCGGTCCGCCTTGATCATGACTTCCTTGTCCGGCATGTCGGTGTGGACCTGCTCGAAGTTCGCCTTGAGGTTTTCCTTGGGCACCCAGTTCTGGCCCACGAAGACGCTGCCGTCGGCCTTGATGGCCACGGCGAGCTGCTTCTGGTTCTCCGGCATCTTGGTCGGGTCCTTGGTCTCCGGCTTCATCACGTCCACGCCCGACTGCAGCATCGGCGTGACCACCATGAAGATGATCAACAGCACCAGGCACACGTCGACGAGGGGGGTGACGTTGATGTCGCCCTTGACCTCCTTGACGAGGACGGGCTTGTTGTGTTTAGGCAGCATGCTTGCTCCTCTGCCGCTTCATGAAGAAGTCGACCATCTCGGAGGACGCGTTCGACATCTCGAGCTGCAGCCGCTCGAGCTTGCCGGTGAAGTAGTTGAACATCCAGGCCGCCGGGATGGCGACGCCGAGGCCGAAAGCCGTGGCGACGAGCGCCTCGGCGATACCGGAGGAGACGGCGCCGATGCCGCCGGAGCCGGTCAGCGCGATGCCGTGGAAGGCGTTGATGATGCCGATGACGGTGCCGAACAGGCCGATGAAGGGAGTGATGGTGGCGATGGTGGCCAGAGAGCCGATGCCCCGCTTGAGGTCCGACGTGGTGAGCAGGGTGGCGCGCTCGACGGCGCGGGTGGCCGCCTCGACGACCTCGGTCTCGGTGAGCGGGCTGGTCTGGCTCTCATACTGGAACGCCTGCAGGCCGGCCTGGACGACGCGCGCCAGGTGGCTCTGGGGGTACTTGTTGGCGGCGTCGATGGCCGCCTGCGGCCGGTCGCTCTTCAGGTGCTCGGTGAACTGCTTGGCGTACAGCAGCGACTGCTTGCGCGCCTTGCGGAACATGATCGCCCGCTCGACGCAGACGTAGAGCGACCAGATCGAGAGGCAGATGAGGATGATGATCACCCCCTTGTTGAGGATGGTCATCTGTTCCCAGAGGACAAGAGGATTCAGTTCCATGCGCTTCTCCTTTTCGTGAAGACGTAGGCGCTCACTGCACCTGGAAGTTGACCGTCAATACGTAATAGACCTTCACCGGCCGTCCCTCGAGCATCGCCGGCTTGAACCTCCATCTCTGGACCGCATCGACGGCGGCCTTGTCCAGGCCCATCGGCAGGCCCTTGAGGACCCGCACGTTGGTGACGTTGCCGCCGGTGTCGATGATCGCCTCGACGATCACCGTGCCGGTGACGCGGGCGCGGCGCGCCAGCTCGGTGTAGACCGGCTTGATCTGCGTGATGATCTCCGGCCGGCTCACCGCGCCGCCGACGCGCAGCGGCGCCTCGTCCACCACGCCGCCCGGCACACCGCCCGGCGTGCCGCCGACGACGCCGCCCACCACACCGCCGACGACGCCGCCCACCACACCGCCGACGACGCCGCCCTCGACGCCGCCCTCGACGCCGCCCTCGACCGCCGTCTCCGGCACGTTCGAGGGCTCCGGCACCTTCTCCGGAATCTGCACCGGCTGCACCGGCTCGGTGGGCATGACCACCTTCGGGATCTCCTTCACCGTCGGCGTCGGCGCCGCCTTCGGCGGCGGCGGAGGCGGCGGCGGAGGAGGCGGCGGCGGCGCCGAGCTGATGAACACGACGTTGATCGGCGGCTCCGGCACCTCGGGCACGTTCCAGTACTGCGCGAACAGCAGCGCGCCGCCGGCCACCAGGTGGAGGACGAGCGCTACCGGCATGAGCCACCAGCGCACGCCGCGCTTGTGAACCTTGTCCAGATCGATCAGCGAGTTTTCAAACATGGTTTCACCTATATTGGGCTAGGTGTTAGCGGGTACCTGCGTCGCCTGCGCCTTCTTCTGCAGCTCGATCGTCTTCTGCGCCCTCAACTGCCATTGGCGGGCCTCCTCCTCGATCGCCAGCCGCTTCTCGGGGTCTGTCTCGAGCGCCGCCTTCTGACGCAGGAGCAGGCCGTAATAGACCATCTCCGTGGAGTCGTCCTTCCTGAGGTCGAGCGCCTTCTTGATGGCGTCCAACCCCATGTCGACGAGACGGCCGCGGCTCTCATAATCCAGCATGCCCGGATCATGGAAGACCTTGTCCCAGGCCGACACGCCGATCGATGTGAGGGCCTGGGCCCGCTGCTCGCCCTGCAACTGGTTGGCGAACTGGAAGGCCTTGTCGAGCCGCCCGGCCTGGGTGAGGATGGTGACCTTGGCGCGCTGCAGGTTCGCCGCCTGCTCCGGCTTCTCCTGGATCCGCCGGTCGATGAAGGCCAGCGCCTCGTCGTACTTCTTGGCGTTGACGTAGGTCGACATCAGGTATTCCGGGATCTTCTGGTCGTCGGGGTACTCGGCGAGGTACTTCTCGAAGGCGTCGATCGCCGTGTTGGCGTACTCGAGATTGCGCGGATTCTCGTCGCCCGGACGGTAGAGGGCAATCGCCGCCAGCCCCAGCGAGCGCCAGGCGAACGTCGCGTCGGGATCGAGCTCCAGCCCCTTCTGGTAGTAATCCATCGCCTTCGAGTACTGCTCCTGCTGGTAATAGGAGTTGCCCTTCTTCAGCTCCGCCCGCGCCTGGACCTTGGCGCAGCCCAAGGCCGGCAGGATCAGGAGGGCCGCCAGGGGAAGGATCAAAGTTCTCTGCATAGTCACCTCACCACCTCATTAGAAGGGGGGAGCTCGAAAAGAGTTCCCGGAAGACTCGGCGCGGTCGAAAGGAGGGTTTGCGGGGCCTCTCAATCCCGCGACACCCCTCCCTTCCAGGGTGTCGATGCAACAGTTATACCGTTTCCAGCACCTTCCCGGAAGGCCTGAACGCCGGGCCTCCGGGTTTTTCTTTACGCCTCGACCGCGGCGGCCGCGGGCAAGGCTTCCATCTCGCCGCGCGAGACCACCACCGCGGCGGCCAGATCGCCGGTGACGTTCAACGTCGTACGGCACATGTCCAGGAAGCGGTCGACGCCGAGGATGAGACCGATGCCCTCGGCGGGAATGCCCACCAGGCCCAGGATCATCGCCACCACCGGGATCGAGCCCGCGGGCACGCCGGCGGTGCCGACGCCGCCCAGGATACAGATGACGACCACCGTCAGTTGCTGCGTCAGGCCGAGCTGCACGCCGTAGAACTGGGCGAGGAAGAGCACCGTCACACCCTCGAACAGAGCCGTGCCGTTCTGGTTCATGGTGGCGCCGATGGTGAGCACGAAGCGGCTGACGTTCGGCGGCAGGTGCAGCTCCTCCTCCGCCACCCGCAGCGCCGTGGGCAGCGTGGCGTTGCTCGACGAGGTGGAGAAGGCGGTGACCATGGCCTCCTGGATGCCGCGGAAGAAGACCCGCGGGCTCATGCCGCCCAGCAGCTTCACCGCCAGAGAGTAGACCACGAACTGGTGGATGGCGAGGGCCAGCAGCACGACGCCGACGTAGCGGGCGAGCTGCCCCAGCACCTCGTAGCCGAGCTGCGCCGTGAGGTTGAAGAGCAGCGCCGCCACGCCCACCGGGGCGAAGGCGATCACCATGTCGATGAGCCGCATGCTGACGTCGAGCAGCCCCTCGACGGCCTCCTGGAAGCGCAGGGCGGCGGGCGTGCGCGTCAGCGCCAGGCCCAGTCCCACCATCAGGGAGAAGAACATGACGCCCAGAAAGTCACCGTCGGCGGCGGCCTTGACGGGGTTGCGCGGCACGATCTCCACCAGCAGATCGACGGGGCTCCGCTCGGCCGCGGGGGCCGCGGGGGCCGCGCCCGGAGCTGCCGGCGCCGGGACCGCGGCGGGCGCCGCCGTCTTCTGCAGCGCGCTCGCGGCGAGCCGCGCCTTGAGCTCGGGAGAGAGCCCCTCGCCCGGCCGGAAGAGGTTGACCAGCGTCACGCCGAGGAGCACAGCGATGGCCGAGACCACCACGGTATAGGCGAGGGCCTTGAAGCCGATCCGCCCCAGGTGGCGCGGATCGCCCATGCCCGCCACCCCCAGCACCAGGGCCGAGAAGATCAGCGGGATCACCAGCATGAAGAGCAGGCGCAGGAAGATCTGGCCGACCGGCAGGGTGACGTACCGGATGAAGGAGGCGAGGACCGGATCGTCGCCCAGCGTGAAGTGGGCGAGGATCCCTCCGGCGACGCCGAGCAGGCCGCCGATGAGAATTTTCGTGTGAAGTGGCAGCTTCCTGGCCATGAGGCGGGGCGAAATCCTAGAGGAAAACGGGCGCGGATGCCAGAGGGGGGCGCCCGCCCTTTCCCTTTCTGCCTTCAGGCGGCGGTCTGCCCTGCGAAACCTCACCCCCTGGCCCCCTCTCCAGCGGAGCTGGAGAGGGGGAACTCGGCTGGAGGGTCTTGCCGGTAGGGTGCACCATCACGGCTTCATGGCGCGCACAGCGCGCCCTACGTTCTCTTCCGGTTCGGCATCCGTCCCCCCTCTCCATCTTCGATGGAGAGGGGGTCAGGGGGTGAGGTCTCGAAGGGCAGACCGCCCCATTGACCTCCGCCACTGGGGATCGGCCCGCCCGTTGCACCCCTCCCCCCCGCCATGTCAGACTCCGCGCGCACTTTCAACCCATAGAACGGGAGGCCCTGCTTGCTCCGAGGCATCTTCCAGACCAAGAAGCTGGACGACATCATGGCGGCGGCGGAGAGCGGGACCTCCCTGCGCCGCGAGCTCGGCGCGCTCCAGGTGACGCTGCTGGGCATCGGCGCCATCGTCGGCGCCGGCATCTTCGCCACCGTCGGCACCGCCGCGGCCGGCGACGCCGTGCGGCCCGGCGCCGGGCCCTCGCTGATGCTCTCCTTCGTGCTGACGGCGGTCGTCTGCGCCTTCACCGCCCTCTGCTACGCCGAGTTCGCGGCCCTGGTGCCCATCTCCGGCTCGGCCTACACCTACTCCTACGCCACCCTCGGCGAGCTGGTGGCCTGGATCATCGGCTGGGACCTCATCATCGAATACGCGGTGGGCAACGTCGCGGTGGCCATCAGTTGGGCCAACTACTTCCGTACGCTGCTCGAGAACCTCGGCATCCACTTCCCGCTGTGGCTGGCCACGGACTACCGCACGGCGGCCAAGATCCCCGGCCTCTACGACGGCGCCCCCCACCTCTTCGGGGTGCCCATCGTCTTCAACCTGCTGGCGTTTCTCATCGTCGCCCTGATCACCATCGTCCTCGTCATGGGCATCCGCGAGTCGGCGCGCTTCAACGCCGGCATGGTGATGGTGAAGATCCTCGTCCTCCTCTTCTTCGTCGTCGTCGCCCTGCGCTACGTCAGCCCGTCGCAGATCGCGGCCAACTGGCACCCCTTCCAGCCCAACGGGTGGAAGGGCACCTTCACCGGCGCGGCGGTGGTCTTCTTCGCCTACATCGGCTTCGACGCCGTGTCCACGGTGGCCGAGGAGACGCGCAACCCCGGGCGCAACCTGCCGATCGGCATCATCGCCTCGCTGATCATCTGCACCCTGCTCTACGTCGGCGTGGCGGCGGTGTTCACCGGCATCCTGCCCTACGGCGAGCTGGTGCGGCGCCTGGCCACCGAGCAGGCCGAGCCCCTCACCATGGCGCTCGATCACGTGGCGCCGAACCAGAACTGGGCCACTGCCATCGTGGCCCTGGGGTCGGTGATCGCCCACACCGCGGTGCTCCTCGTCTTCCAGCTCGGCCAGCCGCGCATCTTCTTCTCGATCGCCCGCGACGGCCTGCTCCCCCCGTCGTTCGCCCGCGTCCATCCGCGCTTCCGCACGCCGCACGTCACCACCATCCTCACCGGCGTCTTCGTGGGCGGCGTGGCGGCGTTCGCCAGCATCGACGAGATGGTGGACCTCACCAACATCGGCACCCTCTTCGCCTTCGTGCTGGTGTGCATCGGCGTGCCGATCCTGCGCTATACGGATCCCGACCGGCCGCGGCCGTTCCGCGTGCCGTTCGGGCCGTACCTGCTGCCGCTGCTGGGGGTGGCTTCCTGCCTCTTCCTGATGTTCTACCTGCCGCCGGCGTCGTGGTGGCGGTTCGTCGGCTGGCTGGTGCTCGGCTTCTCCATCTACAGCGCCTACGGCTACAGCCGCAGCGCCATCGGCCAGCGGATGGGGCGCTCGAACCGCGCCTCGGGGCCGCTGAAGACGGCCTCGCTCGGCTTCCTGCTGACGGCGATCGGCCTCTTCACCATCCCGCACGACGCGGGGCTCGGCCGGCTGCTCGCCATGGCGCTCGACGGGGCGGCGGAGGCGCATCGCCGGTCGCTCCACGGATTGGTCCTGATCGTCGTCGGCCTGGTGCTGGGGATCGTGGGAGTGGCGCTCGAGCGGGGCGCGCAGCAGCGCTCCGGGGCGGCGACATAAGGCTGGCCCCATACACCTGGAGAGGTGCGCGATGAACCTGACTCTGCTCGCCCTGGGATTTCTGGTTCTGCTCGTCGCCGGCTACCGGCTCTACGGCGGCTGGGTGGCGCGGCAGTTCGCCATCGACGACGGCCGCACGACGCCGGCGCATCGGTTCGAAGACGGCGTCGACTTCGTCCCCACGCGCCCCTTCTACCTCTTCGCCCAGCACTTCTCGGCCATCGCCGCGGCGGGTCCCATCGCCGGGCCGATCATCGCCTGCATCGCCTTCGGCTGGCTGCCCTGCCTGCTGTGGATCGGCCTCGGCGTGGTGCTGATCGGCGCCGTGCACGACTTCTCCAGCCTCACCGCCTCGGTGCGGCACGGCGCCACCTCCATCGCCGAGATCACCGGCGAGCACCTGGGGCGCAAGGCGGGCCTCGCCATGATGGCCTTCATCTGGATCGCCCTCGTCTACGTCATCACCGCCTTCGCCGACATCACGGCGCGCAGCTTCGTGGTGGGCACCGAGGAGCTGCGGGCCGGCGCGCACAGCTTCCATCCCGGCGGCGCGGTGGCGGCGGCGAGCATCCTCTACCTGCTGCTCGCGGTGGTGCTGGGCATCGTCCAGAAGATCTGGAAGCCGCCGCTGTGGCTGGTGACCGTGACCTTCGTGCCGGCGGCCTTCGCCATGGCCTGGATCGGCACCTACGTCTCGACCCTGCTGGTCTTCGACGCCACGACCTGGGCCATGTTGATCCTCGTCTATTGCGCCGTCGCCTCGGTGGTGCCCGTCTGGGCCCTGCTCCAGCCGCGCGGCTACCTCGGCGGCTTCGTGCTCTACGCGGCGCTCGCCCTGGGAGTGATCGGCGTCTTCTTCGGCGGCTACACGATCCAGCAGCCGGCCTTCAAGAGCTGGGACGTGGGCGGCATGACGGGCACCCTCTTCCCCTTCCTCTTCGTCACCATCGCCTGCGGCGCCTGCTCGGGCTTCCACGGCCTCGTCTGCTCGGGCACCACCTCGAAGCAGGTGGACCGCGAGTCGCACCTCCAGCCGGTGGGCTACGGCGCCATGCTGGCCGAGGGCTTCGTCGCCCTGATCGCATTGGTGACGGTGATGATCGTCACCTCCGACAAGCTCAAGGGGCTCGCGCCCGGCACGATCTACGGCAACGGCATCGGCGAGTTCCTGACCCTGCTGATCGGCAAGAAGAACCTCTCCTTCGCCGTCACCTTCGGCGCCATGGCCTTCTCGACCTTCGTCTTCGACACCATCGACGTGTCGACCCGGCTGGGCCGCTACCTTCTCCAGGAGCTCCTCGGCTGGCGCGGCCGGCTGGGCGCATGGGTGGGGACGCTGGTGACGGTGGTCGTGCCGGCCCTGCTCCTCTCCTTCGCCGGCGAGGGGATGTGGCAGAAGTTCTGGACCCTCTTCGGCGCCTCGAACCAGCTCCTCGCGGCGCTGACCCTGCTCTCCGTCACCATGTGGCTCCACCAGGCCCGCAGGCGCATCGCCTTCACCCTCTACCCGATGATCTTCGTGCTGACGATCACCCTCTGGGCGCTCGCCAAGCTGACCTGGGCCAACCTCCGGGCCACCCACGGCTTCGACATCGAGCTGCTCAACGCCATCGCGGCGGCGCTGCTGATCGTCCTCGCCCTGTATCTGGCGGTGGCGGCGCTGGTGAAGCTGCGCGGGGAGCGCGGCGCGGGGGCGGTGCCGGTGGAGGCGTAGGCGAGCGTCATCGCGAGCCTCGCGCGGGGAACGGCGCCGCGGCGGCGCGGCCCATCGCCCGCTTGGAGGACCTCACGAAGCGCTTCTGCAGCAGGCGGGCGAGAGGATAGCCGAGCTTCGCCAGGGGATGGCCGGGCCGCGAGAAGGCGTAGACGTCGTACCACACCGAGCCGTCCCCGTGATGCCATTCGACGGTGAACCGCTCCTCGCCCCGCTCGGCGTGGTCCGGCAGCGTGCCGTACGCGAAGCCGAAGCGCACGATGGGTCCTTCGTCGTCCACCAGGTAGACGATCCGGCAGGCGTTCAGCGACCAGAAGCCGAAGTGCCGGCAGCGCACCGCGACGATCGCGCCGGGCCGGATCAGGTCCGCGGCCGGAAAGGCCGAGACCCAGCCAAGGTCGAACATCTTCCAGCTCCGGATCGCCTCCACGGCGCGGGCGAAGGTGGCGCGCCCCTCCCCGAGCCGCACGCGGTTGTGATCCACCGTGTATCCCGGTGGATCGCCCCGGCGCGAGTAGCCGACCTCGCGGTAGGAAAACGGGCGATGCTGCTGCGCGGCGAGGAACTGTTCGATCCGCTCCGCGGTTGGCTTCAAGAGGAGAAACACAGCGGCGAGGGAGAGTAGCATGCCGCCGGGAGCCGTTAGAATGGCACACGGCGATGACCCGCTTCCTCTGCATCTGCCTCGGCGGCGCGGCCGGCACCGGCGCGCGCTACCTGCTCTCGGGCTGGCTGCTGCGCCTCACCGGGCCGGCGTTCCCCTGGGGCACGCTCGCCGTCAACGTCCTCGGCTCGTTCCTCCTCGGCCTGATCATGGAGGTCGCCGTGGGCACGGACCTGCTCTCACCCACCTTGCGCCTGGCGCTGACGACGGGCCTGATGGGCGGCTTCACCACCTACTCCACCTTCAACTACGAGACGCTCCAGTACTTCCAGCAGAACGACTGGCTGCTCGGCGCCGCCAACGTGGCGGCCACGGTCGTCGTCTGCCTGGCCGCGGGCGGGCTCGGAGTCGTGGCGGGACGGCTGCTGGCCGGGAGCTGACCCGGCGGAGGAGATCCCATGCGAGTCCTCGACGGCGAAGGCACGTTGGTGCGGGTGTTCATCGGCGAGAGCGACCAGTGGCATCACCGCTCGCTCGCCCTCGCCGTCGTGGAACGCCTGCGCAAGGAGGGCTTCTCCGGCGCCACAGTCTTCCGCGGCATCGCCGGCTTCGGCGCCCGTAGCGTGCTGCACACGACGCAGCTCCTCCGCCTCTCCGAAGACCTGCCGGTGCTGATCGAGATCGTGGAGTCCAACGAGCGGGTGGAGCCGCTCCTGGCGATCCTCGACGAAATGGTCCCCGAGGGATTGGTGACGATGGAGAAGGTGCGGATCGTCAAGTATTCGCCGGGAACGCGGGAGCTGGACCGGGCGTAGGGTCCTCCGCTTTCCTCTGTCCCGCCGTCATCCGCACCGGCCAGAGCGCCGCCAGGATCTGCCAGAACGCCAGCAGCATGAGGAGCGGGAAGAGAATCCTCGCCCCTTGCACCTTGAACAGGACCACCAAAGGCGCCGACGCTCCGTGCGCCAGCGCACCCAGGATTCCGAGCCAGCCGATCCAGGGAGATCCCAACGAACGGTCCCGCAGGGTCGCGACGATGAACCCGACGATGGTCGCTCCGAAGATGGGGTAGAAGATCACGGCCAGCCAGAGGTGCGTGGTGAGAACCGGCGTCGCCCTCCCCGCCATGAGGTTCGCATGATCCACGACCGCCGCAGTATGGAACGCCATCTCCACGGCCTGGAGGACCGTCCCGAACATGGCGAGACGCACCCAACGTCGCGTCCGCTCCGGAAGGGCGGCGCCCCTCTGGTAGAGGATCAGGCCAACGAGAAGCGCCAGGAATCCCGCCAGCAGCCAGGCATGCGACGGAACCCACTTCGGATGCGCGAGCATCTCCGCCATGGAACCGCCGGGATGCTGCGGCCCGCCGATCAGGATGAACAACGCGGACAGTGCGAAGAACAGACGCCAGAGGCCAAAGCGCGGCGTTCTCATGAATCCCTCCTCGAGAAGATCGGCTGTCGTCAGAATCGAGTTTTCATCATACTACGCGGCACTTTCGAGGAGGAAATCCCCATGAGCGCAACCGACGAGATCATGCAATTGGAGGAGCGCCTACGGCAGGCGGAGCTCGGGCCGGATCCCATGTTCTTCGAGGAATACCTCGCCGATGACGTGGTTCTGGACGGCCAGCTCCTGAAGGACAAGGTCGTCGAGGCGCACCGTCCCGGGTCCGGGAAAGGGCAGAAGTTCACCAAAGTCGAGATGAGCGGCTTCAAGCTCGTCGAGCACGGCCCGGCCGTGGTCGTGACCTGCCAGGGCTACTACGAGGGCCCGCAGTTTACGGGTACGCTCAAGTTCATGCGGGTCTGGCTGAAGGAAGACGGCCGCTGGCGGATCATCGCCGGGGCCACTTCCAAGTAGCAGCGCCCCCGGCCGGATACGCCGGCAGCTCGCATTCACTTCTCCGGATGTGCTGGCTCCGCGCCGTTCAGCAGAGGCCACACTCGCGCCGCCAAGACCACCTGGAACAGCCGGATCAGCAATGCGGACTTGACCGTACCAGCTACATCGGGATCCAAGACCGGGTCCACTAAAAGATCGGTGCAGGCCCGTCGTTGCTCCGCGGAAAGCTCGGGCCGGGCAGCGAGCGAGATGTCCCAGAGCTCGCCGTAGAGATACCAGGCGAGATCGTAGAACATGAGGGATGCCTCCACTTCCCAGGCCTCGGCGCCCTTGATGGCGGCTCCAACGTCCAGCATGGCGGTCACGCCGCTGGCGAGGAGGCCGCGGAGGGGGTCCTTCTGGGCGGCGAACATCTCCTGCAAGCTGACGCTGGCGATGGCTGCGGTCCCCAAGACCGCGCCCCGGCGGCTGGCGCTGCGCGAAGCGCTCTTGCTCTGCATGTTGCGCAGACAACTGTGAAATGCGCCGGCGACCTGGCGGGCCTGCCTGGCGGTTTCTCCGCCGAGGGCAAGCAAGTCCTTCTGGACGCGCCAGACATCCTCGGGCGTGGGGGCCGTCAAGACGCGTTCGAGCGCCGAGCGCAAGCTGGCAATGATGGGTTCGGTCATCGAGAGTATTGTGGCATCATTCATTCGTTATGGCCCACCTCCCAGTCAACCGCGCACCCCGGCATCGCCGCAGCACTGAGGAGGAAGTTCGTGAGCCCTCCGGCAGCGCCAGAGCCGAGGACGGCGCCCGGATACCGCTCGGTTCCCGGCTCGCCGCCCGCTTCGCGAAGGTGGGACTCCGAGAAGACATCGAGGAGCTGCGAGGCCAGCCCGTCCGCCCGGCCGACTTCGAGTCGTGATCCTTCCAGGGTCCGAGACGGCCTAATACCAGATGTGCATTGGAAGGCCGTAGGAGTCGACGGCCGAGCCCTTTGGCAGTCGTTGAGCGGTGCCGGACAGGAGTCGTTCGGCGGACCACAGCGCCGCGAAGGCATCGGCGATATCGTCCGCAGCCACGCTGCGCGAGCCGACCTGCGCTACAACGCTCGCAAACGCCTCCGGACCGAAATATCGCGCGATAAGAGTTCGGCGTTGCTCATGACCGCGAGCATCTCTCTTGGCGTGGAGCATCGGGGAGCCTTGCCAGAAAGCAAAGGAAATCTCCGGATGGACCTCGAAGAGGCGTTGCCTGAGGTCGGTTGAGCGTACACACTCATCGACAGCCCGAATCTTCGGGAGAATTCCGAACGTCTGTTGCGATATCCGATGGCCGTTGTGCTGGTACGTGATCTCGCAGGCTTCCTGCCACGAAGTTGCGCCGAGCGCCGGCCGGATCGGACAAGGAAACACGCTACTGGCGCGAGGACCGACAAACTTACGCGCTGCGCCGTCGGCTTCACGGGAGCCGCGATCGGGCAAGCCGATAGGGATGTCGATGGCGGCCAGATCCCATGGCTGAGCTGCAAGCTCGCTCGTGGCGAGGAGCTGCGCCACGAACGATGAAGAGCCCGGCACGTGAGCGATGGCGAGCCACCATGACCGGCAGCCATCAATGCCTGCTATTTGTTCCATATTGCAGCAGCGATATTAGGCACCAGACTTCACCTCACTGACAGGTACCCTATCAACAGACACGATCCGTCGCACCAAAGTCTGAAATGAACTCCTACTCGCTAGGAATACGAGCATTCTATAGGGCGCTGTCGTGTGATAGGCACGCGTAGGATGTAGGAGCTCTCCAAGAAGCTCATCCTCGCGAACATAGCGCCAATCGTCAAATTCCTTATCAGGACTGTGGCCCGCACGAATGACGGTATCCAAGCTCCTCGAGTCTAGAGGCAAGAAGGCTACAGCAGCAATAGCACAATTGAGGACGTCACCTTCCAGGAATACGCTTAGGGCTCGAATCTCGGTATCCTTCACGTCGTCCTCCGTAAGCCCCAGCTCCTCATGAAGGAGCCTGTGGGCCCACTTCGAGAACATTTGCCGAGATGTCGAGGAATTTATGTCCTCGCTCGCCAACTGTTCCTCGATGGACAACGACCAGACATTCGCGTTGTAAGCTAGACGCGCAGAGCGGTGCACAAGCAGCAAGAAGCCATCACTGGTCACAACGATCAGATGTAGGCAGAATGCATTAGGGAAAAGGATCTCTCTTTCTCGAGCAAGGACGACGTACTCGTCACGCTCTGCGGTCACGCCTGCGACTCTGTCCTTGAAAAATTGAACTTCGCTGAAGCGCGTCTGTGCCACTTGCAAGTCCAAGTGCGGGGCATCCGTCAGAGTCAGAGACGGCTGTCTGACAAGAGAGAACTTTGGTTTATCGGACCGGAAGCGCTCTGGTTGTGATTTCTTATAGTCGCGATACGCATCCCGCTTCTTCTTTGGCATACTGTATCTTCGAGGATCGATGTCGATCTGAATCTCCGAAGGAGACCAACCCTCTCTGAGAAACGGTGCCAACTGCATGTACAGGAGCATCCCCATGCGACCGCGCTACTGAAGAGGTGGCGCAGGTCGGGAGGGATGAAGCGATTCTGTATCGCAAGGTATTCTTCAAGAAGCGCTGGCTCACGGAGCAGCAATTCAACCCGCCTTCGCGTTATTGCAGTGACGAAAGGTAAGATCGCAGCTATCCAAGAGAGTGCATTGAGCATACGACCTGATGGTCCCCACAACCAAAAGATCACCTCAATCGTCTTATAGACGGTCATCGGAGGTCCTGAGGTGGCATTGACCAGACGCCCAAGGAGAAAGCTGGCACAGATGGCGAGAATTCCCTTTTGCCAAGCCTTCAGTCGAGATCGGAGTGGGCCAAGAATATCTCGTAGACGGTGGATAAACCCTGACATGTTACCTCGTTCGTGTCCGATTATAGGGCTCAGCTGACGACTATCGCGGGTCGTTTCTTGTCGCCGGCTTGGTCGGTGAATGAGAAGGGGACGAGAACCACGTCGCCGAAGCTATAGGCGGTCATAGTCGGCGTCGTCGGGGTTGTCCCAGACCTTCCTCAGCGATTCCTCGGAAAGATCAGCGGCTGCCTGGGTAAGGTGGTGGCGGTCGGCCTCCCGATAGCAGAGAAAATCGACGAAATCCTCGACCTCGGCGACCCTGTCCTCCGGCAGCGCCCAGATCTTCTCGAAGAGCTCCTGGTCTCGAAGAGGATTCCCCATGTCCGGATGCTACAGCAACGGGCTGCGTCAACCAAGATGTTGGCTCAAGCGTAGACACTCCCTTCAGGACAGGTCCTTTCGACAGAGTCAACTTCCGCCGAGCCACAAACGAACGAGAGGCCTACTCCGAAACAGGGCTGAAAGGTGACTCGATACGCTGGACCGACCCAGGTCAAAGCCTCGCTCTCCGGCCAGCCGGTCTCGAACGTCAGATCCATAATCGCGTTCTGCTGATTGAAGTCCGTCATCGAGAGGTCGACGACGCGACCGAACCGGAAGGTCACGACGGTGTGGTTTCGCCATTTGATCTCCGTCGAGCGCTCATCCTCGCGATAGCCCTCGAAGACGTGAACGCTGACCCATACGACAGGACCTTCCCACTCATCGCGTCCACGCCGATCCAGACGAATCCCGAGAACTTCCGCATCATGGAAGGACGGCCAGCGCCCGAAGATCCCGGTCAGTTTCTCAAGCCCTTGACGATTTGGGTCGGATCGATGTCTGTCATCGTAGTCGGTATAGATGAAAGGTCCCCGCAATCCAACCATTATCCTCGCCGGAGCGGATGCGGCGCCAGACGGGCTGCCAGCGCTCGGCGATGGCGCGCCGCTCGCGGTAGCGGTAGATGCGTCGCGGATCGCCGTGCAGGATGCCGGGGACGAGCTGTTCCACAGCGACGTTGACGACGTACCAGCCGGGCGGTAACGGGTCTTCGGCGCCGACGAGACGCGCGGCCGGCAGGTAGGCGTGTAGCACGTCGTCCCGCAGTCCCAGGTAGAGCAAGCCGAGGGGTTTTAGATCGCGGCGCTTCGCTTCGGCGGCGAGCCATCGGAGGTTCTGGCGGAACTCAATGTCGCCGAGCGCGAAGCGGGTCGGGTTGCGTTCTCCGAGCCACCAGGTGTTGGTGGCGGCCAGCCAGTTCGGCGCCACCGCCATCGCCTCGACCAGGAGGATCATGGCGGTGGCTGCCGCCCAGCGCGGCCGTTGCGCGAGCCCAACGGCGAGCGGCAGGAAAAGCAAGGGCAGTATAGGCAGCAGATGGCGGAGACCGATGTTGTAATTCGAGCCCATCGCCAGCGCCAGGTAGAGCGGGAAGGTCGCGGCGAGGATCAGGCTCCCCTGCCTCAATCCGACCGCGCCGTCGTGGCGAAGCCGGCGAAGCGCCAACGCGACGACGGCGGCGAGCAGGACGAGCGGCGTCTTCACCAGCAGCGCGGCCGGGAAGTACCACCAACGCCCGCGCGAGCTGACCTCGCCGAAGGCATAGGAGGGATAGACCCCGAGGGCGTTCTGCTCCGCGATGCCGATCACCCCGGTCGCCAATTGCGCCACGAGCGGATGCCGGCGCTCGATCTCCAGCAGGCGCCCCTCCCAAGGAGCCAACCTGTCGCCGGTGAGCAGCGTCGCTTCGCCGCGGCAGTATTGGCGGATCACCTCGCGGCCGGTCGCCGCATCGTACTGCCGGTTGGCGATGGCGTAAGTGGCGAGCACCAGCGTAAAAGCGACCGGCAGCGTGACGAGCGGCAGCACGGCGCGCCGGCGCCAGCCGATGCGCCTCTGCGCCGGTATCAAGGCGAGCAGCAGGACTATGGGCAGCAGGAGAAGGCCCGAGAACTTGCTCGCCGCGGCGAGGCCGACTCCGGCTCCGACGACGGCTGCACGGCCGAGCGACGGGCGCTCCTGCCAGCGCAGCGCCGCGAGGAGGGAGGCGACGAATCCACAGGCCACGGCGGCGTCGGTCTGCAGCGACGAGAGCCAGGGAACGAGGTTGAACGAGAGCCCTACCATCGCCACCAGCAGCCAACCGGCCGCGGGTCCGCCGAAGCGGCGGCCGAGGAAGAAGCAGGCGATCAGCAGCGGAACGCCGAAGGCGACGAACACGGCCCAACGACCGGCGACAGCCGCCCGCCAGACCCGCTGCGCCTGCCCGTGCATGTGGTCCGAGGCGGCCACGGCTTCGCGTGGCAGCACCGGCGGCGCAAGCGCCTTTCCGCTCGCCAACACTGGCAGCGCCGCGACGAGCTTGACCAGCGGTGGATGCTCGAGGTTATGGAGATTCTGCCCGTAGACGAGAGCGTGCTGGCCCGCGAGGAGGTGCTGGGCCTCGTCCCCGGAGAGCGATTGCCGATGGATGGCGGCGGCCTGGAGGCCGAGGATGGCCAGCGCGACCGCAGGGCCGGCGGCGTATCGGTTGAGCCGCACGGTGGCCGTCGGATCGCTCATGGGGTTGGACATTCCTGAAGGCGAGATTACCGTTTTTCCCAATGTAGAGACGCCCTGCGGGCGTCTCCGGGTCGGGAATCAAAGGTCCGCTCGGCCCAGCGTTCCCGCGGGACGTCATGGGCCTTGGTCAGGTAATCTCCGCCTCGGAGACGCCCGCAGGGCGTCTCTACATTGGGAACGCGGCATGGGCCGAGACACCCGCTGTTGGCACGAGACTCGCTACACGATACGCTTCAGGTCCGGTGCCGCTACCGGGGACGATCAAGCGCATGAGCACGAGACGGACGCCCACCGTATTCGTTTTGCTGGCCGCCATCGCCTTCGGGTTGAGCGCCGGACCTCATCCTTGTCACGCGAAACCATCCGCGCCGCCGGTGAAGGCGGCCGCGGGACACGCCGCCTGCCATGGCGATGCCGCCGCGCCGAAAGCTCCTCCGCGGCACGGCCACGACTGCTGCGATCCGGCGAAGGGCGGCCACGCGCTCTGCGATCAGGCCTGTCAGGGACCTGCCGTGCTCGGCATCGCGCCGGCTCTCTCCGCCGCCCACGCCTTCCATGAGCTCGCCGCGGCCGTCCAGGATCCCCCCCTCCCGCTGTTCGTCCTCTCGATCGATCACGTTCCGCTGCGCTGAATCTCCGGCTCTCGTAGCAGCGCTTCCGCGCCCGCCCGGCGCTTCTGTGCCGGGCGGCACGGACGGCAATGGACTGCAACACGGACGGACAAAGGGGAAGATCTGTCATGGAACAAGGCAAGTTGTACCTCGCGAGCGCTTTGGCGGTGCTCGTTTCGATCACGGCGCCGGCAGCGGCGCAGCACCAGCATGGACATCCACCGGCGCCTCAAGAGCCTCCGGCTCCCGCCGAGCCGCAGAAACCCGAGCACGAGATGCAGGACATGCCCGGCATGGAGGAGCACGCCGCGCACGAGATGCGCGGGCTGCTCGGCCCCTACGCCATGTCGCGCGAGAGCTCGGGCACGGCGTGGCAGCCGGACTCCGCGCCGCACGTGGGCATCCATGCGAGCCGCGGTCCGTGGCAGGCGATCCTTCACGGCTTCGCCAGCCTGATCTACGACGATCAGGACGGTCCGCGGGGAGACGAGAAGACGTTCAGCGAGAACATGCTGATGGGCATGGCGAGCCGGCCGCTGGGGCCGGGCCAGTTGGGCCTGCGCGCCATGCTCTCCGCCGAGCCGTGGACGATCGGCAGCGAGGGCTATCCGCTGCTCCTGCAGACCGGTGAGACCGCCGACGGCGTCACTCCGCTCGTCGACCGCCAGCATCCGCACGACCTGTTCATGGAGCTCGCCGGTACGTACAGCCGGCCGTTGGGAAGTGCCGGCGATTCGGTCTTCGTCTATCTGGGCCTGCCGGGCGAACCGGCGCTCGGGCCGGCCACCTTCATGCACCGCTTCTCCGGTCAGGAGAACCCCGAGGCGCCTCTGGGCCACCACTGGCTGGATTCGACCCACATCACCTACGGCGTCGCCACGCTGGGCTGGATCCGCGGCGACGTCAAGCTCGAAGGCTCCATCTTTACCGGCCGCGAGCCGGACCAGAACCGCGAGGGCATCGAGAGCCCGAAGATGGACTCCTGGTCCCTCCGCGCCTCGTGGAACCCGACGCCGGATTGGTCGCTGCAGGTGAGCCGCGGCCATCTGAACAGTCCCGAACAGTTGGAGCCGGAGGTGGACACCGACCGCACCACGGCGTCGGCGATGTACAACCGCCCGCTCGCCGGCGGCAACTGGCAGACCACCTTCGCCTGGGGCCGCAACGCCAGGGATCCCGGCGGCACGACGGACTCGTTCCTGCTCGAATCCGCGGCGAGCCGCGGCCGCCACACGCTCTTCGGGCGCGCGGAGAGGCAGGAGAACGACGAGCTGCTCGGGCACGGAGACGAAGGCGAGATCTTCAACGTCGGCAAGATCTCCTTAGGCTACATCTACGATCTCCAGCAGAACGAGAGCTGGAAGGGCGGCGTCGGCCTGCTCGGCAGCCTGGCTCTGGTGCCGGGCGAGTTGGAGCACGAGTACGGTGACTCGCCGGTTTCTTGGATGGCGTTCATCAGGGTAAGGGTTTAAGAACGGGCCTGCCCTCCGAAACCTCACCCGTGGCCCCCTCTCCAGCGGAGCTGGAGAGGGGGAACGCAATCCATCTAGAAGTTGTAGACCGTGAAGACGCCGATCTCGTTGTACTTGCCCTTCTCCTTCGGGTTGGTCGAGCCGATGGTGCCGTTGCTCGTGCCCTGCGTGCCGCCTTCGACCTCGGCGTACTTGTAGAGCAGCGAGGCGGCGAAGGCCTTGTTGAGCGTCCACTGCAGGCCGATGTTGTAGTAGGTGAACTGGAGGGCCGGCTTGAGGTCCTTGCTGGGGTCGGCCTGGTCATAGCGGCCGAAGACGGCCCACATCGGGTTGATCGTGAGCTGCGCCCAGGCCGAGAAGCCGTCGGCCTTGTCCGTGGCGACGGTGGTGACGTTGTTCCAGTTCTTGGCCTGGAACCACTCGCCGCCGACCTTGAATTTATCGGTGTTGTAGGCGACGAGCGCGTCCTGGCGCGTCGCGGTGTGCTTGGCGGGAGCCGCATCCGTATCCTGGCCGCGCTTGCCGCTGTAGCCGCCGACGGCGAGGCTCAGGCCCTTGACCGGCGTGAAGGAGACGCGGCCCTCGAAATCCACCGTCTTGCTGCGCGCGGGGTTGCTGTAGGTGCGGCCGTTGCCCACGGTGAAGGCGTAGCCCCAGAGGGGATTGGCGCCGAGGACGTGGAAGCCCCACTCCGCCGAGGTGCCGAAGCTGAGGTGGTCGGTGATCACCGTCTCGAGGTAGCGCAGACCGTAGACCCCTTCGACGTAGGGCACCCACGGCGTATCGGCCGAGCCGAGGCGGAAGGTGGCCATCGGGTTGTGCTTGTACTCGACGAACGCCTTCTTGACGAACACGTCGTAGCGCCGGGCGCCCTGGTCGCCGATGTCGGACTGGAACAGGGCCGACCACTTGGCGTCGAACTGGTGGGTGAAAGTGAAGTAGGTGCGCTTGACGTCGACGCCGACGCCGCTGTCGCCGCTCTTGACGCCGGTCGCCTCGTCCTTGTTGGACCTGCTGCTGGCGTCGGCGTAGACGCGGATGCCGAACTTGCTGGCCGGGAAGGCCGGCGGCGTGACCGGCTTCGGCGTCGGCCGCTCGTAGGCCGGCAGGTTGTGCTTGAAGAGGTAGAGGTCCATGGCCGTCTCGTTCTCGGCGACGATGGTCTCGCCGTTGGGGCCGGCGCCGAGGATGGTCACCGCGGTGCCCATGTCGCCGCTCTGCTCCCACGAGTGGTACCGCTCCGGCGTGTTGAAGACGTAGACGCGGTTCTCGTCCTGCTTCGTCACCTCCTGATAGTAGAGGCCCGTCACCTGCGCCGTGGCGACGGAGGCCGCCGACAGCGCCAGGACGAGCGCTACGAGGCCAGCCTTGAACATAGCCTTTCTGAGCATCGGCTCTCCTTTTTGGATTCGATCTGAGGATTCACTGCAATTCGTGGAGAGACTAGAAAGCTCGCCTAGCGACTCTGCGACGCCTTTGTGACAGCCCTGAAACAGGCCTTTTTTCGGAAATGCAAAACCGTCTTGCCGGTTGTCACGCCGCTGTCACATTGCGGTTGGCTGGCTGCCAAACCCGTCTGCGAGAGTGGCGTTCGCGGAACGGAGAACGGGCCGCTCCGATGACAATAAAGGAGAGATCATGAAGCGCAATCGCAAGATGGCTCCGCTCGCGGTGGCTCTGGCCCTGTGCGGGAGCGGCGCCCTTTCGGCGCAGGCGGTGAAGGTGGACGCGGGGATCCCGGCCTACAACAAGACCAGCGGCGTCTCCGGCAACCTGAGCTCCGTGGGCTCGGACACCTTGAACAACCTGATGACGCTGTGGGCCGAGGGCTACAAGCGGGAGTATCCCAACGTGCGCATCCAGATCGAGGGCAAGGGCTCCTCGACGGCGCCGCCGGCCCTCATCCAGGGCACCTCGCAGCTCGGCCCGATGAGCCGCCTGATGAAGGCCGAGGAGATCGACGCCTTCGAGAAGAAGTATGGCTACAAGCCGACGCCGGTCCGCGTCGCCGTGGACGGCCTCGCGGTGTTCGTCAACAAGGACAATCCCGTCAAGGGCCTGACGCTGCAGCAGGTCGACGGCATCTTCTCCAAGGGCCACGCCTGCGGCGGCAAGGCGATCAACAACTGGGGCCAGGCCGGCGTGCAGGCGTGGGCCAGCCAGCCGATCAGCCTCTATGGCCGCAACTCGGCCTCCGGCACCTACGGCTACTTCAAGGAGCACGCGCTGTGCAAGGGCGACTACCGCGATACCGTCAAGGAGCAGCCCGGGTCGGCGTCGGTGGTGCAGGGCGTCACCGAGGACAAGTTCGCCATCGGCTACAGCGGCGTGGGCTACAAGACCTCGGGCGTGCGCGCCTTGCCGCTGGCGGCCAAGCCGGGCGGCGAATTCGTCGAGGACACGCCGGAGAACATCCTCTCCGGCAAGTACCCGATCTCGCGCTTCCTCTACGTCTACGTCAACAAGGGCCCCAACAAGCCGCTCGAGCCGCTGGTGCGCGAGTTCGTCAAGTACGTGCTCTCGCAGCAGGGCCAGCAGACCGTCGTCAAGGACGGCTTCATACCGTTACCCGATAAGATCGTGCAGGAAGAGCTGGCCAAGCTCCGGTGATCCGTTCGAACCGAACTCCCAAGCGGCGCCTGGTCGCCGATCGCGCCGCCCGCTGGATCGTCTCCGCGGGCGGCATCGCCATCATCGCCAGCGTCCTGGGCATCCTGATCTTCATCGTGCTCGAGGTGCTGCCGCTGACCTTCGCCGCCAAGGTCGAGCCTTCCCGCCGCGTGGTGATCCCAGGCGCCGGCACGATCGGCGCCGTGCTCGCCGACGAGCACCGCTCGCACGTGGCGGCCCTCGACGATCGCGGGAAGGTGCGCGTGGTGCGTTTGGACGACGGCAAGGTGGTGTATGAGGCGGATTTGCTGGCGAACCCTCACCCACCGGGAGAGGGGGAGAAAGACTCGAAAACGGACGTAGGGGCGGGGCTTGTCCCCGCCCAGGATGAAACGCGAAACGCTGCAGGGCGGGGACAAGCCCCGCCCCTACGTTCTCAAGAAACGAGACTCGTCGGCGCGGGCCTGCCTCCCGAGGGGCGCGCCTTCGCCGCCGCCACCAGCGACGGCCGCGTGATCCTGAAGAGCATGGGATTCACCGTCTCCTTCGACGCGCAGACGCGGGTGGTGACGCCGGACAATACGCCGCCGGTCGTCTTCGAGCTCGATCCGCAGCGCGGTCCCCTGGGCGCCTTCGCCGCGCAGCTCGGCGAGGACGGCGGCGCCACGGCGGCGGCGGTGCTCGCCGGCGGCCGCCTGGCCGTGGTCCGGCGCGCCGTGGAGACGAACGAGATCACCGTCGAGACCACCGAATCCCTCTCGCGGGCCGAGGTGGACGCTCCGGGCCGCGTCACGGCGCTGGTGATCGATCCCGACCAACGCAACCTCTACGGCGGCACGGCGGGGGGCGAGATCCTCTGGTGGCCGCTGGCCGACGGCCGGCCGGGCGACCTCCTGCGCGCCAACGCCGGCGCGCCGGTCACCGCCCTCAACCTGCTGCTCGGCGGCCGCTCCCTCGTCGTCGGCCAGCAGAACGGCGGCCTCTCCGTGTGGTTCGCCGTCGAGCAGGAGGACGAGAGCAAGCGGCTGCAGCGCATCCGCGACTTCCCGCGCCTGCCGGGCGCCGTCTCCCGCATCGCGCCGTCGCAGCGCGACAAGGGTTTCGTGGCTCTCGGCGGCGGCCGCCTGGGGCTCTACTACTCGACCTCCGAGCGGACGCTGTGGACCGGCGCCGCGCCGGTGGCGGACGGCACGGCGCTCTTCTACACGCCGAAGGCGGACGGCGCCTTCGTCGGCGGCGCCGGCCAGGTGGCCGAGGTGGCCATCCGCAATCCCCATCCGGAGGTGACGCCGCGGGCCCTCTTTGGCAAGGTCTGGTACGAGGGCTACGACAAGCCCGAATACGTCTGGCAGTCCACCGGCGGCACCGACGATTTCGAGCCCAAGCTCTCGCTGACGCCGCTGCTCGCCGGCACGCTCAAGGGCACGTTCTACTCGCTGCTGCTGGCGATCCCGCTGGGCGTGCTGGGGGCCATGTACACGTCGCAGTTCATGCACCCGACCTACAAGCGCTACCTGAAACCGGTGATCGAGATCATGGCTTCGCTGCCGAGCGTGGTGCTCGGCTTTCTCGCCGGCCTGTGGCTCGCGCCGCGCGTCGAGAAGGCGGTGCCGGCGCTGGCGCTGATGCTGGCCGTCCTGCCGCTCTTCATCCTGCTCGCCGGCTGGCTGTGGACGCGCCTGCCGCGGGCCTTCCGCGGCCGCTTCCCGGTGGGCACGGAGGCGATCCTCTTCGTCTTCGTGCTGGCGGCGGGGATCGCCCTCTGCTTCCGGCTGTCGCCGCCGTTCGAGCGCCTCGCCTTCGGCGGCGACTTCCAGGCCTGGCTGCTGCGCGCGACGGGGCTCGGCTACGACCAGCGCAACGCCGTGGTGGTGGGGCTCGCCATGGGCTTCGCCGTCATTCCCATCATCTTCGCCATCGCCGAGGACGCCTTCTCCAACGTGCCTCCGAACCTGGTGGCCGGCTCGCTCGCCCTCGGCGCGGACCGCTGGCAGACGGTGACCCGCGTGGTGCTGCCCACGGCTTCGCCCGGCATCTTCTCGGCGATCATGATCGGCTTCGGCCGCGCCGTGGGCGAGACGATGATCGTGCTGATGGCCACCGGCAACACGCCCATCATGTCGTGGAACCCGTTCAACGGCTTCCGCACGCTCTCGGCCAACATCGCGGTGGAGATCCCGGAGGCGCCGCACGGCGGCACGCTCTACCGCACCCTGTTCCTCGCCGGCCTGCTGCTGTTCGTCATCACCTTCCTCGTCAACACCGTGGCCGAGCTGGTGCGGCAACGGCTGCGCGAGCGGTATTCGCACCTCTGATGAGCGCCGCCTCCCTGTTCGGCGATCACCGCCGGCGCTCCGCGGCCATGGGCCAGGCCTTCACCTGGCTGTGCGGCGGCGCGCTCGCCTTCAACCTGCTGCTGGTCATCGCCATCATGGTCCTGATGGCCGTCAACGGGCTCTCCTACTTCTGGCAGAAGGACCTGGTGCTCCTCGAGCTGAAGGACGGACGCAAGCTCCTCGGCGAGATCTGGGAGGTGGAGAAAGTCGCGGCGGCTCCCGGCCAGCCCGCCCTGGACCGCATGCGGATCAAGATCGGCAACCGCGACGTCGGCGGCCTCGACTTCGCCTGGATCGACGAGAAAGACGTCGCGAAGCGCTCGCGGCCACGGGACGCGGTGCTGCTGGAGCGCCTGGAGTGGGGGAATTTCTACGGCACGTTCGACGAGCTGCGCCGCGGCGGCCGGGTGACCGCGCGCGGCGCCGCGGCGGTGGCGAAGGCCTTCGGTCCGCTGCACGAGAAGAAGGTGGCGGAGCGCGAGCGCATCGAGGATCTGGAGAAGGGCGAGATCGGCGACGTCAACTACGAGATCGAGCGGCTGCGGCTGGCCGAGCGGAAGCTCGACTTCGAGCATCTCCCCGCCGCCGAGCGCCAGCGCCGCAAGGCGGAGATCGGCCGCGAGCTGGCGGTGCGGCAGGCCCGCTACGAGGCGCTGGCCGCCCGGCTGGCGAAGATGCGCGAAGCCTTCCAGGCCGACACCCTGGTCATGCGCACGGCGGCCGGCGAGAGCAAGGAGATGCCGCTGGGCACCGTGGTGCGCGCCGTCGCGCCCGACGCCATGAGCGGCCTCGCGAAGACGCGCCTCTACCTCGCGCGGGGCTGGGAGTTCGTCAGCGCCGATCCGCGCGAGTCGAATACCGAAGGCGGCATCTTCCCGGCCATCTTCGGCACGGTGATGATGGTCTTCCTCATGGCCTTCGCGGTGGCGCCGCTCGGCGTGCTGGCGGCGCTCTACCTGCGCGAGTACGCCAAGCAGGGGCTGCTGGTGCGCATCGTACGCATCGCCGTCAACAACCTGGCGGGCGTGCCGTCGATCGTCTTCGGCATGTTCGGCCTGGCCTTCTTCGTCTACCTGATCGGCGGCTCGCTCGACCGCCTCTTCTATCCAGAGTCGCTGCCGACGCCGACCTTCGGCACCGGCGGCATCCTCTGGGCCGCGCTGACGCTGGCGCTGCTCACCGTGCCGGTGGTGATCGTGGCGGCGGAAGAGGGGCTGGCGGCCGTGCCGCGCATCGTGCGCGAGGGCTCGCTGGCCCTCGGCGCCACCAAGTTCGAGACCATCCGGCGCGTCGTGGTGCCGGCGGCGGCCCCGGGCATCCTGACCGGCATGATCCTCGCCATGGCGCGCGCCGCCGGCGAGGTGGCGCCGCTGATGATCGTCGGCATGGTGAAGCTCGCTCCCACCCTGCCGGTGGACGGCAAGCCGCCGTTCGTCCACTTCGAGCGCAAGTTCATGCACCTCGGGTTCCACATCTTCGACGTCGGCTTCCAGAGCCCCAACGTGGAGGCCACGACGCCGCTGGTCTTCGCCACCGCCCTGCTGCTGATCCTGGTGGTGACGGTGATGAACCTCGTCGCCATCGCGCTGCGCAACCACCTGCGCCGCAAGTACGCCGGGAGCGCCGTATAAAATGGACAAACCCGATACGGCGCTCGATCCGGGCATCGAGAACCCCATCCTGCACATCGACGACCTGTCGCTCTGGTACGGCGAGAAGCAGGCGCTGAACGACATCTCGATGAAGATCCCGGAGAAGCAGATCACGGCGTTCATCGGCCCCTCCGGCTGCGGCAAGTCGACGCTGCTGCGCTGCATCAACCGGCTGAACGACCTGATCGACGGCGTGCGCGTCGACGGCGACATCCTCTTCGAGGGCGGCAGCATCTACGACCCCAAGCTCGACATCAACGCCCTGCGCAAGCGCATCGGCATGGTGTTCCAGAAGTCGAACCCGTTCCCCAAGTCGATCTACGAAAACGTGGCCTACGGGCCGCGCATCCAGGGAATCAACCGCAAGCGCGACCTCGACGAGATCGTCGAGCGCAGCCTGCGCGGCGCCGCCTTGTGGGACGAGGTGAAGGACCGGCTCGACGACAGCGCCCTCGGCCTCTCGGGCGGCCAGCAGCAGCGCCTCTGCATCGCCCGCGCCATCGCCGTGGAGCCGGAGGTGATCCTGCTCGACGAGCCCTGCTCCGCCCTCGATCCCATCGCCACCGCCCGCATCGAGGAGCTGATGCAGGACCTGAAGACCCAGTACACGCAGATCATCGTCACCCACAACATGCAGCAGGCTTCGCGCGTGTCGGACTACACGGCCTTTCTCTATCTCGGCGAGCTGATCGAGTACGGACCGACCGAGCGGATCTTCATCAAGCCCATCAAGCAGAAGACCGAGGACTACGTCACGGGACGGTTCGGGTAGGGTTTCGAAAGGCGGGCTGATCGCGAGTAGCATGGCCGCATGAGAACGCGCTTCGTCCTGCCCCTCCTCCCTCTCCTCCTCGCCTCCACCGCCCGCGCGGCGATCCCCAACCCGCCGCACGAAGACATCCATTTCGTAGCCGAGCACGTGCCGGAGGCCGCTCAGGACGCCCGGTACCTTTCTCTGCCGTGGCTGGCCGGCCAGTTGGAGCCCGGGCGCTGGCAGGAGACCTTGCAGATCGGTTACGCCCGCGCCGACGCGGACTTCCTGACGATCGACGGTCCCATGGTGGCGTTCAACGCCGGCTACGGATTCTCCGATCGCTGGGGCTTTTCCGTGTTGGGGTTCTACGACTCGATGAAAGTCTCGGGCGGCAGCGGCCGCCAGGTGCTGCGGCCGTTCTTCCTCCGCGGCGTCCCCCTGGACGTGCCGGAAAACGCCAGCTTCTCGCATCCGCGCGGCGATTACCTCCACTGGGGCCTGGGCGGCGCGGTGATCCGGGAGCTGTCACCAGCCGGCGCCGAGCGGTGGTGGACGTTCACCGGCGGCCTGCTCTACGACCATCTGGAGATCAAGGATTACGAGCTCGACTACCGCATCCTTGCCGGCGCCAGCGCCGGGGCCCAGGGGATTCTGGATCACAGCAGCTCGGCCGACTACGCGACGCCCTTCGCCGGCTTGCAGTACACGCGGCCGCTCGGCTCGCGGTTCTCCCTCGCGCCGCGGATCGTCGGCGGGGCGCCGCTGCCGCCCGCGGACTTCGACGCGCGGCTGACCGGTCCGGGGTTCGATCTCAGCACCGCGCGCGGAGAGGGAACGCCGGGGAAGATCGGCGACGCCTTCCTCGGCGTGAGCGCCGGGCTGATCCATCGCCGCTCAGGCCTCGAGGTGGACCTCGGGAGCACGCTCTTCTATCCGATCTTCGAGAAAATCAGCCACCCCGGCGTGGATCGGTCGTACTCGGTGCAACTCGCCTGGCACAGGTGAGGGAGAACCCGTTAGGCGCGCTCCCGTATTGGCGGCGGGGGGCGCCTCGTCATAACGCTCCCGCGTCTCGTCATAACGCTCCCGCGCCTTGTCATAGCGTTATGCTGGCTCGTCGTAAGCCTATTCCGGCCGCCGTAACGCTATGACGGCTCGTCATAGCAGTCCCGCGCCATGTCATAACAGTCCCGCGCGTCGTCATAGCACTCCCGCGCCTGGTCATAGCGTTATGCTGGCTCGTCGTAGGCTTATCCCGGCCGCCATAACGCTATGACGGCTCGTCATAGCAGTCCCGCGCCATGTCACAACAGTCCCGCGCGTCGTCATAGCGCTCCCGCGCCTGGTCATAGCGTTATGCTGGCTCGTCGTATGCTTATCCCGGCCGCCATAACGCTATGACGTGTCGTCATAGCAGTCCCGCGCCATGTCATAACGGTCCCGCGCTTCGTCATAGCGCTCCCGCGGCCTGTCATAGCGTTATGCTGGCTCGTCGTACGCTTAGCCCGGCCGCCAAAACGTTAGACAGCTCGTCATAGCAGTCCCGCGCCATGCCATAAGGGTCCCGCGCCATGTCATAGCGATCCCGCGGCCCGGCGTAGCGTTATACGAGGCGTCATAACGGTAGGAGCAGGCCGGCGCAGCATAGGAGAGCTCGTAACCGCGATCCGGCCGCGGTGGCCTACATGAGCGCCTTGCGCAACTCGCCTTTCGTCCGCGAGTTCGCCGCGGGAACATTGCCGCTCGAATGGGTGGCGACGCGCATGGTCAGCGACGATCCGGCCAAGGCGCTCGCTCGGGCCGCCCGCGAGACACTGCTGAGTCATGAGCTGAAAGCGATCTTTGGCACGCCGGCGGCACGAGTCGATCTCGTGTCGCCCTATTTCATACCCACCGCCGCCGGTGACAGCATGCGACCGATCAGCTCGCGACGGCCGCCGGCTGGGCCGGCTTGTAGGCGCCGGGGACGAGCCGGGTCGATCATGGGCCAGACGGCGACACCCATGATTGGCGGTGAGATTTAGCGGCGGGAGTAGGTGCCGCTCAGTTCGGCTCGTCGAGGATCGCGGTGAGCGAAGAGGCAACAGCGGCCTTCTCCAGCCAGCGCTCCAGCCTCTCCGGATCCTTCTGAGCCAGGATGCGCTCGCGGATAGCGTCTGGTACCGCAATGCGGCGAACCTGAAGCACGGTCAGCAGATTGCGCGCAGCCTCCTCGGCGCGCCCCTCAGTACGTCCCTCGGTGCGCCCCTCGGTGCGCCCTTTGGAGAGGCCTTCAGAGAGTCCTTCGGCGCGTCCCTGTGCGACGTACTTTTTGGCGAAATCGCTCTGGTATTCGTAGCCCTTCATCATGGCCTCCAATGCTCGGCGGGCCGCCTCATTCAAGGAATTGTACACGAGGTCGTAGTAGAGCCTGACCCTGTCGTCATCGAGCCCCCAGATCGCGGGCAGTACCGCGGCGGCGATCGTCGCTCCCTGTTCAGTCTCGCCGTGCGCCATCGCGGAGAGCACCCCGAGCTCGGGCCGGCGGGCCGCTTCCTCAAGGTCCGTCACGACCGGACAGCGCTGCGGTGCAGCACAGGCGGGCGCAGGACAAAGCGGGGGACGCCGATCTCGATCGGTTCCGCGCACCACCCGGCAACGACCGGATCCGGCGCGACGACGAGGAGATCAGCCGGGCAACCGTGGATGGCGCGTGAGACCGTGACGTAGGCGGGCCAACTGAGGCGCTTCCTGGGATCGACCGTCAGTTGGACCTCGACGATGATCACCCGGACAGGAAAGTCGCCGTCGAGAAGGACGACGACGACATCGGCGCGATATTCGGCGGGCTGGATCTCTGTCAGGTCGGTCGAGGCGAGGCGAGCTTCTGTGTAAGGTGGAAGCGAGACGCCGAGGACCTCGACCAGCAGCTCGGCGGCGAGTGACGGGCGATTCTTGAAGAGATCCACGAGGATCTCATGGGCCATTGAGGGCATGGCGATGCTCCTCGTTCAGATCTGTGAGTCCGTAACAAGATATCAGTTGCCCGCAATCACGGTTAGGGCGCGGAGACCCGACGGCACCTCATTGAGCGCCGGAGGCGCGCAGGCAGCGCTGCAGCAGGCGGGCGTCTCCGATGCGCTCCGCGCAGGCGGCGAACGCGGCCGTGGGACCGCGCCACTCCAGCTCGCCGACATCGCGGAACAGGGGCGCGTCGGTCCTCAGCGTCGCCAGGTCCTTGAAGCGCAGCGCCAGCTCGCGGTTTTCCCCCAACACCTCGGGCGGGAAGCTCTCGATGCCGCCGTAGCGGTTGAGGAGACGCGCCGCCGTGCCGCGGCCGATCCCGGAAATGCCCGGATAGCCGTCCGCGGCGTCGCCGACGAGGGCGAGGAAGTCGGGGATCAGGACGGGATCGACTCCGAATTTCTCGCGGACTCCTTCCGCCGTGAGGATCTTCTTTCCCCGGCGGTCGACCTGCACCACCCGCTCGCCGCGGACGCACTGCGCCAGGTCCTTGTCGGGCGTCCAGATGCAGACCTTCTCGACGCTCTCGTCGTCGCCGGCGAGGCGGGCCGCGGAGGCGAGCGCGTCGTCGGCCTCCAGCTCGATCATCGGCCAGACGGCGACGCCCATGGCGGCGAGGGCCTCTTCCAGCGGGTGGAACTGCGCGAGCAGCACGCGCTCGACGCCCGCCGACGTCTTGTAGCCGGGCCAGAGACGGTTGCGGAAGGACTCGATGACATGGTCGGTCGCCACGCCGAGGTGCGTCGCCCCGGTCTCGATCATTTCCAACACCGTGTGCAGCACGCCGGCCACGGCCCCGAAGGGCTTGTCCTTGCCCTTGTTGAAACGCCGTTGGCCGTAGAAATGGCGGAACAGCTCGTAGGTGCCGTCGAGGAGATGGACGATCATCGGACCGGTAGCTCGGCGCCGATCCCGCGGGTCAGCTCCTCCAGCCGCAGCCGGTCCAGCTTCTCGAGCGGCAGGTTGGTGAACAGCTCGATGCGACGGGCGAGGACGCGGCCGGCTTCCTTGAACAATGCGTAGTGCTCGTCCGCGGGGCCTGCGAAGTCAGCAGGATCGGGAACGCCCCAGTGGGCCACGATCGGCTGCCCGGGCCAGTAGGGACAGCTCTCGCGGGCGTTGTCGCAGACGGTGATCACGAAGTCGAAATCGATCCCGCGGAGCTCCTCCCACGACTTGCTGCGGGCGCCGCTCGCGTCGATTTTGTAGACCTCCCTGAGCAGGCGCAGCGCCAGAGGATGGACCTCGCCGCGCGGATGCGACCCGGCGCTGAACGCCTCGAAGCGGCGGCGGTCGGTCTGGCGCAGCAGGAGCTCGGCGATGATGCTGCGGGCAGAGTTGCCCGTGCAGAGGAACAGCACCTTGAAGCGTTTCTCGCCGGTCACAGGGCTTTGCTGAAGGGCTCGGGCGCGCCGCTCGAGTGGCGGATGTCCCGTCCTTCGACGTAGTAGATGACGTCTTCGGCGATGTTGGTGGCGTGGTCGGCGATGCGCTCCATGTTGCGCGAGATGAGCAGCAGGTGGAGGGCGCGGCTCACCGTCTTGGGATCCTCGATCATGTAGGTGAGCAGCTCGCGGAAGAGCTGCTTGTAGAGGCCGTCCACGGCGTCGTCCGACTCGCAGACCTCGGTGGCCAGGCGGGCGTCCCGGCGCACGAAGGCGTCGAGACTCTTGCGGACCATGGCCTGGACGAGCTCGGAGAGGTGCGGCAGGTCGATATAGGGCTTCAGCGCCGGCTGCTCGTTCAACTGCAGGACCGACTGGGCGATGTTCACCGCCGAGTCGCCGATGCGCTCGAGGTCGCTGTTGATCTTCATCACGGCGACGAGGAAGCGAAGGTCGACGGCGGTCGGCTGCTTGGTGCCGAGGATGAGGTGACAGGCCTCGTCGATCTCGATCTCGAGGTGGTCGACGTCGCGGTCACCGTCGATCACCTCGGTGGAGAGCTGGTTGTTGCGGTCGAGCAGGGACTTCGTCGCCTTGGCGACCATGCCCTCCACCATGCCCCCCATCTTCAGCAGGGCCTGGCGCACCCGGTCGAGATCCTGGTCCAGCCGTCGTTCCATTTTGACAGTCCTCTCCCCCGCGGGATTTTACTCCCTGGCGCGTGGATTCGCTGTGACAGGTTGCCGGCGGCCCTGTGACGGCAAGGCGACTTCCTGCTCCGCAAAGGACAAAAATCCTTTGGGTCCTTTCAAACCCTGATCGGCAAGCGCACGCGGAACGTCGAGCCATGGCCCACGCGGCTCTCGACTTCCACCTGGCCGCCATGGGCCTGGGCGACGTGCTTGACGATGGCGAGGCCCAGCCCCGTGCCGCCCTCTTCGCGGGCGCGCCCTTTGTCGACTCGATAGAAACGCTCGAAGATTCGCGGGATCGAATCCGGAGGAATACCGATCCCGGTGTCGCTGACCTCGAGCAGCGCCTCGCCGTCGGTCCTCGCCAGGCGGAGCACCACCTTGCCTTCGGGCCGGTTGTACTTGATGGCGTTGTCGAGCAGGTTCACCAGCAGGCGCTCCAGGCCCTCGGCGTCGCCGAGCAACGGCGGCACCGGCGATTGCTCGACTTCGATCTCCACCCGCTTCTCGCGCGCCGTGGCGGCGAGCAGCTCGACGGCGCGGCGCACCAGGGCGTGCAGGTCCACCGGCTCGAGCTCCAGCGCCGAGGCGACGCCTTCGAGCCGCGAGAGGGTGAGGAGATCGTCGAGCAGCGCCTGCAGGCGCCGGCACTGGTCGAGGATGCGCTCGTTGAAGCGGCGGGCGGTCGCCGGCTCGTCCAGGGCGCCGTCGCGCAGCGTCTCGGCATAGCCGCGGATGGCGGCGAGCGGGGTCTTGAGCTCGTGCGAGACGTTGGCCACGAAGTCGCGCCGCATGTCGGCCACGCGGGTGAGCTCGGTGGTGTCGCGCACCGCCACCACGGCGCCGCCGGAGAGCGCGGCGCTCGCCAGCAGCAGGGTGCGGCGCTCGGGCGTCGGCAGCTCGATCGGCGCGCTCTGCGGCTCGCCCAGCCGCAGGGTGTCCTCGACGAGCCGGGCCACCCCCGGATGGCGGATGATCTCCAGCACGCGCCGGCCGGTGAAATCGCCGTCGAGGCCGAACAGGCGGTAGAAGGCGGGATTGATCAGCAAGGCACGCGCGCCGGCGTCCACCACCAGCACGCCTTCCGACATGCCGGCGAGGATCTCCTGCAGCCGGTCGCGCTCCTTGCTCACCGCCGCGAACTGCTCTTCGGCGGCGGCGGCGAGCCGGTTGAGCGCCAGGGCCAGGGCCGACAGCTCGTCCTCGTCCTCGGGCACCGCGACGCGGGTGGCGCGGCCGAGCGCGAGGTCCTGCGCGCCGGCGATCAGGCGCGACAGCGGCTCGAAGAGGCGCCGGTCGAGCCACAGCGAGGTGAAGAGGATGGCGATCCCCGCGGCCAGGGCCGAGAGCGCCATGGCCGCCGCCAGCCGGCCGCGCAAGGCGCTCAACTGCTCGAGCGGCTCGGCGAGGCGCAGGACGAGCGGCTTCCCTTCCGGGCCGCTCAGCGTGCGGGCGACGTAGACGTAGGTGTGGCCGGTGGTGGCGCTCCGCCGCACGTTCATGCCGCGGCCTTGGGCGAGCGCCGCCTGCACCTCGGGCCGGTGGAGATGGTTCTCCATGGCGGCGATGCTGGCGCGCTCGACGGAGCTGTCCGCGAAGACCACGCCGTCCGGGCGGATGAGCGTCACCCGCATGCCGCTGTCCGCCGCCAGTTGCCGCACCCAGGTCTGCGGATCGAGGTTCGGCCGGGCCAGCCGCTCGCGGGCGATGGGAGCCAGCAGGTCCAGCATGTCGAAGAGCTGGACGGAGGCGGTGCGCTCCAGCAGGCGGGGCAGCAGCGAGGCGAGCAGAACGGTGGCCGTCACCACCGCGGCCAGCGCGGGCCAGAGCGGGGCGAGCCGCAGCTTGGGGGGGAGGCCCAGGAGGCGCACCGCGGCTCAGGGCCTCAGCCGGTAGCCAACCCCGATCACCGTTTCGATGCGGTCGGCCTCGGGCCCGAGCTTGCGGCGCAGGCGGCGGATATGGGTGTCCACGGTGCGGCTGTCGATGTCCTCGGCGTAACCCCAGACGTCCGAGAGGAGTTGGCCGCGCGTCTGCACCCGCCCGGCCCGCTCCATGAGCAGGCGGAGCAGCCGGAACTCGGTCGCGGTGAGCGGCGTCTCCTTGGCGCGCACCCGCAACTGGTGGCCGGAGACGTCGAGATGGATGTCGCCGATCTCGAGCCGCTCGCTGGCGCTCTCCTCGTGCTGCAGCCGGCGCAGCACCGCCTTGACCCGCAGCACGACCTCGCGGGGGCTGAACGGCTTGCTGATGTAGTCGTCGGCTCCGAGCTCCAGGCCGACGATGCGGTCCACCTCCTCGCCGCGGGCGGTGAGCATGACGATGGGCAACCGGGAGGTGGCGGCGTCGCGCTTCAGCATCCGGGTGAGCTCGAGCCCGTCGATGCCGGGCAGCATGAGGTCGAGCAGGATGAGGTCGGGCGATTCGCGGCGAATGGCTTCGAGGCCGCTGTCTCCCCGGCGCGAAGTCTCCACCACGAATCCTTCCTTCTCGAGGTTGTACTGGAGGACCTCGGCGATATCGGGCTCGTCCTCGATCAGCAGAATGCGTTCACGTGCCATGTGGGAAGAGGCTACCATGGAGTCTTCCACAGAGAGTGCGGAAAATCCTGTGGAAAAAGGCCTCGGAAGCGGCTCGAAAGGCCGATTTCTCGGGCTTTTCCACGCTTTGACCAATGGGGTGTGCACTCCGCTGTAAGTGACTGCAAACACAACACTTTTGCCTTAGTTCTGCCTCCGGGGACCAAGCGGCTCCGGGGACGGCCCGGCGAGTTTTCCGCAGAAACCATGTGAAGGCCCGGTGAGAGTTGTGTTAACTCTCTGTGACGCAAATATTTAACCCGGTCTGACGTGCAGGAGATACCGCCGGCGGATGGACGGATCGTAAATTCTGCACACCCTTCAGACCTCCGCCGCCTCGAGCCCCTGGCGCAGGCGGAGGGGGCCGCCGAAGACCCTGGCGAAGAAGCGGCCGTGCTCGCGGGCCGCCTCCAGCTCCAGGTCCACGGCATAGCGCGAGAGCACCTCCAGGGTGACTCTGCGGCCGCGGATGGCGCAGTAGACCTCCTCCACCCGCGAGGCGTGGGTGTAATCCAGGGCGTCGGCCACGCGCAGCAGGGCGGCGAGCTTGCGGATGGTCCGCTGCTGCCAGGGCCGGAGGGCGGCCAGCGTCGGGTGGCTCGCCTTGGGGGCGGCGCCCCGATGGTAGCGGGCGACGTGAGCGATGATCTCGATCTCGCGCTGGTCGAAGGCGTCGAGCACGGCGTTGACGATGAGGTAATAGGCGTGCTTGTGGTGGCCGCGATAGTGGATGGAGTAACCGATGTCGTGCAGCAGTGCGGCGTACTCCAGCCATTCCCGCTCGCGGGCGCCCAGCTTGTGCAGCGAGGTCGTCAGGTCGAACAGGCGGACCGCCAGGCGCCCTGTCTGCAGGTTGTGCCGGTAGACGCTCTCCGCGCGCTCGGCGAGCTGGAGCACCTGCCGGCGCCGCAGGTCGCCAGGCTCGGCCGCTGCCGGAATCGGCTGGCCCAGGGCGGCCAGAACCAAGCCCTCGCGCAGGGCGCGGTCCGAGACCTGGAAGCGGTCCACGCCGGCGTGCGCCACCAGCTCCTGGAGCAGGAGCGCGCCGGCGAGCAGGCTCTCCGAGCGCGGCGCGCCCACCGGCGGCAGGCCGGCGATCTGCCGGCGCTTGAGCGGACGCAGCCGCTCGACGAGCTGGGCCAGGTCCTTCGCCCGCACCTCGCGCTGCACGCCGGAGAGCTCCTTCCAGGGGCGGCCGGCGAAGTGATCGACGAGATCGGCGCAGCAGACGGCCGTGCCGGAGGTGGCCACCAACCGTTCGACCGGATCGCGCGGCACGGCTTCGCCGAGGCGCTTCGCGATGCGCCGGCGCAGGCGATCGAAGGAGGCGTCGCTCGGCGGGTCCCCCTTGAGATCCGCCGCGCCGCGCAGCGAGCCGAGCGGCAGGCTCACCACCTGCTCCAGCTCGCCGGCCCTCGTCGCGATCCATTCCGTGCTGCCGCCGCCGATATCGACGATGGCGGCGGCCTCCGATCCCAGGTCCACCACCTCCCGCACGGCGCGGTAGATGAACCGTCCCTCCTCGACGCCGGTGAGAAGCTGCACGTCGAGGCCGTTCAAGGCCTTGACGCGGGCCAGGAAGTCGGCGCCGTTGGCGGCCTCGCGCACGGCGCTGGTGGCCACGGCCACCACCCGCTCGGCGCCCTTGAGGCGGGCGAGGGTGGTCATCTTGGCGATCGCCTCGAGACCGTCGCGCACGGCGGCCTCGGAGAGCGTGCCGTCGCCGAAACCGGTCCTGCCCAGGCGCACCATCTCCCGCTCGCGGCCCAGCACGCGATAGCCGCCGTTGGGCTCGGTCTCGGCCACCAGCATGTGGATGGAATTCGAGCCGATGTCGATCGCCGCCAGCCGCTCGCGGGACGGTGCGGCGGCGCGGGTCCGCTTGCCGCTGGCGGGGAAGGTGAGGGGCTGTACGACCACGGCCGGCGGTTTCACAGGGTGGATTGTAGAGCCTGCGCCTGTGGAACTAGCGATGGGAAAAGGAATTTCCGTCGCCCCGGCGATTTGTCACACGGAGCTCATGGAGACTCCTGCCCGAGGTGTGTCAGAATTCATGTCCTTCGTCCTCGCCGGAGGTTGAGGTCCCGTGTCCGAGCCAAACCGTATCGAAACCATTGAAAGATCCGCCGGCGAGAGCGCGCCGCTCATCAACTGGGAGCTCTCCTGGCTGGAGTTCAACGCCCGCGTCCTGCAGGAGGCGGAGGACGGGGAGAACCCGCTGCTCGAGCGGCTGAAGTTCATCGCCATCTTCGACTCCAACCTGGACGAGTTCTTCATGAAGCGGGTGGGCGGCCTCAAGCAGCAGCTCGCCAGCAAGGTGCGCGAGATCGGTCCCGACGGCGGTCCCACTCCCCGGCAGCAGCTCGCGGACGTCAACGCCGCCGTGCGGCCGCTGGTGATCCGCCAGCGGCGGTTGGTGGCGGCGGAGATCCTGCCCGCCCTGCGCCAGCACGGCGTCGAGATCTGCGCCTGGGAGGAGCTGCGCGCCAGCGAGCGCCGCCACCTCTGCGAGGAGTTCCAGCGCCGGATCTTCCCGGTGCTGACGCCGTTGGCCGTCGATCCCGCCCATCCGTTCCCCTTCATCTCCAACGTCAGCCTGTCGCTGGCCGTGGGACTGAAGGCTCCCGGCGACCGCGAGCCGCGCTTCGCCCGCGTCAAGGCGCCGCACATCCTGCCGCGCTGGATCCCCGTTCCCAGGACGCAGCGCTACGTGCCGCTGGAGGAGGTCATCGCCCACAATCTCGATCAGCTCTTCCCGGGCATGGAGATCGTCGCCGCCTGTCCCTTCCGGGTGACCCGCAACGCCGACGTGCAGCGCAACGAGGAGACGGCCGAGGACCTGCTGGAGGTGATCCAGGAGGAGCTGCGCGAGCGGCGCTTCGCCACCGTCGTGCGTCTCGAGGTGGCGAAGGGGATGCCCCGCTGGTTGATCGAGCTGCTGGCCGAGGAGCTGGAGCTCAACGAGCAGGAGGTCTACGAGCTCGACGGCCTGCTGGCGCTCAAGGACCTGATGTCGCTCGCCGGCGCGCTGCCCCTGCCGTCGCTGAAGTACCGGCCCTGGACGCCGGTCACCCATCCGCGGTTTCACCTCGAAGCGGACGAGGGCGCGGAGATCTTCGGCGCCATCGCCGCCGGCGACATCCTGGTGCACCATCCCTACGACTCCTTCGCCACCAGCGTGCAGCGCTTCATCGAGGTGGCGGCGGACGATCCGGCGGTGCTCGCCATCAAGCAGACGCTCTACCGCACCTCGGCCGATTCGCCGAACATGCAGGCGCTGATCCGCGCGGCGGAGAACCGCACGCAGATCGCGGTGACGGTGGAGATCAAGGCGCGCTTCGACGAGGCGGCCAACATCGAGTGGGCCGAGGCGCTGGAGAACGTCGGGGCCCACGTCTGCTACGGCATGGTGGGCCTGAAGACGCACGCCAAGATCGCTCTCGTCGTGCGCCAGGAGAAGGACGCCCTGCGCCGCTACGTCCACATCGCCACCGGCAACTACAACCCGGAGACCGCCAAGCTCTATACCGATCTGGGTCTCTTCACCTGCGACGCCGATCTCGCCCAGGACGTGTCGCAGCTCTTCAACATGCTCACCGGCTGCGTCTACCAGCCGCAGTTCAGGAAGCTGTTGGTGGCGCCCACCACCATGCGCCCGCGCTTCCTGGAGATGATCGCCCGCGAGGTCGAGCACCAGCAGGCCGGCCGCGGCGGGCACATCATCGCCAAGATGAACGCGCTCGACGACCGGCAGATCATCGAGGCCCTCTACGAGGCGTCGGCGGCGGGAGTGGAGATCGACCTCATCGTGCGCGGCATCTGCCGCCTGAGGCCGGGACTGCCGGGCCGCAGCGAGACCATCCGGGTGGTCAGCATCGTCGGACGATTCCTCGAGCACGCCCGCATCTTCTGCTTCGCCAACGGCGGCGCTCCCGAGTACTTCATCGGCTCGGCCGACTGGATGGCGCGCAATCTCGACGCCCGCGTCGAGGCCGCCGTGCCGATCGAGAATCCGCGGCTCCAGGAGGAGGTCCGGGCCATCCTCGACCTCCAGCTCGCCGACAACGTCAAGGCCTGGGACATGCAGGCCGACGGCTCGTACGTGCAGCGGCGGCCCTCTCCCGGCGAGGAGCCGCGCTCCAGCCAGGACCTGCTCATGCAGCGGGCCCTGGAGCGGTTGGGGCGATAGACCATTCCGCCGCGCCCACGAACCGCGCCAGCCGCTCGAGGGTGGCTTCCAGGGCGGCGCGGCGGCCTTTGCTCTGCCGCACGCCCGGCTCCCACCACAGGCCCCGCACCTCCAGCAGGCCGCGGTCGCGGTGGAGCTTGGGGTCGAGGCGTCCCACCAGGCGCTCGCCTTCGAGGATGGGCAGCACATAGTAGCCGTGCTGGCGCTGGGCCTCCGGCACGAAGGCCTCGAAGCGGTAGTCGAAGCCGAACAGCCGCTGCGTGCGCCGGCGGTCGCGCAGGATGGGATCGAACGGCGACAGCAGGCGGATGCGCGGCGGCGCCGGCGGCAGGGCGGCGGCGCGCGCCTCCCAGTCGGGCACGGCGAAGGCTTCCCACGGTTTGCCGCCGTCGGCCGGCTCGACGCGGAGGGCGGCGATCTCGCCGCTGTCAAGGGCGCGCCCGCACCAGGCGCGCACCTGCTCCAGCGGGACGGCGTGCCAGAAGCCGGCGATCTCGCTGGCCGTGGCGGTCCCCAGCCGCTCCAGGGCGGTGCGGCAGGCCCAGTCCAGGTGCTCCTCGCCGCCCGGCCGCGGCGCGGCGTGCGCGGCGGGATACGTGCGGGCCGCGAGATCGTAGACCTTGTGGAAGCTCACCCGCGCGGCCACGGCGAGCTCGCCGGTCCGCCAGAGGTACTCCAGCGCCGCCTTCTGCGGTTTCCATCCCCACCAGGTCTTGTCGGTGCCGGCCGGGCGCTCGTCCTCGAAGTCCTTGGCCATCAGGGGGCCCTCCCGCACGATGCGGTCGAGGACGTGATCGAAAACCTTCTGCGGTTCCGGGCCCACCCGCGACAGCCACCAGGGGTGCTCGAGCACCCGCCGGCGATAGCGCTCGAAACGCACCTTCCACCAGGGATACCAGGCCGTGGGGATGGCCGAGGCGTCGTGCGTCCAGTGCTCGAAGAGCCGCCGCTCCCGCTCCAGCAGGCGCTGCAGCATCGCCGGCCGGTAGCCCTGCAGCCGCGCCGCGAGCGTCAGATGGTGGGCGCGCTCGACGATGTTGATCGAGTCGATCTGCACGAAACCCATGCGCTCGATGAGCGCGAAGAGCCGGTCCGCCGTGACCTTGCCGCGGGGATCGTCCAGCAGCCCCTGCGCGCCCATCAGCAGGCGGCGGGCGGTGGCGGTGGGAAGGACGGGAAGGGAGCTCGGCGTCGGCGGCACCGGCGAAGGATATCGGACCTACGCCGGCGCGTAGCGCAAGGCGGGATTCCGGCGCGCCCGCCGCAGATAGGCGGCGATGTCGCGGACGAGGCGCGGCGTGGCGGTTTCCATCTCCGCCGCCTGCTGGAAGACGGCCAGCGCCGCCGTGGCCTGCCGGTGAATGTCCTTGGAGTGGAAGAGGGTGAACATCTCGCCGGCGAGCCGCTTCACCTCGGCGCTCCGCCCCGCCCGCAGATAGAGATCGGCGACGTCCAGCGTCGCCAGCGCGGCGTCGTAGCCGCGTCCCTCGGCGAGCAGGAGGCGGCGCACCTCGTTCAGGTTCTCCTCCGCCTCCGCGACATGGCCCAGGTTGGCCTGCACGAGGCCGCTCAGCCAGACGAAGCGCAGCCTCGTCCAGGGGTCGTCGAACTCGGCGTAGGCGTGGCGGAGGCGCTGCAGCAGCCCCCACGCCTCCTGGCCGCGGCCGCAGTCGTTGAGGCACCACGCGAGGTTGTGGCGAGCCATCAGGACGAGACGCGGCTCGGCCTCCCAGTCGACGAGGGATAGCCCCCGGCGGATCACGGGGATCGCCTCCTCGGGCCAGCCGGCATAGCCGAGGAACAGCCCCTTGCTGATCATGGCGCGGCCCTTGCGGTGCGGCTCGCGGAGGTTGTCGTAGATGTCGATCACCAGGTCCAGCAGCTCGGCGGCCTGCTCGAAGCGGCCCTGATCGCTGAGCAGGGAGGCCCGCAGATCGAGGATCCTCGCTTCCTCCAGCGGATCGGCCGAGCCGGTCTCCACCAGCCGCTCGGCCTCGGCGAGCGCTTCCTCGGCGCCGGGCAGGTCGAAAGCCAGGCGGCGGGCGTTGCCGAGATAGGCCCAGGCGCGGGCCTGCAGGTCCTTGACCACGGAGCGGCCGTAGCGCTCGCCGTCGAGCTGGGCCGCCAGCAGCAGCCCCAGCTCGGCCAGCTCGCGGGAGTTGTCGCCGAACCTCTCGTCGAAGCTCTTCTCGATCACCAGCTCGCAGACGGCGAGCGTCTGGAAGCGGCCGGAGCTCCGCGCCAGGATCCGGCGCTCTCGCGGCGGGAAGCCGAGCAGCTCGGCGACCAGGCGCGGCGCCTCCCGCCGCTCCGCGCTGGCCACCGCGAGCCGCTTCTCGAGCAGCACCACCAGGCGGTCCCATCCGGCGTCCATCGGGTCCGGCTCCGCCGCGGGAGGGGCGAAATCCGGACCGAGCATCCGCACCAGCAGCGCGTCCACCTCTCGCTGGCAGACGGCGCAGCCCGAGCGCAGATGGTCCTCGACCCAGCGCTCCTCGTTGCCGGAGGCTTCACCCCGCGAAAACTGCTCGAGGGCCATCCGGTCAGGGTGGCGCTCTACCATCCACGTTCCTCCAGCGGTGGGCTCCCCTACCTTAAAGTTGCTGCAAGGGCGTAAAAAGTGACACCGGCAAGCAGTGCCGGTGTCGAGAGAGGCCATCTCAATGGAGGCCGTTCGGGTCCATGCCGCTGCCTGTGTCGGTATCCTCGCTCGCCAGGTCGAACAACCCCAGGAGGAAGGCGAAGAAGCCTCGCGTTGACTCGCCGGCGTTACGCAGGATTTTGGACATGGGGGATCTCCTCCGGGGCAGGCGCTCCGGACGCGGTCTCCATGAACGCGGGGGCCTGCCCCATCTATCCCACAGGTGCGGGACGGTGCAGGCGGCCAGAAGTCGAAGGGGACCGTTTCCGGTCCCCTTGAAAGGTTGGCGCGCGGCGCTGGCCGCGGGTGGCGGGTTGGTACCGCGGGGCGGAGACTTCCGCCGTGAAGCTCCCCAAACCCGGCGGCGGACGCTCGCCGGTGGAGCTTCGGAGGGCTTCGGTCGCCTCCGGCGCGACCTCGAGTGCCCATTATACACAAATGAGCATGTTTATGGAACAGCAGATACGCGGGCGCCTTATCCGGCATCCTCAGGCCCGCGGCCCTCTCCGTGCTAGACTCTCCGCCCTTGCTTCAAAAGGATGAGCGGCGATGAGCAATCCGCAGAGCCCCTCCGGCGGGGAGATCCAGGAGCTGACGGATCTGGCCCGGCGCTTCTCGGCGGGCGGACGCTACGACGAGGCGGCGGACCTCCTCCTCCTGGCGCTCCGTCTGGAGCCCAAGAACCTCAGCGTCAAGCTCGGGCTCGCCGAGGTCCGCAAGCTGCAGCAGCAGCACCGCGGCACCTCCTCGCGCAGCCTGCGCGACATGCTCCGCGAGGGTTTCCGGCGCAACGCCATCGACGCCGCCCATTTCCTCGGCCTGGCCCACCTCTATGCCGAGAAAGGCGAGCACGCGCGGGCCATCGAATGCGTCGACGTGGCGCGCGCCAAGGACCTGGCGAACCCGTCCGGCCACAAGCTGCATGCCCGGCTCCTCTTCCGGCAGCGCGACTTCGACGGCGCCGTCGAGGAGTTCGGCCGCGCGCTGCGCTACAACCCCTTCGACCGCGAGACCGCCGAGAACCTGGGCCGCGCCGAGTACGAGCACAAGCGGTTCGAGCCCGCCCTCGACGCCACGGTGCACGCCTTCCTGCTGCTCAACGACGGCGATGAGGAGGGCGTGCGCCGCCTGCGGCGGCGGATCCAGACCCTGAAGCAGATCCTCGGCTGGGGCAACCGCGAGCTCGCGCGGGTGTTCCACGAGCGCCAGGAGATGCTGCACACGGCCTTCGAGCGGCTGGAGTGGCACCGCGAGCGTTTCCTCGAGCAGGGAGGGCTCCCTGGAGCCAACCTGCCGCTGACCGCGCCCCTGCCGAAAGGCCGCGAGCCGGGGGGGCAGCTCGAGCTCGCCTCGCGCCTGCGGCGGCTGCGGCCGCTCGCCCACTTCTCCGACGATCAGATCTTCCGCCTCACCCAGGCGACGCGCGAGGAGATGCACGACGCGGGGAGCCTGATCTTCGGCCACCGCACCGAGGGACGCGACCTCTACGTGCTCGAACGGGGCGAGATCACCATCCAGCGCACCACCTCCTACGGCACCTTCGCCCTCGGCGTGCTGGAGCCGGGAGACGTCTTCGGCGAGGCCGGCTTCATCACCGGCCAGGAGCGCAGCTCCGACGCGCTCGCCGCCGCGCCCAGCCAGTTGTTCCGCCTCGAGGCGCAGGCCCTCGACGGCCTGATCGAAGCCTCGCCGGACCTCGGCGTGCAGATCTACTGGACCTTGTGGCACAGCCTCGCCCGCAAGCTGCGCGCCACCAACGACCAGCTCCAGACCTTCTTCTCCTCGGAGTCGGTGCCCGAGAACTTCCTGCGCCTGCGCAAGCAGCGGTCTCCCGCCGATACGGCGGCCGTGGAGGTGGAGCCCTCGGACAAGATCCGCCTGTTCCGCGAGCAGGGGCTCTCGCGGCGGGAGCTGATGACGCTCGCCACCTTCTCGCGCGAGAAGCGCTTCGCCGCCGGCGCGTCGCTGTTCCAGGAGGGGGACGAGGGCGCGGAGATGTACGTCGTCCTCGAGGGACGGGTGATGATCTCCAAGTACATCCCCGGCGGCGGCGAGGAGGCGCTCGCCATCCTCCAGCGCGGCGACTTCTTCGGCGAGATGTCGCTCATCGACGGCGAGCCGCGCTCGGCCGACGCCCGCGCCCACGGCGGCCCGCTGACCGTGCTGGCGCTCGATCAGGGGACCGTGCGCGAGGTCCTCGCCATGGACGCCCACGCCGCCCTGGAGTTCCTGCAGCTCCTCTGCCGCCTCGTCGCCAACCGCCTGCGCGAGATCGACGAGAAAGTCATCGGCTGGCGGATCATGTCCGGCGAGAGGAACGAGAGCGTGTCGGCGTAGGGTCACGCTCCCACTCAAACCCTCTCTCGCGTCCCGTTTCAAGCGGCGCTAAGGCGGAGTGGGTGGGCAAACGCTAGGCATGCCTGCTAGTATCTATTCTCCGGAGAGCAGCGAGCCGCATGAGTACGATTCTACCTATCAATATTGATGACCTTCTCCATTATAGGGGGGTGGAATCCCCACGAGTGGAACTCAAAGCGTCCTGGAACGAAGGCCCGACCGCGATCCAGGTGCTCCACTCTATCTGCGCCTTCGCTAACGATTTCCAGAATCTGAACGGTGGTTATATTGTCATTGGTGTCGCTGAGGAAAAGGGTGTGGCCCAACTCCCGCCCGTTGGTCTCCCACCCACTGATATCGACAAAATTCAGAGATGGATTCGCGGCCGTTGCCAAGTCCTCGATCCCGTCTATCAGCCGATCCTATCTCCCGAGGTCGTCGACGGCTGCCATATCCTCGTCATTTGGGCTCCTGGAAGTGATAATCGGCCCCATCAGGCACCGGAAGCCCTTGAGAAAAGCGCCCGGAAGTACTACATACGACTTGGCAGCGAGACAGTGGAGGCAAAGGGGTCTTTACTTACTCAGCTTCTCCAACTAACGGCTAAGATTCCTTTTGATGACCGCCGCGCCCTCGAAGTTCCGATCGAAAAAGTCCGCGAGACTAAGGTCCGGGAGTTTCTAGCGGATATTAGGAGCGGCCTGCTCAACGAGCCAGATACCCGCGAGATCTACCGCCGCATGCAGATATCGATGAGGATCAATGCACATGATGTACCTCGTAACATCGGCCTACTCATGTTCTCCGACGACCCTGAGGAATGGTTTCGGGGCGCGCGCATAGAGGTGGTCCAGTTCTCCGGAGACGCCTCAGGCAATGTTATCGAGGAGCGGACCTTCAAAGGGCCCCTCCACCAGCAGATTCGTGACTGCCTTACTTATCTGCGAACCTTCTCCACTCAACATCTGGAAAAGCTCGGTGATCAGCCCGAGGTCAAGGGTTGGGTCAGCTATCCGCTGCCGGCCATGGAAGAATCTGTAGTCAACGCCATTTATCATCGGAGTTATGAAGGAGAGCCTGAACCAACAAAAGTTTACCTTTATCCAGACCGTATGGAGATTATTAGCTATCCAGGACCGGTGCCCGGGATTGAAGTCAAGCATCTACAACCTAGCAGATCTTTGCCCCCCGTTCCTGCGCGGAACCGTCGAATCGGAGAGTTTCTCAAAGAGTTGCGCTTGGCCGAAGGACGTGGCACTGGAATTCCTAAAGTCTTCCGCGTCATGGAGCAGAATGGTTCTCCTCGTCCACAGTTCGACTTCGATGATTCTAGAAGTTTCTTTCGCGTAACCCTACCTGCACACCCCGAATACCTTGCAATTTCCGCCCTCCGTGATGCGGCGCATTTAAGAGCGGTCGGAGAGGATATCGGTGCTCGCGAACGATTGCAGGAAGCCTTACGTGACCAGCCCCAATCGGGAACGCTGGCTGCTGCCTTGATCGAGGACTTTGCCCGCTCCGGAGATCTTGAATCCGCACGAAAGATCTTTGATTACTTTATGAGAGAAACTGGCACAGCCAATGCCCCCCGCGCGGTAATGGCTATGTCCGGCGCCTACCTGAACGCGCATCTCATTCCAGAAGCGAAGACAGCACTAGATCGGTTACCTAGCCTTCTTGCTCCCCATGAAGCTTTTGAGGCTGCAATTCTTGAGCGCCGCGCCGGCCGTCAGGATCGTGCTCACCGTTATTTTGAACGTGCGGGCGACGCCGTGTTCCACGATGTTAGAGCTCTTCATGAATACGCGCAGACTAAAATACGATTAGCCCAAGAAGTCCCGCGATCTCGCGGCCTCCGATCGTATTCGCAGGATGCCCGCAGGCGCCTTCTCAGAGAAGCTCAGGAGATGCTTCAACGTGTACTCCAAATGGATGCTCCTCCGACTCGACATGCCTGGGCCTGGTTTGATCTCGGACGTGTGCTGCGATGGCTAAGAGCTCCCACTTCCGAGATCAGAAATGCCTTCGAGAATGCCAAGCAACTAATTCCTGACGAAAAACGTTTCCAAATGGCATTGGAAGAACTCGATGATCGACGCCAAAGGTGAGTACGAGAAGGTCTTCTACTCGTACCGCAGCGCCGACGACGGATCCACCCGCGCCGCGCGCCAGGCGGGGATGAAGCACGCCACCATCGTCACCAGCAGCGCGAAGCCCACCACCGCCAGGACGTCGCGCGGCTCGACGTGGAAGGGGACGGAGCTGATGAAGTAGATCGCCGCCACCTCCGGCTCGAAGCGCACCAGCTCGAAGGTGGTGAGCAGCCAGCAGATCCCCCAGCCGGCGAGCACCCCGAGGAGCGTGCCGAAGAGGCCGAGGAAACCGCCGTAGAGCAGGAAGACCAGCCGCAGCTTGCCGGGATCGAGACCCAGCGCCCCCAAGAGGCCGACGTCGCGCATGCGCTCCCGCACCAGCACCACCAGCGTCGAGGCCACGTTGAAGGTGGAGACGAGGACGATCAGCCCCAGCACGCCGAAGAGCATGAACTGCTGCCACTTCAGGGCGGTGAACAGCTCGCGGTTGAGCTGCCGCCAATCGGTGACCACGAAATCCGGCTCCAGCACGCGCGCCGCGGCCGCGGCGATGGCCGGCGCCTCCTCGGCATCGGTCACGGTGAACTCCAGCAGGTCCATCGCCGGCTCGCCGCCCATCAGCCGCTCGACGACGGCGCGGTCGAGGAGGACCCAACTGCGGTCGAACTCGGCGAAGCCGGTGGCGAAGGTGCCGGAGACCCGCAGGCTCTGGTAGCGGAACCGCGGCCGGCCTTCCTGCAGGCCGAGGGCGACGAGCCGCAGGAGCTCCCCCGGCCGGGCCTTGAGCCTGTCGGCGAGATCCTTGCCGAGCACGGTGGACGGGATGCCCTCCGGCGACGGCCGGAGCTGCTCCGCTGTGGCCGTGAGCTGGCCGCCGCCCGGATCGACGCCGCGCAGGACCACCTCCACCCCCTCCGGCCGCGCCTGGCTGGCCAGCGATCCCTGCCCGTAGGCCACGCTGCCGATCTTCTCGACGCCCGGAATGGCCATCAGAGCCCGCCGCTTGCCGGGGGGGATCGCCGCCGGCTCGCCGCCCACCGGATAGGCGATCACGGCGGCGTTGCCCCGTACCAGCTTGCCCTGGAGATCCTCCCGGTAGCCGGTCATCAGCGCCATGGCGATGATCATCGCCATCACTCCGAGGGCCGTGGAGAGCAGCGCCGCCCGTGCCGTGCCGTCCAGCAGCCGGCTCCGCCGCCCGCGCAGGAAGCGCCAGGCGACGACCCAGGTGAGCGGGCCGGTGAGGGCCGATTCGGAGGGCGTGGGTCTCACCTCCGCGTCGCCGCGTCCAGAAAGCGGTCGAAGAGCGCCGAAGCGTCGTGGGGACCGGGCGCGGCTTCCGGATGGTACTGCACCGAGTAGACCGGCCGGTCCGATACCGCGAAGCCTTCGACGGTGCCGTCGTTGAGGTTGATCTGGGTGACGGCGCAGGAGGCGGGCAGCGACTCCGGATCGACGGCGAAGCCGTGGTTCTGGCTGGTGATGGCGATCCGTCCCGTCGTCAGGTCGCGCACCGGCTGGTTGCCGCCGTGGTGGCCGAACTTGAGCTTGAAGGTTTGTCCGCCGAGGGCGAGGCCGAGGAGCTGGTGCCCCAGGCAGATGCCGAAGACGGGCAGCCGGGCCGCGAGCAGCTCGTGCACGGCCTCGATGATGCCGGTCAGCGGCTCGGGATCACCCGGCCCGTTCGACAGCACGACGCCGTCCACCGGCAGGGCCAGCACGTCGCTCGCCGGCGCGCGGGCGGGCAGCACCGTCAGCCGCGCGCCCCGCGCCGTGAGCGAGCGGAGGATGTTCGCCTTGACGCCGAAGTCGTAGACGGCGAGATGGCGGCGCTCCTCTCCTTCGGCAGGAAGCTCGTAGGATGCGGCGCAGGTCACCTCGTCCACCAGCGCCCGGCCGGCCATGGTCGGGAAATCGGCCAGCTCGGCGGCGAGAGAGGCGGCATCCGACCGCTCGGTGGTCAGCACGCCGCGCAGGGCGCCCCGCTCCCGCAGCCGGCGCACCAGCGCCCGCGTGTCGAGCCCCTGCAAAGCCGGCACGCCGAAACGCCGCAGGTAGGAGACCAGGCTCTCGTCGCCCTCGCGCCCCGAAGGCCGGGCCGTGAACTGGCGCGCGATGAAACCCTCGACCCACGGGTGCTCCGACTCGGCGACCTCGGGCGTCGTGCCGTAGTTGCCGATGTGCGGCTGCGTCATCACCACGATCTGGCCGCGGTACGAAGGGTCGGTGAGCACCTCCTGGTACCCCGTCATCGAGGTGTTGAAGACGACCTCGCCGAAGCGGGTGCCCGGCGAGACGGCCTCGCCTTCGAACACCGTGCCATCTTCGAGCAGGAGGATTCCCGGCTGCGGGGAGGGAGCTTTCACGGCGGGGAAAGGGTATCATGGTGAGGATTTCATCCATGAGGAGAACGGCGATGCGGTACCCGCGCTTCCTGGCCATCCTGCTCCTTCTCGTGGCGGCGCCCCTGTTCGCCGCCGGCTACGCCATCTACCTAAAAGATGGCTCGCGCATCGTCGCTAAGCAGAAGTACACGGTCGACAAAGGCCGCGCGATCATCATCCTCCTCAACGGCACCCAGACCTTCGTGCCCCTCTCTCAGCTCGACGTCAAGCGCACCGAGGACGCCAACAAGGAAGGGCACGGCGGCGCGCTCGTGCTGCCGGGAACGCCGCAGGACGTGGGGCCCAACACCGCCCAGCCGCCGAAGGAGAAGACCCTCTCCGATCTGGTCGCCTCGCGGGAGGCCGCTCCTCGCGCGCTGCCGGAGAGCCGGCGCGAGAGGACCGAGACGCCCGGCGGCATCGCCAGGACCAAAGCGGGCTTCGTCGATTTCGCCACCGTCGCCCGCAAGCCCTATCCGAACGCCGAGGTGACGGCCGAGCTGCAACAGTTCTTCCACGGCCAGGGCACCGAGGAGATGGAGATCTACCAGGGCACGCGGGCGGACCAGCCCCTGCTCGAGATCACCACCAACTCCGAGGGCTCCGTCTTCAAGGCCCTCAGCACGGCGGCCAACGCCCTGCTGCACGTGCGCGACGCCTTTCCCAACCGTGTGGCCGGCTTCGAGCTGCTGCTCACCACGCCGGAGCGCGAGCGGGCGGGCCAGTTCGTGCTGACGCCCGAGATGGCGACGGACCTCGTCTCCAAGAAGGTGGACGTCACGGCGTTCTTCGTCAAGCACGTGCAGTTCTAGCTCGGCACGCACGTTGCACCCAGGCAGGCTCGAGAGCCGCACCGACACGGGTGCGAGGAGGAAAGGAGCTGCCATGAGCGTGGATCAGATCGCCACGGCTGCCGTCACCGTCGATGCTCCCGCCGCCAAGGTCTGGGAGGCGCTGGTGAGCCCGGACGCCATCAAGCAATACATGTTCGGCACCAACGTCACCACGGATTGGCGGGAAGGAAGCCCGATCGCCTGGAAGGGAGAGTGGCAGGGCAAGCCGTACGAAGACAAAGGCGTGCTTCTCGAAGTCAAGCCCGAACGCAGACTGAAATACAGCCATTTCAGCCCGCTTTCCGGGCTCCCCGACAAGCCCGAGAACTACCACACCGTCACCATCGAGCTGGCCGGCAAGGGCGATCGGACCGAGGTCTCGCTGGAGCAGGACAACAATCCCACCGAGGAAGCCCGCGCGCACTCTGAAAAGAATTGGCAGACGATGCTCTCCGGCCTGAAGAAATACGTGGAGCGGTAGGCCGCCAGGACGCGTGACCGGCTGCAGGACGTGGCAGCCGGTCACATCCCCGGTTCTCTACATGCGGGTAAAGGTGATGCGGGCCACCGGCATGACGTTGCCGCCCTTTTCAAAATGCCGGCTCTTGTTGAGGCTGGTGGGCTTCTTGGGGCTGGTATCCACGTCATCCGCCAGATAGGTCGTGCCGTCGTCGCCGCCGGAATCCCAAGGCATGACATCCACGGTCTTGCTCGCCGCCCAGGCGCCGTTCTCCATCAGGTTGACGTCGGAAACACCGGCGAACCAGTCCGGGCTGGGAGCGATCATGGCCACGATGGATACCATCGGATGCGCCTCATCCACCGCAACTTCCGCCGTGGCGGTCTGGGAGAAATCCTTGAGCGGATCGGATTCCATCAGCGCCACCGCGTTGCCGGCGGCGATGGCGGCCCTGATCTCTTCGTCCAGAGGGTCGTGCTTGCCCATCTCCGACAACCGTTCCAGGCCCGGGCTCGGCATCCGGCCTTCCTTGTAAATGGAATAGTTGGCGTTGTGGGCCGTGCCGATCAGGCCGGAGAAGTGCGGCTTGTGAATCAATGACGTGTCGGGATATTCGAACGGAAACTCGGCCTTGGTCCACAACGGGGTGAATTCGACGCGGTACTTTGCCGGGCCGGCCTGCGGCATGGCTGTCGCGGCCGGCGCGGCGGCGGAGTCGGCGGTCATGTCGGCGGTTTCATCCTTCGCGGTCTGCTGGCGGCAGGCGCCGAGCCCCAGGACAGCCAGCATCATCAAGATCGGTGCTGTGAATTGCCGTTGCATCGTATCTCCTTTCGATGGGTGAAGCAGGGTTATCGTCGTTGAAGCGATGAAAACTCTCTCGGCGGCACGGTCTGCCAGCCGCGCTCGTGCAGGGTGATCCAAGTGTCTTCACCGCTGCGGGCGATCGCCGCCGGACGGCTGCCGGCGGGCAGGTTCCAGATCCCGGCCGGAGCAGGCTGCCCGGAGCCGTCGAGGCGGTACCGGACCACGGTCGGCTGCGAACCGGCGCGCAGGACGTCGAGCCCGTCGCCTGAGACCACCACATCCATGGCGGGTTGCGCCTGCCGGTCCTGCCGCAACAGGCGCGGTTGCCGCGGATCGGAGACGTCGATCACGCCCAAACCGCCGCCGTCGGCCAGATAGACGCGATCACCGCGCCATGCCGCCACCAGCGGGAAATGCGCGGGCTTGAAGCCGCCGGTGGTGAAGCCGGCCTCCTTCAGAGGGAGCTGGCTGACCCTCCGCAAGCCGAGCGGCCGGCGCCGGATCTCGGCGAAGGTGAGGGCGAATTCCGGACCGTAGAGATGGGTGGAGATCGCCGCCAACCGGCCATCCGGACGCAGGGCGATATCGGGCTGCCCACGGCCGAAATCCGCCGTCGCCACCTCCGTACCGAAGCGGCCGTCGCGGCTGTATTCGCGCAAGGTGAGCTGCGAGGTGCCGCCAGAGACGGCCACCACGCCCGCAGCCGCGGAGACGCCTGAGAACGGTCCTACCGGCACCGGCACGATTTCGCCTGCGCGCGCGGGCTGGTCCGGATTGGACAACGAATAGGTCATCAAGTGTCCCGGCGGCGTGGCGTCCAGCGCGAACAGCCAGCCGTCGGCGACCGCGAGATCGTCGATCCGGTCGGCCGGAGCCGCGGGCGGCACCAGGGCTCGCCGTTCTCGTGTTTTCAGCTCGATCACTTCGATGCCGTCGGAGCCAGCCGCGAGATAGGCATGGCCATGGTCGACGACGAGCTGGGTACGGGCCATGGGAGCCGCGGCGGGGTAATCCCACGCGTTCCAGCCCAGGGCGAGCCAGCGATGCCCGAGCAGGACGATCAGACCGGCGACGAAGGCCATGCCGACTGAGATGCTGCGGACGCGCGAAGGTTTCATCGCCGCAAGGTACGGCGCTGGGGGGTGCGGCGGTTTTCAGCGGCTTTGAACAGCCGAAGAATCTGCGTAACATATACGAACGGAGAGGCGTCTCCAGAGCCAGCGGCTTCATCCGAACAATCGGCAAGTTTTTCCAAGATCCATCACTGATAGATGCATATGCCCATAGCCGGCTTAGCTTGTGGCGAAGGCCGATGGACTATATTTTTAGATGGAAATGCGGGCAGGCGCGTCGCTCCGCGCGACGCGTCGGGCTGTTCGGACTGGCCAGGAGATACAGCAGCTAGGAGACTTCGCACCGCGCCCAGGTTGAGCAGCCAGGATCATGACAGCAGGATTTCACCCCCTTCGAACGATCGGACCGGGCCTCCTCGCCTTGGCGATGGTGGCGTGGGCTCCGGCGGCGGCAGCGGCGCAGACCGCGATGGCGGCCGCCGCGGCAGAGAGCCCCGAACAGGCGCTCGCCCGCCTCGATGCCCGCCTCGCCGCGCAGCCGGACGACCTCGACGCACGGGCCGAGCGGGCCCGCGTGCGCTCCGCCCTGGGCCTGCCGATGGGCGCCTATCTCGACCGTCTGGAGATCCTGCGGCGGCAGCCCGAGAACGCCGACGTGGCACGCCTCGCCGCCGTCGATCTGGCGGATGCGCGGGCGCCGCAGGCGGCGGCCGAGTTTCTGAAGCGCCACCCGGCGGCGCTCTCCCGAGAGGCCGGCGCCGCCCTCTCACGCCGCATCGAAGGAGATCTCGCCGCCCGTCACGTCCGCTGGGGATGGGACGAACCGGTGTTCGATCCCGCACAGCGGCGTCACGAGGCCGAGGCGGCGATCGCCGCCCTCGAAGCGATGCACCAGCGGGACCCGCGGGATGAGCGGGCGGCCGGCGACCTCCTCCTCGCCTATCGCCTGGCCGATCGCATGGCGGACGTCGTCGCCCTGTGGGAACAGGCGGTGCGCCGCGACGGCGCTCCTTACTGGCTGCGCAACGCCGCCGGCGACGCCTACCTGGCGCTGCACCGGCCGGCCGAGGCGGAGGCGCTCTACCGCTCCTTCGCCGGCGAGCGCGCCGGCTATCCGCAGCCCTGGCTCGGCATCTACTGGGCGGCGATCGAGCAACGTCATTACGAGGACGCCGAAGCGGCCCTGCAGCAATTGGAGAAGATCCCCGGCCAGGAGCTGACGGCACAGGTCCAGCGCGGGTGGCTGCTCCTCTTCCAGGACCGCACCGCGGAGGGACAGGCGTACTTCGAGCGCCTGTTCGATCGCCAGCCGGGAGACCCGCGGGTGCGCGAAGGTCTCGCCACCGCCTACCTTTGGCAGGGCTGGCCGCGGCGCGGCTTGCAGTCGGTCGAGGAGCTGCTCGCCCGCACCACTCTCGGCGTGCCGCGCGTCGACAACGCCAGCGCGCGCATCTCCCGCGCCGGGGCGCTCTCGGCGCTCGGGGATCTCGCCGTGGCGCGCCGCGAGGCCGAGGACCTGGTGGCGCTCTACCCCGAGAACGTGCACGCCCAGCGGCTGCGCCGCGATCTCCATACGCAGCTCGCCCCCGAGGTGCGCCTGGAAGGGCGTTACGACACCTCCGACCGCGGGCTCGGCGAGGCCTGGAGCCAGCTCGAGGTCAGCGCGCCGCTGGGCACCCGGGCGCGGCTCGCGGCCGGCGGCTACGAGAGCCGCTCCGAGGACGAACGCTACTCGCGCGGCGACGTCCGGGAGGCCTACCTCGGCCTGTCGCTGCGCCCCGGCCGGTGGTTGAGCCTGAGCGCCGAGGCGGCGTGGGACGTCGGCGGAGAGGATCTCGGGCGCGGCCCGGCGGCGGCCGCGCGGATCGCTCTGCTGCCGGACGACCGCTGGCGCGCCGACCTCGGTTACGCCCACGACGCCTGGCGCGACCTGCCGCTACGGGCGCGGGCGGCGGGGATCGTCGCCGATACCTGGGACGCCGGCCTCTCCTACCCCGCGGGAACGCGCTGGGACGCGCGGACCGGCGGCGGGCGCTCCGAGCTGAGCGACGGCAACCGGCGCACCTGGGGTCTGGCCGCCGCGCACGTTCTGGTGCGGCAGGGGCCGGTCTACCGGGCGACTTTCGGGGCCGAGGTCTACGGCTCCGAGAACAGCCGCAGCGACGTCGCCTACTTCAGTCCCGCGCGCGACCGCAGCGCCTCTCTCACCCACCGTTCCGAGTGGGTGACGGCGAATGCTCCCGGCCATCGCCACTCCTTCTCCCTGCTCGCCCACGCCGGGGTCTACGACCAGCAGGGTTTCGGCGCCGGCCCGGTCGGAGGCCTCTGGCTGGAGTCGGACTGGGACCTCTCCGGGCGCACGGTGCTGGTGGCCGGGGCAGGGGCCCGCAGCCAGCTCTACGACGGCTCGCGGGAGCTCGATCCCAGGTTCTACCTGACGCTGCGGCGGAGGTTCTGATGCGTTCCGGGACGCTGGCCTTCCTCGTCGCAGCCCTCTCCGCGCTTCCCGCCGCGGCGGCTCCGTTGGGCCTCGCGTGGGGCGCCGTCGCCGAGCCGGCGGCGGCCGGCGCGCTCACTCCCGGTCAGGTGGCCGAGCACCTGGAGTTCCTGCAAGCCCACGGCTGGCAGGCGGTCCGCGCCCGCGAGGTCAGCGGCGGCGGCGAGCGTTCCGTCCTCCTCACCTTCGACGACCCGGCGAGCGCGCTCCGCTACGTCGCGCCGCTGCTCGACCTCTACCGCATGCCGGCGGTGGTTACCGTCGGTCCGGCACAGGCGGCCGACCCCGCCCTCGCGCCGGTCCTCAGCGGCCTGGCCGCCTCGCCCTGGATCGAGCTGCTGCCGCGCGTGGAGGAGGAGCCGGGGACGGCCGGAACGCCTACGGTGCGCTGCGCCGCCGCGGATTCCGACCGGCAAGGAGAGGAGCATCTGTCGCGCCTCAGCCGGACCCTGGCGGCCCAGGTGGCCCGTCTGCGCGAGATCACCGGCGCGGCGCCCGTCGGCGTGGCCTGGGCGCCCGGCACCTGGAGCGGCGCCGCGGAGGCGGTGGCGGCCAGCCTGGGCCTGAAGCTCCAGTTGCCGGCCTTCACGACCATGCCGCCGGCTCTCGAGCCGCCGCGCCTCGCCCGCTACGCCGTGCCGCCGTGGGCCGGCATCTGGGCCCTCGTCCAGGCGAGCGTGCGCTGGGACCCGCGCGAGCACCCGGTGCGGTTCGCCGAGGTGGACGCGGCCTGGGTCTGCGCCGGCGGCGATCCCCAGGCGCGGATCGCCCGCGTCGTCGAGGTGGTGCGGCAGCTCGGCCTCAACGGCGTGCGGCTGCTCCCCGGAGGTCCGGCGGGCGCCTGGTTCGAAACCGCGGCCGCCCCGGTGCGCGGCGACGTCGTGGGTCCTTTGGCGCGCGCCTTGCGCGAGGCGGGGGTGCGCTGGGTGATCGTCGATGTCCCCGGCCCCGGCGGCGATCCGGGCCGCGACCTCGCGATCGCCACCGACCTCGCGCGCGCCGTCGATGCCGACGTCATGGTGCTCCCCGCCTCCGCCGGGCCGCAGGACCGGCTCGGCGAGGCGGTGCGCTACGTGCGACCGGCGGCGCGTCTGGCATGGCGCGACGAGGAAGGGGCCGGTGAGCGCGCTTTCCATTTCGCTCCAATGGGGCCGGACAAGGCGGCTTCGCGCGGCCTGACCGTGAGCTCCACGGCGGTGGCGGCGGCCGACGCCGAGGCGGCGCGCCGGGCGGTCGCAGGATGGGAGTGGATCGGACTGCCGGTCGAGCTCGCCGAGGCGGGCCTCAGGATCTCGTTGCGCTCTTTGGCTGCTTTTGCCCTTCCGAGGTGATCCCATGCGCCACCTCTTCCAGTTCGTCTTCTTCTATCCCTTCTTCATGGCCCTGTTCTGGATCCTCGGCTCGCTGGTCTTCTCCTGGCGGCGGGAACGCCGCCAGCGTCCGCCGGGGCTCGCCGCCTATCCCCAGGTCACCGTGCTGATCCCCTGCCACAACGAGCAGCTCACCATCGAGCAGGTGGTTCGCGCCGCCGCGGCGAGCCACTATCCAAACCTCGACATCCTGGTCGTCGACGACGCCAGCCACGACGCCAGCCCGGTCATTCTCGAGCGCCTGCTGGCGGAGATCCCGAATCTGCGGGTGATGTTGCTCGAGCGCAACCTCGGCAAGGCCAAGGCCTTGAACCTCGGCACCCTCGCCACCACGGCCGAGTACCTGATGTGCATCGATGCCGATGCCTTGCTCGACGCGGAAGCCATTCACTGGATGGTCTTCGACCTCGAGCGCAGCCCGCGGGTCGGCGCGGTGACCGGCAACCCTCGGGTCCTCAACCGCACGACCCTCGTGTCGCGCATTCAGGTGGGGGAGTTCTCCGCCATCGTCGGCATGATCAAGCGCACCCAGCGCCTGCTCGGGCGGGTGTACACCGTCTCCGGGGTCTGCTCCTGCTTCCGGCGGCTCGCCGTCCATGAGGTCGGCTACTGGTCCTCGGACACCGTCACCGAGGACGTCGACATCAGTTGGAAGCTGCAGCTCGCCTACTGGGGCATCCTCTACGAGCCGCGCGCCGTGTGTTGGATCCTGGTGCCGGAGTCCATTCGCGGGTTGTGGCGCCAGCGGCTGCGCTGGGCGCGCGGCGGCATGGAGGCGGCCCTGCGCCACTCCCGGTCGATCTTCCGCTGGCCCAAGCGCCGCATGTGGCCGGTCCTCGCCGAGCTGATGGTGAGCACCGCCTGGTGTTACGCGGTTTTCCTCGTCCTCATCGCCTGGATCCTCACCCAGTTGGCGCCCGCGTGGATTCCGCCGGGGCTCCAGGTAGCCACCCTGTTGCCCGGCTGGAGCGGCAGTCTCCTCGCCGTGGTCTGTCTCCTCCAATTCCTCACCGGCCTCGCCCTCGACCGCCGCTACGAGGGCAGCCGGCTCATACGTCAGCTTTTCTGGGCCATCTGGTACCCGGCGCTCTACTGGGTCATCACCGCGGGGACATCGGTGGTGGCGCTGCCGCTGGCTCTGCGCCACCGAGGGAGGGCCGGCGATGCCGTCTGGCGAAGCCCCGACCGCTGAATCGAGCACCGTCGCCGCGCTGCTGGCCCGGCACTGGTCCCACCGGCGGCCGGTTCCCACCGGCGTCCTCGCCCTGCTGACCGTTCTCTTCTGGGGGGTCTGGCTCTACCTGGTGCTGCCGCTCGTCAGCCTGCTGCTCTGGGCCTTCGGCGTGCGCTTCTTCATCGAGCAGATCCGGCAGGGCGGCTACGAGGCGCTGCGCGGCTCCCTGGTCGCCTATTCCTCCGTCCTGCTCGTCCTCGTCGGCCTGCTCGCCCTCTGGATCGTCTGGAACGTGGTGCGGTATGGCGGCAGCAGCGATCGGCGCACCGTCAAGCGGGAGGAGGTGCCCGACTGGTTGGTGCGGGGAACGTTCCGCCTCGACGAAAGCCTGCTCTCCGTGCTGCGCGACGAGCGCCTCGTGCACGTCGACTTCGACGGCGACGGCATCGTAGTGATCGCGGACGCGCCGCCCCGGGCGGTGAGCCCGGCGGTCGAAGCGGGCTCCGACGCCGGCCCCGGCCCTCAGCGGGGCCGCGACAGCACGCGCTCGGGATAGCGCGCCGCGAGCCACGGGGCCAGCGCCTCGTGGACGATCGCTCCCACCCGGTCCGCCCCCTGGTTGGTGAAGTGGAAGAAGTCGTAGAAGAAGGTGGAGTCCTTGGGCATGGTGCGGGCGAGGTCGACGGTCAGCACGCCGCGCTCCCGTCCCACCTGCCGCGTGACGTCGTTGTAGCGCTCGAGCAGCCGCCAGGCGAGCGCGCCGTCGAGCTTCTCCCAGAGCTCCACCTCCAGCGGCCGGGTGTCGATGCCGGTGCGCGCGTCGACGCCGCCGAGCAGGGTGGGCTGAGTGATGAGCACCGGCTCGATGCCGTGCTCGCGGTCGAGGGCGACGAGCCGCTCCAGGCGGTCGCGGAACGCCGCGAGCCGGCCGTCCTGCTCCCGCCACAGGCGCGCCGCCACCGCCGGCGGCACGGGGTGCCGCGGCCGGTCGCGCAACGACACGGGCTTGGGCATGGCCCCGAGGTCCTCGAACCCCCGGGTGCGCTGCCAGCGGTAGAGGTTGAGCAGGGTGGCGGCGAGCTCGGAGTGGTCGGCGAGCACCGCGACCGGGTTCTGCGCCATGCGGTCGAAGTCGCGCGGCACGTCGGTGAACATGTCGTTGACGCCGATCAGATAGAGGATCACCTTGGGATGGAGCGGCACCAGCGCCTGGCGGGTGAGCAGCAGATGTCCGAAGGTGCTGTGCCCGTCGAGCCCCGCGTTGTCGACCCATACCTTGCGCAGCTCCGGCCGCAGGCGGACGGCGAGGCGTTCCGGCCAGCTCCGGCCGTCGCTCAGATAGAAGCATTCGGTGGTGCTGCCTCCCACCGCCACCAGCGTCAGCCAGTCCGCGAAGTCGGGCGGCGGCTCGGGGCCGCGGAAGCCGAGGGAGTTCTTGGTATGGATGACGTGGGCGTCGAGCTGATCGGAGCGCGACCGCGCGTCCGCCCGGATGTCGTAGACCTTGTTCGCCGGCAGCACCAGCGTATGGCCTCGCATCCGGAAGCCGAACGGATGGCGCGCGCGCAGCACCAGCTCGGAGGCGCCGAGAGCGAGCCCGGTGCTGAGCGCGACGACGAGCAGCTTGAGCACACGACGGCGCGGCGCGGCGGGGGACGGAGGCCGATCCGAGGGGCGCACCGCCATAGCCTACCGTACCCCCGTGATAGAATGGTTTTTATCGTGGCGCAACCCAAAGGAGAGGGATGAGATGAGACGCTTCCTGCTGGTCTCGTGTGCAGTGTTGGCGGCGGTCCTGTTGCCGGCGGGATGGGCGCAGGCCCAGGACGATCGCTATTCGGACGACGACGGCGAGGACTACAACCGTTTCGCCCTCGGGGTCGGCATCGGTCTCGTGGAGCCCCTGGACGAGGTGGAGCCATATTTCATGGCCTCGCTGCGCATCCGCGCCGGAGGACGGCAGGACGGCGGCGGGCGCGGCGACCAGGGGATCACCGGCTGGATCGAGCCCGAGATCGGCTACTGGGAGACCAGCGGCGGTGATCGCGGCGTCGAGGGCAGCGACCTGCTGGCAGGGATCAACCTGATCGGCGTCGTGCCGCTCGGCAGCGTCGACAGCTTCTTCGGCGTGGGCGCCGGCGTCCACTGGCTCGACACCTCCCTGGTCGAGGACGATCCGTCCCTCACCGGCACGGACACCAAGTTCGGAGCCAACGCCCAGTTCGGCCTCGACCTCTTCATGACGCGCAACGTCAGCGCCTTCGGCGCCGGCCGCTTCGACCTCGTCCAGGGCTCGAAGGACAAGGTGCAGACGAAGGTGTATCTGGGGATCCGCGGCCGCTTCTGACCTCACCCCAGCCCCTCTCCTGAAGGAGAGGGGCTCAGGACGGCACCTCGCCCGTCTCCTCCCCGCCCTCCTCCAGGCCGAGATACCGCTCCACCGGCTGGCCGACGCGTCGCTGGAAGCGCTGGCGGTAGCTCTCGACCTCGCCGACGGCTTCGTCGAGAAAGACGCGCTCCACACGGAACAGCGGCACGAACATCGTCGACAGGCCGAGCGTCTGGTCGCCGTGCCGTACCGCCTGCGCCATCCAGTCGTCGAAGCTGGAGACGTTGATGCCGCGCAGCATCACGCCCGCCACTCCCAGCTCCTGCAGGATCCCCCAGAATTTCTCCGTGGGATTGATCAGGTGGACGATCACCAAGGAGCCGGGGCGAATCACGGCTCGCCTTTCTCCCCCTCTCCCGGCGAGGAGTGAGGACCCTCCGACAGCTCGATCAGCACGCCGCCGGCGCTCTTCGGATGAATGAACTGGATCCAGCAGCCGCCGGCGCCGGGGGTGGGCTCGGGGCGGAGCACCTGGTAGCCGTCCTCGCGCAGCCGGTCGCTGGCTTTCCGCACGTCGTCGGTGGCGAAGCACAGGTGGTGGATGCCCGGCCCGCTCCGGGCCAGGAACTTGGCGATCGGCGAATCGTCCCCTATCGGCTCCAGCAGCTCGATGCGCGACTCGCCGCAGGGGATCAGCGCCACCCGCACGCGGTCGTAGGGCACGTCCTCGATCGCCTCGACGTGGAGCCCCATGGCCTCGTAGAACCGCCGCGCCTCGGCGATGGAGCGCACGGCGATGGCCACGTGCTCGATGCGTTCGATCATGCCATGCGCTCCTCGGTCGGCCCGGCCGGTCCGCTCTCGGCGGCGGCCACGCCGGGCTCTTCGCGGGCGTCCTCGAGCACGCCGCTGAACAGCCGGTCGGCCACGCGGTAGGGATCGAGCCGCTGCTCGTAGCCGTGCTCGACCTCACGGTCCAGGCCGAGCACCCGGTCGGCGGCGGCCACCACGCGCTCCTTGAGGATCGTCTCCACCCGCAGGCGCAGATGCGAGAGGCGGCGGCGCGCGATGTCGCCGCTCGCCGCGAGGTACTCGCGGTGCCGCTCGATCTCGGCGAGCACGCGCTCGATCCCCTCGTCACGGGCGGCCACCGTCTTGACGATCGGCGGCAGCCAGGCCCCGTGCTCGCCGATCGACAGCATCATCTCGAGATCGCGCGCCGTGCGCTCCACCCCCTCGCGGTCCGCCTTGTTGATGACGAAGACGTCGGCGATCTCCAGGATGCCAGCCTTGATCGCCTGGATATCGTCCCCCAGGCCGGGCACGGTCACCAGGACGACCGTATCCACGGTGCGCACCACGTCCACCTCGTCCTGCCCGACGCCTACGGTCTCCACCAGGACCCAGTCGAAGCCGGCGGCGTCGAGCAGGTCCACGGCATCGCGCGAGGCGCGGGCGAGCCCGCCCATGGCGCCGCGCGTGGCCATGGAGCGGATGAAGACGCCGGGATCGGTGTAGAGGGACTGCATGCGGATGCGGTCCCCCAGCAGGGCGCCGCCGGTGAACGGGCTCGTCGGGTCCACGGCCAGGATGCCCACCGTCTCGCCGCGTTTCCGGCACAGGCGGGCCAGCCGGTCCACCAGCGTGCTCTTGCCCGCGCCCGGCGGTCCGGTCACCCCCACCACCTTCGCCTGGCCGGTGGCCGGGTAGACGCGGCGGATCAGCTCGCGCTGGCCCTCGCCGCCGTCCTCCAGGATGGAGATCGCCCGGCCCAGCGCCCGCGGCTGGCGGCCGAGGACGCGGGGAACGACGTCGTCGAGGGAGGCCCTCACCTCACCGCCCCTGCAGCAACTGCCGGGCGATCACCAGGCGCTGGATCTCGCTGGTCCCCTCGCCGATGGTGCAGATCTTGGCGTCGCGGTAGTACTTCTCGGCGCGGTAATCCTTGATGAAGCCGTAGCCGCCGTGGATCTGCACGCCGCGCTCGGAGCAGAAGACGGCGGCCTCGCCGGCGTAGAGCTTGGCCTCGGACGCCAGCCGGGTCACCTTCTCGCCGCGGTCCATGGCCTCGGCGGCGGCGAAGGTCAGGGCCTCGGCGGCGGCGACGCGCACCGCCATCTCGGCGAGCGTGAACTGGATGGCCTGGAACCCGGCGATGGCCTTGCCGAACTGCTCACGCTCCTTCGAATAGGCCAGGGCGGCATCGAAGGCGCCCATCGCCGTGCCGACCCCGAGCGCGGCGATCGAGATGCGGCCGCCGTCAAGGATCTGCAGCGCTTGGATGAAGCCTTCCCCCTCTCCGCCCAGCATGCGATCGTCGGCGACGAAGCAGTTCTCCATCACCACCTCGGCGGTGTCCGAGGCGCGGATACCCAGCTTGTTCTCCTTCTTGCCGGGGCGGAAGCCTTCCATCCCCTTCTCCAGGACGAAAGCCGAGATGTTGTGATGGCGCGGTCCCTCGGGATCGGTGACGGCGAAGACGACGCAGACGTCGCCGACGCTGCCATGGGTGGTGAACGTCTTGGCGCCGTTGAGGATCCAGCCGCCGTCGACGCGTTCGGCGCGGCTGCGCGTGCCGGCTGCGTCCGACCCCGCTCCCGGCTCGGTCAGGCTCCAGGCGCCGATCTTCTCGCCTTGCGCCAGCGGCGTCACCCAGCGCCGCCGCTGCTCCTCGTTGCCGAACTTGAAGATGTGATTCGTGCACAGCGAGTTGTGGGCGGCGACGCTGATGCCCACCGAAGGATCGATGCGCGAGAGCTCCGTGATGACGATGACGTACTCGACGTAGCCGAGCCCGGCGCCGCCGTACTCTTCCGGGAAGAGGACGCCGAGGAAGCCCAGCTCCCCCGCCTTCGCCATCACCTCGCGGGGGAACTTCTGGTGCTCGTCGATCTCGTCGACGAGAGGGTCCACCTCGCGGCGGGCGAACTCCCGCGCGGTTTCCTGGATGGCGCGCTGCTCCTCGGTGAGCGAAAAGTCCACGAACGTTCTCCTCCCGGCCCTCGGCGCTAGGGCGCACGGATGGTATCAGAGCCCATTCGAGTCTTGCAGGTTGTGGCGTTCTGCCCTTCGAGACCTCACCCCCTGGCCCCCTCTCCAGCAAGCTGGAGAGGGGGAAAAAGGCAAAACCTCCCAGCATCGTTCCCCCTCTCCATCTTCGATGGAGAGGGGGCCAGGGGGTGAGGTCTCGAAGGGTAGTTCCCTCCAGCCTTCAAAGCGCTCTTGTATCCTTGCTGCATGTCCCCGCGCTTCCGCCCACCCCGCCTGGCGATCACGCCCGAGGTGCGCTGGATGCTGCTGCGCGCTTTCGGCCCCGTCGGGGCTCCGTTCGCGGAGCCGATCGAGCCGGCCGCGGCGTTGGCCCTGGCGCGACGGTTCGAGCTGTCGCCGCGGATCGCCGCCCGGCAGGGTAGGGAGGCGCTCGCCCGCGAGCTGGGAGCGGAGTCGGCGGACGGCCTGGCGCGCGACCGGACCTCCACGGCCGCCGTCGGCATGCGGCTCATCGCGGCGGCGCGCCGGATCGCCGAGCGGGCGGCGCCCCTCGATGTGCCCCTGGTCTTCCTCAAGTTCGCGGCCCTGGAGGCGATGGGAACGCTCGCCGCCGGCAGCCGATACGCCTGCGACGTGGACGTGCTGGCGCCGGCGGAGCGGGCGGACGATCTATGGCGGGCTCTGGTCGCGGCCGGTTTCCGCGGCGCGGACGTTCCCGAGTACGAGCATCAGCTCCCGGCGCTGGTGGATCCGGAGGGCGGCGCGGTGGAGGTGCATCGCCTGCTGCCCGGGGTCCGCGTCGCGGGCGGCGCCTCGGCCACCTACGAGGATCTGGATCGCGAAAGACTGCTGGTGCCTCTGCCGGACTTCCCAGGCCGCTGCTCGGCGCCGGCAGCGGAGGTGCAGGCGGCCCATGCCGTGGTCCACGGGCTCGCGCAGCACGGCTATCGGCCCTACTCCTACTCCCTGCTCCGCATGGTGGCGGACCTCCTCGATCTCGGCGCCCTGACCGACCGCGCCCTCGGTTGGGTGGCGCAGGACGTCCCCGCGGACGAGGCCGCGGCGCTGCGCCGGCTCTGCTCGCGGCTCGCGGCCGGCGAGGCCCCCGCGGCCGGCACCGCCGAGGAGACGCTGCTCCGCCACATGCTCGCCGGCCGGCTCGACGAGGCTTACGAGAAGTCGCTGCGCCTCGGTTTTTTCCGCCCGCAGCCGAGCGACCGGCGGCCCGCCGTGCGGCTCGCCCGCACCGTGCTGAGCACGGTCTTCCTCTCCGACGCCCAGATCGACGCCATCTACGGCCGTCCCCGCGGCCGGCTCGGGTATCTCGGCCGCCGTCTCGCCCGGCCGTTCGATCTGCTGCTGCGCCTGGGACGCTACGGCGTGAGCTGGGTGCGGGTGCAGAGGTAGGTATACTCCTCCGCCGTGAAAGCCACCCGCGGCAAGCCGCGCCGGCCCGCTCCGGCTCCCCTCCAGGCCCGCAAGGCCGGCACGCCGCTCGACCTGCGGCTGGGCACCTTCTTCCTCTGGCTGCTGGTGCTGGTGCCGCCGTTCGCGCTGGCCCGGCTGGCGAAGGAGAACTTCCGCGAGCCGAAGCTGATGCTCAGCGAGTGGCTGGCCCTCGCCTCGCTCGTCTGCCTCGCCTGGGGACTGCGGCGGGTGGAGCAGGTGAGGCTGGCGGACCTCTGGCGGCTGCCGGCCCTGCGCCTCGTCCTGCCGATGCTGCTGGTGGCGACGGCGGGGCTCGCGACCACCCGCCATCCGCTGCAGGCGCGCGACGGCCTCGTCGACCTGTGGATCGGCGCCGCCTGTCTCGTCGGGTGGAGCATCGCCCTGCCGCCCGCCACGCTGGACCGCCTGCTGCGCGGCCTGCTCATACCGGCGACGCTGCTCGGGCTGGTCGGCATCGGCCAGTTCTACGGCCTGTGGCAGCCGCTGGAGTTCTTCGGTCTCGCCGCCGGCTCGCGCATGGCCACCACCGCCCTGGCGGGGAATCCCTGGGACCTCAGCGCCTATCTGGTGTTGCCGGCGCTCATCGCCCAGGCGTCGCTCCGGCGGCGCCTGCGGGAGGGCGAGGCCCGGAGCCGGGGGCTGTGGGGGATGGCGGCGGTGCTCGTGATCCTGATTTACGCCATCCTGATCACCCAGACGCTCGCCGCCGTGGCGGCCCTCGCCTTGGGCAGCCTGTTGCTCTGGGGATCTCTGGTGCCACGCCGCCGCCTCGTCGCCGTGCTCGCCGCCGGCGCCCTCGCGGCGGCCGTGCTGGTGATGGCGCTCGCGCCGCTGCGCCAGCGCGTCGTCATGAAGGCGCGCCAGGCCGCCGCCGGCGATTGGAACTCCGTGCTCACCGGCCGGCTCGACGGCTGGCGCGCCGCGGTCTGGATGCTCGAACGTCACCCCCTCGCCGGAGTCGGCCACGGCGGTTACCTGCCGGAGTTCGTGCCGGCCAAGCTGGATCTGCTCGATCACGGCGCGCGGTTCTTCCCGGACCCGTCGCTGGCCGTCTTCGCCAACGCGCACAACGAGATCCTCACGGTGGCGGCGGAGTGGGGCCTCCCCGGGCTCCTCGCCGTCGCCTGGATGCTGTGGGTGGTCCTCGGGGCGCTGCGCGGCATGGAGCCGGAAGAGCGGGTGCTGGGCGGTGCGGGGGTGGCGGCGTTGACGATCCTCGCCCTCGCCTCCTTCCCGTTCCGCGTGGCGCTGGTGGCTTTTCCGGTCCTGCTCTTCCTGAGCTGGATGTTCCGCCTGTCGAGGGCTGAATCCCGGGACGCGGGAGCCGGCGTCCATGGCTCCCTCCTCGTCTGGCCCGTGCTCGGCCTCCTCGTCCTGGGCCTCGCCGGCCAGACGGCGCGCTGGCAACGCCGCTCGACGGCGAGCAGCCTGCTGCGCCAGGTCGAGCTGCTCAGCATGGCGGCCGCTTCCCGCGGCCAGGCGCCGGCGCAGCTCATGGCGAGGAACCTCGAGGCCCTGCGCCGCGCCGCGCCGCTCCATCCCGACGAGGTGGGCATCCCGATCGCGCGCGGCACGCAATATCTCTTCCTCGGCCGGCCCGAGGCGGCCATCCGGGCTTACGAGGAGGCGCTGGCCCTGGAGCCCCGGCCGGAGGGCTACCTCAATCTGGGACGCGCGCAATGGCTCGCCGGCCGCAAGGACGAGGCCCGCCGCAGCTTCGTGACGGCGGTGCGGCTCGATCCCGCGTTGGCCGGCGAGATCCCGGCGTCCGCGCGATGACTTCCGCCGGACCCACCAGCGCCGCCGCCGGCGAGCCGCGGGTGTTCGAGGCCCTGCGGTGCCTGGCGCGCGAAGGCCCCGTCGAGGTGCGCGTACGGGGGGACTGCATGTCTCCCCTGCTCGCCGACGGCCAGCAGGTGCGCGTCGCCGCCGCCCGGGTCTATTGGCCCGGGGACGTGGTGGTGTTCCGCGCCGCGGACGGCCGCCTGCTGGCGCACCGCCTCCTCGGCTACCGGCCGCGCGCCGGAGGCTTCGCCCTGGTGACGCGCGGCGATGCCTGCGCCGTGCACGACGCTCCCGTGCCGCCCGCCGCCGTGCTGGGACGGATCGCCGCGGTCCGCCCGTCCCTCGCCGTCCGCGCCCGCTCCCTGCTCCGCTTCCTCGGCCTCGTCTGGCGCCGCCGCCGATGAGCTTCGGCAGCGGCTTCCTCCGCGTCCCCGATCTGTTCCCCGGCCGCCGCAGCGGCGAACCGTGGGGCGACCGGAGCCTGGTCCTCGACGTGGCCGGCGGGCCGTACCTCTTCTCCGGCCTCTCCGCGGCGCAGGAGGAGATGGTCCGCGGCAAGTTCGCCGGGCTCTGCCGGCAGGCGGATGAGGATGCGGCCGCGGCCGTCGCCACCCGCCTCTTCCGCGCCCCCGCCGAGGACTTCCTCGAAGTCGACACGCGCGGCTGGGAGTACACGCTCGACCTGGACCACGCGCCCGGTTCGGTGCGGCTCGCCGGCTTGCATTTCATGGCCCGGCTCGACTGGACCCCCGAGCTGGCCGGCGGGCTTTGGACCCCCCAGGAGCCAAGCGAGGAGTGGATCTCGTTCTTCGAGAACTACTTCCGGGTGCTCGCCGCCTACCGTCTGCTCGCCGCGGGCGGCGCGTTGCTCCACAGCGCCGGCGTCACCGACGGCGTCTCGGCCTGGATGCTGCTCGGCCCCTCGGGCGCCGGCAAGACCACCAGCTCGCGCATGTGCCTCGCTCAGGGCGCCACTGTGCTGTCAGATGATTTGAATGCGGTCCTGCTGCCCTCCGCCGGCCCTCACCTCGTGCGCCTGCCGTTCACCGGCGACCTCGGGGAGCAGTCCGGCGGAGCGGCGAGCTACCCGCTGGCGGCCCTGCTGCGGCTGGTCAAGGGCGTGGAAGACCGCCTGCTGCCCATCTCGCCGGCCGCCGCCCTCGCCGGTCTCGTGGCCGCCGCTCCGTTCGTCAACGGCGATCCCTGGCGGCGGCAGGCTCTGCTCGGCGTCCTCGAGCGGCTGGCCCGCTCGGTGCCGGCCTACGAGCTGGTGTTTTCGCTCGAGGGGGGGCTTTGGGATATACTTCAATCCATCCCGACATGACCGCCGTCACCCTCTCGACCGTCTTCCGCCGGCGGTCCGACGTTCGCTACCGTCGGATCGAGGGCGAGGCCGTGGTGTTGCGCCAGTCGGCGGCCGAGGTGCTGGTGCTCAACGAGGTCGGCGCCTCGGTGCTCGACCTCGCCGACGGCGAGCGCTCGGTCGGCGAGTGGATCGAGACGCTGCGCGGCGAGTACGACGCCGATCCCGAGACGCTGGCGCGCGACGTCCTCACCTTCGCCGGCGAGCTGGCGGAGGCCGGCATGCTGGAGGTGGTGGCGCCGTGAGCTTCTCCCGCGTCGTGGCCACCACCTGGCGGGAGAACCTGCTGTTCTCCGTGCTCGTCGAGCTGACGTACCGCTGCAACCTCGATTGCTTCTTCTGCTACAACGACCTCGGCCTGCGCGGCGAGCCGCTGAGCCGCGACGACTACTTCCGCCTGTTCGCGGACCTGCGCGAGATGGAGGTGCTGAATCTCTCGCTCTCCGGCGGCGAGCCGCTGGCGCATCCGGACTTCCTGCTCCTGGGCGCCCGGGCGCGGCAGCTCGGCTTCGCGGTGCGCATCAAGTCGAACGGCCACGCGCTGCGCGGCGAGCTGGCCCGCCGCATCCGCGACGAGATCGATCCCTTCCTCATCGAGACCAGCCTGCACGGCGCCACCGCCGCCACCCACGACCGCCAGACCCGGGTGCCGGGCAGCTTCGAGCGCCTGCTCGCCAACCTCGCCGAGATGCGGCGGCTCGGCCTGCGGGTGAAGCTCAACAGCACCCTGACCGTCTGGAACGAGGGAGAGATCGCGGAGATGTTCGGCCTCGCCGACTCCCTGGACCTGCCGCTGCAGGTCGATCCCGAAGTCACGCCGCGCGATGACGGCAGCCGCGAGCCGCTCGACGTGGCCGCCAGCCGCGAGGGCGTGCTTCGGCTCTTCCGCCTGCAGACCGCGCGCGGCCGCGAGGCGCCGGCCGGCGCGCCGGCCGAGGTGGCGCGCGGCGGCGACGACGGCACCATGCCCGCGCCGGTCCACAAGCACTGCGGCGCCGGCTCCTCCGGCATCACCGTCGATCCCTACGGCAACGTCTATCCGTGCGTGCAGTGGCGCCGGCCGGTGGGCAACCTCCACAAACAGAGCATCCGCGAGATCTGGCGCAGCTCGGCGGGCCTGGCGGAGGTGCGGGACCTCTCGGGGCGCGTCAAGGAGATGATCGACGCTCAGGGTCCGGGCGGTCAGTTGCTCAACTTCTGCCCCGGCTCCGCCGCTTCCCAGACCGGCAGCCCGCTGCAGCTCTATCCCGTGGCCGAGCAGCGCCGGGAGCTGCTGCAGCAGGTGACGGCCGAAGAGGCGAAGAGATCTCTCCTGCCCGTTCTGCGTTGAAAAACTGAAAATGGCTTTGGTGTTTTGACTTCGGTAAAAGCGGTCAGGAAGAGATCGGGCCCGTCGGGCAAAGCCCGGGGTTGCTCTTGGCCCGCCCCGGCGGGGCGCAGACGGCGGCAACGGCTTCCAGCGGCTCGCGCGAGAGAATGCGCGGCCGCTCGTAACGACGCTTCATCCCTGGCCGGCCTGTGGCCACGTCCTCGTTCCCGGGCTTCATCTGGTTGTAGTTCATGTAGTTTTAGCCTCTCGTCGACCCGGGTTTCGAGTCACCCGACGCACAATTCCTCTCTTCTCCGTCTGCTACTAGAATATGCCCATCCGGCTTTTCTGTCAAGGAATGCAGATACAGGTAAACTCTTCTATAAGCTCAACTTCTTCGCTTGAATGCCCAGTGGCTCAGACCCCGCGCGAGGTCAGCACGATCTTCACCGTGCGCAGCAGGATCGAGACGTCCAGCCAGAGCGTCCAGTTCGCCATGTAGGCGAGGTCGTAGCGCAGCTTGTTCTGCGGGCTCGAGTAGTAGTCGCCGTTGACCTGGGCGAGTCCGGTCAGGCCGGGGGCCAGCGAGAAGCGCTCGGCGTAGCCGGGCACCTCCTCGAGATAGCGCTGCACGAAGCCGGGCCGCTCGGGCCGCGGACCCACCAGGCTCATCGTGCCCTGCAGGACGTTGAAGAGCTGCGGGAACTCGTCCAGCCGGTAGCGGCGCAGGAAGGCGCCGATCGGCGTCAGCCGCGGGTCTTCCGGCTGCGCCAGCACCTCGCCGGACTCCGCCTCGGCGTCCTGGCCCATGGTGCGGAACTTGTAAAGCCTGAAGGGCTTCTGTCCGTGGCCGATGCGCTGCTGGCGATAGAGGACGTCGCCGGGCGAGGTAAGCCGAACGGCGAGCGCGCAGACGGCCATCAGCGGCGAGGCGGCGAGCACCAGCAGCGAGCCCGCCGAGAGGTCGAGCAGCCGTTTGAGCGGCCAGTTGATGCGCCACTCCGTCTCGCGCACCACCTCGATCAGCGGCAGGTCGCGCACCCAGCGGTAGCGCATGCGGCCGATGAGGCTCTCGAAGGGATCGGGAAGCAGGAGGACGTTGGTGTGGTCCGGCCGCGTGCCGGCGAGACTGTCGATCAGCCGCGTCTGCCACGAGTCGCCGCTGCCCACGAGGAGGATGTCCTCGATCTCGCCGGCGGCGAGGAGCGCCGGCAGGTCCTCGGTGGTGCCGAGGCAGGGACCGAGATCCGCTTCCTCTCCCGTCGCCGCCGGGGTGCTTACCCAGCCCACCACGCGCAGGCCGTGCCAGGGCTCGCGCTCCAGCGTCCGCGCCAGCTCCCGCGCCGCCGCGCCGCCGCCGGCGATGGCCACCGGCCGCTCCCGCCGGAGCTCGGTGCGGTCGAGGAACAGGCGCCAGCCGAGCAGCAGCGTGAAGTCGAAGGCCAGGAACAGCAGCAGCACCGAGCGCGGAAAGTCGCGGTTGGCGAGGAACCACCACGCCATCAGCGCCATGGCCTGGAACGCCGAGGCGCCGGCCAGACTGCGGGCCATCTCGCCGCGGCTGCGCGGCCGCGGCGCGTCGTAGAAACCGAAGAGGTACAAGGTGGCGAATTGCACCACCACCACCACCAGCCATTCGCTGGCGAAGAAGCGCAGCCGATCCTGCGGCAGCAGCTCGCGGGTGAAAGGGAGCGGCAGATGGAGGCGCACCAGGAAGGCCGCCCACAGCGCGGCGAGCGCGGCTCCCCCATCCACCGCCAGCCGCAAGATCCGGCGGCGCAGCGTCTGTCCGCGCCAGGAGGTCATGGTGGAGAAGAAGTCATGAGAAGGAGACTCTATTATGAAGCCTCCCGAAGCCGGCGGTCCCGGACTCCTTGACCCTCCCGACTCCCTGCGGATACTCTGCCCCGCTCAAGGAACCGTCCCCGGCCCATGAAAGTCATCGAGCACCTGGCCCACGCCACACAGCCGCTGATCAGCTTCGAGATCATCCCGCCTCTGCGCGGCGGCGACGTCAAGGGTCTGCTGGCGCTGATCGACGATCTGGTCAAGTACCATCCGCCGTTCATCGACATCACCAGCCACGCCGCCGAGGTCATCTACGAGGAGACCCCCGCCGGCATCCAGCGGCGGGTCAAGCGCAAGCGGCCGGGCACCCTCGGGGTCTGCGCGCTGATCCAGAACAAGTACCAGATCGACGCCGTGCCCCACATCCTCTGCCACGGTTTCACCCGCGAGGAGACCGAGGACTTCCTCATCGAGCTGCGCTACCTGGGGATCGACAACGTGCTCGCCGTGCGCGGCGACGACAGCGGTTATCAGAAACCGCTCCCCTACGGCCGCAGCGCCAACCGCTTCGCCTGCGATCTCGTGGCGCAGATCGCTTCCATGAACGGCGGCCGCTACCTCGAGCAGGACCTCCTCGACGCCGAGCCCACCAACTTCTGCATCGGCGTCGGCGGCTATCCCGAGAAACACTTCGAGGCGCCCAATCTCTCGCTCGACGTCCGCCACGTCAAGGACAAGATCGACGCCGGCGCCCATTACGTGGTCACCCAGATGTTCTTCGACAACCGGCACTACTTCCGCTTCCTCGAGCTCTGCCGGGAGCAGGGGATCGAGGTGCCGGTCATCCCCGGGCTCAAGATCCTCACCTCGGTCAAGCAGCTCACCTCGATCCCGCGGACCTTCTTCGTCGACATTCCGCCCGAGCTCTCCGACGAGGTGCTCGCCGCCAAGCCCGAGCACGTCGTCGACATCGGCGTCGAGTGGGCCCGCAAGCAGACCCAGGAGCTGCTCGACCGCGGCGTCCCCTCCGCCCACTTCTACGTCATGCAGAGCGCCGCGGCGATCAAGAAGCTGATGGCGAAGCTGAAGATCTGACCTCTCCCGGCATCCGAGCGTAAGGAAACGGTACGCTTCCCGTCCGTTTTCCTTACGGCCCTTCCCGGCCTCTGTTTCGCTAAGCCTTTCTCGATCAAAGAGATACCTGCTCCTGGGTCAAAGAGAGATCACCGGGAGCTGGGAATAGCTCGACAGAAGATCGCTTTCTCATGGGCCAGACCCTGCAGGCTCAGCCTTCGTACCACCCTGGACGAGCTTCGAAATCGAGACTCTGGCGCCGTGGGAGGCGCCAGTGGACTGGACCGGAAGGTCCGGAAAGGAGTGAGAAGGTGCCTGACAAACGTTATGCCGACCACCTCAAGGAGTGGGAGGACATCACGGCCTCAGCCGCCGCGAACGCCTCCGAGCTGCCCCAGCTCGAGCTCCTCCGCGTCGACCTGGAAAAGCTGCTCCAGGAGGCGCGGGACCTCACCAAGCAGCAGGCAGCCCACCAGGCCGCCAAGCAGGAGGCCTCGAAGCGCCTGCAGACGGTGATGTCCGAGGGCGCGAAACTGGCGACGGTCATGCGCGGCGGCCTCAAGCACCGCTATGGCAGCCGCAGCGAGAAGCTGACGGAGTTCGGCGTGCAGCCGTTCCGCGGCCGAAAAGCGAAACCGGCTGAGACCCCCGACGCCCCGCCAACGCAGTCCGTCGCGAGCCCTCAACCGGCTCCTGACACCGATGAGCAGTAATCCGTAAGGCAGGATTCAGGGAGCGTGCCCCCAGCACGCTCCCCTTTTTGCTCATCCCAAGCTTACGGCGGCTCATGGGAACATTCAAGGGCTCACCGGAAGATCCGAAGAGCCGGTGGAACCGTCCGGCGGCCCTTGGAAGCCTCCGGCGGCTCATGGGAAGTCTCCACAGGCCGGCGGATTTTTCCAAGGGCCCGTTGAAGTCTCCGGCGCGCCGCCGGAAGATCCGAAGAGCCATCGGAAGCTCCAACGGCTCATTGAAAGTCCCGATGGGCTACCGGAAGCCTCGATGCCCCAACGGAAGCTTCCACCGGCTCGCCGACACCTTCGACAGCTCTGAGGAGACTTCCAGTGCGCCGCCGACGCTTCCGGCGTCCCACAGGATGGAGCCGACGGCATGCCGGAGACCCCCGGTGAGCGTCGGAAGTTTCCGATGATGCGCCGGAAGCTTCCGGAGGCTGGGACGGCGCATGCTGACTGCGATCGCGATTTCACGGACGAGGTCTGCTGGAGGTTCCCCCAAGCCGAGCTGCCGCCCTTCCCGGAGCCACCACCAGACCGCCTCGACCGCAGGATCTCCTGGCCGGAAGGAGCTTCCTCCTTATGCAGAGAAGCATAATGCTGGGCGGCATAAAGAGCAGTGCCGGGCCGCTGACCAGCCGGCCTTACAGACGACAACACTCACGTCAGACCCCCATCTGTTCCTCAATCTCACGGATGAGAATAGGCAGATTGGGCGTGACGAAGCTCATCTCGGGGGCCGGAATCCGATTATGCTTTATGTCCGGTGGGACACGCTTGTGATGCGGATACGAGCTCTGCAGGTGGGGATCATCGGGGTGTGGCTGCGGATCGTACCAGTACAACTTCTCTGCGGTATTCGGCTTGACGGCTGAGCCATGTCCGGTACACGCTCGCCCACTCGCTAAAGTCCAGCACCCAATCCTCCTTCTCCGGCTCCTCGCCGCCGGTGTAGGCGGCGTAGAATGTCTCGGAGCGCAGTCCATACTTGCGTTCAAACTCCAGCAGCTCTTCTTCCAACGCGTGGATATCGGCGAGGATCTCTTGGAGCTCCATGTTCACCCCCAAGAGAGATTATAGAGCTGTCGGTCCCGTTGTCAGCCGCGTGGCTTCGGAACCATGATCAGTCTCCATCGCCTCCAGCCACTGCCGCCGCACCGTTTCGCGAGAGTAGTCCGCAGCGAGACGGCGGCGGCCGTTCTCGATCAGCCGGCGGCGAGCCGAAGCATCGTCCAGCAGATCGGTGACGGCGACGATCCATTCGCTGGGCTGCTCGCCGGCTAGCAGGAAGTCCTCGCCCTGGCGGCCGGTGGTGCCCGCCGCGGCCCAGGGCGAGGCCACCACCGGCACGCCCGCCGACCAGGCTTCCAGGATCTTGACCGGCACGCCCGAGCCGCAGCGCATGGGCGCGAGCGAGACCGTGGCCTGGGCGAGGACGGCGCGCAGGTCCGGCGGCGACACGATGAGCCTGGCCCCCGCCTTCTCCACCGCCCGGCGCAGAGCCCGTGGCGGACGGTCTCCGGCGATCGTCAGCCGCACGTCCGGCCGGACGCGGCGGAGCTGCGGCCAGACGTCGCGCAGCCACCAGGTGACCGCGTCGGCGTTGACGAAGTAACCGAGATTGCCGGTGATCGCCAGGATCGGCCCCATGTCCCGATCCGGAGGAGGCTCGGCCTGGATCTCGCTCACGGCGAGGTGCACCACGGCCACCTTGGCGCCGAGATCCGGAGGCAGACGATCGGCCAGCGCCTGGCGGTCCCGCTCGCAGACGACGAGCAGGCGCTCCGCGCGTTCGGCCAGACGCCGCTCCGCCCGCGCGAGCAGCCGCGCCTCCAGCCTGAAGAGGGGCGCCAGCCACCGGCGGTCCACCGCGGCGCGCGAGGAGAAGTTGAGCGACAGGCTGTCGATGAGGTCCACCACGATCGGCGTCGAGCCGAAGTCCCCGGCATGGCCGGCGAGGCGCACGAGCTGGAGGATGCCGAGGTCATGCCGGGGCGCCAGCTCACGCAGCCGGCGCCCGAGATCCGGCTGGTGGAAGAGGCCGCTCTGCAACGGCAGGCGCCCGGCGACGGCCCGCGCCATACCGGCGACGAGCGCGACGCCGCCTCCCGGCCGATACAGCTCGACGCGGTACGGCGGTCCCTCCGGCGGCGGTAGTTGATCCCGGGCGGGTGCCGGCGCGAGCAGCGTCACCTCATGCTCGTCCGCCAGAAAGTCGAGCACCTGCACCGCCCTCATCTGGTCGCCGCGGCGGGGCGGCCAGGGATAGCGGGAGGTGACGAGGAGGATTTTCATGAGGACGGCTTGATCACCGCCTCAAGTCCCTCGTCTTAAGGGCGGTGGAACGTCCAAATCGATGCAGATCTTGCGGGCAAGGAAGTCGTTGATCTCACGGTGCCGCGGTATGGCCGTGCTCCTCCGCGAGGCGCGATTGACGTAGACCGAATGGCTACCGCCTTCGCGCAGAAGCTCGCAGCCATGACTCTCCAGATGTCGGATCAGATCGGCTCTCTTCACGCCGAGAGCTTGAGGGGCTCGCGAATGACTTCGGCCCCGCGAAGCTCCTCCTCGGCGAGCGTCCGGTTGGCTTCGAGCACAAGCGCGACGGCTTCCTCCAGGTTGGCCCGGGCCTCTTCGAGCGTCGCCCCCTGGGTGTTCGCGCCGGGCAGCTCCTCGACGAACCCGATATAGCCTTCAGGAACCTGTTGGAACACCGCCGTGAACCGAATCTGCATCATGGCCTCCGGCTCTTGATGATATCAGTCCGGTCCACCTGATCAGGCTCAGACCAGCTTCAACAGGTGGCCGAGCTTGTCGCGCTTGGTGCGGAGGTAGGCGCGGCTGGTCTCCGTCGGCGGCACTTCCAGGGGGATGCGCTCGACGATCTCCAGGCCATAGCCGTGGAGGCCGATGTACTTGCTCGGATTGTTGGTCATCAGCCGCATCTGGCGCACGCCGAGGTCGCGCAGGATCTGGGCGCCGATGCCATAGTCCCGCTGATCGGGGCGGAAGCCGAGCCGCTCGTTGGCCTCCACCGTGTCGTGCCCCTGCTCCTGCAGCTCGTAGGCGCGCAGCTTGTTCATCAGGCCGATGCCACGGCCCTCCTGCAGCAGGTAGAGGAGCACGCCCCGGCCTTCGTCGGCGATCTTCTGCAGCGCCTGCTCGAGTTGCGGCCCGCAGTCGCAGCGGCAGGAGCCGAAGATGTCGCCCGTCAGGCATTGGCTGTGGACGCGCACCAGCACCGGTTCCTCCGGGTCGATCTCTCCCATCACCAGGGCCACGTTCTCGTCGCCGGTCTCGTCCGAGCGGTAGGCGTGGATGCGGAAGTCGCCGAACACCGTCGGCAGGCTGGGCGAAGCGACCTTGCGCACCAGGGTCTCGTGGCGGAGGCGGTAGCTGATGAGGTCGGAGACGGTGATCATCAGCAAGCCGTGCTCCTGAGCTACCTTGGCGAGATCCGGCACGCGGGCCATGGTGCCGTCGTCGTTCATGATCTCGCAGATCACCCCGGCCGGCGCGAGGCCGGCGAGGGCTGCGAGATCGACCGACGCCTCGGTCTGCCCGGCGCGCTTGAGCACCCCGCCCTTCTTGGCGCGGAGGGGGAAGACGTGGCCCGGGCGCAGCAGGTCCTCCGGCCGGGTCGCCGGGTGAATGGCGGTGAGGACGGTGGCGGCGCGATCGGCGGCGGAGATGCCGGTCGTGATCTTGCCGCGGGCCTCGATGGAGATCGTGAAGGCGGTACCGAAAGGAGAGGTGTTGGCCTCCACCATGAGAGGCAGATCCAATTCCCGGCAGCGCTCCTCGGTCAGGGCGAGGCAGATCAGGCCGCGGCCGTGCTTGGCCATGAAGTTGACGGCGGCCGGCGTGACCTTCTCGGCCGCGATGGCGAAGTCGCCCTCATTCTCGCGGTCCTCGTCGTCGCAGATGATGACGATCTCGCCGCGTCGGAAGCGCTCGATGGCCTCCTCGATGGAGGCGAAGGGGGTGTTCTGGTTCATGGTGCGGACTCTCCCGTCGGCGGCCCGGCTCCGCTCGCGAAGTTTAGAGAGGAATGGTCGCCTTGCGGTAGGGGACAGTGTACGCGGGACGCAGGAGGTCGGTCAACAGTGGTCTCACCTCACGTAGTCCCCGCTACAAGCCTTCGTGGCCCCCGGCGGTCCACTGCCGGTATAGAGCCTCCCAGCCGAGCCGACTGCCTGTCCAAAATCATCTCGACGACCGTTCTCTCCTCAACGGGGAGCTCGAGCAGGATGCAATCATCATGTGTCTCCAGATAACGGAGTGTGTAGACCAAAAGTCTTAAGGGGACCCTCAGCTCCTCTTGCTGTGCCCCAACTCTTATCCATAGCTCCAACCAGGCTCTCAGCTTCGTCGAAGGGGGCTCAGAATCAGGATAATTCCAGCACGCCTCAACTAGACAAGCTCCAAGAAATCTCGGTTGGCCGCAGGCCTTCGCCTGTGCAAGCAGGTCTACAACCTCTTCCAGATGGCATTCCATTTTCCTACAGTGGCCGAACAAACGGACCCAAAAAGCTACTAAGGGTTCTGGCTCGGATGCCACGTCTCTTTCCCATTCGTTTACCGCCCTTTGTGCGCTGGGTAACTCCTGAATCAACATGGCAAGCCAAGCCCTGAAGCTGGCTTGGTCCATCTCGGCTTCGGTCCTCTGTAATGCCTGGACGATGTAGTCCCGATCCAAGGACCTACAACCCAATGAATTCAGTCTGTCCTCGAGTTCTCGACGGGAATACCACCACCGAAGGAAGTCGACCAGCGATTTGATCGGCTCTCCTCGCTGGCTCTTGACTTCCATACACAATCGCATCAGCGGCTCTCGTAGCTCGTAATAGGATTCGCGACCGACAGCTAAGGAGCGGACGTAGCCGAGCTCTTTGAGATCTTTCAATTGGCTCGAGGTCGTCTGATGGCTGACGAAGCAATGCCGCGCGATCTCTTTGACTGGCACGGCCCCTCTACGCTCGCAGAGAAAATCGACGATCTTGCGCTGCTGCGGCGAAATCCAGGCCATCCGCGCCTGATAGTAAGGTGTCAAATCGTCGAGGAGACGCATGAACGGACTTACAAGCTCCTCGAGGGACTCACGGGTCAGGAATTGCGAGAAAATCACATAGACGCGAGGGTTTCCTCCTGCTAGATGATGGACGGCTCTGATACGGGCTCGGCCTTCAGGGGTTTGCAGCGAGGCAGCGAGATCCGCTTTGCCTGTGAGCTCCGCGAGCTGAACGAGGAGGCGGACCGCATCCTGGAATTCCAGCTCGTTGAGATGATGGATGCGGAAGAAGCCATAGAACGGAGACGTCTGTAAGGAGACGCCGTTGAAAAGGCTCTGCGAGGTGGCGAGCAGTGAGATGCGGTTGTGCTCTTGTAGGAAGGCGCGAAAACGGCGTTGTTCGGCCGCGCCGAGCCCGGCGAAGATGTCGTCCAGGTTTTCGAGGATCACCAGCAAATTTCGCTTTCCGAGATACCGAACTAGAAGATTGGCCGCTCGGCGTTCAGCTTCGTCTGGAGGGAGGTCATACAGAGTATTCAGCTCCTCGAAGCCGGTCTCCCCATACTCGGAGCGCAACGCGGCCAGGATCCGCATCAGGAGGTCGAGGAAAGATCCGACCCCCCACTCCTCCTCCCTGAGCCAGGCGATGAGAAGCCGGCGCCCGAGCTTCTTATCGCTCCGCAGGCGGTGATACACGAGGGCTACCATATGCGTCTTTCCGATCCCACGCGGGCCAATCAGGAGCGAATGCTGACTCGAACGGCTCGTAACACTCTCGCGGACCAGATCGACCAACCGCTGCGCCAAGGGCTCTCGCTGCACAAAGATAGCTTCCAAAGTCTCGGCGTCCATGAGGCTCGGGGTGAAGCGGGAGAGGAACGGTTCTGCCATGACTACAATCCCCGGTGAAAACGCCACCAGCGCTGGATCAGCGGGTATCGGAAGCCGTAGGCGCCGCCGGCATCCTGGACGATGTAATGGTCGCTTTGGAGGGAGGCGAGAGCTTCCAAGACAGCCTCGCGATCCTCGGTCGCGATCTTGGCCTTCAGAAGATTGAAGACCTCTGGAAACGACAAGACCGAGTCAGCAGTCGAGAGGACGTCCAGCAACCCCAGAACGAGAGGCCTGAGGGGAGCCTCATAGTAGATATCCACCCGCTCCCGGTAGTGCCGCAGGTGCCAGGGATCGATCGGATCGGTCAGGAAGGACGTCATGATCTCCTGCACCGTTTCAGCCGTCACTTCTCCGTCTCGGCCGGTCATCCTGTCCACCAGGTGGTGGATGAAGTAAGGAATGCAGTCGGCCTGGTCCGTGAGGGCTGCACAGACCGCCTCGGGATTCTCGGCCTCGATGCCTTCTCCCTTCAGCAGCAGTGACGCGAGATGCAGGGCGTCCTTGGTCTCGAGCGGCGGGACTTCGACGGACAGCATGTCGTTGATGGGGGAGTTCGGGTGACCGGCGCGCTTCAGGGACAGGATCACGTTGTGCAGCCCGATCGAGCCGGTGAAGACCATCCGCAGCTTCGGGTTCATCTGCCGGAGCGAGCGCAGGGTGTCCAGCAGCTCCATGGCGACCGCCTCGCCGGACTGCTGCTTGATCTCATAGAGCATCAGAGGGACTTCATCCCAAAAGAAGACCAGGGTCTTGTCCTGGTGCTCGACCAGATCCTCGATTGTCGTGACCAGAAGGTTCTTCCAGTGGCTCGCGTCGATCTGGGGGAGGGTGAGGACGCCGCCGACGCTGCCGCCGCCGATCTCACCAAGGAAGCGGCGGGCTCTCTCGCAGACCCGCTGGCGCGCGCTCAGGTACTTTTCGACGTCCTCGAAGACCAGCTTCGCGAATTCTAGCGGCGAGCGGAGCCCCTCAATGTCATGGAAGACGGTCAACACGTCGTCGGGAGCTTCGGCATTCATCTTCTTGACGATGGAGGTCTTCCCCATCCTTCTCTCGGCGGTCAGGACCAAACTCTGGCGGTCCAGCACCCGCCAGAGCCTGCGGATCAGGCTGTCCCTGCCGACGACCTCCGACGGATCGAGCTGCCCTCCCGGATTTGCCCTCACGCGACGCCCCTCCTTCCACGGAAGATCATACGATGGTTTTGACGTACGTCAACTTTGACGTACTTTGGGGCTTGGAGAGGACCTAGAACGGATTCCCGATGTTCACGAACAGCTCGTAGCTCGGCTCGCCGGTCTCGCGGTTGAGCTTCCAGCCGATGCCGGCGCGGATGGGACCCAGCGGCGAGAGGTAGCGCGCGCCCAGGCCGACGCCGTGCTTGAGCTCGTGAACGTTGATCGACCGCCAATCGGCCCAGACGTTGCCGGTGTCGAAGAAGACCGTGCCGCCGAAGTCGCCGAAGAGCGGGAAACGGTATTCGAGGTTGAAGAGGAAGAGCCCGTCGCCGCCCACCGGTACGAAGCCGTTGCCGCTCGCCCTCGGCAGCAGGGTCTCCCCCCGGATGCCGAGCTCGCGGAAGCCGTAGGCGCGGTGGCTGGCGTCGCCCCCGGCGATGAAGCGCTCGGGGATGGGGACGTTGCGGCTCGGGAACTCCCGCAGCGGATCGTCCGGCTGCGCGGCGAGCGATTTGAAGGGCTCGATGCCGCCGAAGCGCGTGCTCGCCACCAGCACGTTGTCATGGCCGAGATCCAAGAAGTGGGTCTGCTGCACGAAGAGCTTGAGGAATTCGGTGTCCGTCTCGAAGGCGGGGAAGGCATATTGGAGCTGCAGCAGCGTGCTCCAGCCGCGGGTGGTGGAGATCGGGTCGTCGCGGCGGTCCCAGAAGAAGGTCGGCACCAGGCTGGTGATCTGGTAGGGCTGGTTGCGCCGCTCGATCTCGTTGGAGACGACGCTCGGATCGATGTTCTTCAGCTCGACGCTGCGGTAGTCGAGCGCGAGGCTGACGCGGCGGTTGCCGTAGATCCGCGACGCCTCGCTACGCGCGCCGTAACGGGTCACGTCGTAAGGCTGCTCCTGCCGCCGGGCCTCCTCCTCGTAGAACACCGTGGAGGTGAGGGAAATCGGGTATGCGCCGAGATAGGGCTGGTTGAAGGCGACGCGGAAGCGGCTGTTGCGCTCGCTCCAGCGCAGGTCCGTGCGCAGGCTGTAGGCGCGGCCGGCGACGTTGCTGTGATTGAAGCCGACGAGGCCGCGCACCTTGTCCACCGAATCCCAGCCGATGCCGTAGATGAGCGTGCGCGGCTTGCCTTCCTCGACGCGCACGAGCACGTCGCGGTCGGTGGTGTCGAGGTCGGCGCGGATGAGGTCGACGTCCACGCGCGAGAAGATGCCCAGACGGTAGAGGTTGCGCTCCACCTCGAGGAGCTTGACGTCGCTGATGGGATCGCCCTTTTTCAGATCGAGCGAGCGGCGGATCACCTCGCCCGTGGTGCGCTCGTTGCCGCGCACCACGAAGCGGTCCGCCACCTGCTGCGGTCCCTCCAGGACCTGGATGACGACGTCCACCAGGGTATGGTCCGGATTCCAGTCCTGACGCGCCGAGACCTGGGCCTGGACGTAGCCGCGCGCCGCGTACTCGGCCCGGATGGCGTCGAGCGTGCTCTCCAGGAGGACGGGATGGAAGCCCTCGCGCTCCTTGAGCGGCAGGTTCTTCTTGATCTCGCCGATATCGAGGGCGTGGACGTTTTCGAAACTGAGGCTGACGACCCGTTGGCGCGCGCCCTCGCGAATGGGGATGGCGAGCCGGAGGTCGCCGCCCAGCTTCTCCACCTGGGGCGGTCCCACCTCGGCCTTGAGGTAACCATGGAGCGCGTAGTAGCGGCGGAGGTTTTCGACGTCCTCGTCCAGCTCGTGCTGCACGAGCCGGCCGCTGCCGCGGCGCAGGAGGCTGCGCTCGGAGGTGATCATCAATTGGCGCAGCTCGGATTCCGGGACCTCGTCGTTGCCGGAGAAGGTGATCTGGCGCAGGACGTAGACCGGGCCCGGCTCGATGCGGAACGTCAGTTGCAGCTCGCCGTTGCTGCGCTTCTCCTCGGTCTCGACGCTCACGTCGTAATGGCCCTGCTCCTGGAAATAGCTCTTCAGCCGGTTGACCGCCTGCAGCACCAGGGCCTCGTCATAGCCGCTCTCGCCGAGGAACGGCAGCAGCCCCTTGCGCCGCAGCGTCTTCTCGTCGGCGCCGATGACGACGAGGGTGATCTTGGGCCCGACCTCGATGGGATAGGTGAGCTTGACGGTGTTGGTCGCCGGGTCGTAGTCCTCCAGCGGAGGGTCGACCCGCGCCGCGCCGTACCCCCGCCGGATGAGCCAGGCCTGCAGCCGCTCGGCGTCCTCGCGGAGCGTCTGCCGGCGGAAGGGATCGCCGGGCTTGAGCCGCAGCTCGTGCACCAGGGCGGCGGGCGCGAGGGGATCGACGGGGTGGTCGAAGGCGATGGTGCCGATGGTGGCCCGGGCGCCGCTCTTCATCTGGTACGTCACCACCGCCCGCCGCCGCGCCTCGTCCGTCTGCACGCTGACGCGGGCCGTGCCCTGGAAGTAACCGCTGCGCTGATAGAGGTCCTGGAGATCGTACACACCCAGCAGCACCTTCTCCTCGGCGAGCGGCTCGCCTTCCGTTAGAGGGACGGCGCGCCGCAGGTCGTCGCGCGGCAGCCCCAGCTCGCCTTCGATGCGCACCGCTTCCACCAGCACCACGGCCCGGAAGACGATCGTCACCACGACGCCTCCCCGCGCCGGATCGTCCTCGGTGTAGAGCTCGATCTCCGCCGCGGAGCCGGTGGCCTGGAGGTTCCGCAGGGTATGGCGGATGCGCTCCGCGGTGAGCGGCTGGCCCACCTCGGTCTCGACGAGGTTCTCGAGATCGAGCGATTCGTCGAGAGGCGCGTCGCTGCGCACCTCGATGGCGGTGACGGTGGGTCCGGTGTCGGCGGGGGGTTCGGCGGCGGCCTCGGTCTGTGCCCGGACCGGTCCCGCGGCGAGCAGGGCAAGGAGCAGCCAGAATGCCCGTCGCGCGGAGGGAGGCAGGATGCTCAATCTACCCATCCCCCTCAGAACCGCCGCCGCCACTGGGTATCGACGGCGTAGCTGCCGTCGCCGGCCTGGGTGAGCACCAGGGTGACGTTCTTGCGGAGCTGCCATTCGACCTGGACGATGTACTGCCGGTTGGTGCCCGGCTCGCTGGAATAGGTGACGAAGACGTCCCGGGAGAGGCGCTTGCCGACGGTGACGCCGATGCCCGAGACCGGCTGCCCGGCCTCGACGATGGGATCGATGCGGAAGCGGTCGAAGCGGAAGATGTTGCCGACCCGCTGGGAGATGGCCGAAGCCGCCTGGCCGTAGAGGAACTGGCGCGCCGCGACGTTGGGGGCGATCTCCTCCTCGGCGCGATTCGCCGGCAGCGGGCCCTCCGTGGGGCGCTGGCCGGTGGCGATCAGCGACACGATCTCGAGGTCCGCCAGGTTGGCGTCCGACGCGAAGTTGATGTCCGGCCGCTCCAGCGTGCCGCCGAGATTGAGGGTGATGCCGAACCCCTGGACCTCCGTCTGCGCCACCAGGTCGATCACCGGATCGACGCGGTTGGGATTGCTGAAGGTGAGGCTCCCCCGCTGCACCTCGTATTCGTTGTCGGAGAACACCAGGGTGCCGCCGGGATCGATGTCCACCTCGCCGAAGATCACCGGCCGCGCCAGGGTACCGCGCACGGTGAGGCTGACGTCGCCCTGGAGATTGGCGACGTTGTTGCGGACGCGCAGCGCGTCGGGGCCGCGGACGGCGAGGTTGAGCTGGGTGGTGGACTCGAAGTCGCCGGTCTCGGCGAGCTCCAGGCGCTGGCGCTGGAAGATGCGCTGGATGAACTGCAGCAGGTCCACCGGCACGTCCTCGACGTAGAGGGAGCGCTCGAGATCCACCTGGCCGACGATCTGCCGCCCCAGGTCGCTCGAGATCAGCGCCACCTCGGCGTTGCCGCGGTTGAGGAGGAACTCCGGGAAGCGCAGGCTGATGTCCTGCGCCGAGACGTTGAGGCGATAGGCGACCCCGCGCTCGGGACGGGGCAGGTCCAGCGTTCCGGAGGCGCGCAGGGTGCCGCCGCCCAGGCGGGCGTAGAGCTCGTCGAGGAAGATGCGGTCGCGGTTGAAGCTCAGGAAACCGTGCACGTCTTCGAACGCCTGGGCGAGACTGGGCACGATCACCTGCGCATCGCGGACCTCGCCCTGGCCGCTGAGCGACGGATTCTCCGCCGTGCCGCGCACGGCCCCCAGCAGGTCGAGCGCGCCCGTGATGCGGTAGTCGGGCAGGAAGAATTCCGCCCAGGAGGCGGCGATGGTGCTCTGGAAGCGCAGGTCGAGGGGCGCTCCTTCTCGCAAGCCGACCTCGCCGGAGACGAACAGCTCGTTGTCGGTGCCCGGCTCGCCGAGATAGAATGAGCGGATGGTCACCCGCTCGGGGGTGATCTCCGCCACCACCGGCTCGCGGCTGGCGATGGTCCGTCCCCGATACTGCAGCCGCAGGTCGGCGAGCGTGAGCCCGGCGCGGAAGGCGCCGGCGCCGAAGTCGGCGTCGAGCGTCGTGGCGCCCACCAGCGAGCCGGTGAACTCGGGGAGGGCGCGCGGCGAGAAGGCCCGCGCGAGCACGCCGAGCTGGTCGCTGCGCAGGTCGATCGTCACGCCGGCGCCCTGACGGTCGAGCCTCCCTCCTCCCTGGAAGGAAGCGAGGCCGAGCAGGGAGCCGCGAACGTCCACCCGCCGGCCGTCCCACGTCGCCTGCACCGCCGTGTCCCCCGGCTGCTGCAGCGCGTGGCCCTGGAACACGAGGTCCTGGCCGCGCACGGCGAGGGTGGCCCGCGGCTCGCGCAGCGTTCCCGAGGCGGCCGCCTCGATGCTCATGCGGCCGCTCAGCCCGCCGCCCAGGTAGCGGGCGAACGGCTCGGCCGCCAGCGACAGCGACGGCGCCATCACGGTGAGGTTCAGCGCCTCGGTCGCCTGGTCGAAGCTGCCCTGGGCGAAGACCGTTCCGGCGGGCATCTCGAGCTGCCCGCGCTCGACGGTGACGCGGCCGCCATCGAAGGCCACGGCCGCCCGCGCCTGGCCGAGCGGCGCGCCGAAGGCCACCAGGTGCTCGACCCGGGCGTCGATGCGGCCGGTGAGGCGGTCGGGGGAGCCCGTGAGATCGACGCGGCCGGAGAGCTCGCCCTCGAATTGCCGCGCCAGCTCCGGCCCCAGGAACCAGGCGAGACCGGCGGCGGGCCACTGCGCGGCGTCTACGGCCAGGACGATAGGCTGCGAGGCCGCCCGGCGCCCCGGCGCGGGGAGAGGGATGCGGCCGGTCAGCATCAGCGCGCCGCCGCTGCGGGTGAGCTCCAGCCGCAGGTCCTCCACCGCTCGCGGGTTCAAAGCGAACGAGCCGCGGACCGTATCCGCCGTGGTGACCGGCGCCACCACGTTCTCGAGGTTCAGACGCAACCGCAGCGAGTAGTCCTGGCGCGCGAAATCGATCGAGCCCTCGGCGGTGCCGCGCCCCGCGGTGGGCAGCCAGAAGTCCGGCTCCTCGCCGCGCGCGGGCGGCCCCATGAGCACGGGACCCAGGGGACCGACGTCGCGGCTCACCAGCCGGAAGTCGAACCTGCCGGTGCCGCGCTCGAGATCGTAGGTGAAGCCCGGCGAGGTCACGTCCTGGCCCGGCGCGGTCAGGTGCAGGTCGCGGCTGGAGATCACGCCGCCGTCGAGGTCGATGGGAAGGTGGCCGGTGATCGGCAGCCCGGTCTCGCTCGTCCCCCGCACGTAGACGTCGGCGCGGCCGCGGCCGGCGAGCGGCGCCTCGGTGTTGAAGCGGTAGTCGAGAGTGCCGCGGGCGCGGCCGGAGAGCCCGCCCACGATGGGCAGGTCCTCCCCCGGAAACTGATCGTCGATGAGCTGCCGGAGCGAGAGGTCCGCGTAGTCGAGATCGAGCTTCACCGGCGTGCCCGGCTTCCCCGTGCCGCGGGTGTCGACGGCGATCAGCCCGTTGACGGTGCCGCGCGCGTAGCGCGACCGCCGGACCTGCACGTCCAGGTGGTCCGCTTCGCCGAGGAAGGAGGCCTGGATGTCCTCGATGACGCGGTTGAGCGCGGCGATGCGGGGCGCCGAGGCGGTGCCGGAATAGCTCCAGCCGTCCGGCGTCCAGACGAAACGGGCGTGCGCGGAGACGAGCCCCTCGACCGGCTGCTCCATGTAGCCGAGCCGGTTGGCGATATGAGCCGCGCCCCGGCCGTCGATCGCCAGCTCCACCCGGCGGCTCGCGGCGCGGTAGTCGACGAAGCCGCTAGCGCTGGCGCCGACGTCCGGGCTGGCCAGGCGGGCGGTGGCGATGCGCACCCGGCCCTCCTGCGGCAGCACGCTCCCCTTGGCGGAGAGGGTGAAGCGGTAGGGCCGCGCCCGCGGCAGCGTCGTCACCACCTCCTGGGCGGTGACCAGGGCGTCCAGGCGGTTCCCCCCCTCTCCGCCGCGCTCGGCGCGGCCGATCAGCCGTCCCCACACCGCCCGCGCTTCGAGCGTCAGGGGCAGCCTGCGCTCGTTGACGCGGAAGACCCCATCCTCGACGAGGATGTGGCCGATGCGGACGTCGAAGCGCTTCGGGCCGCCCGGCCGGGCGCGGAATTCGGGCAGGTTGCTGGTGCCGTCCGGATTGAACTGGAGGTAGACCTCGGGGCGCTCGATCACGATCTGTTCGAGATCGAAGACGCGGCCCTCGAGGTCCTTGACCTTGAGCTGCAGGCGCACGAGCGGCGCCCGGGCGACCGGCGGATCGGTGGGCCGCGGGCCGGGGACCACCACGTCGCGCAGCTCGATGGCGAGGGGGAAGAGCGTGTACTCGATCTCGCCGATGCGGACGGGGCGGCCGAGAAAATCCGACGTCTGGCGGACGATGCGGGCGAACGCCCGCTCGCGGGCGAACTGGCTCTGCAGGAGAAGCAGGCCGGCGGCGAGCAGGCTGAGGAGCAGGACGAGCCCCCAGACGAAGGGGCGCACCACCCACCGCCTCACCCGGCCGTGCCGGCGCCGGCCGGTTTCCCGCGGCGGCGGAGGCGGCGTCTCGTTCACGCCGATCCTCCCGGCTCGCCCTCCTCCGCCGCCTCGCCCGGCAGGCCGCCCCAGCGCAGCTTGCCGCGCAGGCTGCGGTAGAAGCTGCGCCCGCTCACCTTGGCGAGCCTTACCGGCGTGGCGCTGCGGGTGACGTGCACCGTGTCGCGGTAGCCGAGGGAGGTCCCTTCCTGCCCGTCCAGCGTCAGGTAGACCTCCTCGCGCTGCGTCTCCAGGGTGACCTCGATGGGCCCGGCGTCGGGCACCACGATGGGGCGCATCGACAGCGCGTGCGGGCAGATGGGGGTCAGCACGGCGACCGGCAGCAGAGGATTGACGATGGGCCCGCCCGCCGACAGGTTGTAGGCGGTGGAGCCGGTGGGCGTGGAGATGATGAGGCCGTCGGAGCGGAAGCGGGCGATCAGGTGACCATCGACCTTGAGCGTCAGCTCGATGATGCGGGCGAGCGCGCTCTTGGTGATCACGGCGTCGTTGAGCACCCGGTAGGAGACCGGCGCGCCGCCGTTCCGCTGCAGCTCGACCTCGAAGAGCGAGCGCTCCTCGACGCGGAACTGCCCGGCCAGCACCTGCACCAGGGCGGGGTAGAGCTCGACGCGGTTGATCTCGGTGAGGAAGCCGAGATTGCCGAGGTTGACGCCGAGGATCGGCACTCCCGGCTTCAGCGTCCGCGCCACCGAGAGCAGGGTGCCGTCTCCCCCCAGGACCACCACCAGGTCGTAGGCCTCGCGCACGCTGAACGGCCGCTCGCCCTCGATGCCGCGGGCGCGCAGCGTCGCCTCGTCGAGGGCGGCTTCGAGGCCGCGCCGGCGCAGCCACTCGGCCAGCTCGTGCGCGGTGTGGACGGCCTCCCGGCTCGCCACCTTGGCGACGATGCCGACGCGCTGGAACTTCCGGCCGCCGCGCTTGCGGCCGCTCATGGCGCGCTCCGGCGGAAGAGGGCGAACGCCTCGCGATTGCCGCCGCTGCCGGGGACGGCCGAGTCGCAGACGCCGAGCGGCTCGAGGCCCAGGGCGGCGAGCCCCGCGACGCAGTCGCGGATCACCCGGCCGCGGACCTCCTCGTCGCGCAGGATGCCGCCCTTCCCCACCGCGCCGCGGCCGGCTTCGAACTGCGGCTTGATCATCGGCAGCAGGAGGCCTCCCGGCGCCAGGTGCGGCAGCAGGGCCGGCACCACCTTGAGCAGCGAGATGAACGAGACGTCGACGGTGATCAGATCGCAGGGCTCCGGCAGGGCGTCGGGGGCGAGATGGCGCGCGTTGATCCGGTCCATCACCGTCACCCGCGGATCGTTGCGCAGCCGCTGGTCGAGCTGTCCGTAGCCGACGTCGAGGGCATAGACCCGCGCCGCGCCGCGCTGCAGGAGGCAGTCGGTGAAGCCGCCCGTGGAGGCGCCGACGTCGAGGCAGACGCGGCCGGCGGGATCGACGCCGAAATGGTCCAGGGCGTGCGCCAGCTTCCTGCCGGCCCGCGAGACGAAGGGCTCCGCCGGTGCCACGACCGCGACGCGGGCCTCCTCGCGGACCGCCGTACCCGGCTTGTCCAGCCTCTTTCCCTCCACCTCGACAATACCGGCCATCACGGCCCGCCGCGCCTGCTCGCGGCTCGTGAACAGCCCCCGCTCCACCAGTAGCTGATCGAGACGCACGCGGCGAATCCCTGTCCTCTTTTCCGGGCGTTCAATTGCGGTCGTGCGGTGCCGAGCCCCTGAAGCAGCCTCTCTCGCCGCGGGGCGGTGCAACGGCCGTGCCGAGCGGAGGAGCCCCGCCATGGAGCGGGACTATACCCGCTCCGCGAGTCAGCCGGTCCCCAGGGCTCCGCTCTTCTTGAGGTATCTGGCGATGAGGTAGGCGGCCGCCAGCGGCACCCACGCCCAGGCCGCCGCCGCCAGCGCGCTCGCGGCGCCGACGCGGCCGTGGCGCACGTACTCGTCCCAGACCAGGAGCGCGAGGATGCAGGAAGCGCCGGCGAACGTCGAGCCGTACTCCTTGCGGATCAGACGCTGCCAGTCGAACTCCATCTCCCCCAGCGTGGCGCGCAGGCCGCGGACGGCGGGGAAGAAGCGCGGCACCCGGCGGCAGTACGCCTCGTACTCCGCGCCGAACTTTTGCTGGAGGTACTCCTCCTCGGCGGCGACGATCGCCAGGTAGGCGAGGGCGAAGAAAGGGATGCCGACGGCATAGCACAGCGTCGAGTTGTGGATCAGGCAGAAGCCGACGAGGGCGAGGAAATTGCCGAGATAGAGCGGGTTGCGCGAGTGAGCGAACACCCCTTCCTGCACCAGCGAGTCGGCGAAGACCTGCTTGTTCTTGCCGCCGCGCCGGATGTAGGCGAAGCCGATCACCGCCGCCCGCAGGAGCTGGCCGCAGAGCGCCACCGCAATGCCGACGGCGTCGAGCACGCGGTCCCAGCGCTCGCTGCCGCGAAAGAGGCGCGGATAGCTGGCCAGCGCCAGACCGAAGAACACCAGCGGGAACAGCAGGTCCCGGAACTTGAAGAAGAACCGGCCGAGGGGCGCCAGCAATCGGCGCCAGCCCGGAGAGGCGGCCGCCGTGGAGGAAGGGGAGTCGATCACAAGCGCGATGGTCCGGCCGCTACTTCATCGCCAGCATGCCGCAGAAGTTGTACCACTTGAAGAAGACGTCGACGTGCTGGAAGCCCTGGCCGCGCAGCAGGTCCTTGTTCTCCTCGAGCCGGTAGGGGATCAGCACGTTCTCCAGCGCCTCCCGCTTCTGGGCGATCTCCAGCTCGCTGTAGCCGTTCCGCTTCTTCATCTCGTAATAGTGCTTGATGAACAGGCGGTTGAAAGTGGAGCTCTCGCCGAGCACCTTCTCCACCAGGATCAGGCAGCCGTTCTCGGCCATGCCCTGAGCGATGCGCCGGATCAGCCGCTCCCGCTGCAACGGCCGGACGAACTGCAGGGTGAGGACGAGCAGCACGACGGAGGCGTCGCGGATGTCGATCTCGCGGTCGAGGTCGGCGCAGCGCAGCTCGTACTCGTAGGCGAACCCCGCCTCGGTGAGCTTCTGGCGGGCGATCTCCAGCATCTCGGGCGAGGAGTCGATGCCGACGAAGCGCACGTCGGCGCCGGCCGGCAGGGCGCGGGAGATCTGCAGGAAGCTCGTGCAGGTGGAGCACCCGAGGTCGTAGACGGCCGTGCCTTCGGCGGCGAAGTCGGCCGCCAGCTCCGCCACCTGGCGCTGGATCTCCGCATAGAAAGGCACCGAGCGGTCCAGCATGTCGTCGAAGACGACGGCGGTGTCCTTGCCGAAATTGAAGTCGTCGATGCGTCGGCGCGGCGCCGCGAAGAGCCGGTCCTCCGTCCGCTCGCGAAAGGACTTTCCAGGCTGTTTCACGTTGGTCGTCTTCATGCGGGTCTCCCGTTCCCGGCGCGGTTCTGGATGACGAGACAGGCACGGAAAATGGCGGTGAAGATCTCGCGGATATCGGCCGCCCCGATAGGGCCGGCCGGCGCGGCCATGAGGCGCTGGAGCATGTCCTCCTCGCGCCGCGGATCGTAAGGGCCCAGCTTCAGGGCCTGTTTCACGCCGGCGATCTCGAGCACGACCTCGGCACGCTCCTGGAGGAGGGCCAGAATCCTGCCGTTCAAGACGTCGATCCTCTCCCGCAATTGGGCGAGATGCGCCTCGGATACGACGGCTGGCGCAGTCAGCGGGTCTTCGTTGAAAAGGTTGGCCATAAGGCACGCGGCATCCCCACATTCTTGCATGAATGGAGGATGAATGGAGCGGCCGCGGCAGCGCTCAGGTCAGCAGCGGGAGGCGCACCTCGAAGGTCGCTCCCGGACCCTTGGCGTCGAGGAGCTGGACCCGCCCGCCGTGGCTCTCCACCACCCAGCGGACGACGCTCAGGCCCAGGCCTCCACCGGAGCCTCCGCGGGCTCCCTGGCCGCGGAAGAAGCGGTCGAAGATGAAGGGCCGCTCCCCCGCCGGGACCCCTCTCCCCTGATCGGCGACCACCAGGCGGGCCTCTTCCTCCCGCCGCTCGAGAGCGATCTCGACGCTGCGGCCCGGCGGCGTGTACTTGACCGCGTTGTCCAGCAGGTTGAGGACGGCGAGGCGGAGGCGGTCGGAGTCGCCGAGCACCTGGACCGGCCGCTCGATGTGGCTGGTGAGGACGACGGCGTTCTGCGTCGCCAGGGGCGAGACCGTCTGGACGGCCGATTCCACGACCCCGGCCAGGTCGACGGGCAGGGCCGCGACCTGGGGTCCGCCCTGGGCCTCCTCGCGCGCCAGGGTGAGGAGGCCCTCGACGATGCGTTGAATGCGGTCGATCTCCAGCAGGTTCTCCCGCAGCAGCTCCCGGTACTCCTCGACGCCGCGCTCGCGGCGCAGGGCGACTTCCATCCCGGTGCGCAGGATGCTGACCGGGGTCCGCAGCTCGTGCGAGGCATCGGCGGTGAACCGGCGCATCCGGTCGACGCTCTCCTCCAACCGGGACAGGAGGTCGTTGAACTCGCGGCTCAGGTCCGCCAGTTCGCGGGCGGCGGGCACGGCGAGGCGCTCTTCGAGATGGCTCGTGTCGAGGGCGCGGACGGAGGCGACCATGTCCTTGATCGGACGCAGCGCACGGGCCGCCAGGATGCGCCCGCCGAGAGCGGCGAGCGGCACGAGCAGCAGCCCGGCCAGGGCGAGGATGACGGCCAGATTGCGCAGCCGCTCCCGCAGCGGGGCGGTGGAGGCGAACGCTTCGACGAAGAGGCCGGGCCGGGTCCACACCGGATGGCGGACGACGGCCAGGGGCTCCCCTCCCGCCATCTCCTGGAAGCGCAGCTCCCCGCCGACGCCGGCGTCCGCCGGAGCCACCGCAACCGCCGGCGCGTTCGGCGTCGCCGCCAACACCTTGCCGCGCTCGACGATGCGCAACCAGACGGGGATCGGCAGCTCCTTCTCCAGCAGGCGCAGCTCGGGGTAGTCCGTGCGGTTGCTGGCGGCGTAGTAGCTGGCCAGGCTCTCGGCCTGGTTATAGAGCACGCTGCGGAGCTGCTGCCGGTCGTTCGTCGCTTCCAGGGCCAGGATGGTGCCGGAAGCCGCGGCGTAGAGAACGAAGAAGATGCTGGCCGACCAGATCGTGAGATCGTTCTTGAACGAGCGCCGGCCGCTCATCCTTCACCTCCCCGCGATGGACGGAAGACGTAGCCGGCTCCCTTCACGGTATGGAGCACCCGCGGTCCGCCGCCCGCCTCCAGCTTGCGGCGGAGCCGGGTCACGATGACGTCGATGACGTTGGATCTCGCCTCGTAGCCGAAATCCCAGACGTGCCCGGAGATCGTCGCGCGATCGAGGACGGCTCCCGGATGCAGCATGAAGTACTCCAGGAGCGCGAACTCCTTGGCGGTCAGATCCAGGCTCTCACCTCGCCGCTCCACCTGCCGGCGGGTGCGGTCCAGACGCAGATCCCCGCATGCGAGCACCTGGAGGGGCGGAGCGCTCCGGCGTCGCAGCAGGCTGCGGGTCCTCGCCAGCAGCTCCTCGAAAGCGAAAGGCTTGGTCAGGTAGTCGTCCGCCCCGGCGTCGAGACCCCGGACGCGGTCCTCGATGCCGTCCATGGCCGTGAGGATGAGCACCGGCGTCGCCAGCGCTTCCCGGCGCCAGCGCACGAGCAGGTCGAGGCCCGGGCCATCCGGCAGGCGCAGGTCGAGAAGGATGAGATCGAAGTCGGCGGCCGCCGCCAGCTCGGCGGCCTCGGCGCGGCTGGTGGCGTGATCGACGCCGTAGCCCTCCTCGCGCAGGCCTTTGACCAGCCGCCGGGCCAGCAGGGGCTCGTCCTCGACCAACAGGAGCCGCATGCCGTAATCCTAGCTTCCTTCGTCCTCGGCGCGCTCCCCCGCCCGCAGGCAGAACGGGAGCGCCAGCACGAACAGCACCGGACGCTGCACCTCGGTGTCCCCCCAGTTGTTCTCGAAGAGGCCCGCCAGGTTGAAGGCGAGCAGGGCGAGCATCGCGCCCACGTACAGATCGGCCCGGCGCCCCCTACTCCCGCCTTGGCGCCGGAACCCCCGCCACGCGGCGGCGATGGCGGCCCCGGTCAGCCACAGGTAGGAGGCGAGGGCGGGCAGTCCGCGCTCGGCGGCGAGCTGCAGCAGGTTGTCGTGGAGGTGGGGCACCTCGTAGCGCGGCGCCGCGGGCGAGCGATAGATGGCGTACCGCCTCTCCACCAGCTCCGGGCCGAGGCCGAAGAGCGGGCGCTCGCGGATCATGGCCAGGCCGGCCTCCAGCATGCAGAGGCGGTCGTAGTTGGAGGGGTCCCGCAGATCGGCGATCGACATCACCCGGTGCAGCAGGGGCACCGGCGCCAGGACCACGAACAGCACCGCCGCCGGCAGGTAGGCGAGGAGCAGCCGCGGCGCGCGGATCACCACCAGCACGGTCAGGGTGATGACCAGGGCCACCCAGGCGTTGCGGGTGAGGCTGCCGAGCAGGGCGACGTTGAGGATCGCCAGCGCCGCCCACCGCCAAAGGCTGCGCCAGCGGCCGCCGTACACCATGGTGGAGACCAGCAGCAGATCGCCGATCAGCAGGACTCCCGAAAAGGTCATGTAGTGCGAGAAGGAACCGCGGATCCGCCGCTCGATGTCGCCATAGCCGAAGAGATACTGCGCGAGCCCGACGCCGGCGAGCAGCGTCGCCACCAGGATCACGGCGTCCACGGCGAGCCGCATCTGCCGCTCGCCGCGCACCAGCAGCAGCGCCAGCACCAGCGTCGTCAGGCTGAACACCTCGGTCGCTCCGCGCACGCTCGTCCCGGGGTCCGAGGAGGCGACGATGGAGCCCGCGAGCAGCAGCACGTACAGTCCCAGGGGGATCAGCAACGGCGCGAAATCCGCCCACGGCACGCGGCGCGGGCGCGTCCAGGGGAGGGAGAGGATGGTCAGCCCGAGAAGGATGTTCGAGGCGGCGATGCTGAAGATGGTGGCGAGGTGGGAGACGAAGAGCCAATAGCCGGCGCGTTGGGCGCGGGAGTCGGAGGCCTCGAAGGGGGATTGCACGGCCGGACGTTCGGCGGGCCGCGGGCCGGCGCAGGCCTCAGCGCCCGACGGCGGAGGCGGGGAGCGCCTCCTCGATGAGCATGATCGGGATGTCCGAGACGATCGGGTACACCAGCCCGGAGGCGGCGCAGTAGAGCCCCTGCTCGACGACCGGCTCCTCGTCGCGGAAGTGCTCGCGGTACTTCTCCACCAGCGGCGCGCGCACGTCCTGCGGCAGCTCGATCAGCTCCAGCTCGCCTTTCGACTTCGGACAGACCAGGATTTCCAACAGCTCGGGATCCACCGCCATGGCCCGAGGATAGCATAGGGCGCCGGTCTTGCCCGCTCGACCTCACCCCCGGCCCCTCTCCTAAAGGAGAGGGGAGAAAGACCGCAACAAGCCTTTTAAAGCCCCTCTCCTTTAGGAGAGGGGTTGGGGTGAGGTCACAGCCGCGCCGTATACGTCACCACCAGCGACTCGCTCCCCGGGTTGCGCGTGTAGAAGCCGGCGTTCGAGAGGTGATAGAGCGTCAGGCCGAGGCGCGACCACGCGGTGATGCGGCGCGACAGCTCGATGCCCGAGCGGAACTCGACCGCGCCGCCGAGATCGCGCCCGCCGTCCCAGTAGTAGAGGCCCGCCGCCCACTGCGGGCTCACCGTCCAGGCCTTGCCGAGCGGCAGGTCGCAACGGAAGCCGCCGTAGACGTAGAGGCTGCCCTGCGCGGTCGCCATGGCGCCGGCGGCGGGGCTGAGATCCGGCACGGCGCGCGGCAGCCAGCGGAAACGCCGCGGCGCGAAGCGCAGCTCCCAGCCGGTCTCATAGCCGGGGTCGCCGCGCAGGGCGCTGAAGCGTCCGGCGGTGGCGCCGATGGCCACCGGCGGCCCGGCGTACGCGGGCGCGGACGCGAGCAGCCACGCGGCGAGAGACAACAAGACGGCCCCGAGGGCCAGCGGCCTTCCGCGGATCATGATCTCTGGATCGCTTTCGCGTCGTCAGGGACGCCCTGGCATGCTACGCGGGCGGATATAGCACTGGATGACCCGCCGATTCAATGCCCCCACACCGCCAGAGAGCCCGTACGGTATGGCCGGGTGTACTCGGCGCGGGCGCCGGGAGGCAGGTCGCGGACGTCCTCGACCAGCCTGCCGCCGGGATGTCCGGCCAGCCAGCTCGACTCCGCGCCGTGCGGCACCTGGGCGAAAGGCCGCTCGAGCCGGCCCAGAAAATGGAACTGGCCGTGGTACTCGCCGACGTAGCCGATGGGCCGTCCCTGCCGCTCCAGCGCTGCGAGATGGCGTGCCACGGGAGTCACGTCGTAATGCCGCCGCAGCGCTCCGGCGCCGCCGGCGTAGAGCCCGGTGACGAGGAGCAAGGTGAATAGGGCCGGAGCCTCGGCGGGCCGGCGGAAGATCCGCCCGGCGGCGAGGACGCAGGCGGCGACCGCAACGAGAAGGAACACGCCGCCGGCGGGTGAAATCTCCCTCACCCAGGGCGGCAGGCCGAGCCGGCCGGCGAGCAGCGGCGCCGCGATCACCGCTCCGGCCACCAGCAGCAGGACGGCGAGGGGCGGGGCCAGCCACGAGCGGCGGGGCACGGCGGCGGGGGCGTCCAGCAGGCGTGCGGCGAGCAGCGCGAAGCCGGGCAGCAGGGGGAGCAGGTAGTGCGGCTGCTTGCCGCTGATCAGCGAGAGGGCGGCCAGGGTCGGCAGCGTCCACGCTAGGCAGAAGCGCATCCCCGCATCCATGGCGCGCGGGCGCGGCCGCAGGGCGGCCTGCCACAGCGGCGGCCAGATGGAGTAGGGGAAGAGGAGCACCGGCAGCAAAGGCAGATACCACCACCAGGGCCGCAGGTGGGCGAAGGACTTGACGATCCTCTCCCCGGTCTGCGAGAAGAGGATGGCGTTGCCGTAGGCCTCGCCGCCGGCGCGCGCCGCCGGCAGCGCCCAAGCGAGGGCGATGGCGGCGGCGAGCAGCACGGCGGCCCCCAGTCCCAGCCACCACCGCGGCGCCGGTCTCCGTCCTCCCCACCAGCGCGCAAGGACGGCCGTGAACAGGGGAGCCAGAAACACCACCGGTCCCTTGGCCAGAATACCCAGTCCCAGCGCCGCCCCCACCAGGAGCCAGGGGCGGGCGCCGCCGCGCGTCCAGGCGCCGTGCAGCCCGAGCAGCGCCAGCAGCACGCAGAAAGTCACCAGCATGTCGAACATCAGCATGCCGGTGAAGACGCTCCACAGCAGACAACCCAGGAGCACGAAAGGCACCGCGCGGCCGACGGCCGGCCGCTCCGGCCACAGCCGCCGGGCCAGCCGGGAGGTCAGGAAGAGATTCGCCAGCGAGAAGAGCGCCGGCACCAGGCGCGGCCACCACTCGTCGACGCCGAAGATCCGCCAGCCGAAGTGGCAAAGCCAGAACAGCAGCGGCGGCTTGTCGCTGTAGGGGAGGCCGTTGAGGTGCGGCACCAGGAAGTCGCCGCGGGTCCACATCTCCCAGGCCACCGAGGCGTAGCGCGTCTCGTCGATCGGCAGCAGCGGCCGCAGCGCGAGCGAGAGGCCGGCGAGCAGGGCCCACGCCGCCAGGACGGGAGCCCAGCCGGCGAGGCGGCGAGAGGGTTGGGTGTCAGCCTCCATGTTCTACGGCAGCGTGTCTCTGACCACCAGCAGCCGCCCTGCCTTGGGATCGCAGATCCAGACCTGATTTCTGTCGTCGGCCACCGCGCAATGGGCTCCTTGCGCGGTCGCGACGGTGCCCAGCAGCGAGAGCTTGCCCTGGCTCGATACCCCGACGACCGCCATCTGGCCGGTCTTCGAGGCCGGCACGTAGAGATGATGGAGCGCGGGATTGTAGGCGACGATGTCAGTGCCGGCGCCGAAGCGGAAACGGTCCTTGATGGAGCCGCCGTGCGCGAGGTCGAGGACGTCCGCGCCTCCCTCCGCGCAGCCGACGAAGAGGAGCTTGCGCCCGGCGTCCAGCGCCAGTCCGCGGGACCCCTCGCAGCCGTTGGGCCAGGTCCGGACGACCTTGCGCGCCTCGAGATCGATGACGACGGTCGAGCTCTTCCACAGGTTGGCGAAGGCACGCCTGGCGCCGCCGTCGATCACCAGCGATTCCGGCCCGCCGGGAATGGCGAGGAACGCCGCGTGACTGGGCACCGGCGGATCGGCGGCGGAGAGGGCGAAGATCTCGATGCCATCCTTGTCGGGCTCGGTCACCCATACCTCGTTCGTCGCGGCCACGTAGCGCACGTAGTCCGGGCTGCCGGCGAGCGGCGCTCCGGCGACGATCGTTCCCCGCTTCGGGTCCACGACGGACAGCCGCAAGGCCGTGCGGTCGATGGCGAAGAGCCAGCCCTTTCCCGCGTCCACCGAGGTGGGCCCGGCGCCATGGCCGCCGGCGGCGGGTGCCGAGGTCTGGAAGCCGCCGATCTCCGTCAGCTTCCGCGTCTGCGGATCGATCAGGTCGAGCCGGCCGGTGCGTCCCGCCGGCACCACGACGCGGTGCAGGCCCGGCACGAAAGCGAGATCGTCGAGGCCGATCCCGCCCTCGCCGTCCGGCAGGGCGAAGGGCTCCGCCGCCAGGGAGGGGAGATCCGCGGCGGCCGCGGCGCCGGACGCCAGGAGGATCATCGACAGGGCCAGGAGAGCTCTTTTCATCGTCTTTCCTCCCGCCGCAAGGCCACGTAGGCCGAGGGCACGGCGAACAGCGTCACCAGCGTGGAGAGGCCGAGGCCGCCGATCACGGCGAGCGCCAACGGCTTCTGCAGCTCGGCCCCGGCGCCCAGGCCGAGGGCGAGCGGCAGCAGGCCGAAGAGGGTGCAGAGGGTGGTCATCAGGATCGGCCGCAGGCGCACCCGCGCCGCCTGGGCGACCGCGTCGGCAAAGGGCTGCCCCTCGTCATGGAGCCGGTGGGCGTAGTCGATCATCACGATGCCGTTCTTCACCACCAGGCCCACCAGCAGGATCAGGCCCATGGCCGAGGAGACGTCGAGCTCCGAGCCGGCGAGGCGGAGCAGCAGGAAGGCGCCGCCGAACGAGAGCGGCGCCGCGAGGAGGAGGATGACGGCGGGGATCACGGCGCGGAGCTCGACGATGAGGACGAGCAGCACCAGCGCGGCGGCGGTGCCGAAGACCAGCGTCAGCTCGCGGAAGGCCTGGCGCTGCGACTCGGCCTGACCGCCCACCTCGGCCGAATAGCCCACCGGCAGCTTCAGGCGGCGCAGCCGGCCTGCGATCTCGGCGGCGGCGCTCCCCAGGTCGCGCCCTTCGAGCCGCGCCGTCACCAGGGCCATCTGCCGCAGGTTCTCGCGGGTGAGCTCGCCGTCGCCGGTGGCGGTCACCGGCCGCGCCACGGTCGACAGCGGCACCCGCCGGCCCTCCGGCGTCTTCAAGGTGAGGCGCGCCAGGCGCGCGGGATCGAAGCGGTCGCGGTCCGGATAGCGCACCCGCACCGGCACGCCGCGGTCGCCCAGCCGCAGCTCGGTGGCCGTCTCGCCGAGCCAGGCGGCGGCGAGCTGGCCGCCGACCTCCTCGGCGGTGAGCCCGGCGCGGCCGGCGGCGGCGGGATCGATCCGCCAGGTGGTCTCGGGCGCGCCCCGCTGGGGACCCACGAGATCCACCACTCCCTGCACCCCCTCCAGCTCGTGCTGGATGCGCTCGCCGAGGCCGGCGAGGGTCGCGGGATCGTCGCCGAAGATCTTCACCTCGATCGGGTTCGGCGCTCCCTCGAGATCGCCGATCATGTCCTGCAGGAGCTGGACGAACTCGACGTCCATGCCGGGCACCGCCTCGGCGATCTTCGGCCGCAGGCCGGAGATCACCTCCGCGGCGCTGCGGTGCCGCCGCCGCCGCGGCTTCAGCCGCACCAGGATGTCCCCCTTGTTCGGCTGGGTGGCGAAGAGGCCCAGCTCCGCTCCGGTGCGGCGTGAGAAGGCCGCCACCTCCGGGGTGGAGGCCACGATGGACTCCACCTTGCGCACCTGGCGGTCGGTCTCCGCGAGCGCCGTGCCGGGCGGCGTCAGGTAATCGATGACGAAGCCTCCCTCGTCCATCGGCGGCAGGAAGCCGCTCGGCATCCCGAGGTAGAGGAGGTATCCCACCACGGCCAGCGCCAGGGCGGCGGCCACCGCCAGCCAGGGACGGCGCACGGACGCCGCGAGCGCCCGCGCGTAGAAGCCCTCCCAGCGGCCGGTGCGCTCGCCCTGGCCGTGCTCCCCATGGCGATAGGCGTAGTGCGAGAGCAGGGGGATGAGGGTCAACGACAAGACGAGCGATATCAGCACGGAAACCGAGAGGGTGAGAGACAGGGCACGGAAGAACTGGCCGACTACGCCGGAGAGGAAGCCCAGAGGAGCGAGCACCACGACCGTCGTCAGGGTGGAGCCGACGACCGGCGCCACCAGCTCCTCCGTGGCCTCCGCGATCGCCGCCTCCCCGCGGCCGCCAGCCAGCCGCCGGTGGATGTTCTCGACCATCACCACAGCATCGTCGATCACCAGGCCGATCGCCACCGCCAGGCCGCCCATCGACATCAGATTGATCGACTCGCCGAAGAGCCGCATGAAGAGAAAGGTGGCGAGCACGGTCAGCGGCAGGGTGATCGAGGCGATGAGCGTAACCCGCCAATCGCGGAGGAAGAACAGCAGCACCAGCACGGCCAGCGCGCCGCCGACGAGAATGGCGTCGCGCACGTTGGCGATGGCCGTGGCCACGAATTCCGCCAGATCGTAGACCTTCGACAGACGCAGCCCCGAGGGGAGCGTACGGGTGAGGTCTTTCAGCGTCCCCTCGATCCCCGCCTTGACGGCCAGGATGCTCGCTCCCGGCTGTTGCGAAACGCTGACCACCGCGGCGTCGCGGCCGTTGCCGGTGATCAGGGTGGTGCGGTCCGGAGCCCCGGGAAAGACCTCGGCCACGTCCGCCACGCGCACGGCGGCGCCGTTGCGCACGGCCACCGGCGTGCCGGCGATCTCGGCCGCGGAGCCCCAGAGGGCCGAAGCGAGCACCAGGTGCTCCAGCCCGCCGGCGTTGTAGCGGCCCACCGGGGTCAGACGGTTGGTCGTCCGCAGGGCCGCGACCACGTCTTCCACGGTCAATCCGGCGGCGAGCAGGCGGTTTGGATCGGCCACCACCTCGATCTCCCGCGTGTCGGTGGCGTCCACCTCGACCCGCCCCACGCCCGGCACCCGCGCCAGCGCCGGGCGCACGACGAAGAAGGCGTAGTCATTGAGATCGGGCGTCGGCAGGCCGCCCGTCAGGTTGAGGCTGAGCATGGGAAAGGCGGAGACCATCAGGCGCTCGACGGTGAGCTCCGTCTCCGCCGGCAGGTCCTGGCGCGCCTCGGCGACGCGGTTCTGGAGGAACTGCAGGGCCCCGGCCATGTCGGTCTTGGGATCGAACTGGGCCGAGATCTCGCTGGCGCCGCGGAAGGTCAGCGAGCGCACCCGGCGCACGCCGGGCACCTCCATGGCCGCCTGCTCGAGCGGCCGGATGACCGACGTCATCATGGCGCGCGCCGGCAGCGAGCCGCTGTGCGCGATCACCAGCAGTCGCGGGAACTGGAGCGGCGGATAGATGTCGCTCGGCAGCGACGGCAGCACCACGGCCCCGGCCCCCGCCAGCAGCAGCGTGACCAGGATCACCGCGCGCCCCTGGCGCTCGGCGAAACGGGCGAGGCTCACCGCGACGGCTCCGTTGGTTCCACCATGGCGCCGTCCGGCAGCGCCGCCTGGCCGCTCACCACGACGGTCTCGCCGGCCGCGACTCCCGAGAGGATCTCGGCCTTACCTGCGGCGACCACGCCGACCCGCACCGGGCGGCGGTGGGCCTTCTTCCCCGCGTCCACCGTGAACACGAAGCTCTCCGCTCCCTCTTGAACCAGCGCCGCCGCGGGGACGAGGACGGCGGCGGAGTGCTCAACGCCGTAGATCTCGACGTCCACGGCCAGGCCCGCTGGAAACGGCGGGGGCGTGGCGAAGGCCAGCCGCACCAGGGCGGTCCCCGTCGCGGCATCGACCGCCGCCGGCCGCGCGACGACACGGGCCTGTTGATCCGGGAAGGAGGCGCCGCGCACCCGCGCCGGGTTGCCCTGCGTGATATGGCCGAGATCGACCGCGGGCACGGCGGCCTCGACCTGCAGCCGGGAGGGATCGATGACGCGCAGGATCGGTTCCGGCGCCCCTGGATCGACGAGGTCTCCCGGCTGATGCGAGCGGGCGGCGACGACGCCGGCGAAGGGCGCCCGCACCACCTCGCGACCGGCGAGCCGGCCGGCGGCCGCCACGGCGCTCCGCGCCTCGGCGACGCTCGCCTCGGCCTGCACGAGGTCGCGCCGGGCGTCCTCCACCTCCCTGTGCGCGGCGATGCCGCGCTCGTAGAGACCCGCGAGGCGGTCTGCCGCTTGCCGGGCCGATTCGAGCTGCGCCTGGGCCCGCGCCAGGTCCGAGCGCCTGGCGGCGGCGTCCGCCTGCAGGCTCGGGACTTCGAAGCGCACCAGCAGCTCACCGCGCTGCACGCGGTCGCCCACCGACTTCGGCAGCTCGGCGATGCGCGCCTCCTGCGGCGGCGCCACCAGCAGCTCGGCGCCGGGCGCCGGCTTCACCTCCCCGGTGGCGGCCACGACCGGGCGAACGGAACCGGCGCTCGCCCTCGCCACCTCGACGGGAACGGTCTCGACGGTCTCCACGGCCTCCTCCTCAGGACGACGGCAGGCGGAGAGGACGAAAAGGACAGCAAGGACCGAAAGGACGTATCGAAGAAGATTGCCGGGGTGGTGAGGGCTTCGGGCTCTCACGGCAGCGGCGCTCCGATCGCCCGCTCCAGGTCGGCGAGCGCGTTCTGGTAGTCGGTCCCGGCCTGCACCGCCTGGAGGCGCAGATCGTGCACCGCTTGCAGGCTCTGGAGCAGCGCGGTGAGGCCGGTCTGGCCGGAACGGTAGGAGTCCTCCGCCATGCGCTCGACCTCGGCGGCCCGGGGGAGGACCTCGTCGCGATAGCGCAGCAGCGCCTGCCGCTGGGTCTCGGCGGCGGCGGCCGCGGAAGCGACCTCGCCGCGCAGCCGCGCCGCCGCGGCATCGCGCTCCGCCCGCAGACGCGCCAGCGTCGCCTCCTCCAGCCGCACCTGCTCCCGGCCGCGGGTGAAGACCGGCAGCGTGAAGGTGAGCGCCGCGCGCCAGCCCCAGAGGAAATCGGGCGGCGCGTCGTGGAGCACCCCGGCGTCGGCGGTCACGTCCCGCACCGTCCCGGCGCGCGCCAGCTCCACCTGCGCCTGCTGCTCGGCGATGCCGAGATCGAGCACGGCGAGCTCGGCGCTGGAGGCCAGGGCGAGGCGGACCGCCGCGTCCAGGGGCGGCGGCGCCCCGGCGTCCAGCCCGGTGCTCACCGCCAGCGGACCGTCGAGCGGCCGGCCGAGCAGCGCGTTGAGATCGGCGCGGGCGCCCGCCAGGAGGCCGCGCGCCCTGTCCGTCTCGCCCGCCGCCTGGGCCGCGGAG
>JBKPTH010000023.1:0-113702 GCA_046765915.1 Acidobacteriota bacterium | reverse complement strand
CTCGCGGCCCACCAGCACGGCGGCGCCGAAGCCGACGATGGGGATGATGATGTAGAAGTAGCCGATGAAGCCCGTGGCGTAGAGCACGGACTTGCGCGCCGCCCGCGCGTCCGGCACGGTGTAGAAGCGCATCAGGATGTGAGGCAATCCGAGCAGGCCGAACATCAGCGCCAGGCCCAGCGAGATGGCGTCGAGCGGGCTGGCGATCAGACCGCCGGGCTCGAGCGCCTCCTGGCCGAGCTGCGTCGAGACCGCGGCGTAGAGATTGCCGGGGCTGCCGCCGAACCGCGCCAGCACCAGCAGCATGAGGATGGAGACGCCCACCAGCAGCAGGACGGCTTTGACGATCTGCACCCAGGTAGTAGCGATCATGCCGCCGAAGAGCACATAGGCGAGCATCACCGCGCCGACGATGACCAGCGCCGCCTCGTAAGGAATGCCGAACATCAGCTTGATCAGGTTGCCCGCGCCCACCATCTGCGCGATGGTGTAGAGCAGCACGGTAAGGATGCCGCCGACGGCCGAGGCGATGCGCACCGGCGTCTGGCGCAGGCGGAACGCCACCACGTCCGCGAAAGTGTATTTGCCGAGATTGCGCAGCGGCTCGGCGATGAGGAACATCAGCGCCGGCCAGCCGACGAGCCAGCCGGTGGCATAGATCATCCCGTCGTAGCCCTTGAGCGAGACGAGGCCGGCGATGCCGAGAAACGAGGCCGCGCTCATGTAGTCGCCGGCGAGCGCCAGGCCGTTCTGGAAGGCGCTGACGCTGCGGCCGGCGGCGTAGAACTCGCGGGTGGAGCGCGTCCGCTTGGCCGCCCACCAGGTGATCGCCAGCGTCAGCGCCACGATGAGGAAGAAGAAGAGGATCGCCGAGGCCGTGGGAGTGCCGAGCGAGGTCTGCATGATCAGTCCCCGACCTGCTCGCCGAGATCCTTCACCGCCGCGTCGTGGCTGCCGTTCGCCCACAGCACGTAGACGGCGGTCAAGACCCAGGAGAGGATGATCACGGCGACGCCGAACGGAATGCCCAGCGTCGTATAGGCGCCGATCTTGCGGGCGAGGAAGGCTTTGTCCACGGCGATCAGCAGGATGTAGCCGTAGTACACCGCGAACAGGCAGACCGTCAGGACGATGGAGACGGTCCACTTCCTGCGGACGAGGCTGCGGAACTCCGGCGAGGCCAGCATCTCATGAGCGCTCTTCATGGTTCCCTCCGTGGATGAGCGGGAGAAGTGTACAGCGCCTGGGCGCGCTGGTGCGACGAGGGCGGATCGCGGGGAGCGATCCGCCCTGTCAGGTCTCACTGGGGGGGCAGGTTCCAGTCGAAGAGGAAGAGGAACTCGTGCTGGTAGCTGGTGGACTCGCCGAATTCGGCGCCGCTCCAGACGTCATAGAGCCCGCAGCCGTCCGGGTATTGGATGACCGTGTCGGCCGATGGATGACTGGCGTCGTTGCCGACGTTCTGGAGCTTCGCGGTCTTGTAGGCCCGCATGTCGTAGGCGTTGGTGGGGCAGTCGTCGGCGCCCAAGAAGCCGCCGCTGTCGCACTCGGCGTCGGAGTGATAGAGGCCGTGCTTGCCCTCGGCGGCGTAGGTATCCTTCTGTGAGGTACGCGGCGAGATGGAATAGCAGGTGCTCGTGCTGAAGCAACTCGAGTCATACCACGTGCACCCTGAGAAGTAGCATGAGCCTTCGTCGTAGAGATGCGAACAGATCACCCCCTGCTGGTTCGAGGTGCCGGCGCAGATTCCAGGGAACCAGTGGCACTGGCTGTGCGCCTGGCAGGCACTGCCGTCGTTGTCCCAACTGTGGCAGGCGGGAGCGCAATAGCCGTAGGCGCCGACCACGCTCGAATCGCCGTCCACCTCCCAGTGGGCTGCCGTAAAGTCACGGATCATCTGCCAGGCCGAGGCGCTGGTCGACGCGACGGACCAGGGTGAAGTCCGCTGCACGACTGCGGCGTAGAACTCGGCGTCCCCAAAGTGGCCCATGCCCCAGGTGGGATCGCCGGTGTCGTGGCGGTAGGCGATGCCATAGCGGATCTGCAGGCATTCGCGATCCTCGTTGCACATCCCGCTGACAAGCGGCTTGACCACGACGGGGATGGGCCAACCTGTACCCAGATAGGATTCATCGAGGTCGTCGTCGAGGTGCTGCAGGTAGAGGTTGGGAAAGAAGCGGTGGGCGAGGTCGTACTCGAGTTGATCCGGGACGAGATCGGCGTCGGTATCCACCGCGGCGGCCGGGCGGTCGCAGGTCGTACAGGTATCTGTGGTGCAACTCGGGTAATTACAGTTGCTGAGACAGTACTGGTACTCCTCGTCGCATCCCGGGCAGATCACATAGGGAAAACAGGGGTCGTGAAGGCACTGCTGGTAGCTCTCGTAGCATTGATCTTCACAGGTCTGGGCAGCCGCCGTCATGGGATGGCCCAACGCGGCCAGGAGCATGGGCATGAACAGGAGCCTGCGGTCAAACATGAAACTTCCTCCCGTGTCGAAGCGCTCCGGCGATCTTGCCGGTTCGCTTTTGTGTAACTATCTCTGCCAACTAAGGCAGAGACTTTAAAGATTATACGGCGGATCTTACGCAAAGTTCAATGGACGGCCGCGCTGGAGCTGCCCGCAAAAAGCAGACGGCGGGCACGTAGGCCCGCCGTCATGACCTGCTTGGGGAGTGAGGTTACTGCTGCGTGATCTTCACGTCGTCGATGCCTGCCTCCACCAGGCTGCCCGTGGAGGCGTCCGCGGCCTCGATGAGGATGCGGATCGTCTGGCCGGCGAAGGCGCTGATGTTGGCCGTGGTGGTGACCCACGAGGCGACATCGGTGGTGGCCGCACCCAGCTCCTGGTAGACCACCGTCGTGGTGCTGCCGACGACGCTCACCCGCAGGAAGTCGGCGCTGGAGGAGTTGTTGAGGTGCGAGAAGTAGCGGGAGAACGACAGCGTCAGCGTGCCGGTGGCGGGCAGCGTGATGGCGGGGGACCGGATGGAGGTCGTGCCGCCGTCGACGTCGTTGGCGCCCACCGAGGCACCGGCAAGCCGGGCGGTGACCAGGTCGTTGGTGCCGCTGACGGTGGTGCCGAGCTGCATGACGCTCGTGCCGTCGGCCGTCTGCTCCGGATCGCCACGCTCCCACTGGCCGGTGGTCGCCGTGTCGGTGCCGTTCGGGTTGGTCGTCCACCCCAGGCTGGTCTCGAAGTTGTCGAAGAACACGGTGACGGCTCCAGGCGGCGTCACGGTGAGCGACATGGCGGCGCCGTGCGACAGCGAGCCGCTGACGCCGGTGACCGAGAAGCTGGTGGTGCCGGTGGGCGTCGTGCCCGCCACGTTGACGGTGAGCGAGCTGGTGGCGCTGCCGTTGGCCGGCGGCGTCACCGAGGCCGGGGAGAACGAGCAGGTGGCGCCGCTGGGCAGACCGCTGCACGACAGGCTGACGGTGCTGTTGAAGCTGTTCTGCGACGTGATCGTGCAGGTGCTCGTGGCGCTGCCGCCCTGGGCTGCCGTGAGGCTCGACGGGCTGCAGGCGATGGTGAAGTCCGGCGTGACCGAAGCCACCGGCGTCACCGTCACGCAGTTGCTGGCGCGTCCGGAGCAGGCGTTCGAGGCGCCGGCGGCCACGATGTTGTAATAGTAATTGCGGCCGTTGGCCACCTGCGTGTCGGTGAAGGAGAGGCCGGTCGTCTCGGCGATCTTGGTTTTGCCGAAGTTGCAGCCGGCGAAACCCTCGCTGCGGAACACCCAGTACCGGGTGGCGCCCGCCACCGAGCTCCAGGACAGCGCGGCCTGAAAGTTGCCCGCCGTGCCCGAAAGGGTCGTTGCCGCCGACGGTCCGCCGCCGCAGCCGCTGTTGACCGCCGTCGGCGTGGCGCAGGCGATGCCGTGACGGTTGAAGGCGTTGAACAGCGCCGTCATGTGCGGCGTGCCGTCGTTGATGTTGCCGTTGTCGTCGTCGGCCGCCAGCCACTGCATGTAGCCGTTGGCCGCGCCGCAGCCGCTGGCGGAGGAGCCGCAGGTGCAGGAGTGCCAGGCGCCGATGTTGCCGCTGCCCTGATAGAACAGCCGGTTGGCGACGATGAAAGCGCTCTGGCTATCGAGGCTGAAGGGCGCGCTCTGCAGGTCCCGCGCCACGAAATCCCACGCCGCCTGCCGCGCCGGCGCGGCGGCGCAGTGTACCTGGCGGCCGCACGGGCCGCTGCCCGTCAAGCACGACGTGCAGACGAAGCCGAGCGGGGTGTCCGGCGTGTTCGGGTTGTGCTGCAGGTAGTCGGCGTCGCGCACGCCCGAGCAATTGAGGTCGCAGTGGGCCGCTCCCTGCTGCGCCTCGTTGGTGTTGAAGCCGGTGCCGTCCGCGGTCGTGCCGCAGCCGTCGTCGAGCGACTGGAAGAAGCCGTAGCCGACGCAGGAGGCTTGCAGGCGGTAGATCGCCGCGATGTCGGCGTAGCCTTCGCTGGAGTTGGAGAGCACGCCGGCGGTGTCGTTGTCGTCCAGGCCGTGGCCCCACTCGTGATCGAACACCGCGGCGATCTCGCCGGTGTTGCGGCAGCCGCCGCCCGAGCGGTAGAAGTTGACCGTCGAGCCGTTCCAGAAGGCGTTGCAGGTGAGGTTGATGTTGACGTTGGTGGTCAACTGGTTCTGCAGCCAGGTGTTGCTGGGCAGCCAGCCGCGGGCCATCTCGGCCAGCTTGTTGACCTCGTAGAAGGCGGAGCGCGAGGCCGGCGTGTTGCCGGCCGAGCCGCCGCCGGTGGTGCAGTCGTGCTGGTTGTTGGTGCCGCCGAGGTTGATGGCGCCGGTGGCCGAGCTGTTGCTGATGGCGCCGCAGTTGTCGACGATGCGCACGAACTGGCCGTTGAGGGTCGTCGTCGCCGTGCCGCTCGTGTAGTTGTAGATGCCGGCGCTGTTGGTGAAGTTGTTCGGCGAGGCGAAGCCGGTGTTCGCGAACGGCATCGGCCAGCCGCTCTGCATCGTGCCGCAGGTGGTATTCGACGAGCAGATGCCGGTGTCGGTCAGCGGATAGACGCCGCCCGTGATCGACTGGTTGACGTAGTGGTTGATGTCCTGGAGGGCGAGGACCTCGCCGTCGTGGGCGTCCACGATCACCTCCCACTGGGCGTCGTCGGGCAGCCGCTGGAAGACGAAGGTCCAGGCCAGGCGGTGCTTGTAGCCGGCGCCGACCGGACCGTCGGCGCTCACCGGGATGATCTCCAGCGCCGGCTGGCGCAGGATGGTGTCCATCGCCGACTGGCCGCCGGCGTAGGCGAAGCCGGCGGTCAAGGCCTCCGCGCCGCTGAGCTTCGGTATGTGGCTGAGGCCCCGCACGTTGCCCCAGGTCTCGGTGCCGATCAGCACCAGGTTGCCGCGGTTGATCGTCGCCGCCACGCGGCCGTAGCGCACCGGCACGCCGTGGTAGACCTGCGGGATGCTGACGTTCCACAGATCGTCCGTCACGTCGGCGGCGCGGCCGTTGCCGATCTGCGTCGTGTCGACGCCGAGCACGCCCTGGTTCGCGTCGACGAAGGCGAGCACGCTGTCGAGAACGGTCTGCGGATTGACTTTGGTGACGGAACGGCCCAGCTTGGCGGAGAGATCCGCGAGCTTCACATGGTTGCCGACGCCACGCCCGGGGATCACCGGGAAGGCTCCCGACAGGTTGGTGGCCGCACCGGAGCGCGGATCGATGTAGGCGAGCGTCATATCGTCCAGCGAGGCCCCGAGGGCCTTCTCCCGCGCCGCCCGGTACCCTGCCCACGCCGAGCGGTTGGGGAGCTGATCGAGGATCTCCTCGACCGGCACCTGGGAGCTGCTGATGTACAGCTCCGGCTTGAAAAACGCCTTCTGGTCGAGGTACGACCCCGGCTTCGGGGGAGTCACCGCCCACACCGCACCGGCGAGGGCGAGCCCCAGGAAGCCGGCCAGCAGGCCCGCTCTAGTGCGGTTGAAGCTGAAATCCTTCCTGCTTCGCATGCCATCCTCCTCCAATTGTCCGCCCCGCGTGTGCCGGGGCAGGAGTCGATTAAGACGGCCCGGAATCGGCGCCGGACCGTGGACACGCATCGGAAGAATCTACTGCTTGAGACCCCGCGTGCGAGCGGGAGGTTCATCAGGAGGAAGGGCAAGCCTGGGGTGCGCAAAGACCTCCTATCCCTTGTGGTGCGGGCCGTCGCCGGAGTGTGACACGGCGCCGCGGCGGGCCGGATTCAGGCGGAATTCATTCGATGAACATGGTCCTTCAGATACGATACATGTGTCTTGCAACAGAGCTGAGGAGGTGACTATGAAAATCGGCATTCTCGGAACCGGCGACGTCGGCAAGGCGCTGGGGAAGGGATTCATCACCCTCGGTCACGAGGTCAAGATGGGCTCGCGCGACGCGGCCAACGAGAAGGCCCTCGCCTGGGCGCGGGAAATGGGACCGAAGGCCTCGGCCGGCACCTTCGCCGAGGCGGCGGAATTCGGCGAGATCGTGGTGCTGGCGACGCTCGGCGCCGCCAACGAGAGCGTGCTGAGCTACACCGGGCCGGAGCCTCTGCGCGGCAAGGTCGTCATCGACACGACGAATCCGCTCGACTTCAGCGGCGGCCGGCCGAAGCTGGCGGTGCTGGAAGACGGCTCGGGCGGCGAGCAGGTGCAGCGCCTGCTGCCGGACGCGCACGTCGTCAAAGCCTTCAACACCGTCGGCAACGCCCACATGTTCCGGCCCGATTTCCCGGGCGGCCCGCCGGACATGTTCATCTGCGGCAACGACGCGGAGGCGAAGAAGAAAGTCGCCGAGATCCTGACCGACTTCGGCTGGCGCACGGTCGACGTGGGCGGCATCGACTCGTCCCACTACCTCGAAGCCATGTGCATCGTCTGGGTCGAGTACGGGATCCGCACCAACACCTGGAATCACGCCTTCAAGCTGCTGCGGAAGTGAGTGGATTGGCCTGATCTTCACAGCAGCCGCAACTCGAGCGACCGCAGCACCGCCTGCGTGCGGTCCCGCGCGCCGAGCTTGGAGAGGATGTTGGAGACGTGGATCTTCACCGTGCCCTCGGCGGCGTGCAGGCCTTCGGCGATCTCGCGGTTGGAATAGCCGGCGGCCATCAGGCGCAGCACTTCGGTTTCGCGGGGAGTCAGGGGCTCCACCATGGCGAGCGCCGGCGCGGCGAGAGGCGGACGGGAATCCATGCTCTTCATCAGCGATTCGGTGACCGCCGGCTGCAGGAAGGTGCGGCCGGCGGCGAGCGTCTCGATGGCTTCCACGAGCTGCTGCAGAGAGACGTCCTTGCGCAGGAAGCCCTTGGCGCCTTCGCGGATGGCTTCGAGGATCAGCAGCCGGTCATCGAAGGTGGTGAGAACGAGGCAGGGCGGCGCGTCCGGTTTCTCCTGGAGGGCGCGCAGAACGCCGAGGCCGTCGAGCGTCGGCATCCGCACGTCGAGCAGGACCACGTCCGGCCGCGTGGCCGCGATGAGGCGCAGGGCTTCCTCGCCGTCGCCGGCCTCGGCGGCGATCTCTATGCGCGGATCGAGCTCCAGCAATTTGCGGATGCCTTGGCGGACGAGGGTTTCGTCGTCAGCTAAGAGGACTCTCAGGATGCGGCTCACGTCAGCCTCATGAAAGGACCCAAAGGATTTCAAGGATTGCAAGGACGGGTGCCGTTCGGGCGAGCATCTTTGTCCTTGCTGTCCCTGTCATCCTTTTTGTCCCTTTTCGAAGACTTTGCGGACACCGCATCCGCCGGCCTCATCACCCTCTCCGCACCGGCACCAGCGCCGCCACGGAGAAGCCCATGCCGGGCCGCGTCGCCACCTCCAGCCGGCCGCCGGCGCTCTCCAGCCGGTCGCGCATGCCGGCGAGGCCGTGGCCGGCGGCGATCTCGCCGGCGCCGCGGCCGTCGTCGCGCGCCCGCACCTCGATCAGGCCGTCCTCCTGCACCACGTCGAGCCAGAGGTTCTCCGCCGCGGCATGCTTGGCGGCGTTGGTGACGATCTCCTGGCAGCAGCGCAGCAGCAGGTGGGCCAGCTCGGCGTCCTGCACCTCGAGATCCTCGGCGACCCGCAGGTGGACGCGCGGCCGCGGGATCTCGCCCGTCATCGCCTCCAGCGCCCGCCGTAGGTCGAGCCGTTCCGCGCGGCCCAGCGTATCCACGATCTCGCCGATGTCCGTCAGCATCAGGCGGGTGAGCGACTGCGCGGTGTCGATCGGCTCCCTGGCCTCGCCCTCCGTGTGATGGGCGGCCAGCTCCAGGTTGAGCGAGAGCGCGACCAGCCGATGTCCCACCGCGTCGTGCAGCTCGCGGGCGATGCGCAGCCGCTCCGCGACGCGGCTGCCGTGAGCCAGCAGCTCGCGGGCCGAGCGCAGCTCGGCGTTGATGCGCGCCAGCTCCTCGCGCCCGCGGGCCTCGAGCTCCAGGGCTTCGAAGGCCAGGAAGGCGAGGATCTGGAATCCGAGGTACGGCGGCGCCAGCAGCAGCGCCGGTCGAAACGACCAGTGAATCGTAATGGCGATCAGTAACGCGGCGCTCTGCACGGCGATCCAGGCGAGCCCCACTCTTCGCGAGACGCGCGACGCGAGCTGCATCGCGACGAGCACGAGCAGGGTGCCCTCGAAGCCGTCGCAGAGGAGCAGGACGATGACGAGGACGCAGGCGCCCTGAAAGACGAGCAGCAACAGCTCCTCGCGGCGCGCCAGCTCGCGGCCGCTGGAGGTAACCCAGAAGGCGGCGGCGAAGAGGAGCCAGGCGACGAGCCAGCCCGCGAAGGCGCCGGGCCGCTGGATCGCCGAGAGCTGCAGCCAGATCGGCAGACCCACGCCGAGCCACGCCGCCAGCCCTGCCCAACGCAGGAGCCGCAGGTGCTCGCGAGCCACGGCGATCATGGCGAGGATCATAGCGCCGCGCCGGAGCTCGGGGCATAGGCCGAAAGGCATAGCCTCCCTCCTAGTCCCTGCGCCAGATGTGGAGCCTGAACGGCCCTCCTACGATGGACGGTGAAAGGAGAAGCCAATGGCCGTTTCCCGCCGACAACTGATCCAAGGAGGAATGCTCATGGCCGCCGCCACCGCCGTCGGAGGACGCTTGGCCGCTCAGGGAGCGTCCGCGTCCACCACCTCCACCGCCACCGCCATTCCGGACCGCGGACCCCGGCTCGACCTCGACATGGTCCGCGAGTTCGTCATCGCCGGTCACGGCAAGCTCGACCGCACCCGCGAGCTGCTCGAGCAGCAGCCGGCGCTGATCAACGCCACGTGGGATTGGGGCGGCGGCGATTGGGAGACCGCCCTCGGCGGCGCCTCGCACATGGGCAACAAGCCCATCGCCGAATTCCTGCTCGCCCACGGTGCCCGCATGGACGTCTTCTGCGCCACGATGATGGGAAAGATCGAGATCGTAAAAGCCTTCCTGGCGGACGATCCCACGGTGATCGATCTCAAGGGACCGCACGGCATCCCCCTCATCCGCCACGCCAAGGCTGGCCAGCAGGAGGCGATCATGGAGATGCTGATCGCCAAAGGCGCGAAGATATAGAAAACCGATCCCCTGCCGGGAAATCCAATGCCAAAGGGTCGTAGCGGCGGGCCTACGTGCCCGCCGCCTGCCCGCCGCAGCTTTACTCCTCCTTGCCGTTCCGAACGCCCACGGTGACGCGGATCTCCTGGACTTCGCCGGCGCGAAGCACGCGCAGGGTGGCCTCCTTGCCGATCTGTTCCTCCTCCAACAGAGGGAGCAGCTCGCCCGGATGCCGCAGCGGCGTGCCCTCGAAGGCGACGATCGCGTCTCCGAGCACCAGCCCGCCCTGATCCGCCGGACTGCCGGGTTGGACCGAAGTGACGAGCAGCGCCGTTTCCTGGCCGATCCGCTCGGCGACTGCGGCCGGCAGGCGAACGGGCTGCGTCACGATCCCCAGATAGCCCCGCCGCACCGTGCCGTGCGCCAGCAGCGCCTCGACGACTCGCCTCACTGTCGCGGTAGGAATCACCACCGCCGTAGCGCGGTAGATGCCGGCGGTATTCACGCCAAGCACCCTGCCGCGCATGTCAACGAGGGCGCTGCCGGAGAAGCCATGATGGATGCCGAGGTCCGTCTGGATGTCGGCATCGATCCGCCCTCCCATCGGCGTGCGCCAGGGACCGCCCACGGCACCCACGATTCCCAGGCTGGGCCGGATCTTCGAGCCGGGACGGCTCACCGACATCACGAGATGGCCGGTCTTCACCTCGACTGCATCCACCCATTCGGCGGCGCCCGACGTCGAGCCTGAGAAGCGCAGCGCCGCCAGATCCGTCGCAGGGTCCCGGCCCACCACAGCCGCCGTGGCAGTTGAGCCGTCGGGGAGACCGATCTCGATGTCCTCGTCCCACTCCATCACATGATGCGCCGTCACGATGGCGCCCGCGGACCAGAGGACGCCGCTCGAAGGCACCCGCCGTCTCCGTCCCTTGATCGAAACGACTCCGGCCGCCGTCTTGTCGACGACGCCGGCGAGACTCTCTGAAAACTGCCAGGCAAAATCGTTCATCGACTGCTCTCCTTTCATGGAGGGCAGGATAAGAGGCGGCGGGGATAGTCCGCATCGCCCGGATGGCTAGGTTGGGGCTGGAGGTTTGGGGAGGATAGACGACGGTAGTAGGAGGATTAGAGTAAACTATCGGCATGGCTTGGCGAACGAGGCTCCTGGAGAGGGTTCTACGGGGGACATCGGACGCCAACATCCCTTTCGACGCTTTCTGCGGTCTACTGCGGGAGCTGGGTTTCGATGACAGAATCAAAGGGAGTCATCACATCTTCACCCGGGGTGGCGTTGTCGAAATCTTGAACCTTCAGCCGAAGAACAACAAGGCCAAGCCTTATCAAGTTCGGCAAGTCCGAGAGGTAATTCTCAGGTACCGGCTTGCAGGAGACGACGATGAATGAGCCGCGCTACGAGGTCATCATTTACTGGAGTGACGAGGATGAGGCTTTTATCGCCGAGGTGCCAGAGCTCCCGGGTTGCGCAGCCGACGGCGCCACTTACGGGGAAGCCTTGGTGAATGTTCAAGGTATTATCGCTGAGTGGATCGAGACGGCAGTCGACCTTGGTCGGCCTATTCCAGAACCCCGTGGAAGGCTGATGTTTGCGTAAAATTCTTGGCACCTACTTTTTGCTCTGCGTCGAGAATGACGGCTGTCGCCCTTCAGACGCGCAAGGTTGATTGGGATTGAGGATGAGGACGCCGAAAGCTATGACTGGAGCCGAGCAAACATCAGTCGCCGAACAGGCAGCAAAGGCGCTTGGGATCACACAGCTCGTCCCGGCGATCTATCAAGACCTGCTGCAGCCCGCTGCCCAAGAAGCTGGCCAGCGCCTGGTCGTCGTCGCCCGAGCTGTTAGTATCGCGCTCGCTCCTCTCGAAGCGATGGTATGGGGATATGAGCGCATCCGTGACTATCTCTCTGCAGCCGTTGCGGTAAGACTCTCCACCAAATCTCCCAAAGAGATCCGGTCTCCCGATCCGATTATCGCCGGCCCTGTGATTCTGAATATGGCGTTTGCCGCGGAGGAGCCCCACCTTCGCGAAATGTACGCCAGGCTTCTTGCTTGTGCGATGTATTCACCGTCTGCGCCGAGAGTTCACCCTTCTTTCGTGCAAATCGTTCAGCAACTCAGCCCCGCCGAAGCGCAGATCCTCCAGCAGATTGCAAAGGCCCATATAACGGAAGCCGTCTTGTTCCAAGAGTCGCTACAAGGAGGGCTGGGTGCCAACGTTGGTGGCGATTATATTTCAACGCAGTGGCGAGCTTTCGCCACCGAATGCGGTGTCACCGACTCTACGATCGCGGACGTCCTCTATCACAATCTCATTCGGCTTGGAATTCTCATCGAGCGCACTGAGGCTGACTCTCAGTACACACCTGAGGGGGATGACGAACGTGGAGCCTGGAGCGTCAGCGTTGATACAACAACGATAAACTACGTAATGCTCACTGCATATGGAAGTCTCTTTCTCGACGTATGCGTGCGCGATGACTAACACTGCAGATTCGGATAGAAATCATGCGACCCATCGAGGCTGTTTATGAGGATGGTTTACTCAAGCCGGAAACGCCCTTGGCGCTTAAGCAAGGAGAGCGCGTATCGCTGTTCATTGTCCGCCACTCTGACCCGAAGAGGTGGGACCTCGAACGCTTGGCTAAAGGCGGGCTGGAGGAGGATCTGACTCTCGCGATGCAAGGACTCGCCGAGTGGGCGGCCGCCCTTGACACGCAGGACCGTAGCTGAAACAGGTTGTCGTCAGGCGACCTTATCCCGCATATCGAAGACCCGTCCCGCCGCTGGAGCAGCAGCACCCGTACGCAGGAGATCCCGGGTTCGAGAAAGCAGGTCTACCATTCCGGGGTACAGGTAGACCTCGCCGCATCGCCGGCAGATGTCAGCCTTAACTATTACCAAGGCAACGTCATTGCCTTCTCTGACGCTGCGCTCGATGTAGCGACCGCGGTCGAGCTCACCGCCGCAACGGGGACACACGGACGGTGCTTGACCTGTCATTGCTTCATCCGGCGCCGCGAGCGAGCCTTCTTCAATCCATCGAGGAAATCTTGCGCCTCTTCCGGAGTTGTGGTCCGGGTAGCAAGGCCCGAAGCGAAACTCTCCTCCGCCCTTGCGATCCGAGCCTGCATCTCCGGATGATAGAACCAGAGCTGATCCCTCGGCACGAGGGTCGTCGGCGGTTTCGAAGATCCGGTACTCACTCAACGAACCGTCCTCGGCGTGCACGAGCCTGCTCGGAGCCCGTGCGCAGCCGCGCGACCAGCTTTTCGTTGTCGAGGATTTCGGCCATCTCGATGTCATCAACGGTCTCGATGCGGTTCGAGATGGGCTGGTTCTCTACCTTGAGCATGACATCTATCTCCTGCATCTGGATTCTAACCCGAGCCGGAGCCCTTTGGTGCCTGCCGTAGATTCAGAGCATCACCAATCCCATCCGCACCGCCTGCACGATCGCCTCGCTCCGGCTCTGCACGCCCAGCTTGCCGAGGATGGCGTTAACGTGAAACTTCGCGGTGTGGTCGCTGATGCCGAGCCGCTGCGCGATCTGCTTGTTGGGGAGGCCCTGCGCGAGGAGCTGCAGGACCTCCAGCTCACGCGGCGTCAGGCTCTCCGGCAGCTCCTGCGAGATGGCGGGCGCGCCGCGGAGAGCGTCCGCCGCGAAGGTCTCGTCGAGCACGATCAAGCCGAGGGCGACGGCTCGCAGGGCGGCGGCGAGGCGGTCGCCGTCGGCGTCGCGGGAAAGCGCGCCTCGGGCTCCGGCCGCGAGCGCTTCCCGGGCGTCTGTCTCGTCGGCGACGATGGCGACCACCGGCGGACCCGCGGGGCCGAGGGAGCGCAGCTCCTCCAGGCCGGTGCGGAGATCGAGGCCGAGGTCCCAGACCGCCACGTCGGGCGCCGTGTCCTCGCCGGGGGCGGGCCAGTCGTCTGGTGCCATCTGGCCGGAGACGGTGATGCCTTCCTGGTCGCGGAGCAGCAAGGCGAGGCCGGTCCGCGCCAGGGGATCGCCGCTCACCACGAGAATCCTCAATTCCTCCATGCCGGAGAGGATACGGCAGAGCGCGGATGATCCACCGAAGCTTAAAACGCCTCACAGAAGCTTCGGTGGCACACAGAAGCTTCTGTGGCGCGCCGAAGCTTCTATGCGCCGCCGAAGCTTCTGTGGCGCGTCTCTACTCCTCTTCCCGCAGAAACACGAAGACGTCCGGGTAGTCGAAGTTGAAGTCCGCGGCGACGAGATCGGAGGCGTAGCTGGTGAAGACGATGACGTCGCCGGCGGCGCTGATGCGAGGATCGTAGGACGAGCCGTCGCCGGGCCGGTCGAGGGAGACCGCAGAGTGGCTCACCAGGTCCACTTCCTCCGAGCCGGCGTCGTAGCGGAAGACGTTGCCCTCCGCGCCCGGCGCGGGCGGTTCGGCGAGCATGTCCGGCGAGTAGGAGATGAAGACGACCCGGCGTCCGTCGGCGCTGAGGCGGGCGCTATCGGCGTCAGGTCCGGAAACCCCCGCTGTGGTTGGCGAGCCGGGGACGTGGCTCACCAGACGGGTCTTGCCGCTGGCGGCGTCGAAGAGGAACAGGTCGCGCTGATCGTTGGCGTCCATCTGGCCGGGGACGATTCCGGCGTCGTAGCTGTCGAAGAGGAGCCGGCTCCCGTCATCGCTGAGGCCGAGCACGTGGAGCTCGCCGTCGGGATCGCGCACGACGACGACGGATTTCCCCGTGGCGCGGTCGAGCAGGCGGATGCCGTCGCCGACCCAGGCGACGTACCGGGCATCGGCGCTGAGGACTGGGTTCGTCCCTCCGAGCTGCGGCCCCCGGGGCCCCGGGACCTGGCTGATCAGGGTGACGGCGCCGGTCTGCCGTTGGAAGAGGTAGGCGTTGGCAAACGAGCCGCCATAGGGACCCGGCAAGGGAGGAATCGCGGGCGTTGTGAGATTCAGGGCGTAGCTGGTGATCCCGATCCAGCCGCCGTCGAGGCTCATGGAACTGAACCCGGAGGGGCCATCGCCCGTCCGCACCGGCGAGCCGGCGATGTGGCTCGCCAGGGTGACGGTTGCCGTCCGCAGGTCATACACGAAGACGTCGGCGCGTTCGTTGCGGTCCTTCTGGCCGGCGACCAGATCGGTCGCGACGCTGCTGAAGGCCACGATACCGCCGTCCGCGCTGAGCCCGCCGGCGTAGGAGTCTCCGTTGGCCATCCGCGCCGGTGAGGAGCTCGCGCGGCTCACCAGGACGGTGATGCCCGTCTTGCGGTTGAAGAGGAAGAGCTGGTCCCTTCCCGCCGGGCCATGCTGGCCGGCGACGAGGTCCGTGGCCTTGCTGCTGAAGAGCACGGCGCTGCCGTCGCGGCTGATCTGAGGCGCTGGGAAGGAACCCGCATTGGCGGCGGTGCGGGGAGAGGAAGCCGCACGGCTCACCAGGATCGTTTTCCTGGTCTCCCGATCGTAGAGGAAGACGTCGAGGGCATCGTTGCGGTCCACCAGGCCGGGGATCAGGTTGGTGGCGAAGCTCAGGTAGGCGACGTAGCGCCCGTCGCCGCTGACGGCGGGACCGAGGCTGGCGCTGTTGGCGGTCCGCGAGAGCACGCCGGGAGTATGCAGGGAGATCGCCCGGCTGGTCTTCGTGACCTGCTCGTAGACAAAGGTGTCGAAGAACAGGTTCGAATCGCGCTTCGTGGCGTCGAGGTCGCCCGCGGCGCTGGCGTATACGACCAGACTGCCGTCCGCGCTGAGGTCCGGCTGGATGGTGGATTCGCCGTCTCCCGCCCGCGCCGGCGAGCCCTCGGCGTAGACCAGGAACCGGCCGTCGGCGCTCAGGCCGGCCGAGGAATCGTCGGTGCGGTTGTTGCCGGACCGCAGGGCCGAAGCGTTCGCGTGGGTGACCAGCGTATTGGCGCCGGTCATGCGGTCGTAGAGGAAGAGATCGAGGCTCGGGGTGGGATCGACCTGGCCGGCGACCAGGTTCCGGGCTTTGCTGAAGTAGGCCACGAACCGGCCGTCGGCGCTCAGCGCCGGAACGTAGGACTCGTCGTTGCCGGCCTGATCGGGCGAGGAGGCCGCGTGGCTGACCAGGGTGACGGCGCCGCTCGCCCGCTCGAAGAGATAGACGTTGAGCCCCGGCTCGAGCGGCGCGGCGGTGAGGTCGGTCGCGCGGCTCCAGAACGCCACGGAGCTGCCGTCGGCGCTGAGGGCGAAACCGATGGAGATCCCGTTGCCGGGACGGCCGTCGGGGCGCCGGCTGACCAGGGTGACCTTGCCGGTGGCGCGCTCGAAGAGGTAGAGCTGGATCAGGGCAGGGTCGTTCTCCCGCGCCTCCTCGACGAGGTCGCTCGCGGGACTGTAGAAGAGGACCCAATTGCCGTCGGCGCTGATCGCCAGGAGGAGCGCGAACTGGTTGCCCACCGTGGCCGGCGCGCCGGGTACGTGGCTCACCAGGATCCTCGAATTGGTCAGCCGGTCGTAGAGGAAGACGTCCGAGGTCTTGGGGCGGTCCACCTGCCTGGGTACGAGGTTGGGAGCGATGCTGGAGAAGGCGACGAAACGGTTGTCGGCGCTCACCTTCGCGTCGCCGCCGCTGGCGGTCTCGGGAGCGGCCTGCGGCGGCACCCGCGAGACCAGACGGATCTGGCCCTGTTCGGCGAACGCCGGCAGCGCGGCCATCCCCATCGTCAGAAGCAGAGCGCACCTCTTCAGTCGTCGACTCACCATGTCCTCCAATCATGCACTGTCATGCCATTGTAGCATTATCGGCACCCGGAGGGTAGGGTAAAGTAAGGAACCATGAGCTTCAGGAATCGCTTCCGCGGGGCGCTCGCCTCCGGCTTCGCCGCACTGCTTTCCCTCACTCTTCTGGCCGCCGCGGAGCCGCCGAAACCGCGGTCCGCCGTGGACGAGAAGCTCGACGAGGCCCAGAGTCTCTTCGATGAGGGCAACTACAAGGAGGCGGTCAAGGTCCTCAAGGAGGCCGCCAAGCTCGCGAACGGCCCGTGCATCGGATGCCACCTCGCCCTGGCGCGGACGTTCAACAAGATGGGCGCCTACCGGGAATCCCTGAAGCACGTCGACGCGATCCTCCAGGCGAGCAACGAGAGGGACGATCTCATCTCCGCCTACAACGAGCAGGGAGTCGCTCTCGTGGCCCTGGCGGGACAGGATGCGAAGGAGCTCGCGGCGGCGGAGAACGCCTTCCGCAAGGTGCTCGAGCTGAGCGGCGGCAAGATCAACGCGGCGCGCTTCAATCTCGGCTTCACGCTGCTGCGCATGTCGCACGACGCGGAAGGGATCGCGATCCTCAAGGAATACCTGGAGACGGACCCGAAAGCGGAGAGCGCCGAGACCGCGAAGGACCTCATCGCCAATCCTCTGCGGGCGAGAAAGCGGCTGATCCCCAACTTCGAGCTGGTGACGCTGGCGGGGGAGTACCTGACCGCGGAGGACGTGAAAGGGAAGGTGCTGCTCCTCGACTTCTGGGGCACCTGGTGCCCGCCCTGCGTGGCCTCCGTTCCCAGTCTGAAGAACCTGAGCCGGCGCATGGAGGGTCAGCCGTTCGTGCTGCTGAGCGTCAGCACGGACAACGACGAAGCGACGGTGCGCGACTTCGTGGCGAAGGAAAAGATGACCTGGCCGCAGGTGTGGGACAAGGGACACGACTTCACGCGCAAGTGCCAGATCGAGCGGTTCCCCACGTACCTCGTGGTGAGCCACGAAGGGGAGATCGTCTACGGCGTCAGCGGTTGGGGAGACAGCATCGAGCGGGAGCTCTCCTTGCGGATCGCCACCGCCGTCAAGGCGGCGAAAAGGAAGGCGAAGCAGGCGGGTGGGTAACAGCTCTGCCCCGCCCGGCGCTGCCGCACCAGGCGAGGGGATGGTAAAGTAGAAGCGCTATGGATCTCGCACCCTCCGGACGTCCCGTTCAACAGATCCTCGACGACGCCGTGGCCGGCCGCCGCATCTCGGCCGGCGATGCTCATACCTTGCTCGTGGACGGCGACCTGCTCGACCTCGGGGGCGCCGCGCACGAGGTGCGGAACCGCTTCAACGATCCGCGCGTCGCCACCTACAACATCGACCGCAACATCAACTACACCAACGTCTGCGTCTACAAGTGCCGCTTCTGCGCCTTCTACCGCGAGCCGGGAGACGCCGAGGGCTACCTGCTGCCGTTCGAGGAGATCGGCCGCAAGGTGGAGGAGACGCTGGCGCTCAACGGCACGGGCATCCTCATGCAGGGCGGCGTACACCCCGACCTGCCGATCGGCTATTACGAGGACCTGCTCCGCTACCTGCGCTCGAGCTACCCGGCCTGCCACGTCCACGCCTTCTCGCCGCCGGAGGTGAAGTTCATCGCGCGCAAGGAGCGGATGAGCTTCTACGACGTGATCAAGCGCTTGAAGGACGCCGGGCTCATGTCGATCCCCGGCGGTGGCGCCGAGATCCTCTCGGACCAGATCCGCAAGGACGTGCTGGCCTTTCCCAAGTGCTCGGCCGAGGAGTGGATCGACGTCATGCGCCAGGCCCACCGCAACGGCCTGCGCACCTCGGCCACCATGATGTACGGCATGGGCGAGCCGGTGGCCGACCGCGTCGAGCACTTCCAGCGCGTGCGCGACCTGCAGGACGAGACGGGCGGCTTCACCGCCTTCATCTCCTGGACCTTCCAGCACGAGCACACCGACATGCCGGACATGCCGGAGACCTACGCCGAGGAGTACCTGCGGACGCTCGCCGTCTCGCGGCTGTTCCTCGACAACATCGTCCACTTCCAGACGAGCTGGGTCACCCAGGGCAAGAAGATCGGCCAGGTGGCGCTCGCCTTCGGGGCGGACGACATGGGCTCGATCATGATCGAGGAGAACGTCGTCTCCTCCGCGGGCACGAGCTACCGCATGAGCCAGGACGAGATGGAGCACCTCATCACCGCCGCCGGCTACGTCCCGAAGCAACGGACGAACCTCTACGAGCGGCTCGTGACCCGCGAGGACACCGCCGAGATGGCGCGGCAATACCGGCATTCGTTGACGCCGCAGAACCGGGATCTGGTGTCGTCGGCGTTATTGCCGGTGGTGGGTTAGGGTGGATTTTCTTTCCACTTCTGGTAGAATCGATTTGGCTAGAGGTGGGAATGGCAACCGCGACAGTTCTTCCGTTGGTCACTCTGCAGGAGTTGCACGATCCGGAGACGGGGCGTCTTGATGCGATTCGGGTAGCCGAGTACCTCAAGGTGACGCTAAAGCAACTCACTGGAGCCTTGAACAAGAACTACTCAACGGTGCACAAGACTCCTTCGGCACCAGTGCTCCAGCCTGCATTGCGTTCCATCAAGAGGAGTCTCGAGATTCTGGAGCAGGTCTTTGTCGACCGTTCCGCCGCCCTGGCGTGGCTGAACAGCCCACATCCGGATCTAGGTCGACGCACTCCCCTGGAAGTGATCCTTCAGGGATATCCCGACGCTGTGGAAGACATGCTGGAAGCCGCCCTGATGGGCACTCCTTCCTAGGTGCTCCCGGAATCCGACCTCCGCAAGCTCCTGCCTGGTCTTTCCCTGATTTCTGTGGGAGGGACGTGGACTCGCGCGCTCGCTTACCATTTGCTGCAGGGACCACCGCCGGGTGGGAAGCCGGGCGATCCAGCCCAACCACTTTGGCCGGGCGGCCCGATCCAGACGGGAGCGCGATTCACCCCGAAAGGCGCTTTTGGAAGCGTCTATCTCGCCTCGGATCCCATGACAGCCCTCGACGAGGTGGGAGCTATTCTGAGCCGTTCCGGCATCCCTCCGTCAACGATTCGAACTCCGCCATGGACGGTTTTCGCCGTGGAGGTTTTTCTCGAAAAGGTTTTGGATCTGGCCGATCCTCGCGTGCAGGATCGGCTTGGCACTTCGCTCGCGGAGCTCACGGGAAACTGGCGATACGCACAATCGCTCTATCTTCGTGGAGAAGCTTCCCTGCCGCCCGCCCAGCTTCTGGGCCAGATCGCCTACGAGACGGGAAGGATCGTGGGTATGAGGTACCACTCCGCCAAGAACACAGGCGAGGGCTTCGGCTTGGTTGTCTTCTCAGATCGACTCCGCAAAGGTCGAGCGAGTTCTCTGGAGATCTACGATCCTTATGACCTGATACGACAACGGCTTCCCTGAAGTATTCACTCCCACGGAATATCCGGCATCCGCAGCCGCTCGACCTCCTGACCTTCCCCGATCACGGAGGTCTGCAGGATCTCCTCCACATCCTCCACCCTCACGCCGCGATACCAGAGGTTGTAGGGCCACACGGCGACCGTGATCCCCTGGCTGCAGTGCTTGAGGCAGCCGGTGCGGACGACCATGACGCGGTCGCGGATGCCGAGCTCCTTCACCCGGTCCTTGAAGCGGTGGTAGACGGCGAGGGAGCCGCGGGGAGCGCAACTCGGCTTGGCCGCCTCGGGAGGCCGCTCGTTCAGGCAGACGAGGATCTGGATCTGGGGCTTCGGCATGAGCCGGATCATAGCCGAGCCGGATAGAATGCCCCGGTTTTTCCGAGGAGGTCTCTCTCTGGCCCACCGCCTGGCGCTCGTCCTGCTGGCGCTCGCCGCGCCGGCCACGCTGGCCGCCTTCTGTCTCGGCGGCACGGCGGCGCCCTGGATCGCGGCGCTGGCCGGGGGCGCGGCCTTCCCCGCCGCGCTGATCGCTCTCGGTGCCTCTCGCCGTGGCCGGCTCGGACGTCTCGCCGTGCCAGTCCTTTTCCTCGGAATCCTTCTCGCGCTGGGGCTCGCCGCGGTGCTCGCCCTGCCGCGCGGCGGACCGGACGTCTTGGGCCTGCCGGCGGCCACGGCGATGATGATCTTCGTCCTCGTGCCGATCCCGCTCCTCGGGCTCGGCTGGCTCTACGCAGCGCGGTTCGACGACCACGGCCTGCGGGAGGAGGATCTCGAGCGCATGCGGCGGCTCCGCGATTCCCGGTCCGGGGAGGCTTGAGGTGCCGATCCTCGACCGGCCGCTGATCATCGTCACGACGCTGGTGTACTTCCTCGGTTGCGTGGGCCTCGGCGTCTGGGCCCTCCGCCGCACGCGCGACGCGCGGGATTTCTGGGTGGCGCGCCAGGGGCTGGGCGTGATCGTCACCGGCCTCGCCACCATGGCGGCGGCGTTCAGCGGCTTCGTCTTCCTGGGCGGACCGGGGCTGACGTATCGGATCGGGCTCTCCTCGCTGTTCATCAACCTGTCGATCGGCTTCACGCCCACGCTCCTCGCCTGGACGCTCGCCAAGCGCCTGCGCCTGCTCGCCGAGGTGCGGGAGGTCTACACGATTCCGGACGCCGTGCTGGCGCGCTACGGCAGCCGGGCCGCGTCAGGCGCGGCGGCGGTGGCGATCCTCGTCGGTACGGTGGGCTATCTCGGCGCGCAGCTCCTGGCCATGGGCACGTTGATCGAGGCGGTGCTCGGCCTGCGCGGGTCGCTGGGCGCCGCGAGCCTCGCGGCCGCGGTGGGCATCGGCCTCGCCGTCCTGCTCTTCTACAGCGTCGCCGGCGGCATGATGGCGGGCGTCTATACGGACGTCTTCCAGGGCATCCTGATGGTGCTCGCGGCCGTCGCGGTGTTCGGCTACGCCATGGCCGCCGGCGGCGGCTGGGGATCGGTGGTGCGCAGCATCGCGGCGTCGCCGCGCTTCGGACGCCAGTTTCTGGAGCCGCTCGGCGAGACGCCCGCGCTCACCGCTCTCGGGTTCTTCTTCGTCTTCGGCATCGGAGTGCTCGGCCAGCCGCATATGCTCAACAAGCTCTACATGATCCGCGATCCGCGCCGCCTGAAGTGGCTGCCGCTGGTGCTCGGCTCGTCGCAGGCGCTCTGCCTGCTGATCTGGCTGGGGCTCGGCCTCGCCGTGCCGGCGCTGGTGGCGCAGGGGAAGCTCGCGCCGCTCGCGAAACCCGACGACGCGGCTCCCGCTTTCCTCCTCGGCTTCGCGCCCGAGCCGCTGGCGGGCTTCGCGGTGGCGGCCATCCTGGCGGCGATCATGTCCACCGCAGACTCGTTCATGAATCTCGGCGCGGCGGTGTTCGTGCGCGATCTGCCGCGGGCCTTCGGAAGGCGGATCGGCAACGAGCTGCGGTGGGGCAGGATCGCGACGGTCGGCGTCACGCTCGCGGCGGCCCTCCTGGCATTGAGCTACGACGATCTGATCGCGCTGCTGGGGACCTTCGCCTTCGGCACCTTCGGGGCCGCGCTGGCGCCGGCGCTGGCCGTGGGGCTGAACTGGAAGCGCGTCACTGCTGCTGCCGCCACGGCCTCGATCGTCACCGGGACGGCGCTGAACCTGCTCCTCGAATTCCTGGCGCGGCAGAGCTTCTTCCCGGGATTGCCGAAGCCTCCGCTGCCTCCGGGAGCGTTGCCTGCGGCGGTCTCGCTCGCCGCCTCGTTCACGGTGCTGCTGGCGGTGACGGCCTGGACAGGGCGCCGGGAGCATGACCTGCCGCAGGACGTCCTCGCGGTAATGGAGGTCTGACATGGCGGTATCCGGTATCCGCTTCCTGGTCAATCCGGCGTCGGGGCGCGGCACGGGGAAGTCGCACCTCGACCGCATCCGCGTGCTGGCCTCCCGCCTGGGCGCGGGGCTGGTGGTGAGCCGCAAGGTCTCCGATCTCGCGGAGCAGGCCCGGCGCGCCGCCGAGGACGGCGTCGAGCGCCTCCTGGTGGCGGGCGGGGACGGCACGATGCACTACGCGGCGCAAGGCCTCGCCGGCACCGAGTGCGCCCTGGGCGTGATCCCGCTCGGCAGCGGCAACGATCTCGCCGGCACGCTGGGGATCCCGCCGGACCTGGACGTGGCCGTGCAGCGCGCCGCCACGGGTGCGATCCGGCGTATCGATCTCCTGCGGGTGGGGGAGAGCTACAGCGTCAGCTACGCCGGAGTCGGATTCGATTCCGAAGTCACGCGCTACGCCAACGAGGTGAAAGTCCTGCGCGGGCCGCTGATCTATTTCTATTCCGTCATTCACACGCTGATCACCTTCGAGCCGCCGCGGATGAAAGTGGTCCACGACGGCGGCGCATTCGAAGGCAAGGTGATGTTCACCGTGGTCAACAATCTCCCGCGCTTCGGCGGCGGCATGCGCATCGCGCCCGATGCCGTGATCGACGACGGCCTGCTCGACCTGGTCATCGTGCGCGAGGTCCCCAAGAGCGTTCTCCTCACCATCTTCCCCAAGGTCTACGGTGGCAAGCACGTGGGGCATCCGGCGGTGACCCTCGTGCGCACGCGCCGCGCGGAGATCACGCTCGATCGGGCGATGACGATGTACGGCGGCGGCGAGCCGCTGCGGCCGATGGCGGCGGGCGAGGCGGTGGCGGTGGAGGTGATGCCGGGTGGGTTGGGGGTGGTCCAGTGAGGAGCTGGTAGAATAGACGTGCAAGGAGGACGATTCCGTGGCCCCCAGATCCCCGTATCCCCGGTATAGCAAAGAGGAGTTCGCCCTGCGCGGTGACGAGATCTACGAACGCGAGGTGCTGCCACGCCTCAGCTCCGAAGATGAGGGGAAGTTCGCCCTCATCGACATCGAAACGGGAGATTACGAGGTGGACCGGGACGAGATAGCAGCCTCAGATCGTCTCTTCGCCCGAAGGCCGGAGGCGCAGATCTGGTTTCGGCAAGTAGGCTCCCGCTATGCTCGCCGGTTCGGACCGCGCTTCAAGACCACAGCGGCTTGAAAGCGAGATGATTACCGGTCGAGTCAACGCGAATCTCGAAGCAACCGTACGCATCTCTCTGCGTGGTCACCAGGGTGACGAGAAGGTCGTCGAGGCCGTAATCGATACCGGGTTCAGCGGTTTTCTCACCTTGCCTTCCTACCTGGTGAAGGAACTTGGCCTCACGTTCCACAAACGAGGCCAAGCTGAGCTCGGAGACGGCAGCACCGTCGTCTTCGACACGTACGAAGCAGTCATCCTTTGGAACGGTCGCGCGCGCCGCATCGCGATTGACGCGGCCGAAGTCGATCCTCTGCTCGGCGTGCGCCTGCTTTACGGTTATGAGATTAGTGTAGAGATGATCGAGGATGGCGATGTCGTCATCCAAGCCTTGCCCGTATCCTGAAGCGGTGGGGTAGAGCCTTCCTGGGAGCGCCGGCATCCTTGCCGGCTGTTTTACCGCGGAAAAAGAAAGAGCCGGCGAGGACGCCGGCGCTCCCAGGATGACTTCTACGCCCCCACCTTGAACTCCACTCCCTGCGCCAGAGGCAGCTCGGTGCCCCAGTTGATCGTGCAGGTCTGGCGGCGCATGTAGGCCTTCCAGGAGTCGGAGCCGGCCTCGCGGCCGCCGCCTGTCTCCTTCTCACCGCCGAAGGCGCCGCCGATCTCGGCTCCCGAGGTGCCGATGTTGACGTTGGCGATGCCGCAGTCGCTGCCGGTGGCGGCGAGGAAGCGCTCGGCCGAGCGCAGGTTGAGGGTGAAGATGGCCGAGGAGAGCCCCTGCGGCACCTCGTTGTGAAGGCGGATCGCCTCGTCGAGATCCGCGAATTCCATGACGTAGAGGATGGGCGCGAAGGTCTCGTCGCAGGTGATGGGGAGCTGCCGCGGCGCCTCGACCAGCGTGGGCTCGACGAAGAAGCCGGGCCGGTCGAGGCGCTTGCCGCCGTAGAGGATGCGCCCACCCTCGGCCTTCACCCGCTCGAGCGCCGCCATCATGTTGTCCACGGCGGTCTGGTCGATGAGCGGACCCATGAGCGTGCCGCGCTCCAGCGGATCGCCGATGCGGATCGAGCCGTAGGCGTTCACCAGCCGGCGCTTCATCTCGGCGGCGATGCCGCGCTGGAGGAAGAGGCGACGGGTGGTGGTGCAGCGCTGGCCGGCGGTGCCGACGGCGGCGAAGAGCACGGCGCGCAGGGCGAGGTCGAGATCGGCGTCGTCCATCACCAGGATGCCGTTGTTGCCACCTAGCTCCAGCAGCGAGCGGCCGAAGCGGTCCGCCAGCACCTTGCCCACCTCGCGGCCCATGCGCGTCGAGCCGGTGGCGGAGATGAGCGGCACGCGAGGGTCGGCTACCAGCCGCTCGCCGACGCCGGTGCGGCCGCCCATGGCGAGGTTGAAGATGGGCGGTGCGGAGCTCGCCTTGAGCACGCGGTCGGCGATGCGGGTCACGGCGATGGCGGTGAGCGGCGCCTGGTGGGAAGGCTTCCACATCATCGAGTCGCCGCAGACGGCGGCCACCATGGCGTTCCAGGCCCACACCGCGACGGGGAAGTTGAAGGCCGTGACGATGCCCACCGGACCCAGCGGATGCCACTGCTCGTACATCCGGTGGTTGGGCCGCTCGGAGTGCATGGCGAGGCCGTAGAGCTGGCGCGACATGCCGACGGCGAGGTCCGCCATGTCGATCATCTCCTGCACCTCGCCCAGACCCTCGGAGAGGATCTTGCCGACCTCCAGGCTCACCAGTCGGCCCAGCTCTTCCTTGTGATGGCGAAGCTCTTCGCCGAGCTGGCGCACCACCTCGCCCCGGCGCGGCGCCGGCCAGGTGCGCCACTCGCGGAAGGCCTCCAGGGAGACGGCGGCCACCTGTTCGTAGTCCTCCGCGGTGGCGAGGCGCACGGCCGCGAGCGGCTCGCCGGTGGCGGGGTTGAGCGACTCCACCTTCTCGCCATGGGTCTTGATCCACTCGCCGTCGAAGGCGCCGGAATTCTCGGCTCCGACGCCGAGCGAATCGAGGATTCTTGAAACGCTGCTCTCGGTATGTACGGTCATTTTCGGAGATCTCCTGGGGAAGGTGAGACTGAAGTGGAAAGGATATCGTACTCCAATGGCCGGCCTCGCTCCGTCCCTGCTCCTGGCGCTGTTCGGCGCCTGGTGCGGGACGTTCTGGGGCGTTTCCTCGCCCGCCGGCATGGCGGCGGCGGTGTCGCTGCTGGGGCTGGTCTTCTGGATCGGCTCGCCGTGGAGAGACCCGCTGCGGCTGGGCCCGGCGGGGCGGCTGCTGCCGGTCGCGCTGTGGATCGCCGTGGCGGCGAGCGCTTTCGCCTCGCCGGTGTCGCGCGCCGGCTGGGTGGGCGTCCTTTTCCTCCCCGCCTTCCTGGCGCTGCCGGGCCTGGTCGAGCGCTGCTGGCGCCGGGAGGAGGACCGGCGTCAGGGCCTGCGCGCGCTGGCGATCGTGGTGGCCGGCGTCTCGCTCTGGGCGCTGCTCGACTGGCTGGTCCTGGGATCGCCCCGGCCGGCCATGCCTCTCGGTCATCACAACCTGCTCGCCGCCTGGCTGGTGCTGCTGCTGCCGCTCGCCGTCGTGCCGGCGCGGGAGACGGGACCGTGGCGCTGGACGGGGCTGATCGCCGGCGGGCTCGCCGTTCTCGCCATCCTGGCGAGCCGCTCCTTGATGGGCTTCGCCGCCCTGGCGGTCGAGGCCCTGCTAGCCTTCGGCGGCCGGGCGCGTCCGCGGCTGCGGCGCTGGTGGGCCGTGCTCCTGGCCCTGGCGCTGCTGGTCTCGCTCGTCCAGTTGCCCCGCATCGTCGGCATCGTGGCCGGGGAGGATCCCTCCGCGCGGGCCAGGGCCGCGTACTGGTCCGCTGGGATGAAAGGCTTCCTGGCGCGCCCTCTCCTGGGCTGGGGTCCGGGATCGGCGGCCTGGACCGTGGCCGCCTTCCTCGATCCCATCCCGCGGGTGAATCCCTGGGGCGAGGCGGTCGGCGAGCTTCATTCGCTGCCGGTCCATCTCGCCTACGAGCTGGGCTTCACCGGGCTCCTCCTGGCCCTCGCTCTGGCGGCGCTCTTCTTCGCCCGGCGGATCGGCGAGCGCGAGGAGGGCCGCGATCCGGCCTTGCTGGCGGGGGGGCTGCTCGGCCTCGCCGGCGGCGCCGTCGCCTCGCTGGGCACCGGCGCGCTGGCGGTCACGGCCCTGCCTCTGGCCACGGCGATCGCCGCCGGCGCGGCGCTCACGGGGAGCGGACGCGGCAAGGCACGGCCGGAAGCGCGATGGCCGCTCCGCGTCTACGCCGCCGCCGCCCTGCTCGCCCTGCTGCCGCTGGAGCTCGCCCGCTGGCGCTACGACCGGGCGGCGGCCGCCGACGCGCTCGGCCGGCAACGCGCGGCCGAGGCAGACCTCGAATCCGCGATGCGGCTCGATCCCGCGTTCCCCCTCTACCCGCTGCGGCTGGCTTTGCTGCGCGCGCGCCATGAGACTGGGAGGGGCGCCGCCGCCGAGCTCGCCCTGCGCGCCGCGAGGCAGGGCCGCGGGATCTCCGTGCTCTGGCTGGCCGCCGGCGTCCTGGGGAGCGACTCCGCTCTCGCGAAGGCCTGCGCCCTCGATCCGCTCGATCCCTTTCCGCCGTTCTACGCGGCTCTGCGGAATGCCTCCGGCAGGGAGGCTCCCGCCGATGCCGCGCACGCTCTCCTGGCCGAGCCCCGGCTCGCGGCGGCGCTCGCCTGGGAACGCCACCCCGCTCTCCTCCAGCGCGCCCTGGTCCTCGTCGAGGCGTGGCCGGAAGTGGACGCCGGGTGGAAGGAGGCCCTGCTGAGCAGGATGCCCGCGCCCGCCGCGCGGCGGGGGCCGGCCGCGGGCGTCGCCTTGCGGCTCGACATGGAGCAGGGGCAGACGTTCTCGCTGCCGGTCTTCCGCCGCCGTCCATGGCCGGCCCAATGGGAGCTGGTGCGAGTCAGGAGCGATCCATGGAGCGGCATCGAGATCCCTCCGGCCGCCGCCTCGCCCGGGACCTCGGTGCGGTTTCTGCACGCGGCTCCCTGTCTGCGCCGTGCATCGCGCGAGCAGCTCCTGCTCACGCGGTGAGCACTTTTAGGGAGGGTTCTGCGATCTCCACAGACCCTGTGGAAAAGCCTGTTGGAAACCTCTTCCGCCAAACAGAGAAGATACGTGCGCACAGCAGCTTGCCGCGTTTTGAACAAACTTTTGTGCAGTTCCTCCAACTGGTTTGCTTGCAAGGAGTTAGGCCGCGCTCAGCGATGGAAGATCTCGGCGACGAAAGGTCCCACCATGAAGTGGGCCGGGTCGATCTGGCTCTGCAGACACACGCCGTGGATGTCCTCGTTGAGCAGCAGCCGGGCCGATTCCGCGAGCCCGGCCGCGGTCGTCCCCTGGATGGCCTTCAGCGTGCGGGCGCCGACGCGGCGGGGGCGGATGAGCCGGGAGCTTTCGAGGCGGTGCAGAGAACCGTCGGCGCCGCGGCCCTCGACGGCGGCGTAGATCACCACCAGGTCGTCTTCGACGAAGGGGACGGCCTCCTGCATCTTCCGCAGCAGGCGGTCCGCGCGCTGCTCGTCCTCGGGCAGTTGCCCCAGCAGCTCCTCGATCCAGGCGTAGTGGCCGGGGTAGCGCAGCGTCTTGTAATCGAGATCGCGCACCTTGCCTTCGAGCGCGGCCGGCAGGTCCGCCGCGCCGCCCGAGGTGAGCGCCTCTTCGTAGGCGACGCCGTCGATGAGGATGGGCAGGCGCTCGGAGAGCGAAGGCCGCGTCGTGCGCCGGTGGTCGCGCAGGACGGTGGCCGGCTTGACGTACTCCGTGGCGACGCCGATCGAGCTCCAGGTGAAGGCGTAGAAGTGGGGCGGCCGGGCGGTGATGGGCAGGGCGCCGACGCGCATCTCCAGGCGGTCCGCGGAACCGACGCCGTGCTCGCGGCAGAAGCGCTGGAAGAGGCCGTGGCCCAGCACGTCGACGTAGCCCGGCGCGAGACCCGTCTGCAGGAGGAAGCCGCGCCCGGCGCCGGCGGCGATCTCCAGGATCTCCTCGGTCTCCTGCACGTGCTCCGTCAGGTTGGCGTAGTGGAGGTCGAAGCCGCGGGCCAGCCGCGCCATGCGCGGGGCCTCGCGGCCCGGCAGGCAGTCGAGCAGGATGTGCCCCCGCGACAGCACCTCTTCGAACTCGGGGCTCGTCCCCGCGGGCGGCAGGTGGAAGGCGAGGACGGCGCCGGGCTGGGCGGAGCCTTCGCGGATCCACGCCGCGGCGGCGGCCGCCTTGTCGGGGTCGGCGTCGCCGATGAAGAGGTCGACGTCGAAATCACCGAGCTCCCGCAGCAGGAGACCGGTGGCGCTGCCCATGCCGCCGGCGCCGGCGATCACGACCTGGTGGGTTCTGCTCATCTCCAACGCGCGCTCGTCTCCCGGCTCTCTCTCGGAGTCGCCTGTCGTTCAAGATGGGGGTTCAGGAAGCGGTGAGGCGGGCCTGCCGCACCCCTACGAGGAAGCGGCGGCATGGTAGCACCGCCCCTCGCGGAGGGTCAACGAACCGCGTTGGGACGCGTGCCGGCGGGCCGCCGCCGCACCGGCTGGCCGGCGAGGACGGTGCGGTTGCGCCCCGTCTCCTTGGCCACGTACATGGCCGCGTCGGCCAGCCTGAGGAGAGTGCTCTTGCTCGTCTCCAGCGGCAGGTCCGGCTCCAGGTGCTGCCGCAGCGTGGCGACGCCGATCGAGCAGGTGATGCCCTTGAGCGACAGCGGGTCCGGCTGGATGTCGCCCGCGCCGGCACAGAAGGTGGCGCCGAGCACCGCGACGCGGATCTCCTCCGCGAGATCGATGGCGCTCTCCAGGTCGGCGCCCGGCAGCAGCAGCACGAACTCGTCGCCGCCGTAGCGGGCGGGAATGCCTTTCGCCCGGCTCACCATGCGGCGCAGCAGATGACCCACCTCGCGCAGCACCTGGCTGCCGGCGAGATGGCCGTGGGTGTCGTTGACGTGCTTGAAGTAGTCGAGGTCGAGGAACAGCACCGCGAGATCCAGGCCTTCCTCCCGGCATCGGCGGATCGTGTTGGAGAGCACGACGTGCAGGTAGCGGTCGTTGAACAGCCCCGTCAGGTTGTCGCGCTTGGCGATCTCCTGGGCCTGGCGGCCGTCGAGCACGTTCTGGATCGAGATCGAGATGTAGCCGGCGAAGATCTCCAGCAGGTTGCGGTCCTCCTGGCTGTAGCCCATGGCGTCCCGGCGGTTGATCAGCTCGAGAACGCCGCAGACCTCGTGCTCGATGCGGATGGGAATGGCCACCAGCGACTCGGTCTGGTAGCGCGTCTGCTCGTCCACGGCGCCGTAGAAGAAGCGGTCGCCCGGCGCGTAGGGGGTCGAGTAGGCGTCGCCGGTGAGGTAGACGCGGCCGGCGATCCCCTGGTCCGCCGGAATGCTCTCGCCCACCAGGAGGGAAGCCTTGTCGCCGAAGGCGGCGATGAAGGTGAGCCTGTTCTTGCGCCGGTCGTCGTTCTTGTCGGAGGGATCGTCGAGCAGGATGGAGCCGGCGGCCGAAGGTACGAAGCCGTTGGCCCGGCGGAGCACCTCGACGAGATTCTCGGCGAGGCTGAGCTCCAGGGGAAAGGTGGGGCTGGCCCGGCGCCTCTCCAGGAAGCGCTCGAGCCGGACGGGCTCCAGGCAGTGGAAATCATCCAGTGCGCCGAGAGCCTCTTCCTGCTTGCTGACCCGCATGAGTCCGTCACCCATGGACGGCCCCGTCTTTCATCGTCCCACCCCGTGACGCGACGACTCGAAGGAAATCACGATTTGTAAGGGCCGACTCTGCACACGATAGCAGAAGTTACGGGTTGGCGAAAGCGGACCTCGCCCGCCGCTCTCAGTTCAGCCGGCGCAGCAGCCGGCGGCAGCGAGCGAGCGTTTCGCTCCGCAGGGTGTCGGTGGCGGAGAGCTGGGGAGCCGAGCGCAGGTACTGCAGGTCTTCGACCAGACGGCTCATCTCGCTCACGGTCTCGACGTCCGCTCCCCCGGCCGCCAGCAGCTCGGGCCAGCGCGAGGGAGGCGTGGCGGCCGGGACGCTCCAGCGCTCGGCGAGGAGGCCGCGCCAGGCTTCCTCGATGTGCGTCGCGACCTGCCGCGGCCTCTCCGCCGCGGCCGCCTCCTGCAGCCCTGCCGCGAGCTGCGCCTTCCCGCCCGCCGGCGATCTGCCGTGGCCCGCGTGGCGGCGGACCAGGGCGATGGCCAGGGCGAGGCCCCCGGGGAGGATCAGGAGCCACGGCAGCAGGCTCGTCCACGGCCGGCCGAAGATGTCTCTCGCCTGGAGCACCGCGGCATGGCTGCTCCGCGGCGCGCCGCCGCCGCCGGCCGCGACGGCTGCCTGGGGCCGCGGCAGGGCGGTGAGCGTCAGGTCCGGCGCCGCGGCGACCCGGTAGCCCTGGGCCGCGGGATCGAAGAACGGCACGCCGGGGGTTTTCAGCGTGAAGCGGCCGGGGCGGTTCGCGACGACGACGTAGCGCCAGATGCGGGTGCCCCTCACCTTGGTGGCGCTGACCTCGTCCTGGCCCTCCTGCTGGGGCGGGTAGACGGTGACGCCCTCCGGAGGAGTGATCCTGGGCTCGCGGATCCCCTGGAGATTGCCGGCGCCCGAGAGGCGCACGGTGAGGGTGGCGGCTTCGCCGAGGCGGATCTGCCGCGGCTGCACCTCCGCCGTCAGGGCGAGCTGGCCGACGGCGCCGCCGAAGCCGGCGGGGGCGGGAGGCAGCGGCTGGACGTCGATCCACTGGACGTCCGTGCGCAGCCGGAGCTGCTCGGGCCGGGCCATCGGCGGTCCGAAGAAGAAACGGCGGTCGTAGCGCTGCACCGTCAGGTCGACGGTGGCCTCTTCCACCTTGTAACGGCCGCGGCGGAGGGGGAACAACGCCTTGCGCATCAGCGGCACCCGCCCATAGCGCCGGCCGTCGATCTCCACGATCTCCGTCGGGAGCTGCTGCGGGAGCTGGACGTCGTGCACCCAGAAGCCGCGGAAGGTCGGCACGCCGCTCGGCGAGAGCGCGGCGATGTCCTCGCGCGTGTAGAGAAAGAGGGTGTAGAGCACCTGCTGGCCGACCACCGGCTGGCGCGGCTCGATCTCCGCGCGCAGGAAGACCTCCGGCCCCGCCGGCTGCTGGCGCCAGGGGTTCGGGAGGCGGCCGAAGAACTGCTGGAAGGGATCCTCGTCCTCGTCGCCGAAGGGACGCTGCCCCTGCTGCGTCGGCTCCCGCTGCACGCGGAGCGCTCGCGGCGGGAGCTGCACGACCTCGTCGTTGAGCTCGACCGAGATCGCGCGCACCCCGGCGGCGCCCATCCCCAGCGGCCGCACCTGCCACGAGACGCGGAACGTCCGCGAGAAGCTGCCGTTGACCCAGCGCATGTCCTCGTATTTCGATGGGCCGCCGACGATCTCCAGGTTGTCGAGCTCGAAGTTCGGATGGAAACGCAGGCTGGAGACGCCGACGCCCTGGACCTCGATGGTGAACGTCGCCGTTTCGTCGATGCCGATGACCTGGGGCTCGAGGGCGGCGCGCACCTCGACGTCGGCGGCGGCGGGCGCGGCGAGGGCGATCAGCAGGGGAAGGAGCAGGGACATTTTCCTCACCAGTCCTTCCCCTTCGCGGACCGCTGCCGCGCCCGTTTCGCCGCCTGGTCGCGGCGCTGCTGGCGCTCCAGGTTCTCGACCGCGGAAAGGACCTGCGCGGCCTCGCGGGCGCTCATGTCCGGCTGATTGCGGAAGCGCGGCAGCCGGTCGTCGCCGCCGTTCCGGGAGTCCTCCGGACGCGGCTCCTGCCCCTGCTGCTGCGGGGAGGGCGGCTGGCGCTGGTCCTGCGGCCGATTCTGATCGGGCTTGCCCCGTTTTCCCGGCTGGTTGGAGGGATCCTGGCTCGGCGAGCGGCGGCCGCGGGAGCCCGCCGGCCGGCCCTGCAGCCCTCTTTTCTGCTGCTGCTCCTTCCGCAGCGCCAGCTCCAGGTTGAACTTGGCGTCGAGGTTGCCGGGCTCGGCGCGCAGCACCTTCGTGTAGGCCTCCACGGCGCCGGCGGCATCGCCGGCGGCGAGCCGGGCGTTGCCCAGATTGTAGTGGGCGGCGGTGGAGAGATCGGCGCCCGCCGCTTGGGCCGCCTTCTCCAACAGCGGGACGGCGCGGCGGTCGTGGCCCGCGGCGAGGTGAGCCGTGCCGGCGTCGTATTGCACGAGAGGATCGTCCGGAGCGAGGCGCAGCGCCGTATCCGCCGGTCCCACGGCCTGCCGGGGCTTCCCATTCGCCTGCGCATCGATCGATCGTTCGACCCGCTCCCGCGGGTTGTACAGCCACCGCTCGGCCCAGACGGGCAGATGCGGCTGCCACGGAAGCGAGGGCAATCCGACCCAGCCGAGAAGGAGCAGCGGGGAGAGGAGGCGCAGGCTCATCGGGCGAGCTCCTCGACAACCCTCTTTTTCGTAGGGGCGGGGCTTGTCCCCGCCCTTGGACGGCGTTCCACCTTCCGGGCGGGGACAAGCCCCGCCCCTACGTTTTGACGATCAGGGATCTGCGCCGCAAACGGTCCCACTCCGAGATGCAGCAGCAGCGCCAGCGCGGCGAAGGCGAGGGGCCACTGGAAGCGCTCCTCTTCCGTGCTCACCGTCTGGCTCTCGATCGTCCGCTTCTCCATGCGGTCGATCCGCCGCAGGATCGGCGCGGGATCGGCGGCGGCGCTGGTGACCCGCAGGTAGGAGCCGCCGGTCGAGCGGGCGACTTTCTCCAGCACGTCCTCGCCGAGGCGGCTGGTCACCAGGCTGCCGTCGGCGTCCCGCTTGTACTCGCCGGTGGCGCCCGGGATGGGCACCGGCGCTCCTTGCAGGGTGCCGACGCCGAGGGCGAAGACGACGATGCCTTCCTCCCGCAGCCGGCCGATCTCCGTCTCCAGGCCGCCGCCGTGATCCTCGCCGTCCGAGAGGATGACCAGGGCGCGGTGCTTCTCGCGCCCTTCGCCGAAGAGGCGTAGGGCCGTCTCGAACCCGGTCGCCAGCTCGGTGCCCGGCGTGGGGAGCGATCCCGGATCGATGGTGTCGAGCAGCAGGTCGAGCACCGCGCCGTCGAGCGTCAGCGGCGCCAGCACGACCCCGTCCCCTTCCGTCTGCACCAGGCCGACGCGATTGCCCGGCATCTCCCGCGCCATGCGCCGCACCAGCGACTTGGCGACGAAGAGGCGCGACGGGGGAACGTCGAGAGCGCCCATGGAGAGGGAGGAATCCACCAGGAAGACGACGTCCACGCCCTTGCGCTCCACCTTCTGCTGCCCGCCGCCCCAGCGCGGCCGGGCGAGAGCCAGCGAGGCTCCCAACACGGCGAGCGCGAGGGTGAGCACCGAGAGCGCCAGCCGGCGCGGCACGTAGGCGGGCAGCAGGCGGTCCCAGAGGCCGCGCGACGCCCAGGCGGCGGCCGCGGCGAGCCGCCTTCGCCACAGCCAGGCCGCCGCCGCCGCCGCTACAGGGGCGAGCAGGGCCAGCCAGAGAAGCAGGGAGTCGGCGAATCTCATGGCTCGGCGGTCACCTTGAGGCCGGCGGCGGCGAAAGGCAGGAGGAGCAAGCCGAGCCCGGCCCAGACGAGAGGCGGGAAGGTCTCGCGGTAGCGGACGTAACGCTTCACCTGCAGCGGCGTCTTCTCCAGCCGGTCGATCTCGCGGAAGATCCGCTGCAGGCTGCTGCGGTCCGTGGCCTTGTAGAACTGCCCGCCGGTGCGGCCGGCGATCTGCCGCAGCAACGGCTCGTCCACGGGCACGTTCATCACGTAGCGCCGGATCACCGTGCGGCCGGTCACCGGATCATGGCTCGGCAGCGGCACGGTGACGCGGCCGCCCGAGCCCACGCCGACGGTGTAGACCTTGAGTCCCAGACCCTTGCAGAGGGCCGCGGCGGAGATCGGATCGATGGCGCCGGCGTTGTTCACGCCGTCGGTGACGAGCACGATGATCTTCGTCTTGGCGGCGCTGTCCTTGAGCCGCGCGGCGGCGCTGGCGAGGGCGACGCCGATGGCGGTGCCGTCCGGCAGGCTGTTGAGCTCGACCGAGTCGATGAGCAGGTCGAGCATCTCGCGGTCCGTGGTGAGCGGCGCCCGCGTCATCGCGGCGCCGGAGAAGACCACCATGCCGATGCGGTCTCCCGGCCGGCCGGCGACGAACTCCTTGACCACCTGCTTGGCGACGGTCAGGCGGTTCTTCGGCTGGAAGTCCTCGGCGCCCATACTGCCGGAGATGTCGAGCACGAGCTGGATGTCGATCCCCTCGGTGAGGCTCTCCTCCCAGGCGTAGCCGAGCTGCGGCCGGGCCAGCGCCATCACCAGGCAGGCGAGCGCGGCCAGGCGGACGTAGAACGGCAGATGCAGCCGCCAGGCGCCGGACCGCCGGCCGCCGGCGGGCAGCCGGCTGTAGGTGAGCGCGCCCGGCGAGGCCCGCCGGTGATGCAGCCAGGCGAGCGCCGGCAGGGCCAGCAGGAGCAGCAGCCAGGCGGGATCGCCGAGGTGGGGGAAGGGCTGGGTCATCCCGCCGCCTCCAGCGCCTCCGGCTCGCGCGGGGCCAGTTGCGCCTCCAGCTCTCCGGCGATCTGGCGAGCCGCCTCGGCGCGCTCGCGGGCCCGGGCCTCCGCCACCTCCTGGCGGGCGAACTTGACGAGATCGCAGGCGCGCAGCAGCTCCACCACCTGCCGCACCAGCGGTCCGGGCATGCGGCGCGAGAGGAGCTGGCGCTGCACCTCGCTGGTGGTGCTCTCCACGGCGGGGAACGGCAGGCGCCGGCCGAGATAGCGGCGCAGCGCCAGGCTCAGGCGGGTGTGCAGCGCGAGCATGGAAGGCTCGGCGCCCAGCCGGTCGAGCTCGGCCGTCAGCTCCTCGAACGGCGGCAGGAGCGGCGCCGCGGCCGCCGCAGCCTCGGCCTTGCGGCGCCGGCGCCAGAGGAGCCATGCGGCGGCGAGGCAGACCGCGGAGAGGACCGCCACCGTCCACCAGAAGCGTTCCCCGAGGGGCAGCCGCCGCATCGCCGCGGGCGGCTTCGGCTCAGGATTCTTCTCGTTCGCCGGGATGACCGAGCGCACCGCCAGCGCCAGTCCCATCGGAGTCTGAGTCTGGACCGTGCCCGCCTTGGTGGGAATGGCGAGGGCCACCGGCGGCAGAGGCACCTGTCCCGGCCGGAACGCGGCGAGCACCAGCCGCTGCTCGTAGACGGCGATGCCGCCCTGCTCCGAGACCTTCGCGGGCTGGCCGGCCTCGACGATCTCCGCTTCGCCCCACTTTTTCCCCCACGCCGGAAAACGGGGCTCGCCCGCGAGATCCGCCGCGCGTGCGCGGAGCGTGATCGTCGCCTGGATGTGATCGCCGACGGTAGGGCCGTTGGGGGCCAGGGAGACCGAGACCGGCGCGGGCTGGGCGAGGAGGGGGGCGGCGAAAAGCGGAAGGAAGATCCCTACGATCCAGCGGCGTTGCCGGCTCGACCTCACCCCAACCCCTCTCCTAAAGGAGAGGGGCTCTGGATCTCTTTCTTTCCCCCTCTCCTTTAGGAGAGGGGGCCAGGGGGTGAGGTCGCGCGGGCACGACCGGTCGAGGTGGAGCACTCCCCTCACCGCTGCAGCCTCCGCTTCCGCTGCTCGAAGAAGGCGAGCAGGGTGTTGATGTATGGGCGGTCCGTGCGCAGCTCCAGGCGGTCCACGCCGAGGCGGCGGATGAGACGGGCCAGCTCCTCGCGCTCCTGGCGCCGCTGCTCGGCGAAGCGGCGGGCCAGGCGCTTGCCGTGGACGAGGGCCGTCTCGCCGGTCTCGGCGTCGCGCAGCACGACGGGGCCCACGGCAGGGATCTCCTGATCGCGCGGATCGACGATCTCCACCACGATGAGGTCGTGACGGGCGGCGGCCGCCTTGAGGGCGCGGCTGCAGGGCGAGCCGAGGAAGTCGGAGATGAGGAAGAGGACCGAGCGGCGCTTCAGCGTCGCCAGCACGGCGTCGATCCCGCTTTCGAGGTCGGTGCCGCCCTGGGCGGGCCGGTCCAGGATCTCGCGCACCAGTCGCAGCACGTGCGTGCGCCGGCGCCGCGGCTCGAGGAACAGCTCCAGGCGGTCGCTCACCAGCGCGGCGCCGACGCGGTCCTGGTTGCGCAGCGCCGCGAAGGAGAGGAGGGCGGCGATCTCCGCCGCCAGCTCGCGCTTGAGGATGGCCCGCGAGCCGAAGGAGAGGCTGCCGGAGACGTCCACCACCAGGAAGACGGTAAGGTCCCGCTCCTCGACGTACTTCTTGACGAACGGCGCGCCCATGCGGGCGGTGACGTTCCAGTCGATCGTGCGCACGTCGTCGCCCGGCTGGTAGGGTCGCACCTCGGCGAACTCCATGCCGAGCCCCTTGAACACCGAGTGGTAGTCGCCGGCGACGCCCTGATCCACCAGCCGGTTGGTGGCGATCTCGATGCGCCGCACCTTGCGCATCAAGTCGGCCGGCAGCGCGGTGTTGCGGCGGCGCTCCACGACGGACGCCGCGGCCGCGGAGGCCGTCGTCCGCTCCGTGCGGGATGCGCGTCGGCGGGCGAGGAGACCGGACATCTCGTAAGACCTCGCGATGGCGGCTAAGGCACCGGAATACGGTCGAGCAGCCGCGCGATCAACGCGTCGGTGGAGATCTCCTCGGCCTCCGCTTCGTAGGTGGGGATGATGCGGTGGCGGAGCACGTCCGGCGCCAGCTCCTTGACGTCCTCCGGGATCACGTAGCCGCGGCCCCGCACCAGGGCGAGCGCCTTGGCGGCGCGGGCGAGGAAGAGGGTGGCGCGCGGCGAGGCGCCGAAGGAGATCAGGTCGGCGAGATCGGCCAGCCCGGCGGACCGCGGATCGCGGGTGGCGAAGACGAGGTCGAGGATGTAGCCGCGCAGCTTGTTGTCGAGATAGACGGCGTCCACCACCTCGCGCAGGCTGAGCAGGCGTTCGCGCTCCAGCACGGGGCTCGCCTTGAGCTCCCGCGCCACCAGCATGCGGTCCAGGATCTCGCCCTCTTCCGCCCGCGACGGATAGGTGACCTTGAGCTTCATCATGAAGCGGTCCACTTGGGCCTCGGCGAGCGGATAGGTGCCCTCCTGCTCGATGGGATTCTGCGTGGCGAGCACCATGAACGGTTCGGGGAGGTGATAGCTCCGGTCGCCCAGCGTCACCTGCCGCTCCTCCATGGATTCGAGCAGGGCCGACTGCACCTTGGCGGGTGCGCGGTTGATCTCGTCGGCGAGCAGCACGTTGGTGAACACCGGACCCCGGCGCGGCAGGAAGTCGCCGCTCCGCTGGTCGTAGATCAGCGTGCCCACGAGGTCGGCCGGCAGCAGGTCGGGGGTGAACTGGATGCGCTGGAAGTCGATCGCCAGCGTCTGGGCCAGCGTCTTGACGGCGAGGGTCTTGGCGAGCCCCGGCACCCCTTCGATCAGCACGTGGCCGCGGGCGAGAAGGCCGACCAGCAGGCGGTCGAGCAGGTAGTCCTGCCCGACGATCACCCGCCGCAGCTCGGCCTCGATCCGCTTCAGGGTGAGGGCTTCGCGTTCCAGATCACGATTGAGGGTCGGGGCTTCCAGTTCCATAGTCACTCCGGGGGCAAGGTGCAAGCGGGGTGCCACGGGCGTTTCCCTCGACAGCACCGTTATTTACGCCGTCCCGTCCCGCCACGGACGGCCCGTCTAGCGGAGCGAAAAGCCAAATTGGCACGCTCATCGTCTGATACGTTCCGCCCCGTGCGCAAGCCCCCTCTCAAGAAGGCTCTGGGCCAGCACCATCTGGTGGACGGCGGCCTTCTCCGTCCGCTGATCCAGTTCCTCGATCCGCAGGGAAAGCGGGTGGTGGAGATCGGCCCCGGAGGCGGGGTGCTGACCGCCGAGCTGCTCGCCGCCGGCACCGGCAAGGTGCTGGCCTGGGAGCTGGACCCCACCTGGGCCGCCATCCTGCGCCGTCGCCTTCCGGACCCGCGGCTGAGTCCGGTGATCGGCGACGCCCTGGAGATCGCCTGGAACCGCCTCCCCGCGCCGACTCTGGTGGCGGGAAACCTTCCCTACAACGTAGCGACGGCCATCATCGAGGATCTCCTGCCGCACTACGCCCGGATTCCCAAGGCTGCTTTCCTGGTCCAGAAAGAAGTCGCGGACCGCATCGTCGCCACACCAGGATCGGACGCCTACGGCTCCTTCAGCGTCATCGTCGCCGCCTACGCGCGTCCGCGGATCTTAGGAAGGGTCAAGCCGGGGAGCTTTCGTCCACCGCCGAAAGTGGACAGCGCCTTCGTGGGCCTGGAGCTTCGGCCGCCGCCGCTGCCCGAGAAGGAGATGCCGGATTTCATCGCCCTCGTGCGCCTCGCGTTCGCGCAACGGAGGAAAACGCTACGGAATGCGCTGGCGGCGGGATGGGGGAGGGAGCGAGCCGAAGTAGTGCTTGCTGCGGCCGGGATTCCAGAGCGGGCGCGGGCGGAGGAGTTGGGGCTGGAGAGTTTTCTCGAGGTGTACGCGGCGATGTAGACTATGGAGGCAAGGAGCCCGTCATGACCACTGTCTCGCAAGCCGATCTGACCGAGAAGACCCAGGAGGTCATCGATCGTGTACAGCATGGCGAAGTTGTGGTCGTCGAGAATTGTGGCAGCGCACAGGTGGCTGTGCTGGATCTCTTGGATCTAAGGTTGCTCCGTGCGCTCGCGCAGTGCGCCATCGATGAGAAGGAGCGAGCACCTGAAGCGGATGATCCAGACGTCAGGGCTCTGGAGAGCTATCTGGCTGGCGAGATCAGCCTGGGCAAGGCGTCAGAGCTGTTAGGGCTATCCTGGTTCGAAACGCGAGAGCGATTCCTGCGGCTGGGAGTCCCCCTCCGCCTCGGGCCTGCCACTCTGGAAGAAGCCAGGGAAGAAATAAGGACGGCGCGGTCTCTTCGAGGGAGATAGGCTCTCTGAGGCTCCTTGGGTTTGTAGATACGACGGTCCTCACCAATTTTGCCCAGGTTGAGCAGCCCAGGCTGCTTGAAGTGGCCTTCGCGCCTCTGGCAGTGCCTGAAGCGGTCTTTGGAGAACTTGTCAGAGGAGAGAGGCTAGGCCTGCTCCCCAAAGTGGATTGGATCTGGCTTCCGCGAGTCCAACTCACCCCAGCCGAAGCTACAAGGGCAGAGAAGTTCCAGCGGCAGAAGCTCGGGGTCGGAGAATCTGCGTGCCTTGCTGTAGCCGAAGCGCGCGGCGGATTCGTCTTGACCGATGATTTGGCAGCACGCCGCTTCGCCAAGACGCTGGGGTTGAATTTCGTTGGGACTTTGGGCGTTTTGGACCAGTTGATTCAGATCGAGATCCTCAGCCTTGGCCGAGCAGAGGAGCTACTCGCGAAGATGATCGCTTGTGGGTACCGGAGTCCGGTTCGATCGCTTCGCGAGATCCTCCCGGGAGTTTGACACGACGGAGTTGGGGCTGGAGAGTTTTCTCGAAGAATACGCGGTGGCGATGTAGATCGTCAGCTCCACGGCAGGCCAGTGGCGGTTGAGTAGGTTCGCTGAAGGTGCCCCTTCCAGGCTTCGCCAGCCGCCCCTGAAGTCCCGCCAACGCACTTGTAGCGGTTCAGGGGCGCCTTGGACCAATCCAGCGTCTTGTGGAAGGAGTCCAACTTTTCTTGCACGCGTACAACTTCCCGTTGCATCCATATCGGTCGGCGCTGTACGCCTATCGGGTCGCCCTGTACGCTTGCCGAAATTTTTTTAGGCGTGCAGGGTCTCGTTGAACGCGTTCAGCTTCTCGCCGTACGCGTGCGGAGCCGCGTTGCACGCGTACAACTTTTTCGGTAAGCGTACCAAATAACTTTTACCGGTATCACTCCTCGTTGTACGCATGCGACGGCTGGTGAAACGCGTGCAGAGTCTCGTGGTACGCGTACAACGGCCCGATGCACGCCTGCCAAATTTTTTGTACGCTTATAGGGTCGCGTTGCACGCGTGCAACGGGCCGTTGCATCCCTACCAACTCTCGTTGTACGCCTACAAACCGTTCTGTACGCGTTCAGCGCCGACCTGAACGCGTACAACGTCGAGCCGAACGCGTACAACTTTTTTGGTAGGCTCGGCCTTCCGAGGCAAATCCCTTCAGGAAGACCCCATAGGCGTGCAGAGTCTCCTTGAACGCGTGCGACGGTTTGGTGCAAGCCTACAGATCTCCTTGTACGGGTACAAGGCCGAGCTGTACGCGTGAGACGCTGAGCTGAACGCGTACCAGGCCGACCTGAACGCGCACAATGCCGAGCTGAACGTCCGGACCTTCTTCTGGCAGGCCTTCCGCGTGCTTGTGTAGGCGCCGCCGGTCGTGCCCGTTCCCTTCGGCATGGCTGCGGAGCGGTACATACAGGATAGGATCGGGGAAAGGACAGAGGCGTGCGCGAACACACGGACAGGCCAGGAAACCAGCGGTGGCTCCGGATGGCAATGCTCTTTGCCATCCTCTATCCCGTCGTGGGCGTCGCATTCGCGGCGCTCGCCAATCCCTCAGCCTCCAACGAGATGCGTGTCACCTGGCGGCTTGCCGCGTGGCTGGTATGCGCCGCGGCGTTCGCGGCTCACCTGGGATACGAGCATTTTCGGCTGCGGAGCTCGCCTCTTCGAGCAGCATGGCACGTCTCGCTGGCGGTCGCCTTGGGGGCCTTCCTTCTTGCCGTGTGGGTGATCGTTCATGCGCACTGGGTTACTTCAAGCCACCAGAGCCCGCTCGCGCCCTTGGCGCTCGTCGTGTTCCCGGCGGTGACCGGGATTCCGGCGTTTGTTGTCGCACTGGTTGCCGTTGCCCTACTGGCCCGAACGCGCCGACAAGACGATCGCGAGGCCGACGCGAAATGAAGCGGATCAAGGCTCCGACGCTTCCCGAGGCAAAAAAAGTCGCGACTTTTTTTGCCTATGGTCGAAAATTGCCGGGCCGGCTCAGTCCGCCCCCGGCGGCTCGTTGAGAGCGTCCTCCAGCGCCTCGCGGAAGGCCTTCGGACCGATCGCCGGATAGCGGTATAACTGCGGCTCGATCTGTTCGAAGCGTCGGCGTAGCTCTATTCTGTCGATCAATCCCCGACCGATCATCTCCCGCACGTCCGCGCGATCCTGATCATGCCCACGTTGGATTTTGGCAAGGGCTTGCGCGTAGAAGTCGTAGTGGTAGAAGGAGAGGTGCCCCTCCCGCGCGATGAATGCGCTTCGCTCTTGCCAGCCCGGGATCTCCGGTATGAACTGGTCCGGCGCCGCCAGCTCGACGTTGATCTGCAACTCGTCCTTGATGCGGGGCAGGGCGCGGAAGAGCCGATCGGTCTCCGGCTCCATCTTGATGTCGACGTCGATGGTGCTCGGCCGCCAACCGTGGAGAACGGCTGTGGCTCCTCCGGTGAAGTAGAGGCGCACGTCGCGGTCCGCCTCCTTCCCGAGCTCCCGCATGAAGCGGCGAATCCGCTCCGCGTCTACAGGCCGACGCATTCCGCGGCGTTCTCGAAGCTGACCAGACGCCCGATCAGAGCGTTGTAGCGGGAGTGGGCCGAGTCCGAGTCGGATTCCGCCAGCTTCTCGTAGAGGCGGTGCTCTGGGGAGGAGATCACGGTCTCCGGCACCGGCAGGCCAATCCGCCGCAGGCGGGGCGCGCCAATCGAGACGAGGAGCGCCGGAACAGTCTCAGCTCCCCGGGCCAGATCCGCGAGGCCCTCCTGAACGAGATCGCCGCCGGGGAAGGCTGTCAGGTCCATGAGGCTAGCGCTCCCCGGGATGATAGGCCCGCTCCAGGTTGGCCTTGATCTCGTCGAGGGTGAACCAGGCGGGCTTGAATTCGCCGCGGGCGTAGAGGGGACCCTGGTCGAAGTAGTGCGGCGAGCGCGGATCGCCGCTCTGGCCGAAGTAGACGACGGAGCGCGCCCGCACCCGCGGCCCGAATTCGACCACGGCGACGTAGGAGTTCCCCGAGACGCCGTAGTGCCGCTTGGAGCCGGCCGCGACCGCCGGCCGGCGTCCCCCCCGCTGCTGATAGAAGTTGAACACGATCCCCACCCACCCGGGTCCACCACGAACGGGCAGGCTGGGACGCGCGTCGCTGAGCGGCTCCTCGCCGTTCCACAGGGTGCGCTGCAAACGGTTGATCTCCCCCCAGGCCACGCGCCAGGTGCCCCAATCGCGCTCCAGATCCTGCCGCACCCCCTCCATGGCGGCGATGCGATCCCAGGGAGTCTTCTGCGGGTCCGACGGATCCCATCGGTTTCGCCATTCCGTGAACAGCGTCATGGCCACGGAATCGATGCGGCTCACGCGGTCCCAGGCGCGCAGCTCGGCGATCAGGGGAGCGAGCGGCTCCGCGCGAGCGGCGTCCGCCTGCCGCAGCCTCTCCCACTCGCCGGCCAGCTCGGGGATCCGCTCATCGGCTTCGAGGATGCGCGTGTCCGTCGCCAGGCGCGTCCAATCCTCGAAGGTGAATTTCTCCTGCGCGGTGAGGATCCGCTTGGAGACCCGGGCGCGGGGGGTGTCGATCTCCGGACCGATCATGTAGGCCGGAAAGTCGGCGGCGACGGGATTCCCTGAGGTGGTGGTGGCGAAGGGGGTCGAGTTGCAGTTCTGCACGAAGCCGGTCGCCGGATTGGTGAGCTGGGGCAGCTCGTCGAAGGAGTGATATCCCTGCCACTCCGTGCGCGGATCGCTGCCGTCCACCGGCCGCCGCCAATCGAACTGCGGCGAGCGGCGCGGCACGGAGCCGTTGTAGACGTAGAAGATGTTCCCCTCGCGGTCCGCGTAGGTGATGTTCATGTAGGGGATGGCGCCGCGGCGGAGAGCGGTCTTGAATTCGGCGAGCGAGCGCGCCCGGGTCATCTCGTACCACTGATCGAGCCAGCCGCCCTCCTCCAGCTTCGCCAGCCGGATGGCGACCGGCTTGCCGTCGTGCTCCGAGACGATGGGGCCGTGGTGGGTCTTGCGAAAGGTGAAGCGGCGCGCCTCCACGCCCTTCGCCGTCCTGACGCGGATCTCCTCCGTCCAGCGCACGGCGGCGCGATGCCCGCCGCCATAGCGGTAGGCGAGCGGGTCGGATGGATCGTCGAAGGTCTCGACGTAGAGGTCGCCGATGTCGGGATAGTCGTCGGTGTGCGTCCAGCCGAGGGCCTCGTTGTGGCCCATGTAGAGGAACGGCAGCCCGTAGCGGCCGACGCCGGAGAAATTCAGCCCCTCGTCGCTGTGGACGTGGGCCTCGTAGTACTGCGCCGGTCCGTAGAAGGAGATGTGCGGATTGATCAGCAGCATGGCGTGCCCGGCGGCGCTCCTGGCCGGGGAGACCGCCCAGGCGTTGGAGCCCTGCGGCGGCTCGCGATGTGTCTCCTGCACCGCCACCCGCAGATCGCCGGGGTTCAAACCCGCATAGCCGACGAACTCGCCGACGTAGTACTTGAAGCGCAGCAGGGCCAGCGGATACCACGGCTCCATCCGCTGGAGGAGCTGCGGCTTCGCTTCCGGGTGCCTGGCGAGGTAGAGGTTCAGCCCCGCGGCATAGGCGTCGTAGAGAGCGCGCATCGCCGGTGTGGCGCGCTCGTACTCCTCCCGTGCCAGCCGCGGGATCTCCAGGGCCCGGGTGAGCTGGTCATCCGCCAGCGCCTCTTCGCCGTGCACCTCCGCGGCGCGGCCGAGGGCGCGGATGTAGTTGTCCTCGAGATGGGCGAAGTTGTCCTCCGCCTGCGCGTAGGCGAGGCCGAAAGTGACGCTCGCGTCGGTGGGACCGTAGATGTGCGGGACGCCGTAGGTATCCCGGTAGATCGTGACCGAGCGCGCGAGCGATTCCTCCTTGGCCTGGGCGGGCATGACGATGAGGAGCGCTAAAAGAAGGAACCGGGAAATCATGGCTCAGCCTAGCGCAGAGGCGTTCCGCGGCGCCAGATGCGCGTAACCTGACGTCGAGACGTATCGCTGAATGAGGGATCTCCGCCGCCTCGGGCCCCTCACCTCCCCAACCCCTCCTCTCCCACCGCACGCCCGACCCCCGGGAGAGGAGGGGCTTAAAACAAATCCAAGCAGTCTCCCTCCTCTCCCCGGGTGGGCGGGTGTGAGGCGGGAGAGGAGGGCCGGGGAGGTGAGGGGCCCGACGGCGCGGCGACCCTGAACTGAAGGCAACGGCAGGATCGGAGATCCCCTTATGCTAGACTCCAAGCCTAGTTGCGCGTGAATTCCTCATCCGGATTCTAGACGAGCCATGTCCGTCGCCATCGTCCGCAAGAAGAGCCAGACGCCGGAGCGGCCCACCCTCTCGCCGGAGAAGGGGAGCGAGATCCTCGGCCTGGTGCTGCTCGCGGCGGGCGTTTTCCTGGTTCTCAGCTTCGGCAGCCACCACCCGCAGGATCCGAGCCTGCTGCACAGCGTCCCCGCCGAGGACGCCCATGCGCGCAACTGGATCGGCGCCGTGGGCGCCCAGATCTCGGCGGCGGCTTTCGGCTTTTTCGGCCTCACCTGCCTGCTGATCCCCGTCTTCCTGCTGCTGGCCGGCTGGCGGCGTCTCCGCCGGCGCGGCGCGCGCAAGGTGGTGGGGCGCGGCTTCGGCGCCATGCTGCTGCTGGCCGCGGTGCCGGCGCTGCTGCAGATCGGGCTCGGCCGCATCGCCTGGAGCGACGGCTCGATCGCCGCCGGCGGCGCTTTCGGCCTGCTGCTCGCGGATCTCCTGCAGTCGCGCCTCAACCTGCCGGGCACGCTGGTGGTGCTCGGGTCCGCGGTGGTCTGCGGCGCGGCCCTGGGCGTGCAGTCGACGCTCGGCGATCTGCTCGCCGCCTGGCGGGACCGCCTGCGGCAGCTCTGGCAGAACTGGACGCTCTCCCGCGAGCGGCGGCGCGAGCGGCGGGAGAAGGAGCGCAGCCGGCGGCGGGTGATCACCAAGCACCTGCAGCGCGTGGCCGAGGAGAAGCAGCAGAAGAAGGCCGCCGCCGCCGAGCCGCACCGCCCGTCGCTCTCCGCCTCCGCGATCTCCCTGGGCTCGCCGCCGCCGGACCGTCTCGACCTGCCGCTGCGTCCGGCGCGGGTGACGGAGAAGCGGGGCGAGACCGAATTCGCCATCCGCCGGGTGAGCGCTCCCGAGACCGAGCCGGACGAGGATTTCCCCGCCATGCCGGCGCCCCTGCCGGCCGCCGCCGCGCCGGCCCCGGCCCGCCCGCGGACGCAGAAGGACCTGCCCTTCGTCGCCACCATCGCTCCCGGTACGCTGCCGCCGGTGAACCTGCTGCAGATGGGGGATCACCGGGGCAACCTGGACGAGGTCGAGCTGGTGCGGCTCGGCGAGGCCATCCGCAGCCGCTGTGCCGAGTTCGGCGTCGAGGGGACGATCGAGGCCATCAACCCCGGCCCGGTGATCACCGTCTACGAGTTCCAGCCGGCCCCCGGCGTCAAGGTGAGCCAGATCGTCAATCTCCAGGACGACCTCGCCCTGGCGCTCAAGGCCGAGTCGGTGCGCATCGACCGCATGGCCGGCCGCTCCACCCTGGGGATCGAGGTGCCCAACCGCGAGCGCAGCCTCATCCGCCTCGGCTCGCTGCTCGCCGACGAGCGGTTCCGCAAGTCCCCCTCGGTGCTCACCATGGCGCTCGGCACGGACATCCACGGCCAGCCCTACTACGCCGACCTCGCCACCATGCCGCACCTGCTGGTGGCCGGCGCCACCGGCGCGGGCAAGAGCGTGGGCCTGCAGAGCATGGTCACCTCGATCCTCTACAAGGCCACGCGCGACGAGGTGCAGTTCATCTTCATCGATCCCAAGCGCATCGAGCTCGGGGTCTACGCCGACATCCCGCACCTCAAGTGCGAAGTGGTGGTGGATCCCAAGAAGGCGGCGAACGCGCTGCGCTGGGCGGTGGCCGAGATGGAGCGGCGGTACCGCCTGCTCGCCGAGGTGCACGTGCGCTCCATCGCCTACTACAACCGGGCGATCTCCGATCCCGAGACGCAGAAGCGCCTCTCCCTCTCGGAAGGCGGCGAGGGCCTGTTCACCGCCGCGGACTTGAAGCCGCTGCCCTACTACGTGGTGGTGATCGACGAGCTGGCGGACCTGATGATGGTCGCCTCCTCGGAGGTGGAGACCTCGATCGCCCGCCTGGCGCAGATGGCCCGCGCCGTCGGCATCCATCTGATCGTGGCCACCCAGCGGCCGTCGGTGGACGTGCTGACGGGCACGATCAAGGCCAACTTCCCCTGCCGCATCTCGTTCGCCACCGCCAGCCGGCACGACTCGCGGACCATCCTCGACCAGGTGGGCTCGGAGAAGCTCCTCGGCCGGGGCGACATGCTGATGATGCCGCCCGGCTCGTCGCGCGTCATGCGCCTGCACGGCGCCTACATCTCCGAGCAGGAGACGGCGGCGCTCATCCGCTGGCTGAAGAAGCTGGGCAAGCCCGAGCTCGACCCCGACGTGCTGCGGCCGCCCGAGGGCGAGGGCGGCATGGCCGGCGAAGGCGGCGACAACGACGACGAGCTCTACGACGAAGCCGCGCGCCTGGTGGTGGCCGAGCGCCAGGCCTCCGCCAGCTTCCTGCAGCGCCGCATGCGCATCGGCTTCTCCCGCGCCGCCCGCCTGATCGACATGATGGAGCGCGACGGCCTGCTGGGACCCGCCCAGGGCAGCAAGCCCCGCGAGGTGCTGGTGAAGCCGGATTACTTCACGGAGATCGAGCTGGCGGGGGAGGACGAGTAGGTTGGCCGAAGGGACGTAGCGGCGCCGCTACGACCGCTTCCTTACCGTAGAAATGCTACCCGCACGCCGCGCCCTGATCTCGGTGTTCGACAAGACGGGCCTCGAGGAGCTGGCCCGCGGCCTCGTCCGTCTTGGAATCGAGATTGTCTCGACCGGCGGCACGCTCAGGTTCCTGGAGGAGAAAGGCGTGCCGGTGACGGCCGTCTCCGGGGTCACGGGCTTTCCGGAGATCCTCGACGGCCGGGTGAAGACGCTGCATCCTCACATCCACGGCGGCATCCTGGCGAACCGCTCGGTGCCCGCCCACCTGGAGGCCCTCGAAGCGCACGGCATCGGCCGCATCGATCTGGTGGTGGTGAACCTCTATCCGTTCCGCGAGACGGCGGCGCGCGGCGCCTCGTTCGCCGAGACGCTGGAGATGATCGACGTCGGCGGCTCGACCATGGTACGGGCGGCGGCGAAGAACTTCGGCGGCGTGGCGGTGGTGGTGGACCCGGCGGATTATCCGCCGGTGCTGGCGGCCCTGGAGGAGGGCCGAGGGACCGTGCCCGAGCCGCTGCGGCGGCGCCTGGCGCTGAAGGCGTTCCGCCATACCGCGGGCTACGACGCGGCGATCGCGGAGTGGTTGGCGGCGCAGGAGGAACGGGCGGGGACAAGCCCCGCCCCTACGCCACCACCCTCCGCTTTGAACGAAGTAGGGGCGGGGCTTGTCCCCGCCCAGGAATTCCCCGAGGCGAAGACCCTCGCGTTGCGGCGGGAGATGGTGCTGCGCTACGGCGAGAACCCGCACCAGGGCGGCGCGGTCTACGCGGTCGAGGGCGGCCCGGGCGTCTTCGGCGGCTTCCGGGCGCTGCAGGGCAAGGAGCTGTCGTGGAACAACCTGCTGGACGCGGACGCGGCGCGCAGGATGGGGGCGCTGTTCGACGAGCCGGCGGTGGTCATCGTCAAGCACAACAATCCGTGCGGCATCGGCCGCGGCGCGGATCTCGCCGAGGCGTACCGGCGGGCCCTCGCCACCGATCCGGTCTCGGCCTTCGGCTCGGTGATCGCGGTGAACCGGCCGGCGGACGGCGCGCTGGCCGCGGCGCTGGCGGACCTCTTCGTCGAGGTGCTGCTCGCCCCGGGCTTCGACGCCGCGGCCCGCGAGCGCTTCGCGGCGAAGAAGAACCTGCGGCTGATCGAGGCGCCCCTCTACCGTCCCGCCGCCGGCGACGTGGAGCTGCGCGCGCTCGACGGCGGCTTCCTCGCCCAGCCGCCGGACGCCTTTCCCGACGACGAGGCCGCCTGGACCTCGCCGACGCGGCGCCCGCCGACGACCGAGGAGCGCCGCGCCCTGGAGCTCGCCTGGAAGGTGGTGCGCTACGTCAAGTCGAACGCCATCGTGGTGGCCAACGCGGACCAGACGGTGGGCGTCGGCGCCGGCCAGATGAGCCGGGTGGACTCCTGCCGGCTGGCGGTCGAGAAGGCGCAGCTCCCGGTAGCCGGCTGCGTCGCCGCCTCGGACGCCTTCTTCCCCTTCCGCGACGGGCTGGACGTGCTCGCCCGGGCGGGCCTCACGGCGGTGATCCAGCCGGGCGGCAGCAAGCGGGACGGCGAGGTGATCGCCGCCGCGGACGAGGCGGGGATGGCGATGGTGCTCACCGGCGTGCGGCATTTCCGGCATTAGGGGGGCCGCCGCGCCTGAACCTTTTTTCATTCTCGGTTTCTAGCTGCTTTCACCAATGAGTCCTTGATAGCATTTGCGGGAAATCCGTCAGGACCACGAGTTGGAGGACGGGTGTTCCGCCAGAAACAGTCCCTGAGATGTCTGTCCGGACGTTCGCCGCCGCAGCGGCAGGGAGAGCCTTACCGCTCCTGAGGATCACCTGGCCGTCACCCATCCTGGGCGGCGGTCCCGAAACCGAAACGACCCGGGAGGGACAACCGTGAGCTTCTCGAAGTTCATCGAAGGTCCGCTCACCCAGCATCTCTGCCAGATGGAGACGGCTGGACCCGAGTGTACCGGGGGCGGCGCCGACGCCGCCCCTGCCCAGCCCATCACCTTCGGCCCCGCGATCAGCCAGTGCGGCGGCATCCATACGTGCGGCGCGACGTGCCTCCTGATCACGTGCGGCGGCGGGCACACCGAGTGCGCCGGGGTTCACACCTGCGGCCGGACGTGCCAGCCGACCTGTGGCGGACCGACCCATTGCGGCGGCATCCACACCTGCGGCGTCACCTGCCAGATCACCTGCGGCGGACCGACGCATTGCGCCGGCATCCATACCTGCGGGGCGACCTGCCAGATCACCTGCGGCGGACCGACGCACTGCGCCGGCATCCACACCTGCGGCGTCACCTGCCAGATCACCTGCGGCGGACCGACCCGTTGCGGCGGCATCCATACCTGCGGTCCGACCTGCTTCCAGATCACCTGCGGCGGACCGACCCACTGCGCCGGCGTCCACACCTGCGTGGTCACCTGCCAGATCACCTGCGGCGGACCGACGCAGTGCGGCGGCATCCACACCTGCGGCGCCACCTGCCTGCTCATTACTTGCGGCGGCGGGCATACGCAATGCGGCGGCGTCCTGACCTGCGGCGTCACCTGCGGCGGCGTCTCGCACTGCAACCTCAATACCTGCGTCGCCATCGTCTGCGGCGGCGTCTCGGGCGGACCGCAGTGCGGTGTCGTCGGCCCGGGCACGATCGTCGAGGGAGTTGCGGCGGTGACCGTGGGCGGACCGACGCAGTGCGGCGGCATCCACACCTGCGGCGAAGGCTGTCCTCCGGGTGAGGGCGGCGGCGGAGGCGTAATCGTCACCGCGGGCGGGCCGACGCAATGCGGCGGCATCTATACCTGCGGACCCGGCTGTCCTCCCGGCGAGGGCGGTGGGGGAGTGACCGCGGGCGGACCGACGGTCTGTGCCGGCATTCAGACCTGCGGTCCAGGCTGTCCCCCCGAGGGCGGCGGCGGCGGCAAGAAGCCGCGACGTAAGCGCGCCGCCAAGAAGTCCTGACGTCCTGATGTTCCCAGGCCCGGCTCCCTGTAAGATTGGGGGCCGGGCCCCTTTCCCACGGAATCACGCATGCTGTCTCTCAGTGCCGACAACGTCCTGCCGTACCTCGCCGAACGCCGGCTGATGACCGTCGAGTCGGCGGTGGACGGCGACTTCATGGTCCTCGACCAGTCCAGCCGCAACCGCAACTTCAAGGTCCTGCGGCGGCGCGCGCCCGGCTTCTTCCTCAAGCAGGCGCGCCAGCGCAACCCGGCGTTCCTGCGCACCCTGGAGCGGGAGGCGGCCTGCTACGGCCTCGCCGCGAGCCACGCCGATCTCGCCGGCCTCGGCGGCCTGATGCCGCGGCTGCATCATTACGACGAGGACAACGGCCTGCTGGTGCTGGAGATGCTGCCCCGCGCCGAGAACCTCTGGGAGCATCACCAGCGCCTGCGGGGCTTTCCGCTCGCCATCGCCGAGCTGCAGGGCGAGCGGCTCGGCGCCTTTCAGCGCCAGGCCGAGCGCTTCCAGCCGCAGCTCGAGGCGCAGGGGCTCTTCGACTGCCAGGTGCCGTGGATCCTCTCGATCCATCAGACGCAGCCGCAGTACCTGAGCCAGATGAGCCAGGGCAACGCCCAGCTCCTGCAGATCCTCCAGGGATATCCCGAGTTCACCGCGGCCCTCGACGCCCTGCGCCGCTCCTGGGCGCCGCGCATGCTCGTCCACGGGGACGTGAAGTGGGAGAACCTGATCCTCTGCCGGATGAGCGACGACGGGCCGCTGGAGCTGCGCATGATCGATTGGGAGATGGCGGACCTCGGCGACGAGTGCTGGGACGTCGGCGCCATCTTCCAGGCCTACTTCAGCTTCTGGATCTTCAATCTCCCGCTCGGCCCCGGCGTCTCGCTGGCGCAGGCGGCCGAGAGCGCCGTCTACCGCGAGGCGGACATGCAGGCGGCGCTGGCCGCGTTCTGGCGCAGCTACGCGCGGGCGCGCGTCATCACCGGCCGCAGCGAGCGCCGGCTGCTCGAGCGCACCATGGCGTGCGCCGCGGCGCGCATGATCCAGACCGCCTACGAGGCCATCCAGCAATCCCAGCAGATGACGCCGCAGGGGCTCTGCCAACTGCAGATGAGCATGAACATCCTGCGCCATCCGGCGGCGGCCGCCCAGGAGATCGTGGGCCTGGAAGGAGCGCGGGCGTGAGCGGCGCCGGCACGCCTCTGGCGGATCTGCTGAACGCTCTCTACATCGAGTCGCCGCAGGCGTTCGTCCTCGGCGGCCGGCGGTTCGACGTGCCGCCCGCGGCGGCGCCGGCACCGGGGATGGCGGCGGCGCCGGAGCAGACGCCGCCCCTCGTCCAGTGGCTGAGCGGCCTCCTCTACCGCTACGCCTATACCCGGCCGTTCCGTCCGCCCCTGCCGGCGGCGGATCCGCCTCCCCTGGGCCAGATCGACGAGGCGCTGGCGGCCGAGCTTTCGGCGGCCAACGCCAGCCGCGACCGCTGGGAAGAGGGCTGGTCGATCAGCCAGATCCACTCCTCGGGAGCGGTGACGGCGCAGCGGGGCAACGCCACGCGCGACGTCTGGCCGGGTCAGTTCCTGAGCAAGGACGGACCCGGGGCGCGACCGCGGCCCGGCGCCCGCATCAGCCTCTTCTATCCGCGCGAGTCGACGTCGCTGCAGCCGGGCTTCTACTACTGCTTCGGCGAGTCGCCGGAGGACGCCGGCGACGGCTTCGGGCTCGCCCGCGCCTACTGGAACGTCACCGCCGAGGGCGCGCCGCGGCTGGTGCGCCTGCTCTCGCGCCGCCTCAACGAGTTCCAGGTGCCCTTCCGCCTGAAGTGCGCGACGCTGCGCGGCGAGTACGAGCGCACGGACGTCGCGGTGCTCTACGTGGCGAAGCGGATGTTCCCCGCCTTCGCCGACGTCCTGCAGGACGTCTACCCGGAGCTGCGCCCGCACCTGGGCGAGGAGGTGCCGCTCTTCGCGCACCGTTTCGCCGCCGGCGTCGGCATCGCCGAAGATCCCGGCAACGGCGAGAGCTTCGGCCAGCACCGCTGCCGGGTGCTGGCCGAGGCCTGCTGGAGCTGCTTCCTGCGCGGCGCCCAGGACGCGGGGAGCCGGCTCGCCGAGCTGCGGCAGCGGCTCGACGACGAGGGGGTGGACCCCGACCGGCTCTACCTCAACGCCGAGTCGCTCGACGTCTACGCGCCGCCCCCGGGGTTGGACGGGGGCGTCGCGGCGCCAGCGCCGAGCCCGGCGGCCGGCGATTTCCTCGCCACCGCCGCCTCTCTGGGCGCGCGCCTCTGCCGGGACGCCCTGTGGGCGGACGGCCGCTGCAACTGGATCGGCTTCTCGATGGAGGCGCTGGACGGCCGCTGGCGGCACACGCATCGGGCCTACGGTCCGGAGCTCTACTCGGGCACCAGCGGCATCGGCCTCTTCCTGGCCCGCCTCCACCTCGCCACCGGCGAGCCGGCCTTCCGGCGCACGGCCCTCGGCGCGCTGCGCAACGCCCTGGCGCGCGCCGAGGACGTGGAGCCGCACTCCCGCATGGGGGGCTGGAGCGGCTGGAGCGGCCTCGGCGGAGCGGTGCTCGAAGCCGCGGCGCTGCTGGGCGAGGACGCGTTGCGCGAGCCGGCGCTGGCGCTGCTCGGCCGCGTCGCGGAAGGCGAGCTGGGCCCCGGCTTCGACGTGCTCGCCGGCCCCGCCGGAGCGATCCCCATCCTGCTGCGCGCCCACCGCGGCCTGGGCGGCCCCGCCTCCTTTCTCGACGCCGCGGTGCGCCTGGGCGACCACCTGATCGCCATCGCCGACCGCTCGGACGCCGGCTGGTCGTGGGGGGAGATCGCGCCGGGCTCGAAGCAGAAGGGGAGACTCCTCGGCTTCTCCCACGGCGCCGGCGGCGTGGGCTGGAGCCTGATGGAGCTGTGGAACGTCTCGCGGCAGGAGCGCTTCCGCCAGGCGGCCGGCGAGGCCTTCCGCTACGAGCGCTCCTGGTACGACGCGGAGCGCCGCAACTGGCCGGACCTGCGGGACCCGGAGCTCTCGGGCGCGCCGGCCACCGACGAGCCCTCCTTCATGACCGCCTGGTGCCACGGCGCGGCTGGCATCGGCCTGTCGCGCCTGCGGGTCTGGCAGCTCACCGGCGACGCGGTCTGCCGCGAGGAAGCCGAGGCGGCCCTCGCCAACACCTTCGACCACGTGCAGGGCGGCACCGAGATGAGCCAGACCAACTACTGCCTCTGCCACGGCCTCGGCGGCAACGCCGACGCGCTCCTCGAGGGCTGGCGGGTGCTCGGCAACGCCGGCTGGCGGCGCCGCGCCGAGGAGGTCGGCCGGCGGGGGATCGAGACCTATCAGGCGCAGAAGGTCCCCTGGCCCTGCGGCACCTTCGGCAGCGTGGAGGTGCCCGGGCTCATGCTCGGCCTCGCCGGCATCGGCTGGTTCTACCTGCGGCTGGCGGACCCGGAGAAGACTCCGACGGCGCTGATGGTGGTGCCCTAGAAAATCGCGCCGGCCTGCCCTCCGAAGCCCTCACCTCCCCGGCCCTCCTCTCCCACCTCACTCCCGCCCACCCGGGGAGAGGAGGGAGACTACAGAAGAAGAAATTGGTTTTTGTTTTTTCCTCCCCCCTCTCGCCCGGGGGATGGGTGTGCGGCGGGAGAGAGGGGGAAGGGGGAGTGAGGGGCCGGGCGGGGGAAGCTTCTCCCCCCTCCCCTTGTTGAAACCACGGGACTGTACAGGAGGACCCGTGATGAGACGATCCAGCCTTGCCCTCTCCACCGCCCTCGCGCTGCTGGCCGCCCTGCCGGCGGCGGCCGAGGAGGTGGATCCCTGGACGGTGCTGAACAACGTGCGGCGGAGCCTGGTGGAGGCCGGGCCGACGGGGGCGAGCTTCGTCCAGACCTTCATCGCGGCGGGGTTCTCGTCCGGCGACAAGGAGTCCGGCCGGCTGGCCCTGGCGCTGCCGGACTGCATGCGCTGGGACTACCTCAACCCCTTCCCCAAGAGCTTCCTGCTCTGCGGCGGCACGGTCCACGCCTGGAACGAGGGGGACCGCACCGGCCACCGCTACCGCGTGGACCGCAAGAACGAGCCGGGCCTCGACCTGCTGCTGCTCGGCGTCGACGAGCTCAAGCAGCGCTACCAGGCGACGGCGAAGACGGCCGACGGCGGGCGCATCGAGATCGTCCTGTCGCCGAAGGAGAAGCGGCTCGCCGAGCTGAAGGACGCGACGCTGACCGTCGATCCGGCCAGCCAGCGGATCGTCGCCGTCTCCTACCACGACCAGGAGGGGAACCTCACCCGCTTCGAGATCACCGGCTACCAGGAGCTCTCCCGCCAGGCGGGATTCTCGCCGCCGGCGAACATCCGCTGGGTGGAGGGGAGCCAGTAGGGGGAACAAGGATGAGCACGGACAGACACGGACGAACACGGACGAAAAGGACGGCATAGATATAATCTCCCCCCATGGCCGCCGCCGAGAACTCGTTCGACGTCGTTTCCAACGTGGACCTGCAGGAGGTCCGCAACGGCGTGCACCAGGCGGAGAAGGAGATCGCCAACCGCTATGATCTGAAGAAGGCGGCGGCGGAGCTGCGCCTGGAGGGCGAGGAGATCCAGCTCGAGGCGGCGGACGACTTCTCGGTGCAGCAGGCGCGCGACGTGCTGCAGTCGAAGCTGGTCAAGCGCGGCGTCAACCTGAAGTCGCTGCGCTACGGCAAGGTCGAGCCGGCGAGCGGCGGCCGGGCGCGCCAGAAGATCACGCTGCAGCAGGGGATTCCCCAGGAGACGGCGAGGAAGCTGGTAGCCGAGATCAAATCGCAGAAGCTGAAGGTCCAGGCCGCCATCCAGGGAGACACGGTGCGCGTCTCCGGCAAGAACCGCGACGACCTGCAGAAGGTCATCGCGATGCTCAAGGCCATGGACCTCGACGTTCCGCTCACCTTTACGAACTACCGCTCGCAGTGAAAATCCAACCCTACAAGCTCCTCTCGCTCTGGCTGCTCGGCCTGCTCGCGGCCGGCGCCTTCGCTCCGGCTCTCGCGGCGCGCTACGCCCAGGGCGAGCGCGTGCAGATCACCGGCATCGTCGCCGACGCCCAGGGGCAGCCGCTGCCGGAGGTGCGCGTCACCTTCGAGGCTACCCGCACCTACTTCAGCATGCGCCAGTTGCGGCGCACCGCGGACCAGGAGATCCGGCGCGTCTCCGCCACCACCGGCGCCGCCGGCCAGTACACGCTGGTGTGGCCGTGGGACAGCTACTTCAACCACTTCGAGGTGGTGGTCGGCGTGCCGGTGCGCACCCGCACGGGCGAGCGCCTGGAGGAGCTGGCGCGCCAGGACGTCACCCGCCGCGTGCTGGCGGGCAGCCCCACCGTGGTGGCGGTGACGGTGGAGAACCGGCAGTTCCTCGACGCCTTCCGGCAGTTCGTCGCCTCCATCCAGACCGAGGACCAGCGCAAGGTCTACCAGGAGATGGGCAAGCCGGACCGCATCCGCAACGTGCAGTATCCCGGCCACCTGGAGTCCTCCTGGTGGTACTTCGAGAGCGGCCGGGTCTACCGCTTCCGCGACGGTCATCTCGAGCAGGTGGTCCCCTTCGATCCGGTGCACGGCCCGTGAATCCGCTGCACAACCCACCGCTCGCCGATCCGCAGGAGACCTCCCGCTCCGCCGTCGAGGAGCGGGCCGCCCGCGCGGCGCTGGCCGGCCGCTTCGTCGACCTGGTGGCCGGCAAGCTGATCGCCACGGAGGAGATCTTCCGCCATCACCTGAGCTCGGACGTGCCCTTCATCCAGCAGGCGGGGGACTACATCGCCAGCGGCGGCGGCAAGCGGGTGCGGCCGGCGCTGCTGCTGCTCGCCGCGCGCCTGCTCGGGCACGACGGCGAGGAGGAGATCACCTACGCGGCCGTGGTGGAGCTCATCCACACCGCGACGCTGATCCACGACGACGTCATCGACCACGCGCTGCTGCGCCGCGGCCAGACGACGCTCAACCACCTGTGGGGGAACAACCTCACCGTGCTGCTGGGGGACTGGATCTATACCAAGGCCATGCAGATGGCCCTCTCCCACGGCAAGGTGGAGATCATCCAGCGCCTCTGCCACGCGACGCTCAAGATGACCGAGGGCGAGCTGCTGGCGCTGCAGCGCCTGGGCGCGCCGGACCTCTCCGTCGATGAGTACTTCGAGATCATCGACCGCAAGACGGCGCACCTCTTCGCCGCCGCCTGCTCGATCCCGGCCCTCATCCCGCCGCAGCGCCCGGAGGCCGGCCAGGTGCTCGCCCGCTACGGCCGGGCGCTCGGCATCTGCTTCCAGCTCGTCGACGACCTGCTCGACTTCACGGCGCGCGAGAGCGACCTCGGCAAGCCGGTGCTCGCGGACCTCAGGGAAGGCAAGCTGACGCTGCCGCTCCTGCTGCTCCTGCCCCGCGTGCCGGCGGCGCAGCGGCGGCTCATCGAATGGGTGCTCGAGGACCGCGGCTTCGGCCGCGTGGCGCCGCAGGAGATCCTCGACCTCGTGCGCGCGGAGGGCACGGTGGAGGAGGTGGCGGCGATGGCCGAGCAGTACGCCGCCGAGGCCAAGCGCGAGCTAGAGTTCTTTCCGCCGAGCGACGCCCGCGAAGCGCTGGAGTTTGCTCCAGACTTCGTCCTCCACCGGCGTTCGTAGGGGCGGTCCCGTCAGGCCGAAGACCCGCATCACCTCAGCGCGCACGGGCCGCGCCGGCGCCGGCAGCACCGCGGCCGTGGCCTGGCGCACCAATCCCACCAGCAGGACGTAGCGGAAGCGCCGCGGCCGGGCGTCGAGCCAGTCGTGCCGGCCGGGCAGGATGAGCACGGAGCCGGCCGGCTTCGCCCGCAGCGGATCCGGCGGCGCCGCGCCGGTGAACAGCAGGGCGGCACCGAGCTTGTCGGCAGGCCGCAGGTCGAGCGTCAGGCGGCCCTCCACCTCGCGGCCCCAGTCGTAGAGCACGGGGGAGCCCGGCGGCCGCCCCTTCTCCGGAGAGCCGAGAGCGAGGGTCAGGGGCCGCGCCGAGACGACGGGCAGCAGGGGACCGCGGGCGAGCCGCGGCTCCGTCCGGCCCGGCCGCGGCCTCCCCCACCGGCCGGCCGGCGGATAGCCCCAGCAGAGGACCGGCTCGCCGCCGGCGATGGGCAGCCAGCCGCGCACCAGTCCCAGCTCGTGGCGGTTGAAGGTGCGCCACCGTTCGTCGGTGGCGACGAGCTGCCGGCCCGCCGCGTCCTCCAGGCTGGCGAGGAAGCCGCCGGCGCCGCGGCCGCTGCGCAGCTCGGCCACCAGCCGGTTGCCGCCCGGCAGCAGCAGCGGTCCCACCTCGTAGACGTCGAGCCGCGCGCCCGGCTCATAGGCGCCGGCGCCGACGCGCTTGCCGTTGAGGGTGAGGACGTACTCCTCGTCCGCCGTCACCAGCAGCCGGGCGCGCGCGGGCGGTGACGGCAGGTCGAAGTCGCGAATGGCGTAGAACGCGGTCGGATCGTGGTCCTTGCGGCCGATGGCCTTCCAGATCCATTGCGCGCTGCCCGTCGGCATGGAGGTCCGCGCCCGCCGCTGCGGCAGGGCCCGCGTCGCGAGAGCGAGGAGGAAGACGGCGAGGGCGGCGAAGAGCGAGCGCCTCAGCCAGAGGCGTTGCGGCAGGAGACGGGGCACGATGGGACTGTATACGAAGTCGGAGCCTCCCCCCGCCCAGCCATCACCCCCCCGCCCAGGGCGGCCACGCAGGGCCGCCCCTACAGATCGTTCTGTGGTCGTTGTGGGTTCGGTGCGCTATGGGCAGGAGGTTGATTTCCCTCCACGTGGTCTGTAGGGGCGGCCCTGCGTGGCCGCCCTGGGTGGGGGGGCCTTCTTCTACCGCACGTTCCCATACCCCAGCGCGCGCAGCCGGCGCTCGGTCTCGGCGTCGATGGGCACCTGCTTGCGGGGCGGCTCCTGGGAGCGGTTGCGCTGGACCCAGGCGAGCAGGCGCGAGCGCAGCCAGGCGGCTTCGAGGCTGCGGTCCCCCGCCAGGTTCATCCGCTCGCGCGGGTCCGCGGCGAGATCGAAGAGGTACTCCGGATCGTGCGTGCGGCCCTTGCCGTCGCCCATCCCCCAGTAGTGGCCGAAGCGCGGCGCCCAGACCAGCTTGAGGCGGCCGGCCTGGGCGGAGTAGATGCCGCCGATGACGCTGGAGGCCGCCGCCAGGTGGACGTAGCGGTCGGCGCGCGGCGGCCGCGGCAGCAGGGGCCGGCCGTCGCCGTCGGGCGCGCCGAGGCCGCACAGCTCGACGAGGGTGGCGTGCAGGTCGAGCGTGTCGGTGGGCTCCTCCACCACTCCCGGCCGCAGCCGGCCGGGCCACCAGATCACCAGCGGGATGTCGAGCAGCTCCTCGTAGAGGGTGTAGCCGTGCAGCACGCCGCCGTGGTCGAACAGCTCCTCGCCGTGGTCCGAGGTGAGGACGACGAGCACCTCGCCCGGCGGCTCCATGGCGGCGACGCGACGGAGGAACCGCCCCAGCTCGGCGTCGTTGAAGGCGAAGGAGCCGGCGTAGAGCCCGCGCAGGCGCTCGCGGTCGGCGGGGCCGGGGGAGATCTCGCCCTTGCGCACCGCGACGAGCGTCTCGGTGCTGCCGTCGATCGACGAGCGGATGCCGCGCGTGAAGCGCGTGCGGTAGGGGTTCGGCGGCGAGTACGGGTTGTGCGGGTGGATGGTATGGAAGTAGAGGAAGGCGCGCTCGTCGCGCGGCAGCGTCTCGAGCCAGGCGAGGGCGGCCGAATGGGCGCGGGCGGCGTTGTCGTTGAGCGAGTGGCCCGCGGCGTCGGCGTCCATCAGCACCTCGGTCGCCACGTGCTCGAAGCCGCGGTCGGTGCCGTAGGAGGGGCTCACGTAGACGTTGCCGGAGAACAGGCCCGTGCGGTAGCCGGCCTCGCGGAAGCGCTCGGCGAGCGTCGTCCCCTCGTCGGGCTCGAGGCTCAGATCGCCGCCGGTGACGAAGGCGCGGCCGGTGAACAGGGCCTTGGTCGAGGGGATGGTGTTGGGCGCCACGCTGCGGTGGTGCTTGAAGGTGACCCCCTCATGCGCCAGCCGGTCATAGGTGGGCGAGGCGCCGGAGCGGCCGCCGAAAAAGCCCACCGCGTCGGCGCGCAGGGCGTCCATGACGTAGAGGATGACGAGGCGCGGCGGACGGGGCGGCGAGGTCGGCGCGGCGGCCACCACCTCCGGCAGCTCGGCGTCCTTCCCGGCCCCGGTGAGCCCGAGCCGGTGCCAGCGTCCCGCCGGACCCTGGCCGCGGGCGAGCAGGCGGACCCGCACGAAGCCCGGCCCCTCTCCCACCGGCAGCGCGATCCGCCGCTCCCCTCTTCCCCGGGCCGGCCACGAGACCCGCCGCAGCGGCCGCCCCGCCTCGCGTTCGACGATCAGCTCGAAGCTCTGGCCGCGGCGCGGCGAGCCGGGCGGCTCGAAGGTCCCCACCAGCGTCTCGCCGCCGGCGACGCGGCGCACGAAGTCGACGAGCGAGTCCCCGGACTGCACGACGTCCGCCTTGTCGAGGCGCACCCGGCCCGCCGGCCGGGTCGGCCGCATCCCGGCGGCGAAGACGCCGCGCGAGCCCCAGTCGAAGTCGAGATCCACCGGCACGCGGCCGAGCGGCAGGCCGGCCGGCAGCGGGATCTGCACCGGGTCGGTGAGCGGGAAGGCGCCGAGGTCGCGGCCGGCGGCGTTCACCCGCACGCTGCGGCCGGGAGCCGCCTGGACGAGGTCGAGCAGCAGCGTCCTGGCGCTGCCGGCGACGTTGACGACCTCCATCCTCACGGTGGCGCGCGGCCGCGGCGGCGAGAGCACGAGCCGGTCCTCGAGCAGCCAGGGCCACCAGCCGGTGAGGAAGCGGTTGCCGCTCAAGGACGGCGGCTCGGCGATGCGCCGCTGCTCGGTCAGCACGTCGGGAGCGTGATTGCCGTCGAGCAGCAGGCGCAGCTCCGGCTCGTCGGCGCAGCCGGCCAGGGTCAAAAGGGCGATCGCCGCAAGGAAAAGGCGTGTCCGTCTCACGAGGTTGAATCCACTATCACGAGGCGTGCCAGGGGCATGGCTGAGAGTTAATGCTAGCACTGTGGAGAGGGGAAACACGGACGAGCACGGACAGTCAGGGACGAACAAGGACAGCAGCGTTGACACCTCCCTATCCTTCGCTTTAGATTAGGTCGTGCACCCCAACGCGTCCCCTGCCCCATCTCCCTCGACCGGAGGCACGGGTATCGTGGGCGCCATTCCGGCCCGCTTCGGGTCGACGCGACTCCCCGGAAAGCCGCTGCTGCCGATCGCCGGAAGGCCGATGATCGAGCACGTCTACGCGCGGGTGGCGCGGGCGCGGGGCCTGGACCGCGTGGTGGTGCTGACGGACGACGAGCGCATCGCGCGTGCCGTCGAGGGCTTCGGCGGCGAGTGGGAGATGACCCCCGCCGACTGCGCCAGCGGCACGGACCGCATCGCCTGGGCGGTCCGCCGCTGGGACGCCGCGGCGGTGATCAACATCCAGGGCGACGAGCCGCTGATCGATCCCGAGGGCGTCTCGCGCGTGGCGGCGCACCTCGCGGCGTGCCCCGGCGATCCCATCGTGACGCTGGCGACGCCGGCCGCGCCGGAGGAGCTTAACGAGCCGAGCGCCGTCAAGGTGGTGCTCGCCAGAGACGGCGCGGCGCTGTACTTCAGCCGCGCGCCGATCCCGTACCCGCGGCAGGAGGGCGGCGCGGCGCCGCTCAAGCACCTCGGCATCTACGGCTACCAGCGGCAGGCGCTGCTGGCGCTCGCCGCGCTGCCGCCCTCGCCGCTGGAGCGCAGCGAATCGCTCGAGCAGCTCCGGGCGCTGGAGAACGGAATTCCCATCCGGGTGCTGGTCGTTGACAAGGGGTCGTTCGGGGTGGATACGGCGGCGGATCTGGAGAGGGTGGAGAGGCTGTTGGCGGTTGGGCCAAGGACGTAAAGGACCAAAAGGACGGCAAGGACACCAAGGACATTGAGGATCAGAAACCCCTCGCGTCTTTTTCGTCCTTGAGGTCCTTGAAGTCCTTTTGACTTTCCCAAGGAGGACGCATGGCGACCAAGTACATCTTCATCACCGGCGGCGTCGTTTCCTCGCTCGGCAAGGGGGTGGCGGCCTCCTCCGTCGGCGCCATCCTGGAGGCGCGGGGATTCTCGGTGACGCTGATGAAGTTCGATCCGTACATCAACGTCGATCCAGGCACCATGTCCCCCTACCAGCACGGCGAGGTCTTCGTCACCGACGACGGCGCCGAGACCGACCTCGACCTCGGCCACTACGAGCGCTTCACCCACACCCGCGGCAGCAAGCGGCACAACTACACCACCGGCAAGATCTACGAGTCGGTGATCAACAAGGAGCGGCGCGGCGACTACCTGGGCAAGACGGTGCAGGTGATCCCCCACATCACCGACGAGATCAAGGAGGCCATGCGCCGGGTGGCCGACGAGCACGACGTGGTCATCGTCGAGATCGGCGGCACGGTGGGCGACATCGAATCGCTGCCCTTCCTGGAGGCCATCCGCCAGTTCCGCCAGGAGTTGGGGCGCGGCAACGCGGTCAACATCCACCTGACGCTCGTGCCCTACATCGCGGCGGCCGAGGAGCTGAAGACCAAGCCGACGCAGCACTCGGTGCGCGAGCTGCGCGAGATCGGCATCTCGGCGGACATCGTCCTCTGCCGGGTGGACCGCGCCCTGCCCGAGGAGATGAAGAAGAAGATCGCCCTCTTCTGCAACGTCGATCCGCGCCAGGTCATCGCCGCGCGCGACGTGTCGACGATCTACGAGGTGCCGCTGATGTTCTGCCGCGAGGGGCTGGACGACGTCCTCCTCGAGCTGCTCAACCTGCCGCATTACGACCGCGACCTCTCGCGCTGGGAGAGCCTGGTATCGCGCGTCAAGAACCCCCACCATCACGTGCGGGTGGGGATCGTCGGCAAGTACGTCGAGTTCCCCGACTCCTACAAGAGCCTGAACGAGGCGCTGATCCACGGCGGCATCGCCAACGACGCGAAGGTCGAGCTGGTCTACATCGACGCCGAGGAGCTGGAGGGCGGCGGCTGGCCGCGCGAGCTCTTCGAGGTGGATTCGCTGCTGGTGCCGATCGGCTTCGGCAGCCGCGGCACCGAGGGGAAGATCGGCGCCATCCGCTTCGCCCGCGAGCACAAGGTGCCCTTCTTCGGCATCTGCCTCGGCATGCAGTGCATGACCATCGAGTACGCCCGCAACGTCTGCGGCATCCGCGACGCCACCTCCTCGGAGTTCGACGCCGACACCGAGCACGCCGTCATCTACAAGCTGCGCGACCTGCTCGGCGTCGAGGAGCTGGGCGGCACCATGCGCCTGGGCGCCTATCCCTGCCGGCTCAAGGAGGGGACGCTCGCCCGCCGCATCTACGGCGCCGCCGAGATCAGCGAGCGCCACCGCCACCGCTACGAGGTGAACCAGAAATACCTGCCGGCGCTGACCGAGCACGGCCTGATCGTCTCCGGCCTCTCGCCGGACGGCAAGTTCGTCGAGATGGTGGAGCTGGCGGACCACCCGTGGTTCCTCGGCTGCCAGTTCCACCCGGAGTACAAGTCGAAGCCGACGGAGCCGCACCCGCTCTTCGTCTCCTACATCGGGGCGGCGCTCGCCGAGCAGCAGCGGCGCGGGCGCGGCGAGCGGGAGAAGACCGCGGCGCCGCGGGTGCTCTCCGAGGGCCCGGCGGTGACGGTGGCCGCCGAGCCGGAGGAGGTCCCGTCCGAGGTCCAGGTCCAGGGCTGATGGCGATCCCTTCCGTCGAGCTGGCGCCCGGCGTCGTCGTGGGCGGCGCCGGGGGCGCCGGCGATCAATTGCTCCCCGTCATCGCCGGCCCCTGCGTCCTGGAGAGCGAGGAGCTGGCGGTCGGCATGGGCCGCGCGCTCGCCGCGATGGCCGGCCGGCTGGGCGTCGCGCTGATCTTCAAGTCCTCCTTCGACAAGGCCAACCGCTCCTCGGGCGACAGCTACCGCGGTCCGGGCCTCGAGGCGGGATTGGAGATCCTGCGGCGGGTGAAGCAGGAGACCGGATTGCCGCTGCTCACCGACGTCCACGAGCCGCACCAGTGCGCGCCGGCGGCGGCGGTCTGCGACGTGCTGCAGATCCCGGCCTTCCTCTGCCGTCAGACCGATCTCGTGGTGGCCGCGGCGCGGACCGGCCGCGCGGTCAACATCAAGAAGGGGCAGTTCATGGCGCCGGACGACATGCGCCGCATCGTCGACAAGGCGCGGGCCGCCGGCAATGACCGGATTACGGTCACCGAGCGCGGCACCTCCTTCGGCTATCACAATCTGGTCGTGGACATGCGCAGCTTCGTCCTGCTGCACGACGACGGCATCCCGGTGATCTACGACGTCACCCACTCGCTGCAGCTCCCCGGCGGCGGCGAGGAGAGCGGCGGCGCAAGACGCTTCGCCGAGCCGCTGGCACGGGCGGCCATCGCGGCGGGCGCGGACGGCGTCTTCCTGGAGGTCCATCCGGACCCGGAGCACGCCCTCTCCGACAGCGCCGTGCAGCTCGATCCGCAGCGGGCGGAGCGGCTGTTGAGATCGCTGACCGAGGTGCGGCGCGCGGTGGAGGAAGCGTGAGAGATCCCCGGGACGTGGCCCGCGAGGTGCTGGAGACCGAGGCGGCGGCCGTGCGCGGCCTCGCCGGCCAGCTCGACGAGCGCTTCGACCGCGCGGTCGAGCTGCTGCGCTCCTGCGCCGGCCGGGTGGTCTGCTCGGGGATGGGCAAGAGCGGCATCGTGATGAAGAAGATCGCCGCCACCCTCTCCTCCACCGGCACGCCCGCCCTCTTCCTCCATCCCGCCGAGGCGGTGCACGGCGACCTCGGGATGATCGTGCCCGGCGACGTGGTGCTCGCCGCCTCCTACTCCGGCACCACGGAGGAGCTGCTGCGGCTGGTCGAGACCCTGAAGCGGCTCGGGGTGCCGCTGGTGGTGATGACCGCCAATGCCGCCTCGCCGCTGGCGCGCCTGGCGGACCTCCATCTCTCCGTGGCGATCGACCGCGAGGCCTGTCCGCTGGGGCTCGCTCCCACCGCCTCGACCACGGCCACGCTGGCCCTCGGCGACGCGCTGGCGATGGCGCTCCTGGAGGCGCGCGGCTTCACGCGCGAGGACTTCGCGCTCCTCCATCCCGCCGGCCAGCTCGGCAAGCGCCTGCTGCGGGCCGACCAGCTCATGCACGCCGGCGACGCCCTGCCGCGGGTGACGTTGGAAACTCCCATGCGCGAGGCGATCTACGAGATGTCGAAGAAGGGGCTCGGCATCACCGCCGTCGTCGACGCCGAAGGGCGGCTCGCCGGCTGCATCTCCGACGGCGATCTGCGCCGCCTGCTGCAGACGGACGACGGCGCCATTCTCGGCCGCACCGCCGGCGAGTGCATGACCCGCAACCCGCGCACCATCGCCGGAGGCGAGCTGGCGGCCGCCGCGCTCAAGACCATGGAGGAGCGCCACATCACCTCGGTATTCGTCTGCGACGCCGCCGGCCGGCTCGAAGGCGTGGTCCACCTGCACGATCTCTGGGGGCTGGAGCTGTTTTGATCGCCGACGACGAGCTCGCCCGCCGCGCCAGGGCCCTCGACTGGCTGCTCTTCGACGTCGACGGCGTGCTCACCGACGGCCGGCTGTTCTACGGCGCCAGGGGCGAGCAATGGAAGATCTTCCACGTCCGCGACGGCTTCGGCCTGCGGCTCGCGCAGCGGACGGGGCTCAAGGTGGGCATCCTCTCCGGACGGGGCAACGCGGCGCTCGACTTCCGCGCCCGCGAGCTCGAATTCGACGCGCTGATCCTGGAGCGCTCGGACAAGGGCGCCGCCTTCGCCGAGTTCCTGGCCGAGCAGAACACGGCGCCCGAGCGGGTGGCCTATCTCGGCGACGACCTCCTCGATCTCCCCGTGATGCGCCGCTGCGCCCTCTCCTTCGCTCCGGCCGACGCCGTCGCCGAGGTGCGGGAGAGAGCCGACCGGGTGCTGGCGCGCCCCGGCGGCGCGGCCGTGGTGCGCGAGATGTGCGAGCTGATCCTGCGCGCACGCGGGGACTGGGAGCGGCTCGTCGCGCAGTTTCTCACCTGACGCGCATGCCTCGCCGCAAGCGGAGCCGTCTCAAGACCCGTCTCGAGCCGACGCTGCTCAACGCCGGCCTGCGGCTGCTCACCTCGACCCTGGGCCGCCTCTCGTGGCCCGCCGCGCAGCGCATCGGGCGGGCGATCGGCGCCGTGGCCTGGCGCCTCTCACGGCGGGACCGCCGCCGCGCTCTGGACCATCTGGCGCTCGCCTATCCCGAGATGCCGGAGCCGCGGCGCCGCCGGCTGGGGCGCGACTGCTTCCGCCATCACGGCACCACGCTCGGCGAGTGCCTGCATCTGTTCCATCGCGACTGCGGCTTCGTCCAGTCCGTCGTCGAGGTCCAGGGTTGGGAGGAGGTCGAGAGCGCGCGCGGGGAGGACCGTCCCGTCCTCATCCTCACCGGCCACTGCGGCAATTGGGAGCTGCTCGCCGCCGCCATCAACTGCCGCGGCCTGGGCATGTCCGTGGTGGCGCGTCCGCTCGACGAGCCGGACCAGCAGCGGATGCTCGCCGGTCTGCGCCAGCGCTTCGGCACCCGCACCATCGCCCGCGGCAGCGAGGGGGCGGCGCGCCAGCTCCTCGGCACCCTGCGGCGCGGCGGCGCCCTCGGCATGCTGATCGATCAGGACACCAAGGTGGACGGCGTCTGGGTGCCGTTCTTCGGCCGTCCGGCTTTCACGCCGGTCGCCGCGGCGAAGATCGCCCTGCGCCAGAACGCGGCGGTGATCCCCACCTTCATCGAGCGCCTGCCGGACGGCCGGCATCTCGCCACCTTCCAGCCGGCTCTCGTGCTGCCGGATGACCCCACTGAAGCGACCGCGCTGATGACAGAAAAGATCGAGGAGCAGGTACGCCGGCATCCGGAGCAATGGGTGTGGATGCACCGGCGCTGGCGGCGGCAGCCGGATCCAAGCTGACGAGGAAGGACCATGCTAGATTGGGCCTCGTGATCTCAAAATCGGGACCTCGCATGACGGTTGAGCAGTATCTTGCGATGGAGCGGCGGCTCGAAACTCGCAACGAATATCGGGATGGCGAGGTCGTAGAGGTATCCGGTGGTGGCGCCCGCCATAACAGGGCCGTCATGGATGTGGTCTTTCCTCTCCACCAGCAGCTCAGAGAGACTCCTTGGGAGGTGTACTTCCTCCAGATGCGTATGCGGACACCCGACCGGAAGTGGTATCTCTATCCCGATGTCCTGATCCCCAGAATTCCTCCGGAGTTCGAAGACCTTGAAACCGATACATTGGTCAATCCCCTTGTAATCGTGGACGTCATTACTCCAACAAGTCGGGATTTCGTTCTGGGCACCAAGTTCGCCCTATATCGCTCGATCCCCTCTTTGTTCGAGTATGTTGCGGTCGCGCTGGATCGAATCCATATTGAGCACTATTTACGGCAGGCGAATGGAAGCTGGCTGATGATTGAGTTGGCCGATTTGGACCGGACTCTCGAGCTGCCATCCGTGGGCTGCCGTCTATCCCTCGCCGAGATCTACGAGCGTGCTTTTCAGAGTGACCGTTGACGATGTTGATGGGTGCTAGACTCCCCCGCCGTGCGCCCCAGCCCCGCCGTCCCTGTCATCCTTGCCATCCTTTTCGTCCTTTCCCTCTCCGCCTGCCACCGGCAAAGCGGCTCAGCCCCGGACGCCTGGGAGCGCCTCGACCTCTGGCGCATGAACGCGGTGGTCGAAGCCACGCCCTCGGAATGGCGCAAGGCGATCCTGCGGCAGATCTCCTACCTGGGTTCCGAGGAAGTGCGCGACATGAGCCTGGTGCCGGCGCAGCAGCTCATCACCTTCCCCAAGCGCACCGCCGGGCAGGTGAAGGCGCTGGAGCTGCGGGCCAGCTCGCGCGTGCGGTGGACGATCCAGCCGGGCCGCGACGCCTACTTCTCCTTCGTCCCGCTGGGGACCACCAACGGCTGCGCCTGCACGTACTGGGTGGGCGTCCGCCCGGCACCGGACAAGCTCGACAAGCTCTACCACGTGGACGCGGAGCCGGTAGGGCCCATCGCTCCGGCGGCGGTGGCGGTGGATCTCTCCGCGTACTCCGGCAAGCGGATCGACCTGCTGATCCAGGTCGCCGGCTCGGCGGCGCACGCCGCGGGCCAGCCCGTCCCCAGCGTCCTCTGGGGCAGCCCCGCGGTCTACAGCCGTAAGGCCCTCCCCGCGGCGCGGCAGGGCGACAAGGATCACCCCAACGTGCTGCTGATCGGCTTCGACACCCTGCGCGCCGACGCCCTCGGAGCCTGGGGACGGAGCCCCAGCCTCACGCCGTCGCTCGACCGCCTGGCCGGACAGAGCGACGTCTGGCTCGACGCCTACAGCACCTTCAACGTCACCAACCCGAGCTTCGCCTCGATCATGACCGGGCTCTACGGCAAGAACCACGGCGTCTACGACCTGCGGACGCCGCTGCCGAAGAGCTACACCACGCTCGCCGAGCTGCTCGCCGGCGCCGGCTACGATACGCTGGCCCTGATCTCGGCCAGCCACCTCGGCGATCACAACTCCGGGCTCGCCCAGGGCTTCGCCGAGGTGAGCACGGCGAGCGAGCACTACGCGGCGGAGATGCCGGTCGACATGACGATGGACTGGCTCGCCGCGCACGCGGAGAAGCCGCGGCCGTTCTTCGTCTGGCTCCATCTGTTCGATCCGCATACGCCGCACACGCCTCCCCAGCCGTTCGCGCTCGGCTTCAGGCCCGCCGCCGCGGCGGGCCTCGCGCCGCCGGGCGCCTGGGTTCCCTTCCGCCAGCCGGCACCGCGGGGCTTCGTCGATCCGATCCTCGGCGGCAACCGCGACCTCTACGACGGCGAGGTGGCCTATCTGGACCGCCAGGTCGGCCGCCTGATCGATTTCCTGGAGAGCCGCGGGCTGCTGGAGAACACCGTGGTGGCCCTGGTGGCGGACCACGGCGAGAACCTCGGCGAGCACGGCATCCGCTTCCGCCACATCGGGCTGTTCGACACCACCACGCACGTGCCGCTGATGATCCGCTGGCCCGGCCGACGGCGCGAGGGACGGCGCATCGACGGGCTGGTGCAGACGATCGATCTCTTCCCCACCCTGCTCGCCGCGGCGGGCGTCAAGGCGCCGTCGCAGGACGCCACGGACCTGCGCGAGCTGACCGGCGACGGGCGCCAGGGCCGGCGGGCGGTCTTCTCCGAGCACGCCGGCCGCCTCGGCATCTCGCTGCGCACGCGCGAGCATCGCTACGGCCTGAGCCAGGGGAACGAGCGCTTCTTCCCCGACGGACCCTATCTCTACGATCTCAAGGCCGATCCGGACGAGGTCCGGAACCTCGCCGGCCGCGGCCTGCCGGTCGAGAAGGAGCTCAACCGCCTGCTCCTGCGCTGGCTCGCCGAGCGCCGCAAGAATCCCAATCCGCAGTCCCGGACTCTCACGGAGGAAGAGGAGAGAAAGCTGCGGGCTCTGGGGTACGGATAGCTTTACTCGAGATCCGCCGCCGTCTCCGCCTGCCGTTTCCTGCGCCACCGGTCCGCCAGGAAAGCCCCGCCGATGCCGAGGATGTACAGGCCGAGGGCCGGCACCGCCATGATGCAGAGGTTCACCACGTCCGGGGTGGGCGTGATGACGGCGGCGACGATGAAGATGATCACCACCGCGTGCCGGAAGTAACGCAGCAGGAAGCGCGGCGTCACCACGCCGAGGAGAGAGAGCAGCAGGATGAAGATCGGCAGCTCGAACATCAGGCCGAGCCCCAAGAGGACCGTCAGGATGAACCCGAAGTACTTCTCGATGGTGATGACCGGGTCGAAGTTCTTGCCGATGCCGAGCAGGAAGTCCGCCGCATACGGAAAGGCGACGTAATAGCCGAAGGCGCCGCCCGACAGGAAGAACAGCGTGGTCAAGAGGACGAAGGGCAGCGCCAGCCGGCGCTCCCGGCGGTAGAGGCCCGGGGCCACGAACGCCCAGACCTGATAGAGCACGAACGGCGACGCCAGGAACAGCGCGGCCAGCGCCGCCACCTTGAAGTAGAGGATGAAAGGATCGGTGAATCCCAGGAAGGAGAGCTTGAGGTGTCTGTGCTTGAGGGGGGCCTGCAGGAAATCGAAGATCTCTTCATGGTACGTCCAGCAGGGGACGAAGGCCACGGCCAGGGCCAGGATCGTCCAGAGGAGACGCTTGCGCAGCTCCTCCAGGTGCTCAAGGAGCGACATCCGCTGCAGCTCCTCCGATTGGCGGGAGGCGGGGAACCGCTGGCGTTCGGGGATCATTGGAGGCGGGTCCGGCCGGAACGCGGGAAAATCAGGAGGGCTCCGCAGGTTCCGCCAGCGGAGCCTCGGCGGCGCGGGCTTCGGTCAGGGCGGGCGGCTCGTCGGGCGGCTGCACGGGCGTGGCGGCGGCCATGGGCCGCGGCGGCGCCGGTTCGTCGTCGTCGAAGGCGAGCGCGCGGAGCTTCGCCGGCGTCGGAATCTCGTCGAGCGCCAGCTCGGTGTTGATCGACCGCTTGAGCTCGTTCGTCGCCTTGCGGAACTCCGCCACGCCCCGGCCCAGCGTGCGGCCGATCTCCGGCAGCTTCTTGGGACCGAAGATCAGCAGGGCGAGGACGAAGATGAAGGCGATCTCGGTGAAACCCAGGGAACCCATCGGACCTCCGGGCTCCGATCATACGCGCGTCCTCGGGGTTTAGGGTAGGGGCAGATTCTGAGCCGTGGATGGTACACTGTACCCATGAGACGTTCCTGGCGCATCGCTGCAATCGTACTCTTCGCTCTCGCGCTGGCCCTCGGCGGCCTGTTGGGCGACCGGCTCCTCGCCGTCACCGACGAGACGCGCGACTCTCTCAAGCTCTACACCGAGCTGGTCAACCTGGCCCACGAGCGCTACGGCACCGAGGTGACCTACCGCGACATCGTCTACTCCTCGGTCAACGGCATGCTCCGGGCGCTCGATCCCCACACGGCGTTCCTCAGCCCGGAGGCCTACGAGGGGATGCGCGAGAAGCAGCAGACCAGCTTCTACGGACTGGGCATCCTGGTGGGCGTGCGCAACGGCCAGCTCACCGTCATCTCGCCGCTGGAGGGTACGCCGGCTTCCCGCCTCGGCATCCAGGCGGGCGACGTCATCAGCACCATCGAGGGCGAGCCGACGGACCAGATGACCCTCGACGAGGCGGTGTCGAAGCTCAAGGGCCCGAAGGGCACCCAGGTCAAGATCACCATCGTCCGCCGCGGGCTGGAGCAGCCGCTGGCGATGTCGGTGACGCGGGCCGAGATCCCGCAGACCACCGTCCGCCAAGCGTACATGCTGAACCCCACCACCGGCTACATCCAGCTCACCGAGTTCGCCCGCGGCACCGGCCGCGAGATGGCCGAGGCGCTGGAAAAGCTGCGCAAGAGCGGCATGAAGCAGGTCGTCGTGGACCTCCGCAACAACGGCGGCGGCCTGCTCGACCAGGCCATCGAGGTCGCCGACCAGTTCCTGCCGGAGGGCAGCACCATCGTGCAGACCCGCGGCCGGACGCGCGACTCCTTCCAGTCCTACAAGGCGAGCGGCAAGTATCCGGCGCTCGAGCTGCCCGTGGTGGTGCTGGTCAACGAAGGCACGGCGTCGGCTTCCGAGATCCTCTCCGGCGCTTTGCAGGACCACGACCGCGCGCTCATCGTAGGGACGCCGAGCTGGGGCAAGGGCCTCGTGCAGACGGTGTACAACCTCTCCTACGGCGCGGGCCTCGCGCTCACCACGGCCAAGTACTACACGCCCTCGGGCCGCCTGATCCAGCGCGACTACACCTCCTATTACGACTACTACACCCACGCCGACGCCGGCTCTCCCGAGATCAATGGCAAGCCGGTGGACGAGAAGGACATCTTCCACACCGATCTCGGCCGCAACGTCTTCGGCGGCGGCGGCATCACCCCGGACGTGGTGATCAAGGACGTGGAGCTGTCGCCCTTCGAGCAGTTCCTGCTGGCGCGCAACGCCTTCCTCAACTTCGCGGTGGACTACGCCAGCCGCAACAAGGTGACGAAGGACTGGGATCCGGACCGCGCCAAGGTGACCGACGAGTTCGGCCGCTGGCTGGTCAAGGAGAAGCTCGCCACGCAGGACGAGGTGGACAAGAACCTCTCGCAGGAGGACGTCCGCCGCGATTCCCTGTTGCAGATCCGCGCCGAGCTGATGAACACCGTCGCCGGGCAGGAGGCCCGCCACCGGGTGCTCTCCCAGGGCGACGAGCAGCTCCAGAAGGCGCTCAGCCTCTTCGACCGCGCCGCCAACATGTACGCCCAGCGCCGCGAGCTGGGCCCGAAGGTGGAGCGGGGAGCGCCGACGAAGGGGCTGTAAGGAAAAAAGGTGTTCGAAGGATCGTAGCGGCGGGCCTACGTGCCCCCCGTTCTTCGTTTCTGAATCTGGGGACGGCGGGCACGTAGGCCCGCCGTTACGGAGCTCACTCGCCTTTCAACTCGATTTTTACGGTGCCGCCCGCGGCAGCACCGTCAATCGCGCGCCGCCGGCCGGCAGGTGGGCGCGGTCGTCGACGCCGCCGGCCGTGATCCAAATATAGCGCAGGGCGAGCGTCACGTCCGTCACGGCGTGGCTGAAGGCGAGCGAGGCGGCGCCGAACGCCGTCGAGCGGTCGTCGAAGAGGCCGAGGCCGGAGACGAAGCCGATCCGTCGGTATTCCAGGCCGATCATGGGATAGATCTCGCGCCCGCGGCGCAGCGCGGCGGCGATCAGCGGCGAGAGGTCCCGCTGCGACTCCAGCCCCGGCTGCACGCCGTAGAAGACGAGCGGAAACCGCGGCTCGGCGGTCTCGACGTAGCGCAGGTAGTCGGCGAAGTAGCGTCCCTCCTCGGCGTCGGCGGCCGAGGCGGCGAGGGGATCGTCGGCGTCGGCCATGAAGTGGGAGACCACCCCGAGCCGGCGGACGATCTCCTCGAACGGCTGATGCCCGCGGATGGCCGCGATCGCCGCCGCCACCGCCTCCAGGGCGGCGCGGTCGAGCTGGCCCGAGCCGTCCGGGTTCTTCATGTGCCGGCCGGGATCGGCGTCGGAGAAGGGAGCCTTGACCCCCTCCTCGTAGGCGCGGCGGTGCTTCTCGATCTGGCGGGCGAGGTCCGGCGGCGAGAGGCGCGCCGCCTCGCGGGCGATGGTCACCTGCGTGACGGGCGTCCAGGCGGCCGCCGGCAAGGCCGCGCCGGGGACACACACCAGGCCCAGGGCAAGACGGATGTACAATCGTTGCAGCATTTCCGGCCTATTGTACTTGAGCTCCGTCCCGCCGCGCGCGGCGAGGAAGGAAGAGACCCGTGCCCCATCGCCTCGACGTCACCGGCGCCCTCTGCCCGCTGCCCATCCTCCTCGCCGCGAGGGAGATGCGGAAGCTCCAGCCGGGAGACCTGCTGGAGGTGGTGGGGGACGATCCCGGCATCCGCGAGGACATGCCCGTCTGGTGCGAGCGCGCCGGCCACCGCCTCGTAGAGATGGAAGAAGAGGACGGGCGCATCCGTTCTCTGGTGGAGAAGGGGGAGCCTCGGACAGCGGCCCCATCGGGATCATGATTCCGGGGTCAATCCCAGGTCAGAGACCGTCCTCGCCCGGCGCGACCACCCACAACCGGCCGTCGACCTCGGCTGCGAGGCCGTGGGTCTTGAGGATCACATGGAGCGCCAGGTCCCACGGTACGTCCTTGAGCTCCACCGTCACGGTTCCCGCGGTGACTCTGGGGTCGATGATCAGGTTGAAGCCTTCGAGTTGGGCGAACGCGCGGAGGACCTCCGGCAACGGTGCGTCGCGCAGGCTGAGGCTGATTGGGGAGCCTCGCCACTGTCCCTGGCCCGACGGCCCAAGGCCGCGTTCGAGGCGACCGAGGGCACCGACGATGACGGCGCGAGGATGCCTGCCGGCGCCCGCCTCCTGCGCCGAGAGAGTGGCGGCGGCGAGGCAGAGGACCGCAAGAAGTATTGGCAGCGAGCGAGACAGACGGCTCATGGGGTGGCTCCAAGATCAGACGCTTGTAGGCCCCATTGTACGCCCCTCGGGTCCACGGGTCCCCATTCGCTTGACTTAAGCCCGTCCGGGCTGCTACAAATCTCCCCCCTTGGGGCGCCCCCGGTCCCCTATGCCCAGGTAGCTCAGTTGGTAGAGCACGTGACTGAAAATCACGGTGTCGTTGGTTCGATTCCGACCCTGGGCACCATTTAATTCCCACTCCTACAATAACTTAGGCTTGACCCGAAACCGCGCATCAGGCGGTTTCCGCGGTTTCGTTCGGGTTCGGCTCAGACCGCCGGAAACGCCTGCCAAGACAGGCCGTCGATATTGCCAAAATGGGGATCGGAGGAAATAAGCTGCGCCTCGGTCTCCATCGCCTGCGCCGCGATCCAGATGTCGTTCGTCGGGATCGGTCTTCCCTTCTTCCGCAAGGCTGCGGAGATGCGCCCGAAGAAATCGGCCGTCTCCCAGGTGATCGGCAGCAGACGGACATTGGGATCTTCGAGGAAGGTCTTGAGCTCGCCAGCGTTCGCTTCGTAGCGGGAGCCGTTCCGGAAGCCGAAGAGTAACTCGCCTGCGACGACGGCCGACAGCAGGACCTCTTCCGACCGCTTCACGTGATCGGCGACAGCCTCATGCCCGCGCCGCAATGCCGAATAGGCGTTCGTGTCGAGGAGAATCTTCACTGCCAGAAAGATTTGTCGACGCGCTCAAAGACCTCAATGGCTTTGAGAACCTCGGCCTCTTGCTCCGCCGACCAGGTACCGATAAAGCGATCCAAGGCATGCCCCACCGTCTTCGGTGGCTCGGCGTTCTCCGGTGAGCCGGTTTCTTCCTCCTCTTTGGGAAGAGGCACGAGCCGCACTGTGGGTCCATGAGCGCTCGTGATGACCACCTCTTGACCGGCTGCTGCCTTCTCGATCAACTTGCCGAGGTGCCCTTCAGCTTCTTTGAGATTGACCTTGATCATATCTCCTTCAGCTTAGCAGACTCGTTGCACCGCGCCCGACCACGTGAGGATACCTCATTCAGGTACCCTCGTCCCCCCTCGGAGCCGCCCGGCCCCCTGTGCCCAGCTCCCCTATGCCCCAGGTGATTCCGATCCTGGGCGCCAATTCTCTCTAAAGGACAAACCGTGGCCGTGGCGCTGGTGGACCTTCTGTCCGAACGGCTTATTGGTTCATTGGACAAGCCGCAGCAAGGAAGGTATGTTAGCTGGTTACGGTGAGGTGCCGGAATGGCACCCGGAGAAAGGGGTCGGGTATAAGCAGCGGGTGAGGAGGAGGTGGGAGATGGGCACATGGGCAACCAGCTAGTTACCGAGAACCAACTGGACGAGTGGGTGCGCGCCCACCAAGGAGACGCGCAACGCGTGATTGTTGAGCTTGTCTATCGCCTTGTCGTCGCCTCATGCCCTCGCCCGAGTGAGCGGCGGTTTCCGCTCGGGGATAGCATCGGACAGCATGGTCCTGACGGCTTTCTCGACACGGCGCTCGGATTTCCCCCGTTCGTGCCGGATGGCAGGTCATTCTGGGAAATCGGCACAGGGCTGGATGCGAGAAAGAAAGCGACGGCCGATTACAGGGACCTAGTCAAGGAGATTCCCCAGGAGATTCGCGGCAACTCCTCGTTCGTGTTCGTCACACCGCTCTCTGGCCGCAGAGACTGGGAGTATTCCTGGAAGCCCGAAGCGCAAGCCCGGTGGCTGGAAAAGCGCCGCAGTAGTGGCGAGTGGCGCTCTGTTGAGGTAATCGATGGGTCACGCTTGATTGACTGGCTCCAGCAGTTTTCGGCCGCAGAGGTCTGGCTCGCCGACGCCATGGGGCTTCCGGTGCACGAAATGCAGACGCCAGAGCAGCGCTGGGCCGAGTTGCGCACGATTGGCGAACCACCGCCCTTGACTCCCGAGATTTTATTGGCCAACCGAGACGACGCGCGCGCCAAGCTCGCTGAGGTTTTTAATGGCAACGCACCGCAATTGAAGATTGACACCCACTTCCCCCTTCAGGTCGCGGATTTCGTCTGCGCGTACCTCGCCTCGCTAGCAGGCGATCAGGGGGACGACGCCAAGGCACGTTGCCTGATCGTAAGCGGCTCGAGCGCATGGAACGCGATCTGCGCGCTGCGCGAGAAACACATCCTGGTGGCTGACTTCGACCTTGATGACAGCGACACACGTCTTTGGGAGCGGGCGCGCAGGGCGGGCCATGTAGTGGTCTTCGGCGGGCAACCCGGAGGTATACCCCATCCCAACCGTGTCCTCTTGGCCCATCCCAAGCCGTATCAGCTTGAAGAGGCGCTCAAGAATGCCGGGTATAACCCGGAGCGTGCGCGAACGCTGGCGCAGAAATCCAGCGGCAACCTAGGTTCGTTGCTGAGGTGCCTCCAAAACCTTTCGCTCATGCCAGAGTGGGCGCAGGGCACCGACGCTGCCGAACTCGCAATCGCACAACTGCTTGGGGCGTGGCAAGAGAACTCCCAAGCCGATAGGTCGGTTGTCGAGAAAGTCTCGGGAAAAGCCTACGGGGAGTGGATCGGCACGATGCGTGAGGTCGCGCTTCGGCCGGGCACTCCCCTTACTAATCGCGACGGTCTGTGGAAGGTCAGTGCGCGCTATGAGGCATGGTATGCGCTGGGACCACGGTTGTTCGACGAGCATTTGGAGCGCTTGCAGGCGGCCGCGACACTCGTGCTGCGCGAGCGGGACCCGAAGTTCGATCTACCACCTGAGGAGCGCTATCTTGCGGCGGTGCGAGAAAAGATGCTCCCTCACTCCCATGCGCTACGCAAGGGTCTTGCTGAAAGCCTTGCACTCCTGGGGAGCCATGCCAGGGCGCTCACGTCGTGCTCGTCAGGCAAGGCCGAAGCTGTCGCCGTCTTGACCGTACGGGCACTCTTGGCTGATGCGGACTGGGATATCTGGGCTAGTCTCGATGGGCTTTTGTCCCTGTTAGCGGAGGCTGCGCCTGGGGAGTTTCTCGACAATGTAGAACGGGCACTGAATATGAGCCCGAGTCCGCTCGCCGGGCTGTTCGCTCAAGAGAGCTCCCCGTTTTTCGGCACTAACTACATGAGCGGATTGCTCTGGGCGCTAGAGACGCTCGCCTGGGACGCCGCGCATCTGACGCGTGTCGTGCTGATTCTCGGCGAGCTTGCGGCCATAGATCCCGGAGGGCAGTGGGGAAACCGTCCCGTGCACTCTTTGACCACCATTCTGCTGCCCTGGCTGCCACAGACATGCGCGCCGCTGGAGAAGCGACTCGCCGCGGTAGCTGGGCTCACGAGGGAGCTGCCGGGGGTCGGGTGGAAGCTCTTATTGAGCCTGCTGCCAAAATCGCACCAAATCTCCGATGGAACGAGCAAGCCCAGATGGCGAGAGACGATCCCTGAGGACTGGTCAGATGGCGTGACGCGGGGCGAATACGCAGAGCAGGTAACAGCCTACACCGAGTACGCGTTAGACGCGGCGCGTGCCAGTACGTCGAGGCTGGCAGAGCTTATCGATCGCCTCGACGATCTTGCACTGCCGGCACAAGAGAAGTTACTCGCTCATGTGACCTCAGAGCAGGTCACTTCCTTAACAGAGCCCGAGAGGTATGAACTGTGGATGAAGCTCACAGATATCGTGGCGAATCATAGAAAGTATAGGGAGGCAGATTGGGCATTGCCACCTGAGCATGTGGACAAGATTGCTGAAGCAGCCACACACTTGGAACCCACTGCGCTCGCCCTACGGCACCGGAGAATCTTCTCTGACCGCTTCGGGTTATTTGAAGAGAAGGGTAACTACAAGCGCCAGCGGCAAGAGTTGGATGAGCGCAGACAACGGGCTATTGGCGAAATCCTCGCCAGCGATGGCATCCCCGCAGTGCTCGACTTCGCCAAGTCTGTCGATTCGCCGTGGCAAGTGGGTTTCGCGCTCGGCATGCGTGGAAACGGTGAAGTTGATCGAGCATTGTTGCCCATGTTGCTCGTGTCGGAGGAACGGGCGTTAGCCCAAGTCGTCGGCAGCTTCGTCAGGAGCCGCTACGCGAGCAACGGCTGGGCGTGGGTGGATCAACTTCCCTTCGGCGAGTGGACGGCGGAACAAATCGGCCAGTTTCTCGCGTATCTTCCATTCGTCGAGGAAACATGGCAACGCGCAACCCAGCTTCTTCCTGACGATGAAATCCCGTACTGGACAAAGACCAGCGCGAACCCTTACGAGGCTGAGGGTCTAGGACTTGAACTGGCGGTGGACCGTCTAGTCGCCCACGGAAGACCACGTGCGGCAATCGGATGCCTGTATGCCATGCTCGATGCCAAGCAGCACATCAGCAGCCAGCAGGCAATCACCGCTCTCTTAGCTGCGGTGCACTCGGAGGAGAAAGGCGTTGATGCCCATGAAATGGTGCGGGTTATAAAGGCGTTGCAGGACGACCCGAGCACTGACCACGATGGGCTCTTTCGCGTCGAGTGGGCGTACTTGCCACTCTTGGAGGGAAGCAGCGAAGGGGTGGCGCCGATGCTGTTGGAACGGCGATTAGCTGAGGATCCTGACTTCTTTTGCGAGGTCATCCGCCTCATCTTCCGATCAAGAAAAGAAGACGCACCTGTAACCGAGTCGAACGAAGAACAGAAGACAATAGCCCAGAATGCCTACCGCTTGCTTCATACTTGGAAAATTCCTCCAGGGACTTTGCGCGATGGTAGCTATGACGGCGCCGCACTCAGCGAATGGCTGGATCGTGTGAAGGCGTCTTGCGCAGAGTCAGGACATCTCGAAATCGCAATGACAATTGCAGGCCACGTTTTCGCGAGCGCACCGGCTGACCCTGGCGGCCTGTGGATCCACCACGCCGCTGCGGCAGCGCTTAATGCCAAGGACGCGCGCGATATGCGCGATGGCTTCACCACAGAGTTGTTCAACTCGCGCGGTGTCCATGGATTCTCGGCAGGTAAAGAAGAAGATGAAATCGCCGCCAAGTACCGCGCGAAGGCCGACGAGGTCGAGTTGGGAGGATACTCCCGTCTTGCTACCGCTCTTCAAGAATTGGCGACCACCTATGAGCGATACGCCGAACGTGAACGGTCCCGAGACCCTTACAGCGATTAAGAGACGCTTTTGGCCTCGGGCCGGCCCCTCCCTCAACGGCCTGCTAGGATATGCAGGAAGCCCATCCGGAGTTGTGGAGCTGACTCGAATCGCCGTCGTCCTCGCCGAGATGGTTGAAAGGCGGACGAGTTCATCGAGGATGCCATCAGCAAGCTCGATTGGCGGGCAGATGCAGGATCTCGTGGCCGGCATCCTGCGCGCGATGGGCTACCGCACGATCGTCTCGCAGCCTGGAACGGATCGCGGCGTGGACGTCTTCGCCTCGCCCGATGGGCTCGGCCTGCAGGAGCCGCGCATCTTCGTCGAGGTCAAGCACCGCGACCAGACGAGGATGGGGGCGGAGCACGTCCGGGCCTTTCTCGGCGGGCGCAAGCCGGGCGACAAGTGCCTCTACGTAAGCACGGGCTCCTTCACCAAGGAGGCTCGCTACGAGGCCGAGCGCTCGAGCGTACCGACGACGCTGCTCGGCTTGCAGGACCTGCGGAAGCTGCTGGTGGAGAACTACGAGAAGCTCGATGCGGAGACCCGAGCCCTGGTGCCGCTCAAGCGGCTGTACTGGCCGCTGACATAGATCCCGCGCGTCACCGCCGGCATGGCAATCACGCTGCTGCGTCCGCTCTGTTCGCCTTGGAAGGATTCGGGCTACCATGCGTAAGCGCTACCGACGAGCTTTTACGGAGGAGGATTGCGATGCCGAAAGTTTCTTGGGCCGAGACAATCAACGACTGGGATCTGCTTCTCCACCTGGCCGAACCTTACGGTGAGGTCAAGGACCTGAAGGTGCACCTTGCGGAGCTGCAAGCCGCGCTGCAGCGCCTTCAGGGGCTCAAGAACCTCCGCGACGAGCTCCAGGCGCGGCGCCAACGGGCGACGCAGGAGATGGGCGAGACCCGCGAGAGCGGAAAGGACGTCGCCATCCAGATCCGCTCGATCCTCAGAGGCGTCCTCGGACCCAGCAATGAGCTGCTGGTGCAGTTCAACGTGCGCCCGCGCCGCAGCCGCCGCGGCCTGGGCACGCCGGCCTCCGCCCCGGACGGTCCTGCGTCCGCGAAATAGATCCTCGCCAGGCGCGAGCCGAGCGCGGCGTTCACCGCCTCGCGGGCTGCCGCCCCCCTCCTCCTCCGAGCCGCCGGCGCGCGAAGGGCCGGCGGCGCCCCGCCGGAGCGACTCTCCAGATCCCGTGGGGGAGCCACTGCCCTCTTGCGCCGCGCCTCGAGATCCCCCGGGGCAGTCGCTGCCCGCGCCGGTCACGTCATGAAATCTCCGAGGGGAGTCATTGCCCTCGCGGGTCACGGCTCAGGTGCGTCCAGGGGAGTCGTTGCCCTCGCGCGCCGCGTGTGAAAATCCTCCGGGGGAATCGCTGCCCTCGCGGTCCGCGTCTGAAAATCCTCCAGGGGAGCCGCTGCCCTCGCGGGTCACGTCTCGCGGCCGTCCGGGGGAGTCGCCGCCCTCGCGGGCCGCGCCTCGATGCCCTCGCGGGCGTCCGCTGCCCGGGAGCGCGCGCCACCGAGAGGAGAGGATCACCTCTGATGCCCGGCCCGCGAGCGGCTCGGCGCGCTCCTCGGCGGCGGCGGGGGAGACGCGCGGCGCGTGACAGACCTCCTGCGAGAAGAAGCCACGGCAGATGGCGGCGGCGGCACGTGGGGCGGCAGCAAGGGCCTCAGCAGCCATGCCGGCAGGAACTCTTCTCTCACCTTCATGCTTCGAGCGTAACACCAGAAGCCGGACGATGATCCCGGAATGGCGATCGGTTCCAGCTTTCACATCGGCGCCCGGCTGCCATACTCCACCGCGGGCTTCGGCCAGGTGGAGAAAGGCGCCGGGCTTCGCGGGGCTATCCGGTCGAGCAGCGCCATCAGCTCCCGCAACGCCGTCTCATCGGCTTGCCGCTCCGCCACCGTCTTGTACTTGTTCCCCGGGGACTCCTCCTCACCGCTCAGCCACACTTCGAGGCGCCGACCGCCTGCCATGGGTGCCGTGCGCACGCTCTGGTGAAGCGCCAACAGCTCCGTCATCAGGGCTCCCATGCCGGAACGAAAGCGCGTCCAGCGGTGCCCATCCCACGACATCGCCGCCTCGGGCGCACTGGTGGAGAAGCGCTCCGCGAGGAGACGTCCGGCGACCTGGCCGCGAGCCGCGAGCTTGCGCACCAGCTCCGGCGGCATCGCGAGCTCGAGACCTCCCTCGCCCGTCTGCATCCACACCTCGGCCGCGCGATCCCGATACCCGGGCAGCTTCATGAACGAGTTGTCGTGCCAGTTCTGCGCGCTCTCGAAGATCGCCATCAGGAAGCCCAGCAGATCGCCGGCGGCGCTCTCCTGGCCGTCGAAGAAGCTCCAGCGGTCGAGCGCCCCTTCGCCGCGCCGTTTCGGCAGGTAGATCAGCCTTTCCTCCTCCGGCACGCGAGGATCGCTCAGGCCCGGATGGTCCGTAGCTCCGGTCTTGTCGGTATAGGCGAGGGTGATGCCCAGCGTCGGCCAGCGCGGATAGAGGCTGTCGAAGCGGTGGATGGGAAAGTTGCTGCTGATCCCCCCGTCGCTGAACCAGACGCGTTCCAACGGTTCGCTCTTCTTGCGGTAGTTGACCGCCCACAGCGGCACCATGGTGAGCAGCACCGGGAAGCTCAGGCTCATCCGCGTGGCGACGATCACCGGGAGATCGTCGGAAGCCAGCGGCAGCTTGCCGTCCCGCTTCAGGCTCGGCGAGTCGATGTCGGCCGCCTTGTTCACCAGGAAGTCCACCACGTAGGCTGGAAAGAGGCGCCGCCACTCCGCGGGGTCGAAGGCGAAGATCCGCGTGCCGAGGGGCAGCTCGAAGGGCCTGCCGAAAGTCAGACAGGTGGTCACCGCCCGGTAATCGATCGAGCGCTCGAACCCTTCGCCCACCAGCTCGCGGAGCGCCTCCGGGATCGGGGCCTCGTGGAGATCGCGAAAGGTCAGCGGCTCGCCGTCTTTTTTCCCGGCCACCTCGTCGATCCGTCTCGCCAGCCATTCCGTCAGCGGCTCGACTCCCTTCTCCCGGTTGCCGTTCGCCATGCCCGTGCAGAGGCCGAACGAGTTGCCGGTCAAGGCGCCCAGCGTCTTCTCCCGGCGGAACAGCAGGATCCACGCGAGGCGCAGCTTATTGCGCAGACCGAGCCCCTGCTCGCGAAGCTTCAACAGCAGCTTGAAGAGCTTCCGCGTCTCGCGATCCGGAGTGAAGAGCCCGAGGAGCCTGCCCGGCTGGGCCAGCTCTTCGCCCAGCCCGGCCAGCTCCGTGAACCCGTCGAAGCTTCCCGTGGTCCGCCGCCTGTATTCCGCCGCCGCCGCGAGGCTCGCCGCGATGGCGCCGGCGGAGGTCCCGGCGACGCCCATCAGGTAGAACCTCTTCGCCACCTCTTCGACGGCCTTCGGGTAGACCACGCCGCTCGTGATCCCACCTTTCATCACCAGATCGCAGCACCTGTTCGGGCTCTCAGGCATAGGGGTCTCCCTCTGGCGCCAGCTCAATTCCCTTGACGGACTCACCGGGTTCTTTCCCCGTCCCGCCATCATCTGACAAAACGCCGGCCAAGGCTGTTCATCCGCGGCGGGGCAGACGAAGCTCCGGCGTCTGAAGTACCCTCCGTGGCGTGCAAGGCATCCCCATGCAGAGCGAGAGCCGCATCGTCCTGGTGCGCCATGCCCGCTCTTCCCACGTCCACGCCGGCTGGATCGACGCCGCGGGCTTCCGCGCGTGGCGCGAGGCCTATGAAGCCGCGGGCATCCACGAAGACGAGCGCGTTCCCGCCCAGATCGAGGAGCTGGCGGCACGGGCCGGCCTCGTGGTCTCCAGCGACGCTCCCCGCGCGATCGCCTCGGCCCGTCTCCTCGCGCCCGGCCGCGAGATCATCGTCTCGCCTCGGCTGCGCGAGCTCGATCTCCAGGGCCCGGATCTCGGCAGGCTGCGCCTCCCCCTCGCGGCGTGGGCCGTCGCGGTCGGCGGGCGGAACCTGCTGCTGACTCTCCGCCGGCGGCACCCCTCGGCGGCCGAGCGGGACCGCGTCGGCGAGGCGGCGGCATGGCTGGAAGATCTCGCCGTCCAACATTCTTTCGTCCTCGCCGTCACCCACGCGTCCTTTCGACAGCGCCTCGCCCGCCGGCTCGTACGGACAGGCTGGCAGCCGGAGCCCGGCCGCCGCTCCCTGCGGCACTGGAGCGCGTGGCTCTTCCGACGGAGCCCTGGCGGCTCGCGGCCGGACGCCTAGAGGTAGGTGATCGCACACCCGAAGGCGACGCCGATCAGCAAGCCGAGAGCGACCTCGGCGGGCCTGTGGCGCCCGAGGGCCAGCCGCGACCATGCGAGGCCGGGCATCACCGCCAGCAGCACCCAGCCCAGAGGTGAGCCGAGGAACAGCAGCGTCGTCGTGGCGAGCGCGCCGAAGGCCATGTGGAGCGAGACCTTGACCCACCGCGTGGCGACGGCGCACACGGCCAGCATGATCAGGACGCCGGCCGCGCCGCGCAGGAGGAAGGATCCCGGCCGGAACACCAGCACGGCTCCGGCCAGCACCGCCAGAGCGGCGATGCCCACCGCGAAGAGCAGCGGCCTTTCCGCGCGATCGGACGCGTCGACGTTGGTCCAGGAGCCCCGGCGGACCTGGCGGACCATCAGCGCGGCCACGGGCAGGAGCGCCACGAGAGCGACGACGAGCAGGGTCTGCAGCGCTTCGCGCGGGGTGCCGAAGCGCAGCGCCACCCCCAGGACCATGACCAGGGTCATGACGAAGGGATGTCCGACGATCGACAGCCATCGAGCCACGACGTTCATTTCGAGCGTGCCGGAGGCAAGGTTAACACCCGGAGAGATGAGGACCTCCCGCGGCTGGGATCCGCTGCCCCCCAGACTCCGGCGACATCGAATGTCACGCGAGGAGCGCGCCCATAGAGAGCGGGATCGGCGTGGCGTAGGAAGAGGGGAAGGTGCCGTAGGAGGAGGGGAAGCTGAGCTTCCCCCTGGGGGAAAGTGGCGTAGCAAGAGGGGAAAGTGGCGTAGGAGGAGGGGAAGCTGAGCTTCCCCCTCGGGGAAAGCGGCGTAGCAGGAGGGGAAAGCGACGTAGGAGGAGGGGAAGGTGAGCTTCCCCCTCGGGGAAAGTGGCGTAGCAGGAGGGGAAAGCGGCGTAGGAGGAGGGGAAAGCGGCGTAGGAGGAGGGGAAGGTGAGCTTCCCCGTCGGGGAAAATGCCGTAGACCCAAGGGAAGCTGCCGTAGGCCCAAGGTAGGCTGCGGACGCCTCTTGGGGAGAGACTCATGTTTCCGCGGGGTCGCTTCGTGGGCTCCAAATCGAGTCCCGTCAGCACCCATGGGCGGCGATTCTCAGCCGAGCGTTACACGGGGAGGCGCCTCTACATTTGTGTGGCATGGAGCGGGACGTGATGCACGCCGGCGGCAGCCCCAGGAGGAGACTCCCGGGGCTGCTTTGTCCTCAGAGGGTCAGGCGCCTCTTCTCAAGGACAATAGGGCATTTTCGCCGCACTATATTCACAGACGTTTGGCCGGTTACAAGTGCACGTAGAGTAGTCCCAGTTCCATCCCATATCCCAGCAAGCCGCCTCCTCTTGCGGATCGCAGGTGGGCGGCGGCGGCGGGGGAGTGCCGTAGGTCTGGCAGATGTAAGCCACCCAGATCGTCGCTCCGAAGGTGCCGCAGTTGGGGTAGACGCCGCTCTGCGAGCCGCCGTTGCAGTTCTGGACCGAGGCCTCACCCGGGCTGTTGCCGGAGCCGTTGGCGACCGGCACCGAGATCCACAGGGTCCCCATCGGATCGTCGCAGCAGATGGGATCGTTCTCCTTGATGTATTCGCTCACGGTGACGTAGGCGCCGTCGCAGGAGCCGGCCACCGTGAAATAGGGCGTCGAGACCTGATGCACCCAGGCGCTGTCCGAGAGCTCCCCGCCGTACCAGGGGCCGTAAGGGTCGTAGTACTGCGAGTGCCAGGTGTCGCAACTGCAGACGTTGCCCCACTCCCCGGGGTTCGAGGTGCTCGGGCCATGGAAGCAGGTGGTGTGGTCGTCGGAGCACTCTTTGTACTGGTGGTAGGAGCCGAAGTAGAGGTTGATGTCACCGGTCATGGCGCCGATGCCGGCCGTGTGGGCCGAGTCGACGTTGTTGCTGCAGACGCCGTGGCTCGCGTGGTTGTTGCACTCGAGCCCCCACCAGGGGTTCATCCACCGGTAGCCGCTGTAGACCGACAAGGCGCAGGTACAGGTCTGGCTCTTGGAGAGAGACTGCGGTCCTCCGAGCTTGTCGGCGGGCGGGAGCGTCTCCCGGCGGCCGCCGCGGAACTCGCGCGGCGAGAGTCCGGTGGCTTGACGGAATTTCCGCTCCACGTCGGCCAGATCCTTTTTCATCAAGCGGCACTCCCCGGCCTCGAGGAGCCGCAGGCTGCACTTATCCATGCCGATCTTCAGTTGAGCCGACTGCCAGAGGAGATCCGTCAGTTCCTCCGCCGACGCATTCACGCCCATCTCCTGCATCCGCGCTCTCACCTCGAGAAGGACGTCCTGACGCTGCCGGAGCGCCAGCTCCAATTCCCGCTGCGGGATCGACGCGGCGAGCGTCTCCCGCGCCTGTCCGCTCGTCTTCCCCCACACCTCGCCCCGTCGCGGTTCCTCCCCGAACCCAGTGGACGCGGTCAGGAAGATTCCGAGCAACAGGACGATCAAACAAGCTCCGTGGCTTCTTTTCATGGGCTCCTCCTCTCAGACATGCGAGATTTCGCTGTTTAGGGATCGTCGCCATCTCAAAGTAGCCGGAGCGTGCGAAGGGTCCGATACCCGCCCGAGTGGGCGCCCGTCCGCCGACAGGTGGTTCAGTGCCCTCCGAAGAGGCAGGAGAGCCGGTATGGAACGCGTAGCTCAATCAGGTGAGAAGTCCACCCGCACGGCCTTCCCGCCCTGCGGGTAGACGATGCACCAATCAGCGAAGTTCCTGGCGTCTGGAATGAAGAGAATCCGCGAGTTGTGCTCAACGAGTATAGGTGCCACCCGAATCCCAAGATATTGGAAAAGAGATAGCCGTCACGCCCGAAGGCTTCGGGCACTTCCGACTCGTTGGATTAGTCGATCCCTCTGGGAGAGGATGGCCCTGACGGGGCTCCTGGAATGTGGTGGGCCTTACACCCAGGACTCGCGTCCTGGGCTTCTACGAGTATGCCGCCCTCCGGGCTCTCGATTTCGGCCTGCGCAGAGCGGTGGGCGCGGGACCGAGCCGGGGGTGCCCGGAGGGGTCAATCAAAGTAAAAGGCGCGGTTCCGAAGGGACGTAGGCAGATACGGCCTTCACGGTTGCCTGCCTACGCCCCCCTTCGGGCGCCTTCTAATCCTGGTTTGCGCTGCAGATGTATGACGCATGGCTACCGTCTGGGCACCACGCATCGCATCGGGTTTCGCTGCACTGGGTGTTGCCACCAGCGCAGTCCGCTGTGGCCCAACAACAACCCGAGGTACAACTGGAACCGGCGAGCGACTTCAAGAAAGATGGCAGGCCCTTATACTGTCCTGCGCCGATTGACCTGGTCTTACTTGGGCGCTCCTTCTGGACTCTCTCATCCCTCTCGGCCGCGCCCGCACCGCTGACTCCAAGCAGGAAGGCGAGAACGGCGAAACACGCAGCAGACTTGAACATCGAAGTTCCTTTGATTCCCATATCTCCTCCTTATAAGTAGGTGGCACGAGCAGGTGATCCACTCGTTCAGACTGCTATACTCATTATCTAAGGTGCGAAATCATGAGAAAGCGTGACACCGCGAGGATCGGGACAAACCCCGGATTGCGGAACCGCTTCACCCAGGGACGTACGGGGCAGGCCGGAAGTATGCCGCCCTCCGGCCTCGATCGCCGCTCTGAGCGGCATCTCCGCGATCTGCCCGCAGCGGACCGGGCCTAGAGGCAGCCGGGCCAGAGCGAGTGGTTGTAGTACGGCGTCTGCTGCCCTTCGCAATAGGTCACGCAGTAGCAGTCGAACTCGCACCAGCCGACCTGCTGCGTCTTGCTGGCATCGGAGTAGTAGGTGTAGTACTCCGTCCAGTTATGGCAGGCCTGCGCTGTGGGCGGCGCGGCGAGGATGGCGGCGACGAAGAGCACGGCGGCCAGGAGTCCGAGCTTCCAGGTGAGCGGGGATCTGCGCATGATGTGTTCTCCTTTGGTGTAGGGGCGCGATGCTGCGCGCTCGCATTTTCAGCGATTCTAATCTTTCGTTGATGCCGGTCAAGGGCGGGGTCCGAGACCAACACCGCGAGTCCACGCCAGGATGACATAATGCCGCCCCTGGCCGGGCTGAGATGATGACCATCAGGAGCAAAGAGACCCGCAGGATCCTGGCCGCGGTTCACGAGACGGCGCGGTCCCGCTCGCTCGGCATCCTTTGCCTCGTGGCGCTCTCGGCGTGCGCCCGGCAGTCGCCGCCGGCGGCCGAGAGGACGGCGTTTCAAGCGTCTCCGCTAGCGTCGGCGCTGCCTTCCTACGCCCGTTGGGGCTCAGGACCGCTTCTCTAGCAGGTGAAGTACGGGCAGCACTGTATCTCTTGTGTCATGTACCCCGAGGTGACTCCCCAGCCGATGTCGTCGCAGTTGCAATTGAGGCCTCTCTGGCCGACCAGGTTGGTGTACGTAGCATCGCTCCAGTAACTTCTGATGACCGGGCGCCAGACGCAGGTGTAGGAATGGGCGGCCTTGGGAGGGGAGAGCAGGCCCAGCGTGCCACCCAGGACGAGGATCAAGATCACCAGTTTGGCGACTCGGCTCTTCAAGAAGTTTCCAGTCCTTTGCATTCCTAGGCTCCTTTCTTGCCTAGAAAAGAAGGTGCTCAAAGCAGGCCGAGCGTGACAAGCGCGCGATCGACCCCTTGTGGCCGGCCGCACGAGAACGGCGGAGCCTACTTTCCCTTCTTCTTGGGCTTCGGAGCCGGCGGACAGATATTCACGCCGTCGACGCAGCTCGAGGATGTCGAGACGACCTTGCCGTTGGCGTCGACCGTCGTGTGGATCGTGCGCACGCAGGTCGAGCCCATCTTCGGCTTGCTGCAGAGGCAGTTGCCATCGCTCTGCTCGCACTGGCGATCCGTGAAGGTCGTATCGGTTGTTTTTTCCGCCAGCGCGGCGGCCACCGGCGCGACGGCGACGACCTCGCCCGTCCGCGCTTTCGCGATCACCATGTCCACCCCATCGCCGGGCGCCACGTCGGGAAGCGCCAGCACGATGCGGTAGAGGTCCGCTCCGGAGCTCACCGGGAAGCCCCGATACTCCAGAATCGTGTCCCCCGGCGAGAGGATGGCTGCGTTCAGGTCTTCATAGAGAAACGCGATCTTCGCCGGACCCGCCTCGTCGGTCTCGTCGAACGCCATCCCCACGCCGATGATGAAACCCGCGGAATCCTCGGCCTGGGCGGCCGCACCGAACGGCACGAACAGAAACGCCAACACCGCCAGACCCAGCACGCTCCCGAACGGGCCCTGCTGTCTTTTTTTCATTGGGGGTCCTCCTTCCTTTCTGCCACACTGGCCCTCTGTTGTTGCACCCAGCTTTCATCAAGAAGAGCCTTGGCAATATGCTCCTCTACTAAAATGGGTGCGCGGAAGACGAGGGCGCGTGACAGGCTGCCGGGGCTGCCTACGATTTTTCCGCTCTGCCCGCCAATACCGCCCGCCCCGCCAGGCCCAGGGCCAGCAATCCCATCGCCTTCAGCGCGCTCGCCGTGTCGTTCACCAGCACGCCGGCGAGGAAGACGACCGCTCCCGCGACGACGACGGCGGCGGACCAGGGATAGCCCCAGGCGCGGAAGGGGCGGGGGAGGCCGGGCTCCCGGCGCCGCAAGGCCACCAGCGCGAGGCAGCAGACGCAGTAGTTCACGGCCAGGAAGACCGAGGCCAGCGCGATGAGGTTCTGGAAGGTGCCGGAGGCGATGAGGAGGACCGCCACCCCGGTGGTGACGAGGGTCGCGACGGCGGGCGTGCCGCCCGGGTTGACCGACGCCGCGCGCGGCGAGACGAGGCCGTCCCGTCCCATCGCGAAGAGGATGCGCGCGCCGATCATCAGCACGGCGTTGAGCAGCGGCAGGAGCGAGATCACCGAGAGCACGGTGATGATCTGCCTTCCCCGCTCGCCGGCGACGACCGCCGCCGCGTCCGCGCCCGGCAGCGTCGACTTCGCCAGCTCCGGGATCGGCAGCACCGCGAGGAGCGCGAGGTTGACGAGCAGGTACACGCCGATCACCGAGAGGACGCCGCCGATCATCGCGCGCGGCAGGTGGCGGGCGGGATCGCGGTCTTCTTCGGTGAAGTAGAGGGCGCTCTGCCAGCCGCCGTAGGCGATGACGACGGCCTGCAGCGCCAGGATGACGCCGGTGAAGGTGAGGCCGCGCGCGTCCGCCGCGGCCGTCAGACCCCGGGCGGGCGCGCGCGTCAACGCCGCGACGACGAGGGCGAGAAAGGCGAGGAACTTCACCGCCGTCGTCCATTCCTGGAAGCGCGCGCTCACCTGGAGGCCAACCCACTGGAGCGCCACCATCGCCAGCAGCGCGGCCACCGCGAGCGGCCGTATCCAGCCGGCGAGAGCCGGCAGCAGCACGCCGCTGAATTCGGCGAGGCCGATCGAGACGTAGGCGAGCACCGTGCAGTAGGTGAGCCAGTCCGTCCAGCCGACGCCGAATCCGACCCAGTCGCCGAAGCCCCGCCGCGCGTAGGTGTAGTACCCGCCCGCCCGCGGCACCGCCGTGCCCAGCTCGGCCAGGCACACCGCGCCGAGCAGGGTGTAGAGGCCGCCGACCAGCCAGAGAATCAGGATGGCGGTCGAGCCGTGCAGGTGGCCGGCGACGAGCCCCGGCGTGCGCAGGATGCCGACGCCGATCGTGCTGCCGACGATGACCGCGAGCCCGAAGGCGAGGCCGAGCAGGCGGCGGAGATGGCCGACGGGGGTGCGGGAGTCCGCGGTCACTTCCCCGGATCTTAGCCGCGATGAGGTTTTTTAGCGCCGCGAGTTGAGGGGAACTCCTCATTTCCCTGGCGGCGGTGCCGCTCCATAGTCGCAGTGGGGAGGAATTCGACCATGAGACCCAATTCGAACCTGGTCCGCATCGTGGTAGTACTATCACTCGTGCTTCCTTCGACGGCCTGGGCCGCCGTGCCGGCCTCGGGGACGCTCACCGCCACCTCCGCTCCGGTGACCTACAGCGCCGGACCCTTCGCGGTCGCCAACGCGACCCCGGTGCCGTTCGTCGACCAGGGGCCGGAGTGTTTCAACCCGCTGCAACCCTGCGACGACTTCGCGCTGACGGTGGCGCTGCCGCTGGGTTATCACGCCGCTCACCCCAACGCCGCGGTCAAGGTGACCCTGAGCTGGACGGACACCGGCGCCGGCGCCTCGGACTACGACCTCTACATCTACCGGGGCACCGTCATCAACACCGACGGCAGCCAGGGGGCCGATTACCAATCGGCCGGCGGCGCCAACCCCGAGGTGGGGACGATCAGCCCCCTGGCCGACGGGACGGCCACGTATACCGTCAAGATCATCCCCTTCACGCCGACCGCGGAGACGGTGCAGGTGAAGATCGAGCTGCTCGAAGGCTCCGGCGGCAGCGACGACGGCTTCGGCGGCGCCGATCCGACGGTGCCGGGCGCGCCGCGTTACCAGACCTTCTATCCGCCGGCCGGCTCGTCGGCCGAAGCCGGCAACGGCGAGTTCAACATCGGCTTCAACCCGTACACGCGGCGGATCATGACCATGAATACCGGGCCCGTCTGGCGGCTGACGCCGGCCGAGGTGGCGAACCCGGCGGCGCCGGAGAGCTGCCCGGCGCTGTGGGAGGACGTCTCCGCCGTATCGACCAACGTCGGCGTCGACCCGATCCTGTTCACCGACCAGAAGAGCGGGCGCACGTTCGCCTCGAACTCGACGGTCGGCGCCAACGCGATCTACGCCTTCTCGGACGACGACGGCGGCCTGTGGGTCCCCGCCGCGGCGGCGCCGCCCAGCGCCACGACCGATCACGAGACGATCGGCAGCGGACCCTACCCGCCGGCCCTGAGCGCGCTCGCCAACTCCGTGAACCAGGGGCAGGCCGTCTACTACTGCGCCCAGACCTGGCCCCTGGGACCTGCGGCCTGCCAGCGCAGCGACACGCTCGGTTCCACCTACGGCCCCGGGGTCTTCGCCTACGAAGGCAACGGCATCACCGCGTGCTCCGGCATCCACGGCCACGTGCGGGTCGCCCCGAACGGCACTGTCTGGCTGCCGGTGCGGGACTGCGGCGGCGAGCAGGGCGGCGTCACCAGCACCGACGGCGGCATCACCTGGCGCGAGTTCGCCCTGCCCGGCAGCCGCGCCCAGAGCGTCGGCGCCGATCCCTCGATCGCCATCGACAGCGACAACAACGCCTACTTCTGCTACGTCAACGACGAGCCGGTGGCGGCGGGCAACCCGCCGGAAGGCCACGTCCACGTCATGGTCAGCGACGACGGCGGCGCCACCTGGAGCAACGACTTCGATCTCGGCGCCGCGCACGGCATCAAGAACGCGGCGCACCCGGAGGCCATCGCCGGCAGCGCCGGCCGCGCCGCCTGCGGCTTCTTCGGCACCAACGTCGCCGGCGACTACCAGGCCCTCGGCTTCGCCGGCGTCTGGTACGCGTTCATCGCCACCACCTATGACGGCGGCGAGACCTGGACGACCGTCAACGCCTCGCCCAACGATCCCATCCAGCGCGCCTCCGGCATCTGGCAGGGGGGCGGCAGCCACACCAACCGCAACCTGCTCGACTTCAACGAGATCACGCTGGACGACAACGGCCGCGTGCTCTACGGCTACAGCGACGGCTGCGTGAGCCCGGGCTGCATCGCGGGCACAGCGGCCAACGACTTCGTCGCCCACATGCGCGTGGCGCGGCAGATCGGCGGCAGGACGCTCTTCGCCAGCAAGGACACCGCCGAGCCGGCGGCCCCCAGGCGCGCCTGCCTCGCCGGCACGCGCGGCCCCGAAGGCTCGCACCTCACCTGGAACGTCGCCGACAACGGCGGCGCCGACATCACCGGCTATCAGGTCTTCCGCGGCACGACGGCCGGCAGCCAGGCGCTGATCGGCCAGACCAACGGCGAGACCGCTTATGACGACACGACGGCCGATCCCGCGGTGGCGAGCTACACCTACACGGTGCGTGCGGTGAACGCCGCCGGCACCGGAGCGGCGAGCAACGCGGTCGCCCTGAGCGTGGCGCCGCCTCCGCCGCCGGAGAACGTCTGCGTGGAGGGCCTCAGCAAGCTCAGCGACGCCGCCGGCGACACCAGCGCGGTGCTGGGCGTCGTGACGACCCCGGCGCCTCCCGGCGCGGACCTGCGCAAGCTCCGGCTCGCGCAGCCGTACGCCGCGGACGGCGTCGTCAGGCTCGCCTTCACCCTCGAGACCAACGCCGGCCAGTCGCCGCAGCCGCCGGGCAGCGCCTGGTACGTGGCGTTCAAGATCGCCGACCCGGCCCCGGCCACCACCTTCCGTTACCGCGCCGTGCACATGGCCTGGAACGGCACGGCGCCGGTCTTCGAGTCCTACACGCCGTCGGCCAACAACAGCGGCGGGGTCGACGGGCGCTTCGTCACCGCCGGCTCGACCATGCCGGCCGATCCCGGCAGCAAGTACGCCGCGCCGTTCGACAAGGTGGTCATCGTGGTCAAGGCGAGCGACCTCGGGTTGAAGCCCGGCGACGCCATCGTCGGCTTCGTCGCCGGCGTCTCGCAGACGGCCGGCGGCGCGGTCACCTCCCTCTACGACCAGATGCCCGACAGCCTCACCTTCAGCGGCAGCTACACGGTGCGGGAGAACCGGCTGTGCGCGCCGCAGAACCTGCCGGTGGCCGTGCTGCAGGCGACGCCGAACGTCGGGTGCGAGCCGCTGATGGTGACGTTCGACGGCTCGCAGTCCTTCGACGCCGACGGCGACGCCCTCACCTCCTACAGGTTCGACTTCGGCGACGGCTCCGCGGGGCTCACCCAGGCCTCGCCGGAGGCCACGCACAGCTACCCCGCCGGCACCTACGTGGGCTCGCTCCAGGTGACCGACGCGCGCGGCGGCGCCAGCACAAACGGCGCGCACGCCCAGGTCACCGTCTCCGCGCGCCCGGCGGCGCCGGCGATCACCGCCCCCAGCACGGCCAAGCCGCGCCAGACGGGCCTCGTCGCCTCCGTGCCGAGCCACGCGGGGAGCCAGTACGTCTGGAGCATCCAGAACGGCACGATCACCGAGGATCACGGGACGAACCAGATCACCTTCAGCGCCGGCTCGAAGGGGGAGCTGGTCCTCTCGGTGCGGGAGATCACCAGCCAGGGGTGCATGTCGGCGACGGGAACGGCCAACGTGGCCGTCACCAACAAGAAGTAACCGCTCGGAACGCGCGCCGGCCCGGGACCTCACCGGGCCGGCGTTGCGCTGCGCTCGCGGGGGTATGCAGTCATTGGTGCCCGCGGGACAGCCAGTGGATTCACGGTTTCAGGGATAGCTCAAACCGATCGACAATTTTGCCGTGACGCTCCAGAGGTCGTGGTCGAGGCTAATCGGGGCCAACTTGAGAGCCTCCGATCTGTGGTAATAGGCCCCACCGAGGCTCCAGCGGATTTTCTTGGGAGCCTCGACGTTGAGTTCGACGTCGGCCTCGATGCCGCCCGAATGCAGGCCCTGCACTTCGCGAACGAATCGGTAGGTGTGGAGGGAAAGGACCGTGCTGGTAGAGGCGATTTCATCCTCACCGACACCCAGGAGCTTGGGGACCTTCGCCAGCCAATCGGCCTGCGCATCCGTGAGCTGCAGGCCTCCGTACCACTTGTTAGCCAGACCGCTTCCGATCTGCTTGGGGAAGGCCTTGGAGACCCGGGAGAGGAACAACACATCATTGGAGAAGCCGGCGTTCTCCCCCAAATAGCCCTCATCTTCGTCTGTGGTCTTCTTGTCGTCGCCCGTGCCATAACCGAGGAGCAGTGAGGCTCCAAAGGTTTGGTGGGGCTTGACCTTCTCGAGTTGAGTCAGGTCCGGAAAGACAAGAGGAGTCAAACTGACGCGCGCCAGGGCGGTCCAGCCCTTACCGTCGAGGCGCACGGGCCGCGTTGGGTCCGGATTCGGAGGTGAAGCGCCGACGTTGCGCTCGCTGTAATAGCCGGCGAAGCTGCCGCCGAGAGCCGGCACTCTTTCCGTTCCCCACCTGACTTCACCGCCCAAGCTCCAGTATTTGAAGGGGACCGGCAGGAAGGTCGTCGAGGGATCATCGACCGTCGTTTTTTCTTGATCCTTCCGGTCTTCACCTCGCAGGGCGATAACATCGAAGGTGCGCAAGACCGGTACCGATAGGGCGACGTTCTTGAGCTGGAGGATCCATAGAGAGCTGTCGTCGTTCTGGGTGTCCGCGATCTCTTTCGGGTTGTCGCTTTCCCGCAGTACGACGTAGGCGAGGCTTGCCGAGCCCAGCGCCAGTTGCAGGCCTTCGCCGAATACGCTCACGGCGATCCCGGAGGAAGGCTTGGCGAACTGCAGGCGGCCATATTGGAGGCTGATCGCCTGGTCTTTCAGCAGCCGGATGTTTTCGAAGACCTTAGGCTTGTGGCCGAAGACTTTGCCCTGGTACTGCGAGGCCCCGATCTTGTTCGAATCGACCGGTCCGCCGAAGTCGCCTTGCTTGAATTGTAAGGTGGCGCTCGCCTCGACGGTACCGGTGAATAGGAAACTCAAAGTGCCGCTGCTGCCTGTATGGCGGAGTTGCCCTTGGACCTCGTCGTTCGGATCTAGGGCGCTCGAAGCGTCGCCGCCGAGTGACAGGGTGAATGCTTTTTCCGGTCTATTGCCCGCCGCTGTTTCTCCGGCTCGAAGCACGTAACCATTGGCATTGGCCGGAATCTCTGTCTCACCAAAGAAGGCTGTTGTGAAGGCGATGAGCGCTTTGGGCTGATGCGCTAGGATAGACGGCGAGAAGGTGGCGTATTGGTAGGGCGGAATCGTGGCTGTGGCGACGCACGTGGTCGAGGAGCCCGCAGTCTTGCAATCGGTGATCTCAATGCCCTGTTCGCTGGCCCTCTCGGCTCGGATATTGCGCGCTTGCGTTCTCTGGGCTTGGTCCGCCGGCATACTTCGTGCCTCTTCGCCTTGAGGCTGCCGATAGGTCGCACAGGACTGGCCGGAGGCGAGCGTCGCCGGGATGCCGCTATAGGGAACCTTGAATCCAAGGCCGTAGCTGGTCAGAAGCTTGGCTGCTGCTTCGACCTCACGCAGCCGGCATTGCAGAATCGGGTCCATGTCTCCGGGCTTTTCGTCCTTCTGCAGTGCCTTGCGCCGGCCTTCGAGCGCCACGAGCACGGAGGCGGTTTTGAGCTTCTCCTCGTCCATCCTGGCGCTGATGGCATCCTGCAGCTCTTTCTTGGCCAGCTTCGCTCGATTGGCGCCGAAGCGTGCCATCAGACCCGTGCTCTTCGCCTCGGCGGCGACGGGATCGATGGGGCCCAGCGGCGACGTCACCGGAAGCTCTTTATTGACGAGGTCCTGGAGGCCCTTGATTCCCTGGAAGTCGCAGGTGACCGGCTTGGACCGTTGCGGGCCGAAGAACTCCTTGACGAGATCCTCGGCCTCGGTCTTGACGGCATCTCGCAGACCTTCAGGCGGAGCCTCGTTCCGGCGCGCGAATTCCAATAGCTCCGCGTGATTGGCGGGATTGTCGCGCGCGCAAGCCGCCCGCCAAAAGAGGGTCTCGACGATGCAGTCCGACCCCTTGAGCACGCTGTCGCAGTGGTCGGCGAGGGAGGTGGGCTGGGCGATCGACACCGCCTCATACAGAACGCGCAGGCCTTCAAGCTTTTTCATCGCCTCTTTCTGCTCGGGGGTGCAGATATCGCCACCGTTACGCTCGAGCGCCGCGCAGACGATCTCGTACACAACCTTCCGCCCTCGTTCTTCGTCCGCCACTGCATAGGCGCTCGCCAGTTCTAAGTCGGAGGTGACGAACGGCACCGTGACGATGAACGTTCGATCTCCTGTCGTGTTGGAGAACCGGAGTGGTTGATCACGAGCGAGCGGGAGCGGATCCAGCGGATTAACGAATTTGGGGGCGACCCCGCTGTCGTCGAGCTGAACCTCCATGGGCTCGCTGGAGGTTTGCGCGGCCGCAGGGACCGCGGTCGCCAGAGCCATTAGAGCGGCCACCAACATCGGGATCGAGCACGGACGGAGCGAGACCTTCATCGTAGCCTCCTGGCCAGGAGCCGGCCTCTCGTGACGGCGGTCACGAGATATTCAGTTGTCCCCTCTTGGGACGGACTGCTCAAGGAATTTCCTGAAGACTGGTTCAACCGCGCCTGCCGAGAGGATGCGCCTTTGCGAGCTTATCTGCGGCTTGAAGAGCCGCCAGATGTCATGGCCAATGCGTACAATCAGGTTCCGACGTGAGTTGTCGTGATCGGCGCGTGGTTGCGGGCGGGGTACAGGAAATCATCCCACCCGCACGGACAGCGCATGCCGGAACACGTTCCGGGGATCCCACCGCGCCTTGACGCGCTGCAGGCGCGGATAGCCCGCCTGGTAGTACAGCGTCGGCCAGGGCACGCCCGAGGTGTTCAGCGACGGGTCCGCGAGATCGGCGTCGGGATGATTGATGAGGGAGCCGTCGTACGCCTCGCCCGGCACCGGCACGCCGCCTGTCTCCGCGAACAGATCGCGATAGAACGCCCGCACCCAGTCCAGGTTCCGCGCCTCTTCCCGGGAATCCAGCCAACCCGCGTTGCACGCCATGTCGAGGATCGAGCCGCGCTGCGCGGCGGCGGTGGCGTCGGGCGCGACGGTGTTGACGCGCCCGCCATAGGTGGCGAGCCCGAGCATGCCGCCCATGACGTCGACGTCGGTACGGGTGAGGTGCTCGTACGCCACGCCGATCTGGCGGTCGGTGAGCCGTCTCCTGAGCAGCGCGTCCTTCACCTTGGCGCTCACGCCGCCGGGCGGCGCGGCGAACAGATCGGGAAACGGATCGAGGGCGAACTCGAGCCAGGACATGCGCGCCAGCTCGCGGCCGCTCGGCGCGGCGGTCCCTTCGCCCAGCGCCGCCAGATGGTCGTCCACCTGCCGCCCGGCGGCGGCGCCGGCCGTGCTCACGCCGCGGACGATGATCTTGCCGAGCTGCTGGCGATGGACCGCGAGGAGGGTCCAGAGGGAGGCGTTCGGGGAGTCCGCATCGCTGTTGCGCTCGCACCAGGTGCCGTGGTTGCGGAGCAGCCGCAGGAACGCCGGCCGGTCGACGTCGCTCCAGTCCCATTCCGCCTTGAAGGTGGTGATCGACTCCGGCGCGCGGGGCAACAGCCGGGCGGGATCCTCGCCGGAGGCCTCGGGCGAGCGGAACCAGTAGCGGGTGACGACGCCGAAGTTGCCGGCGCCGCCGCCGGTGTGCGCCCACCAGAGCTCGCGGTGGGGATCGGACGTCTCGCGGGTGGCCACCACGGGGCGTGCGCGGCCGTCCGCGTCCACGGTGACCACCTCGACGGCGTAGAGATGATCCGCGGCGAGGCCGAGCTGGCGGCAGAGGAAGCCGAAGGCGCCGCCGGCCACGTGCCCGCCCATGCCGATCCCCGGATACTCGCCGAGCGGGATCACGGTGCCCCACCTCTCGTGGAGCGCCCGGAACGTCTCGCCCACGGTGGCGCCGGCCTCGACGGCCACGGCCTGGCGTGCCGCGTCGTAGTCGATGCGTTTCATGGGCGAGACGTCGAGGATCACCCGCACCTCGGGATCCGAGACGAAGCCCTCCAGGCAGTGGCCGCCGCTGGTCACGGCGAGGCGGCGTCCCTCCCGCACCGCCTCCTCGACCGCCGCGACCACCTCATCGGTCGAGCCGGCCAGGCGGACGTAGTCCGGGCTGGCGAGGAACCGCTTGTTGAAACGCTTTTCGACCACCGCGCGATACCGCGGATCGCCGGGGTCGATGCGGGTGGATGCGCTCTGCGTGCCGGTTTCTTGGGGTGTCGGCATCGTTCCCCTTTGATACCACAATCAGGGGCGTGCGACGGTTCGAAAACCTACGGTTTGGGAGGATCGCCGACATCGTGCCGGACGAGCACCGGCAACGGGCGGCGGCGGACTCTCCACAGCCAATAGAACATCGCGCCGAACAGCAGCACGATCGGCAGCGCGCGCATCGGCCCCGTCGTGAAGGGCTCGGGAAGGATCTTCGCCACGCGCTCGCGGATCGAGAAGAACGATCCGGCCGCGATGAACAACGCGAAGCACATCCGCCACAGATGGCGCGCCAGACGGGGCCCGCCGCGCGGCAGGCCGAATCGCAGGACGCGCACGTCGCCGGCGGCCGCCAGGCTCATGACGGTGGCGAGGACGAAGGACATCACGCCGACCGTGCGAAACGGCACGCCGCCGGGGGAAAGACCAGGGCTGTTGAAGGCCTTGACGCCGCTCACGATCGTGCCGAGCGCGAGTCCGACGACGACCGTCAGCGCGGCGGCATTGACGCGGCGGGTCCATGGCGACATGGGGCGCACGGTCGTCAGCGCCGTACCGACAAAGTAGGCCGTCATGAGGCCGGTGAATACGTTCCCGTCGGTGGGACTCTTGAGAAACCCCAGGATCGAGGCGCTGAAGCCCATGACGAGCATGGCGTAGACGAACAGCAGCCCGCTGCGGCGGTGGAGGGTCCCGCCCTTCTTCACGGCCAGAGCGACGGCGCCGAGAACGATGGCGAGCCCGCCTGCGGCAATGTGGATCGGTAGGATCGTGCTCTCCATGTTGGGGTCTCGGGCTACTCCGGCTGGCCCCGCCGCAGGCTCCACAGTCCGCGCGCCGCGAGGATGACGGAGAGCATCGACGTCACGCCGACCGTGATGAGTGTCCAGATGAAGAAGAAGTACCCGGCAGACCCATCGGACGCGGTCCCGATCCTGCCTCCCTTCGCCAGCGTATGAACCACGGGCAGGCCCGACGCGAGCAGCGAGAGAACGAGGACGACGACGTACGCCCAGCGCCGCTCGCCGAGCGCCAGCGTGGCGTAGAGCCAGACGACGAGGACGAGCGCCACGGGCAAGTAGGGGACCCCATTCGGCTCGACCCCGCGGACGATGTCGTGGACGAGGTGAAGCGTCGCGAGGAGGATCGAGAGCAGAGACGTGATGGTCAAGATGACGTTGTGTTTCATTTGCGCGCCAGCATAATGGCGGCAGGCGCACCCGAGCCAACAGATTGCGACGAAGGGCGGATTGGCGCGGACGAACGGCGGCTACATCTGCCGGAAGAGATGCAGGTAGTTGCGGCTCACGGGCAGCACCTCGGCGCGCCCCTTGAGGTGAATCTCCGCGGTTTCATTGTCGTGTCGCCTCACATGGCTGATCGCGCGCAGATTCACCACGACCGAGCGATGGACCTGCGCGAACCGCTCCGAGTCGAGCTGCTCGAGCAGGTCCTTGAGCGGCGTCCGGACCACCGCCGTGGCGGGTTTGCCTCCGTCGCGCCAGGCGACGAGCGTGTACTTCGCGTCCGACCGCAGATAATCGACGTCGTCGATCGCGATGAGGCGCACGGTTTTCCCCGCTTGCGCACGGATCCAGCGCAGCGGCTCGGCTTTCCCGCCGCCCTGCCCGCCGCCCTGCAGCTTCGCGAGCTGGGCGCTGAGTTGCTGCAGTAGCTGCTCGGTGTTGATCGCCGGCCTCGATGACCGCAAGCGTTCCTTGAGGCGGCTCACGGTGTCCGCCAGCCGCGCCGGTTCGACCGGCTTCAGCAGGTAATCGAGCGCGCCCTGCGCGAAGGCCTGCACCGCGTAGTGATCGTAGGCGGTGACGAACACCAGATGCGCGCGGCGGCCGATGTGGTTCGCGGCATCGACGCCGGAGAGGCCGGGCATGTGGACGTCGAGGAAACAGATGTCGGGATGCCGCTCGTCGAACAACCGCACCGCCTCGCGCCCGTTGCGCGCCTCGGCCACGATCTCGAGCTCGGGCCAGACGCTCGCGAGCTGGCGCCGCAGCGCACCGCGCAGCAGCGGTTCATCGTCGGCGATCAACGCCGTCGCGTGGGCGTTCATGTCTGTGCCGGCATCTCGACCTCGACGGCGACGCCGCGGGGGGCGCCGGCTATCAGGCGCAACTCCGCGGCATCGCCGAAGATCAGCCGCAGCCGCTCGCGCAGCGTCGTCAGCCCGGTCCCCAGACCGTTCACCGATGGACGGAGCCCGGCGCCCGTGTCGGTGACGCGGACCACGCAGCGTTCACCGAGCCGCTCGATATCGATGTCGATCCGGCCTCCTTCTTCACTCGGGTCGATCCCGTGGCGCACGGCATTCTCGACCAGCGTCAACAGCGTGGTCGGAGGACAGCGAACCTTCAGCGCCGCGGGGTCGACGTTCATCGCATACTGCAGGCGATCGGGCATGCGCATCTGCATCAGCTCGAGATAAGGCCGCACGAGCTGCAGCTCGCGCTCGATGGTCGCGGCGGGCTCGTGGAGCAGCGGCACCGCCGCGCGCAGGTAGGCGACGAGGCTCCGCAGCACGGTCGACGCATGCGGCGAGCCGGCATCGACGAGCGCCTGCACGTTCGCCAGCGTGTTGAAGAGGAAATGGGGGGCGACCTGGCCCTGCAGCAGATGCAAACGCGCGTCGAGCGCCTGCCGCTCGAGCTCACTGCGCTCGAGCGCGAACGCGAGCTTCTGATGGCGGGCGAAGGCTTCCTTCTGCCGGATGATTGCCGCGAGCGCCGTCCACGGCGCGAGCAGGACGGCCGCGAACGTAAGATGCATCCACCCGTTCATCCGGCCGTCATCCTCCCAGAACGGCGGCGCACCGCGGGGAGTGGACAAAACGTAGATCAGCAACGTCGTCACCGGCATGACAACGCCGACGGCGACGACTTGCAGCGCCCATCGCTGGAGCCAGCGCGGCAGCCTCCGGGGCCACACTTCGAAGAGTGCAAAGGCCGTCGTCGCCGACAGGCCGAGGATGGTGGTGCGGAGGAAGAGTGAGGACGTAGAGCTTTTCCATCCGAACATCATGAGGAGGCCGACGCCGGTCGAAAGTGTCATCGCGACGGCAACGCGCCGCGCTGTCTTCGCCAGGATGCCGGCCGGTCTCGCGGCCGTCGCCACTTCGGTCATCGCGGCCAAGGATACCTTCATGGGGCCCGCTCGACGCTATGATGCTTCGATGGTGCCCAAGCTGACCTTCCTGCTACCCCTCTTCCTCTCCGCCGCCGCCGCGCCGCCCGAGCTGCCGCGCGGGACGGTGATCGAGAAGGTGGTCTGCGCGGGCCAGCCGGACCAGGCGTACGCCCTCTATCTCCCTTCCGCCTACACGCCGGAGCGCGCGTGGCCGGTCCTCTATGCCTTCGACGCGCGCGGGCAGGCCAAGCCGGTGGCGGAGCTCTTCCGGCAGGCCGCCGAGAAGTACGGCTGGATCGTGGTCAGCTCGTGGAGCACGGCGAGCGACGTCGCGGGCGACCAGCCGATGGAGGGGAACTTCGCGGCCATGCGGGCACTGTGGGCGGACACCCACGCCCGCTTCGCCATCGACGACCGGCGCGTCTACGCGGCGGGCTACTCGGGCACGGTGCGCTTCGCCTGCATCCTCGGTCTGACGGCGCCCGGCTCGATCGCCGGCGTCATCGGCGCCAGCGCCGGATTCCCCATCGGCACATCCCCCAAGAAGGACAACCCCTTCGCCTTCTTCGGCACCTACGGCGAGCGCGATTTCAACTATTACGAGGTGCGGGACCTCGACCAGGCGTTCGGGGCTCTCGCCGTGCCGCACCGCATGGAAAGCCACGCCGGCGGGCATGAATGGCCGCCGGCGGACCTCGCCGCCCGGGCGGTGGGCTGGATGGAGATCCAGGCGATGAAGCAGGGGCTGCGGGAGAAGAGCCCGGCGCTGATCGAGGCGGAGTGGGCGGCGGACCGCGAACGGGCGCGGGCGCAGGCCGGCGTGCATCCGGCGGACGCCCTTCACACCTGGTCGGCCATGGCGATCGACTACGCCGGTCTGCGCGAGGTGGCGGAGGCCGAGCGCGAGGCGGCGGCGCTGGCGGCCTCGCCGGCGTGCCAGCGGGAGCTGCGCGAGCGCGAGGCGCGGGACCGCCGGGACAAGGAGATCCTCGCCGCCGCGCCCGGCATCCTGGCGCGGGCGAGTCCGGTCAGCGAGCCGCCGGTGACGGTGGCGCAGATCGCCGCCGCGCTCAAGATCCCGGAGCTCAAGAAGCGCGCCGAGTCCGCCGACGCCGAGGAGAGCCTCGCCGCCAGGCGGCTGCTCAGCATGTACGTCGGCCAGCTCGCGTTCTATCAGCCGCAGGCGCTCGTCGCGAAGCAGCAGTACGACCGCGCCATCTTCATGCTTTCCGTCGCCGCCGAGATCCTGCCCGAGGACGCCGGCCTGTGGGTGGAGATCGCGTCCCTGCATGCCCGCAAGGGCAAGGCCGGCCACAGGAAGGCGCTGGAATTCCTGCGCGTGGCCGCGGACAAGGGCTTCGCCGATGTGAAGGCGATCGAGGGAGAGCCGGCGTTCGACGAGCTGCGCAAGGAGCCGGAGTTCCGCGACATCGTGGCGCGGATGGCGGTGCGAGCGGCCCGACCGCCGGGCCGCTCGCCGTGAACCGCCGCCGTTAGAACGACACCAGGAAGCCGGCCTGCACCTGGTCGTACCGCAGGGTCGGCGAGGCCGTCACCACCCAGTGGTAGTTGTAGGTCGCCTCAAGGGAGATGCGCGGGCCCGCCGGCACGTTGACCCCCAGGCCGAGGTTCAGGCCGCCCTCGAAGCTGCCCGGATCGAAGTGGTAGGCGCCGGGTCCGCCGTTGAGGAACAGGTGCACCGGCGCCCCCGGGGTGAGGATGTACCTGGCGTTGGCGGCGAGCGACCAGACGCGGGTGTCCGGCTGGCCCGACCGGCCGTCGAAGCGGATGAAGCCAAGGCGGGCGTCCCAGGCCCAGCGCGGCCGGATGGGATAGACGAAGTCCAGGTTGACGGTGGAGCCCTGCCTGGCGATCGACGAGAGCGAGCCGTGCGGATTGGCGAGGCCGGCGTGCAGGCTCAGCGCGGGCGGCGTGCGGCCGGTGAGGGTGCGGCTCACCACGGGCGTGTCGGGATCGGCGCTCGCCACCGCGAGATGGCAGGTCTTGCGGCCCGGCCGCTGCGGCGTGAAGCCGACCACGAGGTCGAGGCAGCCGCCGGCTTCGAGGCCGGCCGGCAGCGGGTTGGTGAGCAGGCTGAAGTCGGCGCAGTCGATGGCCGCCGAGAAGATCTGCAGCTTGCACGGTCCGGTGTTGCAGACGGTCACCGTCCGCTCGTTGGGCGACCACGCCGAGGCGACGCCGAAATCGGTGGAGCCGGTGACGCGCACGTCGCCGACGGTGCCCACGCCCGCCACCGCCACCCGGCTCTCGGGGTGATCGGGGTCATTGCTGCGCACGGTCAGCACGCCCGCCTGCGCGCCCGCCGCCAGCGGATTGAAACGCGCCTGGAAGGGGAAGCAGAAGTCGTGGCTGATCGTCACCGGATAGCCGGCGGAGGGCTGGGCGACGCTGAAACGGAGGCTCGACGAGGTGATCGGATCGACGACCAGATCGTCGACGCCGGTGTTGCAGACGTTGAGCGTCTGGTAGGCCGCCGATCCGGCGCAGGCCGGCCCCCAGTCGAGGAAGCTCGGCACCTGGATATGGGGCCTGGGCAGCGTGAGCCGCCAGACGCCGCGTCCCTGGGAAGCCGCGTACATGGCGTCGTTGGCCGCGTCGAAGAAGAACTCTTCCGCCTGGGGGATCCCTTCGGAGCCGGTGACCCGCAACCAGTCCTGGCCGTCGTTGCGCGAGACGAAGATTCCGGAGTTCAAAGTGCCCACCAGGATCGAGGAGCTGTTGGGATCGAAAGCCACTCCCGTCACCGCGGGACCGTAGGTGTTGGAGACGAACCGGAACGTGCCGCCGCGCGTGACGAGGCCGGTGATCTCGGGGTCGGGATTCCACGACGCGCCGCCGTTGGTGCTGAACATCATGCGGCCGAAACCCCAGTCCGTGGCGTAGAGCCGCTGCGGATTGGTGGGGTCCACGTCCCAGGCGCCGGAGGGAAAGAACAGTCCGGCGTTGGCGGGGGTGAGCGTGGCGGTGCTGTTCAGCGGTCCGGAGAGCCGGAAGATCTGCGGCCCGCCGGGGGTGCCGAGACGGAGGTAGAAAGTGGGTGCGACGGCCGGGCCGGCGGCTTTGATCTCGCCCGGCCCGCCGGGCAGGGGGCTCGGTCCGAGCTGCGTCCAGGCGCCGCCCTCGTTGGTCGTCACCCAGGCCGTAAAGTTCGGCGGCGTGGCGCCGTCGTCGGTCAGGAAGACGTAGCTCCGGGGGCCGAACTGCACCGCCGTCGGAAAGACCCCGATGTTGCCGGGAGGGTCGGTGAAGCCGGCCCTTGCGGCCAGGCCGCGGTTGGAGATGGAATCGCCGCAGCCGAAGCAGGTGCGGTCGAAGACGCGCACCGGCGGCGTGCGGTCCGCCATCACGTGATAGCCGTCGGCCTCGACCGGCCGGGTCCACGTGCCGCCGTTGTTGAGGGTGGCATAGATGCCGTTGTCCTGCGTCCCGGCGTAGAGGTCCACCACGCCGCCGCCCTGCTGCGTGCCGGCGAAGGTGACCACGTCGAGCGCGTGGAGCCCACGGTTGCCGTCCTGCCAGCTCACGCCGCAGTTGCTGGAGGTGGCGATGCCGCCGTCCGAGGAGAGCACCCGCGGACAGCCGTTGGGCACCGTCGCATCGAAGGCGATGTCGCTGGTGTCCGAGTGCGAGCCGGCGTCGCCCGTCGGCCAGTTGGCCGCTCCCGGCGCGCAACGCGGCGTGTTGGCGAGATTGCAGCGCTGGACGTGCATGCGCACCGTATCGCCGTAGTAGACCTGGAAGCGGTTCGGATCGCCGGCCAGGTCGGGATGCGCGACGACCCAGGGATCGCGGCAGTTGTTGGCGCTCACCCCCATGTCCGTCCACGTTCCGGGCGCGCCGCCGGCCGAGCTCTCCATGAGCCGCGAGATGCAGAACTGCACGGGCGGGGGAGTGAGGCCGCTGTAGTTGGCGAGGTAGACGGTGTTGGGATCGCCGGGCGCCGTGGCCACGTTGCAGGGGTTGAACGAGCCGCCGGGCACCGAGCGGGCCGGCGAGGCCGGATCGGGCGCCGACCAGGTGGCGCCGCCGTCGGGCGAGCGGAAGTAGCCCTCGTCGCCGCAGACGTCGAGCTGCACCTGGCCGCCGACCACGCGGGCCTCGACGTCGAAGTAGGTGGCTTGAGGGGCGCAGAACGGCGCGTTGGCCGCCGTGCAGGGATCGACGTGGGTCCAGGTGCTCCCAGAGTCCGCGCTGACGGCGATGCCGCAGTCGGTGGCGACGTAGACGTTGCCGTGGGCGGCCGCATCGTTGGGGATGGCGACGCCCCAGGTGGAAGCCTCCGGGTTGCATCCGGGATTGGAGGTGGCAGGCTTGAACCAGGTGGCGCCGCCGTTGTTGCTCACCCAGATGCCGCCCTGGTTCACGGTGCCGCCGTTGTAGTGGCCGCTGGCGATCAGGATGCTCGGATCCCGCGGATCGAAGAGGATGTCCCGCGCCCGCGGCACGGGGATGGCGTCGATGTGCCGCCAGTGCGTGCCGCCGTCGGAGCTGACGAAGAAGCCGCCGAGCTCGGTAGCCACGTAGACGACGTTGGGGTCGAATGGGTGGATGGTGACCCCCAGGCTGCGCCCGCCGTAGCGCGGCTCGCCCGGCAGACCGTCCGGATTGACGTCGGTGACCGCGGCGCGGACGCTGGGCGGCAAGGCCGCCACGAGGAGCAGCGCGAGCCCCCAGGCCAGGGTATTTGAAAGCGTCGGGTTCTCTCTCATGGCGGTCTCCCTATTCCACCCGCTCGCGCTGGCCGGGGGGTCTCGGCGTGACCAGGAGCTCGCCGAAGGCGCGGATCTCGCTGTGGTCCGCCAGGGTCTGGAGGGCGGTGACGGCGAGGCGGCCGGAGATGGTGATCGCCGGCACCCGCGCCTCGGCGCTGAAGGTCCCCGCGGGGCCCACCTTCACGCCGCCGGCGCCGACCTGGCCGTCGACGAGGATCGTCACCGCCGAGCACGCGGGCTCGCCGCAGAAGCCGCGGCCCTCGACGTGCACGGTCGATCCGGGACGCGCCTCGCGCGTCCGGATCACCAGCGTCGGCGGGGTCTTGCCGCCGCCGGACGTCACGGTGAAGACGGCGCGCGCCCGGTCGTCCGTGGGCGCCGCGCAGCCTTCCGTGCCGGGCCGCAGGCCGCGCGCGAGCACCACATGCTCGCCGGCGGCCGCCTGGGCGGGGATGGTCAGCCGCGCCGAGAAGGCTTCGAATTCGTCCACGCTGGCCGTGGCGATCGGAGCCTCGCTCTCCGCGTCGAGATAGAGGCGGACTCCGCAATTGTCGCGGAAGCCGGAGCCCTTGGCCGTCACCGCGCCGCCGGCCGGTCCGGCGGCGGGCTCCAGGGAGAGTTGCGGTCCCTGCCCCTGCTGCGCGTCGCCGGCGGTTCCCGCCGTCTGGTCCTGGGCCGCCGCGCAATAGAGCCCTGAGACCGCGGCGAGCACGATCGCCAATGGAATGAGAAGTGTGCGGATCCTCATGGTCGTCCTCCTATCGGCTCCCATCCGGGATCCGAAGGCTTGTTTAGTCCTTACAGGCGTTCTGGCGAGAAGGAAGTTACCGACGTGAGCTTCTCGCAGCCCTCGGACAGGGATTTCGCGCCGAGGAGCGGGTTTCTGACCGCCTCTCGAGGACCAAAAGGACGGCAAGGCGATCGCCGCGAACGTGATCATCGGCTTGATCCGGGTGACCGGCTATCTGCTCGACCAGCAGCTCCGATATCTGGAGAAGGCCTTCATCAAAGGGGGAGGCCTGCGCGAGAGCATGACTCGCGCCCGCCTGGAAGAGCGGCGGAAGTCTCCATCGAGAGGCGAGCAACCAACTTGATGCGTCGCCGCGAGAAATCCGCCCGGCCGGAGCGCCTCCGGCCGGGCTTCAGGAAGGGCTCAGACCCGCAGGCAGACGCAGTTGACGTCATCCCACTCGGAGCAGTAGCCGTCGTGGTAGCAGGGGTACTGGCAGTAGCAGGAGTTGGGGTCCCAACTGCCGCCGCTGTCGTAGCAGGACTGCGCGCCGGTGCCGTCGGGATCGCAGGGCGGGTCCGGCTGGCCGGCGGTCGAGCAGATGTAGGCTAACCAGACCGTCGCGCCGAAGGTGCCGCAGTAGGGGTAGACGCCGCTCTGCGAGCCGCCGTTGCAGTTGGTGAGCTGCCTGGTATCCGAGACGTTGCCGGAACCGTCGGCGACTTGAAACCCGAACCACAGGTCCCCCATCGGATCGTCGCAGCATATGGGATCGTGCTCCTGGATGTACTCCTTCACCGAGACGTAGTTGCCGTTGCAGGAGCCGGCCACGGTGACGTAGGAGGTCGAGAGCTGATGCACCCATTGGCTGTCCGAGAGGGACCCGGCGTACCAGGCACCGTACGGGTCGTAGGACTGCGAGTGCCAGGTGTCGCAACTGCAGACGTTGCCCCATTCGCCGGGGTTACTGGTGCTCGGGCCGTGGAAGCAGGTTACATGGTCGTCCGGGCACGACTGGTGCTGATGGTAGGCGCCGCCGCCGAAATAGAGATCGACGTCGCCGGTCATGGCGCCGATGCCGGCGGTGTGCGCCGAATCGACGTTGTTGCTGCAGACGCCGTGGCTCGCGTGGTTGTTGCACTCGAGCCCCCACCAGGGGTCCATCCACCGGTAGCCGCTGTAGACCGACAAGGCGCAGGTGCAGGTCTGGCTCTTCGAGAACGACTGCCGCCCGAGCCTGGCGGCGGGCGGGGACGTCTCACGCCGGCCGCTGCGGAACTCGCGCGGCGAGAGTCCGGTGGCTTGACGGAATTTCCGCTCCACGTTGACCAGGTCCGCTTTCATCAGACGGCAGTCTCCGGCCTTGAGGAGGCCCAGGCTGCACTTGTCCTGGCCGATCTCCAGATTCGCGGCCTGGAAGAGGAGATCCGTCAGCTCCTCGGCCGAGGCTTTCACGCCCATCGTACCCATGCGCTGCTTCACCTCGACAAGGACGTCCTGGCGCTGCCGCAGCGCCAGATCGAGCTCCCGCCGCGGGATCGAATTGGCGAGCGTCTCCCGCGCCTGCGAGTCCGTCCTTGCCGCCACGCCGCCGCTCCGCGGCTCCTCTCCGAACCCATTGGACGCGGTCAGGAAGATGCCGAGCACCAGGACGATCAGACAAGCTCCGTGACTTCTTTTCATGGGTGCCTCCTCTCAGCATGGAGATTTCGGTTTTTAGGGATCGTCTTCCTGCCAAAGTAGCGGGAAGAGCGTGAGGGGACCGATACCCGCCCGAGTGGGCGCCGGGCCGCCGGCAGGTGGCTCCAGCGCCCTCCGAAGAGGCAGGTCACGAAACTGAATGCTCCTGGCCTCACCGGCGTCCGGATGGCCGCAAGATGGGTGCCATGCCGATGGGCGCGTGCGAGCGTGGGGCTGCCACGGAGAGGACAACGACCGGTCGTCCTCTCCGTGATTTCTACAGCGCCAGACGGGGGTATGCCGCGCGCCTCAGCAGCCGCAGGAGTTGATGATGAGAGTCTGCCACTCCGTGCAGGAGTTGCTGTACTGGTCGAAGCATACGCGGAAGCGCTCCTGCTTCTGCTTCCAGGCGGGACCCGGGCCGCAATAGCAGCGGAATTCATCGCAGGTGCAGTCGCCGCAGTGCGGGGCGCTGCCGCAGTAGGGATCGTCGCAGTCGGCATAACTGCTCCAACTGGCGCAGGACGGATAATTCGGCTGGCAGCTCACCGTGCCGTGGCAGGCCGCCTTGCTCACGCCGGGCCAATCCCACTGCACGAGGTCCTCACTGCGCAGGCTGACCCCGTTCTCGTCGCAGGTGCAGGTGGCCGCGACGTTGTCGCACTGCGTCAGGCAGGCAGCCATCCCTGCCTTGTCGCCGCGGCTGAAGCAGGTGGCGTTGCAGCGCTGGTAGGCGAGGGCGCAGATGCCGCAGCTCGCCGCCTGGGGCGGCGCCACGGCCGCGAACTCCGTCCTTGCCCGGGGGGTGGCGCCGGGACGGTCCTCCGCCGCACCGAGGCCCGGCAGGGCCAGCAGCAGGGCGAAGACGACGAGGAGGATGGGTGGACATCGGAACGCTCGGTGGTTCATGGGGTCTCCTTTCCTGATGATCCGCGCGGTCCTCGATGGACCGGCGGCGAGCGTCGAGCTTTTCCTGCTTCGATCGTGGGCACCTTGAAGCGCGTCCTTCGTTCGCGCCTCAGCAACCGCAGGAGCTGGTGATGATCGTCTGCCACTCCGTGCACGAGTTGCTGTACTGGTCGAAGCAGACGCGGAATTGCTCCAACTTCTGTTTCCATGCCGGACCCGGGCAGGGACCCCAGGGTTCACAGTCGTCCCCGCAATGGGAGCCGCTGCCGCAGAAGGGATCGTCGCACTCCGAGTAGCCGGACCAACTGGCGCAGGACGGGTAATTCGGCTGGCAGCTCACGTACCCGTGACAGGCGGCCTTGGTGAGGCTGGAGGGATCCCAACGCACGAGGTCCTCGCTGCGCAGGTTGACGCCGTTCTGGTCGCACGTGCAGGTGGCCGCGAGGTTGTCGCACGCCGTCAGGCAGGCGCCCATCCCCGCCTTGTCACCGCGGCCGAAGCAGGCGGTGCTGCAGTGCTGGTAGGCAAGGGCGCAGATGCCGCAGCTCGCCGCCTGGGGTGACGCCACGGCTTCGAACGCCGCCCGCGCCCTGGCGGCGGTGCCGGGTCGTTCCGCCGCGGCGCCGAGGGCCGGCAGGGCCAGCAGCAGCGCGAAGGCGACGAGGAGGATGGGGGTACATCGAAACGCTCGGTGGTTCATTGGGTTCTCCTTCCTGGTGATCCGGCGGTCCTCGGATGGACCGGCGGCGAGCGTCGAGCTACGCCGGCGGCGGCAAGCGCATCAGCAGCCGCAGGCGACGAGAACGAGCGTGCTCTGCCACTCCGTGCAGGAGTTGCCGAACTGGTCGAAGCAGACGCGGAAGCGTTCGCGCGTCTGGCGTGTCGCCGGGTCCCAGCAGCCGAAGGGATCTCCGCAATCCCCGCACCACCGGTAGATGCCGCACAGAGGATCGCCGCAGTCGGCGTAGCCGGACCAACCGGCGCAGGGACGGGTAGTTCGGCTGGCAGCTCACCGTGCCGTGGCAGGCGTCGGCCGCCTGGGCGGCGCCCGGCAGGAGCGCCAGCAGGGTCAAACCGAAGATGAGGATAGGGAACTGCCGGTACGCACGATCCTTCATGGTGCCCTCCTTCGATGTCGGACCGGGGCTCTCCGCCGGCAGGCGGGCGAGCCTCTACCCTCTATAGTGCACACATCCTTAACTGCGTGACATCGGGCGACAGCGAAAGATGGGGAATTGCGGAACGCGCTAGGACTGCCGGTACATGAACCGCAACGCCTTCGGCAGCCGCCGGCGCCAGCTCGTCTCGCTGTGGCTGCCCTTGGGGTCGGCGCGCCACATCAAGCTGTCCGAGTCGTAACCGCGCTCGACGAGGTGATTCACCATGCGCTGGAGGATGGGAATCAGCCGGCCCTTGTCCTCTCGCCGACCGCCGTCGAGGTAGATGCGCGAGACCGGCGGCGTGGGCTGGCCGGCGACGTCGTCGAAGATGGCCTGGCCGGCGATCCAGAAGGAGGGGGACATCACGAGGGCGCCGCCGAAGGCCTGAGGGTAATGGAAATGGCTCCAGAACGCCGCCAGGCCGCCCATCGAGGAGCCGCCGATCACCGCGCCCAGCGGACCCGGAACGAGGTTGAGCTCCGCCGTCAGCACCGGCATCAGGCCGCCGGTGACCCAGGCGAAGAAGGTCTCGGCCTGCTCGTCGATCTCGAAGGGCGACAGCTTGTCGATCTCGAAGGGCGACAGCTCGTTAATGCGTTCGGGTCCGCCATGATCGATGCCGATGACGACCGGCACCGGCCGGCGCGACCTGGCCAGGGTCTCCACGATCTCGTGTACGTGCCAGCCGCCGGAGAACGAGGAGGCGTCGTCGAAGACGTTCTGGCCGTCGAGCAGGTAAAGACCGAAATGCGGCGCCGCCGGGTTGTAGGCGCGGGGCAGATAGACGCGGATCAGGCGCGGCGCAAGCCCCGGCACCGCGAAAGGACCCAGCACTTTGACCTCTCCGGTCTTCAGGTGCGCCAGCGAGCCGGGGATGGACTCCTCGACAGACGACGGCGGCGGCACGGGCGCTGCGGGAAGGGCTTCCTCCGGTTCAGTCACGCGGAATCCTCTCGAGGTGCCGCCGGAGGCCCAGCGGGAGGGGGAGTTTAGCAGCCTGTCCGGTAGGGAGGGTTATAATCTTTCCCATGTTGGACGAGACGGCATTGCCCGGTGGCTTTGATTGGCCCATTGAAGAAATCGAGGCTTTCTGCCGGCGCTGGAAGATCGTTGAGCTGTCCGTCTTCGGCTCCGTCCTCCGGCAGGATTTTCGTCCGGATAGCGACATCGATTTCCTGGTCCGCTTCGCTCCCGATGCACGCTGGAGCCTTTTTGATCACGCAAGAATGGAGCACGAGCTTGGCGAGGTGCTCGGCCGGGAGGTGGACCTGGTGAGCCGTTCGACCGTTGAGCAGAGTCCGAATTGGATCCGCCGTGAAGAAATCCTGACAACGGCCCGCAGGTTCTATGCCGCCTGACCGGGAACGAGCGACGCTCCTGGATCTTCGCATCGCGGCGAAACGGATTATCGATTTCGTCGGGGAACAGGATTTCGCGAGCTTTTCCAAAGACCTGAAGACCCAATCGGCGGTCACTCTCCAGATTTTGATTCTTGGTGAGGCCACGAAACGGTTGTCCTCTGAGTTCCGGAGCCGACATCCTGAGATCCCCTGGTCCGACATCATGCAGATGAGGGACAAACTCATCCACCACTATGAGAAAATGGATCTCGTATTGATCTGGCAGACCGCCACGATGGACGTTCCCAACTTGCTGGAATTTGTGGAACAGTTGATTCCGAAGGAAGGCGAGCCGCACTAGCCAGCCAGCTTCTCCAGCACCTCCCGCACCTCCTCAGGATCCCGCAGTCGATACTCCGCCGCTGTCTCCCGCGCCTCTTCGCCGACGCGGATGCCGATGCCGCGGCCGGCGACGGCGCGGAAGGCGTCCTCATCCGTCAGGTCGTCGCCGATGTAGATCGGCAGCGCCTCGGGACGCCCGAGGCCGAGCGCGTCGAGCAGCCAGAGGAGGGCGCGGCCCTTGTCCCAGTCGACGTCGGGCCGCAGCTCGAAGAGCATCTTGCCGTGCGCCTTGCGCAGGCCGGGCACGGCGGCGAGGGTCTCGTCCACCGCCCGCTCGATGCGCGGCAGGTCGCGCTCGTCCGCCAGGCGGAAGTGGACCGAGATGGCGAAGCGCTTGGGCTCGACGAGCACGCCGTCGATCCTGGCGAGCTCGCGGCGGAGCCGCTCGGCGGCGCCTGCGATGCGTTCGGGGATGCCGTCGCCGACCTCCAGCCGGAGCGGCGGCGCGCCCGCCGCGGGTGGCGGGCCGGCGATGTCGAAGCCATGGCTGCCGGCGTAGACGAGCTCCGGCAGTCCCACGAGCGCGGCCGCGTCCTCACGGCCGCGGCCGGAGACGATCACCACCGGCAGGCGCGCGGCGAGCCGCCGCAGCGCCTCGCGGGTCTCCTCGGGCAGCGCCGCCATCTCGGGGCGCGGCGCGATGGGGGAGAGGGTGCCGTCGTAATCGAGAAAGAGGGCAGGGAGGCGCCCATGCAGACGAGCGGCGATCTCGTCCCAGCGGTCGAGGGCGGAAGCGGGCATTCGCTAAAGGTACTCTCCAAGCTCCAGGGCCGGGACGTACTCCGCCGGCGCGCGAAAATCGGCGGGCACCGTGCCGAGAGCGGCCTGCAGGTAGTAGTCGACCCACCAGAAGATATCCTGCTCGCGGAGGATCTTCCGCATCTCCTCCATCCGCCAGCGGCGCTCCTCTTCGTCCATGTCGAAGGCGGTCTTGAGGGCGTCGGCCATCCCCTCGATGTCGTGCGGGTTGACCAGCAGCGCGCCGCCCTGGAGCTGCGCCGCGGCGCCGGCGAACTCGGAGAGCACGAGCACGCCGCGCCCTTCGATCTGGCAGGCGCAGAATTCCTTGGCCACCAGGTTCATGCCGTCCTTGATCGAGGTGACGAAGCCGATGCGGGCCATGCGGTAGAGCGCGATCAGGTCGCGCCGGCGCAGGCTCTTGTAGTGGTAGTGGACGGGCACCCAGCCGGCCGTCGAGAACTCGCCGTTGATCTCTCCCACCAGCCGCTCGACGTGCGCCTTGAGGGCCTGGTACTCGGGCACTCCCTCGCGGCTCGGCACCACGAGCTGGAAGAGCAGCACCCGCTCGCGCAGCTCGGGATACCGCTGCAGCGCGTTGCGGAACGCCTCCAGCCGCTCGACCAGGCCCTTGGTGTAGTCCAGCCGGTCCACCCCGACGATGAGCTCGGCGGCGCCGAAGCGGCCGCGCAGCTCGTCCACGCGGCGTCCGACCTCCTCCGAGCGGGCGATCTCGTCATAGGACTGGAAATCGATGCCGATGGGGAACGCCCCGACCTTCACCGTCCGCGAGCCCAGGTGCACTTCGCTCACCGGATGCCGATCGACGATCTCGGCCTCCGGCAGCAGCGCCTGCAGGCAGGAGAGGAAATTGCGGGTGTCGCGCGGGGTCTGGAAGCCGAGCAGGTCATAGGCGAGGAATGCCTTGAGGATCTGGCCGCGCCAGGGCAGCTTCAGCAGGATGTCGAGCGGCGGGAACGGGATGTGGAGGAAGAAGCCGACGTTGAGGGCCTCGCTCTTCCGCCGCATGAACTCGGCCACGTGGATGAGCTGGTAGTCCTGGATCCAGATGAAGTCGTCGCGGCGGCCGTGCCGGAGGACGGCGTCGGCGAACTTTTCGTTGACGCCGAGATAGGCATACCAGAACGAGGGCTGGAAGTTGCACTGTCCGAGGAGGTCGTGGAACAGCGGCCACAGGATGGCGTTGGAGAAGCCTTCGTAGAAGCCCTTGACCTCCTCGGCGGAGAGGAGCACCGGCACGAGATCGTAGCCGCGCTCGCGGAAGCCCTCGGCGAGCACCGCCTGCCAGGAGCCGCCGCGGGCGAGGGGCATTCCCGGCCAGCCGATCCACACGCCGCCGCGGTGGGAGAGCACCGGGGCGAGAGCGTTCACCAGGCCGCCGGAGCCCGGCTTGTAGCTCCAGCGGCCAGCCTTCTTTTCGAGGACGATGGGGAGCCGATTCGAGACGACGAGCAGTCGGTGCGTGGCGGGTCTCAAAGCAAGAGAGGAGGTGGTGCAAGGGGCGAGCCAGGAACACGACCTTTCCCCCGCCCGAGCCCTCGCCCCCAGCCCCTCTCCCGACCCCCTCCCTCCCGCCCTCACCGGAAGAGGGGAGAAAATAATGTAGAGACGCCTGCGGGCGTCTCCGAATCGGCGAACACCGGTCGTTTTCGATTCCAGGCCGCGGCGGCACATCTGGGGGTTCGGGGACGTCGGCGCGGCCGGGTAATCGCCGTTCGTTATTCAGGCGTCCGCGCCGCCCCTAGCAGCCCGTGGTGAAATCACCTTGCGCCGGAGCGTGGTCAGGCTACGCGCAAGGTCTGAATGGCAGAGAGCGGGCCGCGTTGTTCGCGAGTTGCCCAGAAACGCACCACTGAACCTTGCACAGAGCAT
>JBKPTH010000022.1:0-14373 GCA_046765915.1 Acidobacteriota bacterium | reverse complement strand
CCACCTCGCCGCAGACCTCCGCCAGCCGCCGGGCCGCGCCGGCCGCGAGGCTGGCGTCGCCGATGGCGAGCAGGGCCTTGTCGCGTCCCATGCGGCGCGACGCGCCGCCGGCGAGGACCACGCCCAGCGGCGCGGCGGCCGGCGTGCTACCATCCCAGGCTGGTTTCATTGCCAAAGGAGAATACTTCAATGACAGGTATCGCCGCTTCCATCCTCTGCCTCCTCGCCGCCGCCGCGCCGGCCGCGCAGCCGGCGCCGAAAGCGCAGGCCGCGGCCGCCGCGAATCCGCGGGTGCTGCTGGAGACGACCAAGGGCAACATCGTGCTCGAGCTGAACGCCGCGAAGGCGCCGAAGACGGTGAAGAACTTCCTCGACTACGTCCGGTCGGGCCACTACAACGGCACGATCTTCCACCGCGTGATCCCCGGCTTCATGATCCAGGCCGGCGGTTTCAAGCCCGACATGACCGAGAAGCCGACGCGGCCGCCGATCCCGAACGAGGCGGACAACGGCCTCAAGAACGAGCGCGGCACGATCGCCATGGCGCGCACTCCGGACCCGAACAGCGCCAGCTCCCAGTTCTTCATCAACGTGGCCAACAACGGCTCCCTCAACTTCAAGAGCAAGACCCAATCGGGCTGGGGTTACGCGGTGTTCGGCAAGGTGGTCGAGGGCATGGACGTGGCCGACGCGATCGTCGGCGTGACGACGACGACGAAGGGTCCCTACGGCGACGTCCCCGTGCAGGCGATCGTGATCAAGAAGGCGAGCGTCCTGCCATGAGCAATCCCTCCGTCGCCCTGGAGACGAGCCACGGCCGGATCGTCCTCGAGCTGTACCCGGACAAGGCTCCCAAGACCGTGGAGAACTTCCTCCAGTACGTCCGCTCGGGCTTCTTCGACGGCACCATCTTCCACCGCGTCATCCCCGACTTCATGATTCAGGGCGGCGGCTTCACCTCTGACATGCGGCAGAAGCCGACCCAGGGGCCGATCCAGAACGAGGCCGACAACGGCGTGGCCAACGCGCGCGGCACCATCGCCATGGCGCGCACCAACGACCCGCACAGCGCCACGGCGCAGTTCTTCATCAACCTGAAGGACAACGGCTTCCTCAATCACACCGGCAAGAATCCCCAGGGCTGGGGCTACACCGCGTTCGGCAAGGTGACGGAAGGCATGGACGTGGTGGACAAGATCGCCCGCGTGTCGACGACGCGCAAGGGAATGCACGAGAACGTGCCGGCGGACGCGGTGGTGATCGAGAAGGCGGAGGTCGCCCCTACTTCTTAGTGCTCTTCCGCATCTGCACCAGGCTGGCCCAGAGGACCTCGAGCTGCTCGCGGCCGAAGGGCAGCGTGAGATCGCGCCAGACGTCGCGCTGAGCGGTGAGGAAGTCGTTCCAGTCCACCGGGCGCTTCTTCTCGATGATGCGGCGCATGGCGGCGAACAGATCGGAGACCGTCCACAGCGCGGGCCGCTTGCCGCGCAGTTCGCGCCAGCCCCAGATGAGCTGAGCCGCCCGCCGGCGAGCCAGCTCCTGGTCCTTGTAGCGCACCCGCAGACGGCCGATCTCGGGCAAGCGCTCGAAAACGAGGTCGTCCTGCGGCGTCGGGCCCGTGAGCACCTGCCAGTGCTGCGGGATCAGCTCCTCCTTGCGCACCTGCAGGACCAGAACGTCGAACTTGGCCACGGGCAGGCCGTCGAACAGGGCGGCGAGCGTGGGCAGCTCGGCGCCGTGGATCCATTCGCCGATGTCTTCGGGCGAGGGCAGAGCGCGCGGGGGAGCCGCCGGCGCAGGGGCCGGCTTGGGGGGCGGCGCCGGCGCTTCCGGCTTGAAGCTGACTTCGGTCGGTTCGGTCATGGCTCCCCTAGTCTAACCGGGTTTGCCCGGTTGAGCCGGCACTTCCAGCGGTGAGGCTGTGGCGATGGTTTACCGCGGCGCGTCAGCCGCGCAGGACGTTCCGGGCCTGCAGCCCTTTCGGTCCTTGCACGACCTCGAAGCTCACCCGCTCGCCCTGGTTGAGGGTCCGGAACCCCTCGGAGACGATGGCGGTGTGATGGACGAAGATGTCCTCCCCTCCGGTCTCGGGTTGGATGAAGCCATAGCCCTTCGCATTGTTGAACCACTTGACCGTCCCCTGCTGAGACATCTGCCGCGACTCCTTTCTGAAGAGGCGCCCGCGGAACCTGGCTGCCGCAGGTCAACCTCATCCCGCCGTAAGGCGCGAAGGTTCTTCCTCAGTCGAGAAATTTGCCAAGGATCTTGGCACCAGAGCAGAGAAAAATCAAGCGCTGGCAGGATCTTCAGAAAGGATGGTGCCCAAGGCCGGACTCGAACCGGCACGGGTTGCCCCACACGCCCCTCAAACGTGCGCGTCTACCAATTCCGCCACTTGGGCTCAAAGAACGACTGGACCGGCGGCGGCGCTCAGCGCGGCGCGCCGTTGCCCGGCTTGGGGGCCGGGTTCGACTTCGGAGCCGGAGCCGCCGGCGCGGTCTTCGCGGCGCCCTTTCCCCGACCGGCCATCACCGTCCCGCCGCCGGGACCGCTCTTGATCAGGGCGATCGACACGGTGGTGAGGATGAAGATCAGGAACGAGGCCACGGTCAGCTTGTGCAGCAGCGTGGTGGCCCCGCGGGCGCCGAAGGCGGTCTGGGTGCTGCCGCCGCCGAAGACGGAAAGATCCGCGCCCTTGCCCTGCTGCAGCAGGACAACGAGGATCAGGAACACGCAGACCAGAACGTGGATGACGTACAACAGATAGATCACGATGCGAGGCCTCCCAACGGGCGAAAATCGACCGGGGCTCTTCTTTCGCCCGTCAGCCGGAACCCCGAATGATAGCAAGGAATTTCAGCGGGTCAAGACTGGCGCCGCCGACGAGGAAGCCGTCGACGTCCGCCTGGGCGATCAGGCCGGGGGCGTTCTCCGGCGTCGCCGAGCCGCCGTAGAGGATCGGCACGGCGGCCGCGGCCGCCTTCCCCAGCAGCTCGGCGAGCTTGCCGCGCAGGAAGCGGTGGGCCTCCTGCGCCGTCTCCGGCGTCGCGGTCTCGCCGGTGCCGATCGCCCATACCGGCTCATAGGCCAGGGCGCAGGGATCGGGCCGGCCGGCGAGGGCGGCGCGGAGCTGGCGCTCGAGCACCTCGAAGGTGCGGCCGGACCGGCGCTCGTCGCGGCTCTCGCCGAGGCAGATCATCGGCGTCAGGCGATGGCGCGCCGCGGAGGCGGCCTTGCGGCCCACCAGCTCGTCCCCCTCGCCGTGGTACTGCCGGCGTTCGCTGTGGCCGCAGAGGGCCCAGGCGCAGCCGGCGTCGGCGAGCTGCAGCGCCGAGACGTCGCCGGTGAAGGCGCCGCGCTCCTCCGGATGGACGTCCTGGCCTCCCACCTCCACCTCGCTGTCCACCAGCTCGCGGGCGACGATCGGGAGGAGGGGGAAGGACGGGAAGATCACCACCCGGACGTCGACGGCGGGCGGCGCCGCGAGGCCGCGCCGCAGGTCGCGGCAGTACTCGGCGGCGTCCTGCTTGAGCAGGTTCATCTTCCAGTTGGCGGCTATCAGCGGCCGCCGCCGTGCCGGGCTCAACGCACCTTCTCCAGCACGGCGACGCCGGGGAGCGTCCGGCCGGCGAGGAACTCGAGGGAGGCGCCGCCCCCCGTCGAGACGTGGCCGATGCGCTCCTCGACGCCGGCCTGCTTGACGGCGGCCACCGTCTCGCCGCCGCCGATCACCGAGAACCCCGGGAAGGCCGCCAGCGCCTGGGCCACCTCGCGCGTGCCGGCGTCGAAGGGGGGCTTCTCGAAGACGCCGAGCGGGCCGTTCCAGAAGAGGGTTCGGGCGCCTCCGAGGGCGGCGGCGAAGGCCTTCCGGGTCTCCGGCCCGATGTCCACCGCCTTCAGTCCCTCCGGCACCTTGTCCACCGTCACCGTGCTGATCCGCTGCGGGTTTTCGAGATCGTCGGTGACCACGAGGTCGAGCGGCAGCAGCACCTGTTTGCCGTGGGCCTTGGCGCGCTCCAGGATCTGCCGCGCGACCTCCACCCGATCCGGCTCGAAGAGCGAGGCGCCGACCCCGTGGCCCAGGGCGGCGAGGAAGGTGTTGGCCATGCCGCCGCCGAGCAGCAGCGCGTCGAGGCGGGGCAGGAGGTTCTCCAGCGTGTCGATCTTGCCCTCGATCTTGGCGCCGCCCAGCAGGGCGGCGAACGGGCGCTCCGGCTCGCCGAGGAGCCGGCCCAGCGCCGCGACCTCGCGCGCCAGCAGCCGGCCGGCCGCCTTGCGCGGCAGCCGTTCGGGCACGCCCACCACCGAGGCATGGGCGCGGTGGGCGCTGCCGAAGGCGTCGTCGACGTAGGCCTCGGCGAGGGCGGCGAGCTGGTCGGCGAAGAAGGGCTCGTTGCGCTCCTCCTCGGCGTGGAAGCGGAGGTTCTCCAGCAGCACGACCTCGCCGGGATCCATCTCGCGGATGACCGCTTCGGCCGCCTCGCCGACGCAGTCCTCGGCGAAGCGGACGCCCGTGCCGAGCAGCCGGTCGAGCTCCGCCACCACCGGCCGCAGGCTGTAGCGCGGATCGCGCTTGCCCTTCGGCCGGCCCAGGTGCGAGGCGAGGATGACGACGGCGCCGGAGGCGGCCAGCTCGCGGATCGTCGGCACCGACTCCTCCAGCCGCGTCGCGTCCAGCACCGCGTGATCGTCGGAGATGGGGACGTTGAAATCGACGCGCACGAAGACGCGCTTGCCCGAGAGATGCGCGAGATCGAGATCGTCCAGGGTCAGCAGGTTCGCCATGTCTATTCCCTCCCTTCCGCGCCGGCGATCAGCTCCAGCAGGTCCGCCAGACGGTGAGCGTAACCCCATTCGTTGTCATACCACGCCGCCACCCGCACGAGGCCGCCGCCCACCCCCTGGACGAGGGGCAGGTCCACCACGGCCGAGCGCGGATCGCCGATGAAGTCCGAGGACACCAGCTCCTCTTCGGCAACGCCGAGCCAGCCCGCGAGCGGTCCGCTAGCGGCGTCGCGGAACGCCTCGCGCACCGCCTCGGCTTCGGCCGGCTGCTCCAGGTCGGCCACCAGGTCCAGCATCGCCGCCATCGGCGTCGGCACCCGCACGGCCATGCCTTCGACGCGTCCGGCGAGCTCCGGGATCAACAGTCCCAGAGCGTCCGGAGCCGTCGTCGAAACAGGGATGATGTTGAGCGCCGCCGCCCGCGACCGCCGGGGATCGGCATGCGGCTGGTCGAGGAGCCGCTGGCTTTCGGTGTAGCTGTGGACCGCGCTCATCAAGGCCCGGCGGACGCCGAAGCGGTCGTGCAACACCTTTGCCACCAGGGCCAGGCAATTCGTGGTGCAGGAGGCGTTGCTGACCACGGCGTGGCGGACGGCATCGAAAGCGCCCTCGTTGATCCCGAAGCAGAGCGTCACGTCCGCCGGATCCGCGGCATCGGCGTTGGCCGAGAGCACGACCCGGCGCACGCCGTCCCGCAGGTGGGCCGCGGCGCGCCGGCGGGCGAGGAAGCGGCCGGTGGCCTCTACCACCACCTCGACTCCCTCCCGGCCCCAGTCCACCCGCGCCGGCTCCGGTTCCTGGAAGACCGCGACGCGGCCGCCGTCGATCCACAAGGAGCCGGCGTCCGCGCGGACCGCGCCGGCGAACGGACCGTGCACGGAGTCACGGGCGAGCAGCCGCGCCAGCACGGGCGCCGGCGCGACGTCGTTGACCGCCGCGAGGTGGAGGCTCTCCCGGCCGCGGGAGATCCGCAGCAGGGCGCGGCCGACGCGGCCGAGGCCGTTGATACCGAAGCGGAGGGGCATGGGCGTGTTGCGAGCTCGCCGGAGGGTCCGGATCCTGGGCCGGCCGCCAGTCTATCAGGGGTGTCCCGCCCGGGAGTTTTGCGGCACTCTTAGAGAGGAGTAGGCTTGCATCCTGTCGCCTTCGCGATCCGCAAGAGCTGATCTCGACTCAACGATCCGGGAAGTTCAGGAGGATACAGTCATGGCTGAAATGGGCAAGTATTGCAAGGCGTATCTGGCGAAGCAGTTCCGGGAGTATCCCGGCTGGACCGAGAACGCCGCCAACGTGCGCAAGGAGAAGAAGGAGGTGGACGGCAAGGAGGTCGAGGTGGACCGCGAGCTCAACGACGATTCCATCCTCTACCTGCAGGAGAACTACGTCGTCACCGACGGCATTTTCAAGGACCAGAACATCATCTTCGAAAACGTCACCGACGAGTGGAAAGAGTACTGCCACGGGCAGCTCGGGTTCGAGATCCCGGTCTACGAGCCGATCGAGATCAAGCGCGCCGAGGAGCAGCCGGTCGAGGCGGCGGCGACGAAGGAGTAGGTAGGTTCAGTCCCTCCTTGATGGTTGGAGGGTCCTGCCCTTCGAGACCTCACCCCCTGACCCCCTCTCCAGCGGAGCTGGAGAGGGGGATGATTCCGCGCCCATGCACGCTGCTCCCCTCGTCCTCGGCATCGAGACCTCCTGCGACGACACCGCCTGCGCCGTGCTCGACGGCGAGGGGCGGGTGCTCTCGTCGGTGGTGTCGAGCCAGCTCGCGGCGCACCGGCCCTATGGCGGCGTGGTGCCCGAGATCGCCTCGCGCGAGCATCTGGCCAACTGGCCCGCGGTGAGCGCGGAGGCGCTGGAACGGGCGGGCGTGTCGTTCCGCGATCTCGAGGTGGTGGCGGCGACCCGCGGTCCGGGCCTCGTCGGCGCCCTCCTCGTCGGCTTGTCGATCGGCAAGGCGATCGCCTTCGCCGGGGGCCGGCCGTTTCACGCCGTCCATCATCTGGAGGGGCATCTCTACTCGCCGTTCCTGCGGCCTCCCGGCGATCCGGCGCCTCCCGAGCCGCCGCCGGACCGCTTCACCGGCCTGGTGCTCTCGGGTGGCCATACCTCCCTGTTCGCGGTGGAGGATGGCGAGGTCTCGACTCTTGGGGAGACCCGCGACGACGCCATCGGCGAGGTGTTCGACAAGGTCGGCAAGCGCCTGGGCCTGCCCTATCCCCAGGGTCCCAGGGTCGACGAGCTCGCCGAGCGGGGAACGCCGGGCAGCCTGCGGCTGCCGCTGGCGCGCTTCGGCGACGGCCTGGATTTCTCGTACTCGGGCCTCAAGAGCCAGACCCTGCTCGAGATCGAGCGCCTGGAGCGCGCGCTCGGACCCCTGGATCTGGGCGATGGCGATCCGCCGCCGCAGCCGGTTCTCGATCTGCTGGCGGCCTTCCGCGAGGCGGCGGTCGGCCAGGTGTTCGACCGCCTGGACCGTCTTCAGGAGCGCCGGCCGATGCCGCTGCTCGCCGTCTCCGGCGGCGCCGCCGCCAACCGGCTGCTGCGGCGCGAGCTGCCCGCCTGGGCCGAGCGGCACGGCGTCGAGCTCCGCCTGGTGCCGCTCGTCTACTCGGGAGACAACGCGGCGATGATCGCGCACGCCGCCCTGCTGCGCCACCGCCGCGGCGTCGCCGGCGATCCTTTCGCGGCGGAGGCGGAGAGCCGGATCTCGCTGTAAATCGAAGAATTTCGTTCGCCTAAGCGTCAAAATTTCCGAATATTGTTCTTGTAGTTCTCTCCAGGACGGGGTATCATCTGTCCTGGAGGATAAACCAAGAATGATCGACGAAATCGACCGCCAGATCCTGAGCATCCTCCAGGAGAACGCCCGCACCTCCAACGCCGAGATCGCGCGGCAGATCGACATGGCGCCTTCGGCCGTTCTGGAGCGCATCCGGCGGCTGGAGGCCAGGGGCGTGATCCAGGGCTACGAGGCCCGGATCAATCCCGAGGCGCTGGAGCTCGGTCTGCTCGCCTTCGTGTTCGTCCGCTCGAATGACATGTCGGACGAGACGAAGACCGCAGCGGCTCTGGCGGCGTGCCCTGGGGTGCAGGAGGTGCACCACATCGCCGGCGAGGATTGCTTCATCCTCAAAGTCCGGGCGCGGGACGCCAAGAGCCTCGGGCGCCTCCTGCGCGAAAGGGTCGGCGCGATCCGCACGGTTCAGTCGACACGAACCACCGTGGTGCTGGAGACGATGCGGGAGTCGGGCCGGCTGCCGTTGGAAGTACCCGAGAAGGTGGCAGAGGAGGTGCTCCGTGACTGATACAACGGATCCCGGGGTGAGGCTTCGTGCGTCCGTGCTCAAGGTGGCGCTGGCTCTCGGCGCCGTCTATCTCATCTGGGGATCGACGTATCTCGCGATCCGCTTCGCCATCGAGACGCTCCCGCCGTTCCTCATGGCGGCCGCCCGCTACCTGACCGCGGGCGCCCTGCTTTACGGCTGGGCGCGCTTCCGCGGCGCACCGCGTCCCAGCCGGCTCCATTGGCGCTCGGCGGTCATGCTCGGCGCTCTCCTGCTGCTGGGTGGCAACGGCGGCGTGGTGTGGGCGGAGCAGCGGGTGGACTCCGGCCTCGCGGCGCTGCTGATCTCCACCGAGCCGCTGTGGATCGTGCTGCTCTTCTGGCTCAGCTCCGGCCGGAAACCGCTGCACCCGCGCGTCATCGTCGGCCTGTTGCTGGGGCTGGCCGGAATGGTGCTTCTAGTCCGGCCGGGCGGCTCTGGCGTCGATCTGCTCGGCGCCGCCGCCGTGATGCTGGCCTCGTTGAGCTGGGCCGCGGGCTCGCTCTACGGCCAGCGGGCGCCGCTCCCCGAATCGCCGCTCACGGCGACCGGCATGCAGATGCTCGGCGGCGGCTCCTTGCTGCTGCTCGCCTCGGCACTCACCGGCGAGCCCGCCCGGTTCGCCTTGGCGGATGTCTCGGCGCGCTCGCTGCTGGCCCTCGGTTACCTGATCGTGTTCGGTGCCATCGTGGCCTTCACCGCCTACGTCTGGCTGTTGCGGGTGGCGTCGCCGGTGCTGATATCCACCTACGCCTACGTCAATCCGGTCGTGGCGGTCTTCCTCGGCTGGGCGCTCGCCGGCGAGCCGCTGAGCGCGGGCATGCTGGGCGCTGCGGCGGTGATCCTGACCGGTGTTGTCCTCATCAGCACCGCGCATGGAAAGACGGTGGCTGCCAAGAAAGCGGAGCCGGAGCGGGTCTTCGAGGAGATCGAGGCGGTTTGTGGAGGCGCCATAGGCGAGGATTCGTAGGGGCGGGGCTTGTCCCCGCCCGCAACGTTTCAGGGCGGGGACAAGCCCCGCCCCTACGGAACAACAGCTCAGCGGGAATCTACGGCTTCTTCAACTCCACGGGCGCCACTTCCGGCAGCAGACGGATCTTCGCCTCCTCCACCTGCTTGCGGAAGGCGGCGACGTCGGTGGCGAAGAAACGGTTGAAGTCCGCGAGCACCGCCTGGGCGGCGGACTCGGCGACGCGCAGGGTCTCGAGATGCGTCGGGCTCGGCGGATCCCAGGAGCTGAGGACGCCGCCGTAGGCGTCGAAGAGCTTCGACAGGGCGTCGGTCGGCGGCTGGATGCCCACGGCGTCGTAGGGCACCCACAGCCGCCGCTCCAGCTTGTCGAGATCTCCCTTCAGCTTGCCGGCCGCCTCCACCAGCGGATCCGGCTTGCTCTCGCCCGCCGAGCTGTCCTTGTCCTTCTTGGCGCTCTGGACCTTGGCGACCACCTGGTCGGCGTCGGCGCGGGTCTGGCGGATGCGGTCCACCGCCTCGGCGAGCGCGTCGTTGACGGCCCGTATGCGCGCCAGGGCCTCCTCGCGCCGGCGCCAGTCCTCCGCGGTGTTCTTCGAGCGCGGATCCTGCAGCACGCGGACCGTGCCCTTCGCTTCCTGGTCGCCGAGCTTCACCGTCACCTGGTAGGTGCCCGGCGCCACCTGCGGTCCGCCGGGGTGCAAATTCTCCGGCGGCCTCTCCTGGGGGAACTGCTTGAAGCCGTCGCGCGAGAGGTTCCAGACGGCGCGGTTCAGTCCCTGGCGGGCCGGCGCGGTGAAGGTGCGGATCACTTTTCCCGTGGCGTCGGCGAGGCGGATCTCGACCTCTTTCTTCTCCTCCCCCTTCTTTTCCTCCCCGGGCTTCTTTTCCTCTCCAGGCTTCTTCGCTTCCTTTCCCTTCTCCTCCTCGGTTTTCTCTTCGCTGGCCGCGGCCGGCTTGCCCGGACCCGGGGTGCCCAGCTCCCAGGCGCTCTTCGGCTTCTCTTCGCCCTTCTCCTCCTCCTTGCGCTGGGTCTGCCGCTCCTCCAGCTTGCGTTCCCGCTCCTTCTCCGCATCGGGCAGCGGCAGGCCGGGAGCGTTCAGCGAATAGGTGAGGATGGCGCCGTAGGGCTCGTTCTCGCCGCGGAACTCGCCGGCGCCGAAGCCGAAACCACCGCGCTCGGGCATCCGGCTGTACTGCACGGCGTCGCTGGCGCCGTAGAAGTGGAGCCTCTCGGCCATCGTCTTCTCCGAGAGGGTGCGCAGCGGCTTGATGTCGTCCACCACGTAGAGCGCGCGGCCGTGCGTGGCGACGACGAGGTCGAGGTCCCGCGGGTGGATCGCCAGGTCCATCACCGGCACCGTGGGCACGCCGTGCGTCCACTTCATCCACTTGCCGCCGCCATCGAGCGACACCCAGAGGCCGTGCTCGGTGCCGAGAAAGAGCAGGTCGCGGTCGCCCGGGTCCTGCTCGATCGAGTAGGCGTAGCCCCGCAGGTCCTTGGTCGCCAGGCTCTTCCAGGTCTTCCCCCAGTCGTCCGTGCGGTAGACGTAGGGCGTGAAGTCCTCCCGGCGATGGTTGTCGAAGACCACGAAGGCCGAGGCGGCGTCGAGCTTCGACGGCCGGATGTGCGGGATCCAGGTGTTGGCCGGCACGCCGGGGACGTTCTTCTCCAGGCTCGTCCAGGTCGCGCCGCCGTCGCGGGTGACGTGGAGGCGCCCGTCGTCCGTCCCCACCCAGATGACGCCCTTCTGCAGCGGGCTGGGAGCGATGGCGATGATGGTGGTGAAGTTCTCGGCGTTGCTGACGTCCGGCGTCAGGCCGCCGCTCTCGTCCTGCTTCTGCCACTCGGGATTGTTGGTGGTGAGATCGGGGCTGATCGCCGTCCAGGTCTCGCCGCGGTCGGTGGACCTGTGGAGGAACTGGCTGCCGATGTAGATCGTGCCGGTTTCGAAGGGATCGACGGCGAGGCCGGTGTTCCAGTTGAAGCGCAGCTTCACGCCTGGCGGCGGGCTCGGCTGGATGAAACGCGCGGTGCCGGCGTTCAGGTCGATGCGGAAGGCGTAGCCGCCCTGCGACTCCGAGTACACGTAGCGGGGATCGAACGGATCGGGCAGCGTCTCGAAGCCGTCGCCGTCGCCCACGGCCTCCCATTCGTGATTGCGGATGCCGCCGAACCGCCAGACCGTGTTGGGTCCGCGCCAGGAGCCGTTGTCCTGCAGGCCGCCGTAGACGTTGTAGGGCTGCTCCATGTCGACGGCCACGTGGTAGAACTGGGCGAGCGGCAGGGTGGCGACGAACGCGGCGGTCTGGCCGCGGTCATGGCTGACGGCCAAGCCGCCGTCGTTGCCGACGTAGATCAGATCGGGATCCTTCGGATCGATCCACATGGCGTGATAGTCGCCGTGGATCTGGTCGCCGAGCGGCAGGCCGTTGAAGCTCTGGCCGCCGTCGTCGGAGACGCGGACGTTGAAGTCCAGGCTGTAGACGCGATTCGGCAGCTCGGGATCGACGCGCAGGTCCGCGAAGTAGAACGGCCGCGGATTGGCGTCGTAGCGCTGGTTGACGATGCGCCAGCTCCGCCCGCCGTCGTCCGAGCGCACGACGGCGCTCTTCTCGGCCTCGATGGTGGCGTAGACGACGTCCGGGTTGGAGTGCGAGAGGGCGATGCCGATGCGCCCGAGGTTGCCCTTCGGCAGGCCGTCCGCGTCGGTGATCTCCTTCCACGTGCGGCCGCCGTCGCGGGTGACGTAGAGCCCGGAGCCGGGGCCGCCGGACCGGAAGAACCAGGGCCAGCGCCGGTACTGCCACATCGAGGCGAAGAGCTTGTCGGGATTGCGCGGGTCCATCACCAAGTCGGAGGCGCCGGTGCGCTCGTTGACGTACAGCACCTTGCTCCAGGTCTTGCCGCCGTCCTCGGTCTTGAAGACACCGCGGTCGGGGTTCTCTCCCCACTCCTGGCCGAGCGCCGAGACCCAGGCGACGTCGGGGTTCGTCGGATGGAGCACGATGCGATAGATGCGCTCCGTCTTCTCCAGCCCGAGGTGGGTCCAGGTCTTGCCGCCGTCGAGCGAGCGGTAGACGCCGTTGCCGATCGAGGCGCTGTTGCGCGGATTGCCCTCGCCCGTGCCCGCCCAGACGATGTCGGGACTGGCCTGGAAGATCGCCACGGCGCCGATCGAGGACACCGGCTGATCGTCGAACAGGGGATTCCAGGTGAGCCCGCCGTTGGTGGACTTCCACAGCCCGCCGGTGGCGGTGCCGGCATAGACGACGTTCGGGTTCGATTCGACGGCGGCGATGGCGGCCACCCGGCCGCTCATGCCGGCGGGGCCGATCGAGCGCGCCTTCATGCCGGCGAGCAGAGCGGGATCGACGGCGGCCCGAGCGGAGGAGGCCAGCAGGACGAGGACGACGAAGACCAGCTTGCGCATCGGAAAACCTCCCCTGAATTCGATCGACGCGGACATAGGAAAACCGAAGCTCCGGCGGAGCTTGTCATGGGTACGTGGGGGATTGGAGAAGGTTGCGCCTATCGCCCCGCCAACACCGAACCGCCCACTCCGCCGCCGCGCGCCGCCGGCGGTTCCGGCGTGAAGCCGAGGAGGCCGAAGATCTTCTCGACATAGACCTGGGTCTCGCGGTACGGCGGGATGCCGCCGAAGCGCTCCACCGCGCCCTCCCCGGCGTTGTAGGCGGCCAGGATCTTTTCGACGTCGCCGCCGAAGCGCTCGGTGAGCCAACTGAGATAGCGCACTCCCGCCTGCAGGTTCTTCTTCGGATCGAAGAGATCCTTCTTCCTCCGCAGCCCGAAGCGCCGGGCGGTATCCGGCAGGAGCTGCATGAGGCCGCAGGCCCCCTTGCGCGAGACGGCGCGCGGGTTGAACGCCGATTCGACGTGGATCATGGCGGCCACCAGGTGCGGATTGATCGAGTGGCGGAGGGCGATGTCGTAGATGAGCTGGCCGTACGGAGAGCGCGGCACGCCGAACGCCGTATTCACCTCGATCAGCAGGTCAGTGGCGCGGCGCATGGCCTCGAGGTTGTCGACGGGCGCGCTGGGAGTGCCGGCGTCTCGCCGGCTGTCCGGCTCTTGCAGCGGCGTGGTCAGAGCCGGCGGGACGCCGGCGCTCCCAGGAGAGACTTCTTGGGTTTCCGGTTTCGCGGCTTCCGTGGCGGCCGCCAGCAGCGGCGGACGCACCGGTTGAGCCGGCGGCGCCGTCAGATGGGCCAGGCAGAGCGGCAGGGCGCCGAGGCAGAGCGGGCGCGAGCTCCTGCACAGGCGCCGGAAGAGATCGATCAGGGCTACGACGGCGGGTGCTTCTCGCTTCCTTTCCACACGTGCCTCCCGTCTAACGTGCTCAATCAATTGGGACGAGCAGGCGACGCTGCTCCGAACCTTGGGTACTGCCGGCTGGGCGGGGGGATTGATACACAACTCTCAATATGCCTGTCAACCCTCCGTCACCTTTCGGTAACCTCTTCAGCACTGCCAGCCGGCGATCCGGCGCAGGCAGGCCCGCGTGTGCGCCGCCCGGTTTCGCCGCGACGGCCGCATGAGCGCGGCGAGGGCCCAGGCCAGCGGCTGCGGCTTGAAGAGGTAATCCTCGGCCCGGCACGCCTCCAGGCCGAAGGCGAGATAGGGGACGCGCAGCAGCTCCTCGCCGTCCACCTCGTCGACGATCCAGCGCACGCTCACTCCCGGCTCGCCGCCGCGCAGATAGACGACGATCATCCGCTCCGGCTCGCGGTTCTCGATGGCGAGGCGCAGATACCAGCCGAGAAGCCTCTCCTCCAGGGACGCCGGATCGCCGGCCTCCGCCTCGACCTGGACCAGGATCGTCCGCCAGCCGCCGCGGCGGGTCAGCACCTCGGCCAGCAGGCCGAGACCGCGCCGCTCCTCCTCCGGCCAGTGAGCGAGCTCGCCGGGGCAGGAGAAGAGCACTCCCTCCACGCCGAGCCTGGCGATGAGCCCCGGTTCGACGAGCTCCAGAAAATCGAAGAAGAACGTCCGCAACATGTCCTCGAAGGCCTGTGTATAGCGGTTCAAGATCACCTCCGCGCCTGGCCGCGTCCGGAATGGAATTCGCGCCAGCCTATAAAGTCGTAAAAGCGCGGTTTCATCGCTCACCTTTTTTCAGCGGGCCCGGCGTGTTAGTCCCTTACGAGGGAGATCTTCGTCAAATTGGCACGAATTTGAGGTCACGTTTCAAACGAGCACCTCCTGGGCGAGGGCCGGGATGAGAAACAGACGCCTGAGCTTGAGGGCTGCGCAGACGACCCTCTGGCCGAG
>JBKPTH010000021.1:0-92595 GCA_046765915.1 Acidobacteriota bacterium | reverse complement strand
CGAGCGCCCTGCAGCACCTCACCTCTGCACCCTGCGTTTGCCAAAGTCGAAAGCGCCATCATCCATCTCTGCGAGCAAGCGAGGCTGGCCGCATGAAACTTGACTCAATTACATCGAATTCGCGGGACCAAGGACTCTAGGCTGGTACCAGCTGCGAGAAACAGCGATGCGCCGAGTGCATATCCGAGCACGTAGGACAGATCTGGCAAGCCAGCAACATCCCGGAGCGCGAGCAAGGAGATCCCGGTGACGGAAGCGATAGAGCCGGCGATATTCAAGGCTTCGAGCCAACGTGGCATACCGGACCGCGTGATTACCTGCTGCGAAGTTGTGTCGCTCATAGAGATGTGTTTGTCCGAACCTGGCCTTCGGCCTCCACGGGCTCGGCGTCCTCGGTAAGGATTTCGTAGGCCTGCTGCAGCGATGACTGGACATACTGGACCTCAGCCTCCGACAAGACCCGATCTCTGAAATAGGGGCTGAGGAAGCCAGGAGTGTTGAGATCCACCTTCCGTCCCAGCATCTTCGAGAGCTCCTCTTCCAGGGAAAAGAAGGCGAGACCTGGAACGTGCTCGGGTTCGAACTCTATGAGAACGTCGACATCGCTCTCTGGTCCGAAGTCGGATCGAAGAACCGAACCGAAGAGCGCGAACCTACGGATATGATGGCGGCGGCAGAACTCCGCGATTTTCTGGCGATCGACGTCAATCTTGGCCATGGTTCATGAGTGAGATAAGACCTCGTCGGCGGAGGTGGCTCGGGCGGCACGTCGCAACCGTTGGTTCAGGCGATCGAGGTCGCGGCAGCGGAGGATCTCCTGCCGCTGTGCCTCGCTGACAGCTACACCGCGCGCTACCAGGATCTTGAGGATGGCAGCAGCTTCTCCTCGGACTTCTCCCTCAGCTTCGCCCTTGGCGATCAGAGCCGCGGCCACGGCGTTGTCTGCTGCGGCGGAGTCAAACAAGGCAGCGACGGCAAGCGGCAGGACGAAGCAGGGGTCCTCGATCCACGAGTCCGCTACCAACGGCCGCCAGCTCTGGCTCTCGGGAGACCACTCGCAGATCCGCTGATCGCTGGCCCAGACCGCGAAGATCCGCCGGACTCCGTGGCGGTGCATCCGTAACGCCTTTTCTCTCACGTACCGCTCTTTCTGCTCCGAGACCACTTCGAAGGCGATCTCCTCGAGGTAGCGGCCGCCGGTCTCCGGATCGACGCCTTTCTTGCGCACGCAGGTATCGGTGGCGAAGTCGGACTCTTCGTCGTGGCGGGTGAGCAGGTCCGTCGCCGCGCCGTAGCCGGGGAGCCACGTGAGCCCGCACGACGTAGCCGAGCTCGGAGTGCTCCGTGGCGTGGGGCTCATGGGCCGGCGACAAGACTACCCGCTGGCCGCCGATGATCTCGTCGCGCGTGATCTCCGGCTGCACCAGATGATCGTCGACGTCCGGGGGAGATCCCCGGCCCGGCAGGTGCCTTGAAGAACCCGGGGAACCAGGCGCCTTCAGCCTGTAAGGCGGGCGGTTTTCGTCCATTGGCGAAATCATAACAGAGCACGCCCAAGAAGCTTTTCGGGGCGAGGCTGTTACTCTTCTTGCATGTCCATCTCCGACTCAGCTCTGGAGCCCGGCGATATCAGCCGCGAGATCCGGGACTTCGATCGCCGTCAGGAACGGCGGCGGCGGATCGCGCCGCGCGCCGCTCTGGTGGGAGTGCTCGCGGGCCTCGTCGCCGCGGCCTTCCGCCTCCTTCTGGAAGCCGCCGACCGCGGGCGCGACGCCTTGTTTCGCGCCGCGCACCAGATGCCGCGCCCCTGGGGTCTGCTGCTCGTCCTCGTCGTCTGCGGCGTGGGCGCGGGAGCCGCGCTTTGGCTCGTCCGCCGGTTCGCTCCCGAGGCCTCGGGCAGCGGCATCCCGCACCTCAAGGCGGTCCTGCACCGGTTGCGCGGCATGCATTGGCGGCGCGTCCTGCTGGTCAAGTTCGCCAGCGGCGCGCTGGGCATCGGCAGCGGCCTCGCGCTGGGCCGCGAGGGGCCGACCGTCCAGATGGGCGGCGCGGTGGGCCAGATGGTGAGCGGCTGGCTGCGCAGCAGCGTCCGCGAGCGGCACATCCTCATCGCGGCCGGCGCCGGCGGCGGGCTCGCGGCGGCTTTCAACGCGCCTCTCGCCGGCGTGGTCTTCGTCCTCGAAGAGCTCCGCCGCGACTTCGCTCCCGGCGCCTTGACGGGAGCTTTCACGGCTTCGGTGACCGCCGACGTCGTGGTGCGCCTGATCACCGGACAGTCCCCCGTGTTCCACGTCGCCAGCCCTCCCGTGCCGCCGCTCTCCTGCCTTCCCCTGTTCCTGATCCTCGGCGTGGCGGCCGGACTCCTCGGCGTCGTCTTCAACCGCGCGCTCCTCGGCAGCCTGCGCCTGTTCGAACGCACGTCCCGCTGGCCGTTCGGCCTCCCCGCCGCTCTCGTCGGCGTCGCCATAGGCTGCGCCGGCTGGTTCGCACCGGAGACGCTGGGGGGCGGAGGCCCGCTGGTGCAGGACACCCTGAGCGGGGCGATCGGGGTCCGCGCCCTCGCGGTGTTCCTCCTGCTGCGCTTCGCGATGACCATGGCCAGCTACGGCAGCGGCGCGGCGGGCGGGATTTTCGCCCCTTTGCTGGTGCTCGGAGCTCAAACCGGCCTGCTGGTGGGCCTGCTGGGCCAGGCCTGGTTTCCCTCGGCCACGGGATTCGGCACTTCCTTCGCCGTGGTCGGCATGGCGGCGCTCTTCACCGCCATCGTCCGCGCGCCGCTCACCGGCATCGTGCTGATCCTCGAGATGACTTCGAGCTATCCGCTCATGCTGCCGCTGCTGGCCGCCTGCTTCACCGCGTACGCCCTCGCCGACCTGCTCCGCGACCGGCCGATCTACGAGGCCCTGCTCGAGCGCGACCTGCTGCGCGGCCAGCCGCCGCCGGCGGCCGAGGGGGGACAGGCGACGGTCGTCGAGATCCTGGTCGAGGAGGGAGCGCCTTTCGACGGACGGCGCGTGGCGGACCTGGGCCTCCCGCCGGGTTGTCTGTTGATCGCCGTCCAGAGGGGCGAGCGGGAGGAGGTGCCGTCCCGGGATACCGTCCTCCGCGCGGGCGACCGGCTCACCGCCGTCGTGGCACCTTCGGCGGCCGTCAGCATCCAGCTCCTCCGACAAGGCGGGGATTATCGCGGAGCCCAGGAGTAGACCGCTTCGGCAACTCCGGAGGCGCGCTACACTATGCCGCACAACTCCGAGAGGTTGCCATGAAAAAACTCCTCTTGCTCCTCCTGCTGGCGGCTCTGCCGGCTCCGTCCTCGCCGCAGGCTCCTCGGCCGCTCGTCTTCACCCATGTCACGGTCATCGACATGACCGGCGCGCCGCCCAGTCCCGACATGACGGTCGTGATCTCGGGGGACCGGATCACGGAGCTCGGCAAGAGCGCGGCGGTCCATGCTCCGGAAGGCGCGCAGGTGGTCGATGCCACGGGCAAGTTCATGATTCCGGGACTGTGGGACATGCACGTCCACTGGTACCACAAGGACTACCTGCCGCTCTTCGTCGCCAATGGGGTCACCGGCATCCGTGTTATGTGGGGCTCTCCGCTCCATCACCAGTGGCGCCAGGAGATCGGACGGGGCACGCTGCTGGGCCCGCGCATGGCGATCGCCAGCGCGATCGTGGACGGACCGAAGCCTATCTGGCCCGGCTCGCTCGCGGTGGGCACCGATGCGGAAGGCCGGCAGGCGGTGATCAAGAGCAAGCAGGAGGGCGCCGACTTCATCAAGGTCTACAGCCGGCTGCCGCGAGAGGCCTATTTCGCCATCGCGGACGAGGCGAAGAAACAGGGGATCCCCTTTGCCGGGCATGTCCCGGGACCCGTGTCCGTGGCCGAGGCGTCGGACGCCGGGCAGAAGAGCATCGAGCATTTCACCAGTTTTCTGGAAGCCTGCTCCACCCGCGAAGAGGAGCTGCGGAAAGCGAGCGCCGATGCCTGGGCGAAACTTCCCGAAGGGCAGGCGTTCCCCAGCCGCGCCACTCTGCGCCCGTTGAGCCGCCAGATGCTCGACACGTTCAGCCCCGAAAAGGCGAACGCCCTGTTCGCCCGCCTGGCGCGGAACCACACCTGGCAGTGCCCCACCTTGACGGTGCTGCGCAACATGGCGTTCATCAAGGACCCCGCGATCCACGACGACCGCCGAGTCAAGTACATGCCGCCCGGGATCGCCTCCGGATGGGATCCCGCGGGCGATTTCCGCCTGAAGGACAGGACCGAGGAAGACTACGAGCTGGGGAGATTGACTTACAAGAAGCTCACCGAGCTGGTCGCCCCGATGCGCCGCGCCGGCGTGGAATTCCTGGCGGGAACGGACGTGCTCAATCCCTACTGCTTTCCCGGCTTCAGCCTGCACGACGAGCTGACGCTCCTCGTCAAGGCCGGCCTGTCGCCGATGGAGGCTCTGCAGGCCGCCACGCTCAACCCGGCGCGTTTCCTCGACAAGGAGAAGGATCTCGGCACCGTCGAGAAAGGCAAGATCGCGGACCTCGTCGTCCTCGAAGCGAACCCTCTCGAAGACATCGGTAACAGCAAGAAGATCGACGCCGTGGTGCTGAACGGCAGGCTCTTCCCCAAGCCGGAGCTGCAGAAGATGCTGGCCGACATCGAGGCCATCTCCGTCAAGAAGTGATTGCCGAGCGCTGTAGGATGGAGCCACTTTCGCTTCTTCAGGAGCCACGTGACGACCTCTACTGATTCATCCCCCTGGAGTTGGCTGGAGGACACCTATTGGTACGTCCCTCCGGAAAGCCTGCCGGCCCTGCGTTTCGACAAGGACGGCAACTCTCTCACCTGGCTGGTCGACCAGACCGTCTGGCACATCACGGGCTACCGGCTGGATTATTTCTGGGGCGTGTGCTCGGCGCTGCTCCGCGACGCCGGCGAGGAGGTTCCGGAGCGAGGGCCGGGCTCGCAGCCGCGGGGCTTCACCATGCTCGGCAGCATCACTCCCGAAGGAGGCGTTCACCTGACCTTCATCCCCAGCTCGCCGGGATCGGCCACGATCGGCACCGGACGGATGGTGCCGCATCGAGGCGACTGGAGCTTCGAGATGCAGATGTCCACCGGCGTGGGCTCGCAGACCAACGCCCATTGGGCCTACATGGTCCGCATCCGGCCGGGCGATCCGAGCTGGGACTCCCTGCCGGGAATCGGGCTCTCGGTCCCTCAGATGCTTGAAGGATTGGAGCCGCCGAAGGCAGAGCCCGCCGCCGAATCTCGAAGAGCTCAATCGCGCCTACCCTCTACGGGGTCTGGCGGGTAAAGAAGACGTCGTACGCGAACTTCTTTTTACCATCGGCGAACGTCGTGTGCGCTCGGTAGCGGAACTCGTTACCTTCCGCGTCCCGTCGCCGGGATTCCTTGTAGTCGAGGTCGATCTCGACCACGCCCCAAGCGTCCAGGGACGACAGCTCGCCCGGCGCTGAGACGCCGTCCTGGTTGGCGTCGAGCCAGAGCCGGAGCTCGGAGAAGATCAGATCCGCCGCCGTCAGCTTGCTATCGCCGTTTCCTCCCAGGGCCGGCCGGTCGAACATCGCCAGAGCCTGGAAACCATTGGGGGAATAGGACGCAAGCTGGCTCGTGAAGTTGCCGAACAGCTCGCGGCCGTCGTCGACCTGTCCGTTCTGGTTGCGATCGAGCACCAAGAAGGCGTCGTCGGCGTCCGGCCTTGTCCAGCCGATCCGCTCCTTCACATGGTCGCCGTTGATGTCGAAGGACACGCCGTTCTCGAATCCCACGAGATGGAATCCGTTCCCACCCAGGTCCAGGATCACGGGGCTGCCGCTATCGAGCCCCCAGCACATGCAGTCAGTGAAAAGCCAAGACCCACCCCTGCTCGTGCAGTCATCGATCGTCAAGAAGTCGACTTGACAGCCTCCGTAGCTGGGGATGCAGGAGCATGTGGATTCGTCGAAGTTCCCGTGCAGGATGGCACACTCAGTTGCCGCAAGGACCACAGCTTGTATTTGATCATTGATATACGCTGACAGACCGAGCGGGCCCTGGACTCCAGCGTAGGCGACCACCATCGCCTCTACGCAAGGTGGGAGGAAATCCTGGGCTGAGAGGCCGATGTTAGCGAGCTCCTGTCCTGTGGCAACGGCTCCGCACCATGCTTCAAGCTGCAAAAAAAACAGCAGGTCACACGTGTCCTTGTGAGCGATGGAAGGAGGGACCCCGGTGCATTCCCGGTAGCACGCGTCGTGGAGTGCGCAGGCGCCTGCCAGCATGACATCCAGAGACACTTGCAAGACCTCGCGTCCCGGAAAACTACTGGGCAAGGCCGAGCATCCGTCATAGCCATACGCGGGTTGCCCAAACGCGAGAAGCACCAGGAGCGAAGCGAGAACCGAAGAGCGCAGACGAGACCACGCCATGGGGGATTCTCCTTTAGTTGCTCAGCCCTGCATTGGTTGGCCGAAGCCGATAGTACAGCAAAAGGGTAGCGAATATAGCCCCTAGGCCTGTCGTGTCATGAAGCTGTTCGCCTACTCCCCCCGCAACGCCTCCAGCGGATCGACTTCGAGCGCCCGCCGCGCCGGCAGGTAACACGCCAGCGCCGCGATGGCGGCGAGCAGGGTGGAGATGCCGGCGAAGCTCAGCAGGTCCGTGGGGCTGGTCTGGTAGAGGATGCTCTCCACCACGCGCGTGGCGCCGAACGAGAAGAGCAGGCCGAAGGCGATGCCGAAGAGCGCCAGGAGCATGCCCTGCCGCAGCACCAGCCGCATGACGTGGCCGTTGCGCGCTCCCAGGGCCACGCGCACCCCGATCTCCCGCACCCGCTGGCTCACCGAGTAGGAGAGCACGCCGTAGAGCCCGATGGCGGCGAGGAAGAGCGCGATGGCGCCGAAGACCGAGAACATGCCGCCGAAGAAGCGGTACTCCCAGTAGCCCTGCCGGCGCACCTGCTCCATGGTGTAGACGTCGAACACCGGCAGGTTGGGATCCGAGGCGCGGATCGCCTCCCGCACGCCCGACACCACCTGCAAGGGATTGCCGCGGGCGCGGATCGTCAGGCCCGTGTTGCGCGACGGCTGGTAGGCATACGACACGTAGGCGCTCGGCTGGAGCTTGTCGTCGAGGTCGTCGTTCTTGACGTCGGGCGCCACGCCGATGATGCGGATCCAGTCCGGGTGCGCGTCGTCCGGCAGGCGGAAGCGCCGCCCTATGGCATCCCCGCCGGGCCAGAACTTCTTCGCCAGCGTCTCGTTGACCACCGCCACTCCCGAGAGCTCGAAGCCTTCCTGATCGGTGAAGCTCTGGCCGCTGCGGAGAGCCAGTCCGAGGGTCTTGAAGAAGTGCGGCGTCACCCCGGCGTAGAAGATGTGCGGCTCTTCGCCGCGGGGAAAATCCTTGCCTTCGATCAACATCCGTCCGTCGCCGCCGCCGCCGCTCAACGGGATGTTGTTCGACGCCGAGGCGGCCTCGACGCCGGACACGGCCTCCACCCGCCGCACCACGTCCTGCACCCGGCGGGTCATCTCCTCGTCCTCCTCCTTGTATCGTCCCGCCGGCATGTAGAACCTCATGGTCATCAGGTGCGAGCCGTCGAAGCCGCCGTTCTCGTCCTGCAGCTTGAGGAAGCTGCGCACGAAGAGCGAGGCGCTGATCAGCAGGACCAGCGAGAGCGCCACCTGGGCGATCACCAGGACGCTGCGCAGGCGGTTCTTGCGCAGACTGCCGCCGGCGCCGCGCCCGCCCTCCTTCAACGTCCCGTGAAGGTCGGACTTGAGCGCCTGCAGGGCCGGCGCGAGGCCGAAGAGCAGACCGGTCGCCACGGCGATGCCGAGCGTGAAGAGGAGCACCGTGCCGTCGATCTTGAACACCATCCAGTAGGGCGGCGCGTCCTCCGCCGGGATCGACAGCTCGATCCAGCGGATGCCCCAGACCGCGAGGACGATGCCCAGCGCTCCGCCGGCGAGGCCAATGAGCACGCTCTCGGTGAGGAGCTGGCGCAGCAGGCGCAGGCGGCCGGCACCGAAAGCGGCGCGCACGGCCACCTCGCGCTGCCGCACCGTGGCCCGCGCCAGCAGCAGGTTGGCGACATTGGAGCAGGCGATGAGCAGGACGCAGAGGACGGCGCCCATCATGGTGAGGACGATGAGCTGCATCTTCTTATTGGCGAACTCGTCGCGCAGGGAGACGGCGGCTCCCGACCAGCCGGCGTGGGTGTCCGGGAACTGGGCCGCGATGCGCTCGACGATCCCGGCCACGTCCCCCCGCGCCTGCTCCACCGTCGTTCCCGGCTTCAGGCGCGCGAGCACCGCGAGGCCGCGCTCCTGCCGGGGCTCGTCGTGCACCCAGGGCGTCAACGGCACCCAGGCGAGCTGGTGGTCAGGGAACTCGAAGCGCGGCGGCATCACGCCCACCACCGTATGGCCGGCGGCGTTGACCAGGATCGTCTTGCCGACGATCGCCGGATCGCCGTTGAAGCGGCGCATCCAGAGCTCGTGGCTGAGCAGGACGGCTCCCGGCCCTCCCGCCCGGTCCTCGTCCTCGTGGAAGCCGCGGCCGAGGATGGGCTTGACGCCGAGGAGCGGAAACAGGCCTGCCGACACCGCGCAGCCGAGGAGCCGCTCCGGCTCTTCATTCCCCGAGAAGGTCAGGCTGCGCTGGGTGTAGGCGGCCGTCTGGGAGAAGGATCGGCTCTGCTCGCGCAGGTCGCGGTAGTCGAGATAGGAGAGCCCGCCCTCGTCGATGTCGTTCTTCGCCTGGATCTCGTGCACGGCCACGAGGCTCTCCGGCTCCGCGTACGGAAACGGCCGCAGCAGGATGGCCTCGACGACGCTGAAGATGGTGGTGTTGGCGCCGATGCCGATCGCCACGCAGAGCACCGCGATCAAGGCGAAGCCCGGGCTCTTGAGCAGGATGCGGACGGCGAAGCGGAAATCCTGGATCAGGCTGTCCATAGAGGGTCGTCCTTGGCGCGAAGCGGCCGAGAAGGCACGGTTTCGCATAGCCCTACGTAGGCGGGGGGTGAGGTGTTTCACGCCTGAGGCCGATCCCGCTGTTGTCGATGAACGAGGCCTTGTCCGTGCCGCCGGGGCCCCTCACCTCCCCGGCCCTCCTCTCCCACCTCACGCCCACCCGCCCAGGGAGAGGAGGGAGACTGCTTTTGAGTTTGTCTTAAAACCCCTCTCTCCCGGGGGTAGGGTGTGCGGCGGGAGAGAGGGGGTAAGGGGGAGTGAGGGGCCCGGCGGCGCGGCCAACGTTGCCATGGGGCACAGAGATAGAATCGGAATCGTTTCCCCCATCTTGACCTCTTTAGCAGGCACCGTTTATCGTCTCCCCAATGTCCGTCATCGACGCGCCGGGCGCTCCCCCGCGGAGCGGTCCGGCGATTCCTCTCGGTCCCTTCCGGCTCGACCGCTGCATCGGCCGGGGCGGCATGGCCGAGGTATGGAGCGGCGTCCACTCGGCCCAGGGCGTGCCGGTGGCGGTCAAGGTGATGACGGGCGAGCGCGCCCGCGAGGCGTCGTTCCGCGACGCCTTCCGCAACGAGGTGCAGGCGGTGGCCAGCCTCCACCACCCGGGCATCGTCATCGTCTTCGACCACGGCGAGATCACTCCCGAGGCCGAGGAGATCTCCCGCGGCCTGTTGACCGCCGGCAGCCCGGCCCTCGCCATGGAGCTGGCGGACGGCGGCACCCTGGGGACCCTGTTCGCCAACGACGTGGTCTGGGGGGAGCTTCGCCAGGTGCTGCTGGACCTCCTCGACGCCCTCGCCCATGCCCACGCCCGCGGCATGGTGCACCGCGACCTGAAGCCGAACAACATCCTCGTCTTCCGCGACGGCGGCGGTCCGCCGCGGCTCAAGCTCGCCGACTTCGGCCTGGCGCAGGCGGTGGAGCTGCAGATGCGCCACGACTCGACGGAGGTCATCTGCGGCACGCCGAGCTACATGGCCCCCGAGCAGCTCCACGGGCACTGGCGCGACTACGGCGCGTGGACCGACCTCTACGGCCTCGGCTGCCTCGCCTGGACGCTCTCCACCGGCAGGCCGCCCTTCAGCGGCGCGGGCCTGATCGAGACCGTGCGCCTGCAGATGGAGGAGGAGCCGCCGGCCTTCCTCCCCCGCACCGCGGTGCCGGCGGGCTTCGAGGGCTGGCTGCGGCGGCTGCTGGAGAAGGAGCCCGGCCACCGCTTCGTGCGCGCCGCCGACGCCGTGCGGGCGCTGCTCGACCTCGCCGGACCCGCCGGGGACTCCGGCGGCACCGCCGCCCCGCTGGAGCCGGACGATCCGACGACGCATTCGATCAGCTTCACCGGCCTGTGGTCCGAGGAGCGGCGGCAACCGGCCGACGGCGAGGACCTCTCCCCCGCCGCCGAGCCGCCCGTGGCCCGGCGCTCGCCGCCGCTGCCGCCGGTCTGGGAGACGCCGGCTTCTCCCAAGCCCTCCATCAAGCTGGTCGGCGCCGGGCTCGGCCTCTACGGCCTGCGCGCCATCCCCCTGCTCGGCCGCCGCGCCGAGCGCGACGCGCTCTGGCGGGCGCTCGCCCGCGTGCACGCCGAGCGCCGCGCGGGCCTCGTGCTCCTGCACGGCCCCGCCGGCAACGGCAAGACGCATCTCGCGGAGTGGCTCGCCGAGCGGGCGCACGAGGTGGGCGGGGCCACCGTGCTGCGCGCCTACCACGGTCCCAATCCCGGCGCCGAGGACGGTCTGCCGCGCATGATGGCCCGCCACCTGCGCTGCGTCGGGCTGACGCGGCAGGAGATCCGCGAGCGGACGGAAGTCCTGCTGCGGGCGCGCAAGGCCCTCGATGCCGCCGAGTGGAACGGCCTGACGGACCTCATGTCTCCCGCCGGCTCGCGGCAGACGCCCCACGAGCGCTTCGCGCTGCTGGAGCGGCACTTCCAACGCCTCGCCCGGCAGCGTCCCGTGCTCGTCCTGCTCGACGACGTGCAGTGGGGAGGCGAGTCGCTGGAGCTGGCGCGCTACCTCATGGAGCGGCGGGAGGAGGAGCCGGTCCCCGTCCTGCTCCTGCCGACGGTGCGCGACGAGGTGCTGGCCGAGCGTCCCGTCGAAGCCGAGGCCCTGCGCCGGTTGCTGGCGCTGCCGGGAGCCGAGTCCATCGAGGTGCCGCCGCTGCCGCCCGAGGACCGCGCCGCCCTCAGCCGCGACATCCTCGGCCTCGCCGACGATCTCGCCGCCGCCGTGGACGCGCGCACGGGAGGCAATCCGCTGTTCGCCGTCCAGCTCGTCGGCGACTGGGTGCAGCGCGGCGTCATCGAGATCGGCGACACTGGCTTCGTGCTCCGCCCGGGCGCCGAGGCCTCGATCCCGGACGATCTGCACCAGGTGTGGTCCGGCCGCGTCGACCGGCTGCTCGAAGGCCAGCGGCCGGGCGCGCGGGAGGCCCTGGAGATCGCGGCCGCCCTCGGACCGTTCGTCGACCGCGATGAATGGGAGGCCGCCTGCCGGGCCGCCGGAGCGCCCTTCCTGCCCGAGCTGCTGGAGGCCCTGGTGACGAGCCGTCTCGCTCTGCGCTTCGAGGAGGGCTGGTCCTTCGTGCACGCCATGCTGCGCGAGAGCGTCGAGCGCATGTCGCGCGAGGCCGGGCGCTTCGCGGCGCACCACCGGGCCTGCGCCGTCATGCTGATGCCGCGGGCCGGAGAGCGCGGCGTCGCCGAGCGGCTCGGCCGCCACCTGGTGCTGGCCGGCGAGCGGTCCGCCGCCCTGGGGCCGCTGCTCGCGGGCGCCGGCGAGCGCCGGGGGACGAGCGACTATCCGGCGGCCCAGGCCCTCGTCGCCGAGCGCGAGCAGGTGCTGCGCGAGCTGGGCGTTCCGGAGGACCATCCGCATTGGGGCGAGGGTTGGGTGATTCGCGCCCGCATCCACCTGCACCAGGGGACGCTGGAGGAGGTCTTCCGCTGGGCCGGCCGCGCCGAGGCGGCCGCCGCCGGAGACTGGACTCCGGTCCGCGCCGAGGCCCTGCGCCTGCTGGGAGACGCGGCGCGGCGGCGCGGCGACCTCGACCGGGCCGCCGTCCTCTACGAGCGCTGCATCGCCCTGCCCGAGAACCTCCACGGCGCCGCGGCCGGCTTCTGGGGCCTCGGCGACGTGGCCCGCCAGCGCGGCCGGCAGGAGGAGGCGCGCGGCTTCTTCGACCGCTCTCTCGATCTCTATCGCGAGATCGGCGACGAGCACGGCGTGGCCGACCATGGCATCGCCGTCGCCGATCTCGCGCGGCAGGGGCATGAGCTGGCCCGCGCCGCCGACCTCTACCGCCAGACCTGCTCACGCTTCGAAGCCCTCGGCAACCGCTACGGCGTGGCGCGCAGCCTCAACGGCATGGGAGACATCGCCCGCCTGCAGGGCGACCCGGACACGGCCACGCGCCGCTATCGCCGCTCGCTGACGATCCTCGAAGGCCTGCGCTCGGCGGACGCCATCTTCCCCCGCCTCAATCTGGCCTTGATCGATCTCGCCCAGCAGCGCTTGACCGCCGCCGAGGAGACCTTCCGCGAAGCCCGCGAGAGCCTGGAGCGTCTCGGCTGGGGCGGCCTCCTCGCGTGCGTCCACGTGAGCCTCCTCGCCTGCGCCGCGCAGGCGAGGGATTGGCAGGCCTGGGACGATCATTTCACCCTCGGCGGGCCGGCCCTCCGGCAGAGCGGGCTCCTCGATCCCGACGTGGCCTGGTGCGCCGAGCTGGCCGGTCACCTCACCGAATGGGCCGGCCAGCCGAGCCGGGCGCGCGCCGTCTACGGGCTGGCGTGGGAACAGTGGCGGGGGCTGGGAAACGTGAAAGGCGTGCAGCGGATCGAGCGGGCGGTGGCGGGGGTGTGAGGGCCACGGACGAACACGGACGATCATGGACGGTCACGCCCGCAGTCTTCACCCTCCCAGATTCCGCAATGCCGGATCCCCCGGGAACCGCCCCAGCGCGTAGCGCAGCAGCGACGCCGCGGAGCGGGAATCGTTGAGCACGCGCAGGGTCTTCACCGCCTCGGCGTAGGCGAGAGGGTTGGGATTGGTGTCGACCATCTGCTTGAGGATCGCGCTGACCTCGGCGGTGCGGCCGGTCAGGGCGTAGAGGATGGCGAGGCTCGAGTAGCCGCGGATGCCGTCGGGGAAGAGCTCGACCTCCTTGCGGAAGGCGGCTTCGGCGCCGAGGGCGTCCCCCTGGTCCGCCAGGATCTTGCCGCGGATCAGGTTGAGGCCGCGGATCAGGTCGGGATCCTTGGCCTCGCGCTCGTTGTAGGCCGCTTCGGCCTTGCGCACCATCTCCAGCGCCTGGCGGTCGTCCTTCTTGGCGTGGAGCACCTCGGCGAGGGTCACCAGCGGACCCATCCGCAGGCTCTTGTCCTCGCCGGCCGCCCGCGCCTCGCGCTCGGCTTCGTCGAGCTTGCCGCGCTGCAAGGCGATCTGCGCCAGCATGCCGTGCACGAAGGAGGGATGGGCGACCATCGCCATCCGCGCGTGCGCCGCGGCGTCGTCCAGCCGTCCGAGATCGAGGAACAGCGAGGCGGCGGCGATGGCGATCTCCGGCGAGCCGCTCGAAATCTTCAGCCCCTGCCGGTAGGCGGCCAGGGCCTCTTCGTTGCGGCCCACGCGCTGCAGCGTGCGGCCGAGGAACTCCCAGGCGTCCACCATCTGCGGGTTTGCGGCGATCACCCGGCGGAAGGCGGCTTCCGCCGCGGGGTAGTTCTTCTCGGACGACAGGCGGAAGCCGTCGCGCAGGTCGGCCAGCGAGCCGATCTTGCTGAGCGGCGCCGGCAAGGGACCCTCGCTCTGGCCCGCGCCCGAGCCGATGTAGCCCAGGGACGCCATGGCCCGGCGCGCCTCCTCGTCGACCTCGGAGGGGGCCTTCAGCGCGCGGTCGTAGCCCTCCAGCTCCTTGCGCAAGGAGGCGTAGGCCCGCCGCTCCTCCCGCAGGACGTTCGTCTTCTCCTTGGGGTCCTTCACCCGGTCATACAGCTCGGGCTCGGGGCTGTCGATGTAGTGGTGCGCTTCGTCGATCAGCGAGAAGAGCTCGCTCCAGCCGAAGTGGAGCCGCGGGTAGAACGTCTCCGAGTAGATCCTCCGCGGCGCTACATTATCGGCCAGCAGGGAGACGCCGGGCATGGCTTTCGGCACGCCGAGCCGGAGCAGGCCGAGCACCGTGGGCGCCACGTCCAGCAACTGCACCGGCCGCGCGGTGGCGGCGCCGCCGCGCTGCGCCTCCGGCAGCTTCAGAAAAAGCGGCACGTGGATGGCCTCGTCGTAGAGGAAGACGCCGTGCTCGTCCTCGCCGTGGTCGCCGAGGCCCTCGCCGTGGTCGGAGAGGAGGACGATCAGGGCCTTGTCGTAGACGTCCAGCCGCCGCAGCTCGGCCACCAGCTCGCCCACGATGTGATCCGCGCTGGCGATCTCGCCGTCGTACTTCGAAGCGAACTTCGAGGCGTAGGGCTCCGGCGGCGCGTACGGACTGTGCGGCTCGTAGATGTGGAAGAAGAAGAAGAACGGCTTGTCCTTCACCGACTCGAGCCAGGGCCGCGCGATGTTCAGCGTCTCGTCGCCCGGCCGCTGCAGGCCGCCGAGACCGGTGCCGGTGCGGAACTCGATGCCGTCGTCGTAGAAGTCGAAGCCCGTGTCCAGCCCGGTCTTTCCCTGCAGCACGTACGCCGAGACCGCGCCGCCCGTGGCATAGCCCGCCTTTTTCAACATCTCGGGCAGGAAGGGCAGCTCGCCGCGGCCGATCTTCGCGGCGTCGAGCTTGTAGCCGACGTTGTCCCGCACGCCATGGACGGCCGGCAGCACGCCGGTGAGCAGCGTCGAGTGGGATGGAAAGGTGAGCGGCGTCGTGGAGTAGGCCCGCTCGAAGAGGATCGCGTCCCGCCGCAAGGAATCCAGGGCCGGGGTCTCCACTTCCTTGTAGCCGTAGGCCGGCAGATGGTCCGCCCGCAGGGTGTCGATGGAGATGAGGATGACAGGAGTGCCCTTCGGCACGTCCGGTGGAGCGTTGTCGCCGGAGCGGGTGCAGGCGGCGAGGGAAACGGCGAGCAGCAGGAGGGGAACGAGAAGGTGGCGGTATGCCCTTCGAGACCTCACCCCCTGACCCCCTCTCCACTTCGTGGAGAGGGGGAAGAAAGGCAAAGCTTCTTCGCAGGCGTTCCCCCTCTCCATCTCCGATGGAGAGGGGGCCAGGGGGTGAGGTTTCGAAGGGCAAACCGGCTCGGCTATCTCAGTCTCTTTCATCACCGCACCCGCTCCAAAAACTCCCGCGCCTTCGCGATGTCCGCCGCGTACTGCGCCGGCGGCGCTCCTGCCGCGAAGCGCTCCAGGGCCTTGCGCGCCTGCTCCAGCCGGCCTCGCTCGGCCGCCTTGGTGCCGAGGTTCCACAGCGCGTCCCAGAGGTCCGGCTTGAGGTCCACCGCCTTTTGCCAGGCGTCGAGCGCCTCGTCCTTCTGGCCGAGCTGGTAGAGGGCCACGCCGAGGTTGTTCCAGGCGAGCGGCAGCCCGGGGTTCAGCTCCAGGGCATGGCGCGAACGGTCGCGGGCCTGCGGCCAGTGGCCGAGGCGGAGCTCGACGAGCCCGAGCTGCTCATGGGCCTTCGGATCGTCGGCGTCCGCCTTGAGGACGCGCTGCAGCACCTCGAAGGCCTCCTTCTGGCGCCCGGCATCGGAGAGGGCGAGCGCGTAGGCGTTGAGCGTCTGGGGATCGCCGCCGGCGACCAAGGGCCGCAGGATCTCCACCGCCTCGTCCGACCTCCCCACCTCTGAGAGGGTCAGCCCGAGCTGCCGCAGCAGGGAGTCGCTGGTGGCCTTCAGGCCGCGCGCCTTCAGCATGACCTCCAGGGCCTCCTTCGTGCGGCCCGCCTGCAGCAGCGACTGGGCGAGCAGCGAGTGACCCAGCGCCATCGAGGGCCGGGCCTGCACCAGCTCGCGCGCCAGCGAGATCGCCGGCTCGAGCCGCCCGCGCATGTAGAGATCGATCACCTCGTGGACCTTGGTGTCGAGGCCGATCAGGCGCTTCGGATCGTCCTCGGGCCCGTAGCTCGCGCGAGGGGCGGCCGATCCCGAGAGGTATCCCAGGCTGGCCAGCCGCGCCTCGTCCTCCGGCTTCAGGTCCTCGCGCCGCGGCGGCCAGGCGGATTCCTTCGGCAGCGCGGCGAAGACCCCGCGCGCCGCCGCGCGCTCTTTATCGACCAGGTTGTTCGCCTCACGCGGATCCCGCGGCAGGTCGTAGACCTCCGGCAAGGGCAGGGCGATGAACTTCCTGCCGCCGCGCAGGAGGCCGCGCAGCGGCGCCCAACCGCGGTTCAGCGTCGCCGAGAGGGACTCGAAGTAGGAGTCCGGAGGCTCGGCGGCAGCGGCGGCGAGGAGCGACCGTCCGGGCCGGCGGTGCCCGGCAGGCGCCGGAGCCGCGACCCCCGCCGCCTGCAGCACGGTCGGAAAGATGTCCACGTGCCGTGCCGGCCGCGCATCCCGGCCCGGCGTCACGCCGCGGCCCCAGAGGACCAGCGGCACCTTGAGGGTAGCCTCGTAGGCGAACAGGCCGTGCGTCTGCTCGCCGTGATCGCCGAGCGCCTCGCCGTGATCGCCGGTGACCACCACCAGGGCCGGCTTCTCCGCGCCGTCGAGAAACGGGCCGAGCAGAGGCGCCAGGAAGGAATCCACGGCGGCCACCTCGCCGAGGTAGAGGTTGTCCTTGAACCGCGAGGCGAAAGGCTCCGGCGGCTCGTAGGAGGCATGCGGATCGTAGAGATGCACCCACAGGAAGCGCGGCCGGCCTCTCTGCGCCCGCCACCACGCCAGGGCGAGGCGCACCACCTCGTCGCCCCGCCGCTCGGCCATGACGAACTCCGCCTCGTTCGAGCCCTTCGGATAGCGGTCGTCGTAGACGTCGAAGCCGTGATCGAGCCCGAACTGCGAGTCGAGCGGGAACGCCCCGACGAACGCGCCGGTGGCAAAGCCCGCGCCGTGCAGCACGGTGGCGAGCGTCGGCACCGTAGAGGCGAGCCGGAAGCCGCTGTTGTCGCGCACGCCGTGCTGGAAGGGATAGAGCCCGGTGAGGATATTGGTGTGGGAGGGCAGCGTCACCACGTTATGGGCGTGGGCGTTGGTGAACACCCGCCCCTGCGCCGCGAGGCGGTCGAGCACGGGCGTCCGCGACCGCCGGTTGCCGGCGAACCCCGGCGCGTCGGCGCGCAGCGTGTCGATGGTGATGAGGACGACGTCGCGCCGGGCGCCGGCCGGCCGCGCCGGGGCCTGCGGCGCCGCGGCCGCGAGCAGGAGGCCTGCGAGGAGGGCGAAACCCGCGAGGGGGAGAAAAGCAGTGCTTTCTCGTCCTTGCTCGTCCGTATTCGTCCGTGTTCGTCCCACCTGAAAAGAGATCACCCCCGCAGTCTCTCCACGATCGGCTGCAGCCGCTCCATCAGCGCGGGCATGTCCATGAGCTCCAGGCCCATTCCGGCCAGCAGATTGGCGCTGCCGGCGGAATCGGCGCCGGGCTCGAAGCGCTGGACGACGCGGGCCCGGATCACCACCGGCTCGACAAAGGCGAGCGGCGGATGCAGCTCGACGCTGACCGACTCCTGCATCTTCGCCGGATAGCGCGTCGAGACGAACAGCCCGCCCTGCAAGATGTCCCGCCGATAGACCTCCAGGAACTCGTCGGCGCTGGAGAAGCGGATGCTGAAGGTGCCGCCCGAGGCGGCGATGGGGGCGGTCCGAACGGGCGGCGCGGGCGTGGCCACCGCCGGCCGGCTCGGCGTCGGGACCGGCTCGCGCATAGGCGGAGCCGCCGGAGCCGGCTCCGGTTCCGCTTCGGAGGACGGCTCCGCGGTCTCCGGCTCCCCATGGAGGTTGGGCGATATCGAGTACGAGCTGCGGTCCGCGTTGTGAGGGATCTCTTCGGTCTGGCCGAAGGCGGCCGGGATCAGCTCGCGGACCAGCTCCTCCACCGTGAGGAAGCGCACCCCCATCCCCGACTGGGTGATGGCGGCCAACTCGCTGCGCACCTTGCGCGCGTGCGCCACCACGCCCTCGATCATGAAACCGCGGTCACGGTCGATCACCTCCACCCGGATGCGCGTGCCGGAGGGCACCGGACTGTTGGTGGCGACGAACATCCCCGTCATCGAAATGTTGGTGGTATAGCCGACGTACGCCGTCGGCTCTCCCTGTTTCCAGAAATGGACCTGCACACGGCGGGCGCGGCGCGTAGCGCGGCGGCGAGACATCGCGCGCGATTCTATCGTGAAGGAGCAGCTATGATCTCGATATGGCGAGCCTCGCGACCTCCCGCAGCGAATCGCTCACCGTCGCCGTCGGCGCCGGCGGCTCGGTGCGGCTGGAGAGCCGGCCCCGGCCGGAGCCCGGACCGGGCGAGATGCTGCTCCGGCTGCGCTGCGCCGGCCTATGCGGCACGGACCTCTTCAAGCTCCGCCACGCCACGGCGCCGCAGGGCAGCGTCCTGGGGCACGAGGTGGTCGGCTCCGTCGAGACCTTGGGGGCGGGCGTCGCCGGTTTCGCGCCCGGCGATCGCGTCGCGGTGGCGCACCACGCCGCCTGCGGCACGTGCGACGTCTGCCGGCGCGGCAACGAGCCGCTCTGCCCCGCCTTCCGCGACAACCTGCTGGCGCCCGGCGGTTTCAGCGAATGGCTGGTGGTGCGCGAGCGCGCCGTGCGGGAGGCCGCCTTCGGACTGCCGCCCCACCTGTCCGACGAAGCCGCCGTCTTCCTCGAGCCGGCGGCCTGCGTGCTGCGCGGCATCCGGCATGCGCGGCTGGTGGAGACCGCTCTCGCCGGCTCCTCGCCCGGCTGCGCGGCGATCCTCGGCGGCGGCGGCATGGGGCTCCTCCACCTCCTGGTGCTGAAGACGATCCATCCGGACCTCAAAGTGGCGGTCTGCGATCCTCTCGATGAGCGGCGTGACCTCGCCCTGCGGCTGGGAGCCGACGCGGCGCTACCGCCGGGCGCGGCGCTGCAAGAGGAGATCGCCGCGCTGACGCGCGGGCTCGGCGCCGACGCCGTCTTCGACACGGCCGGCGGCGCCGGTCCCCTGGAGGATGCGCTCGCCATTTCCCGCCCCGGCGGCGCCGTGGTGCTCTTCGCCCACGCGAACGCCGGCGAGCGGGCGGGCTTCGATCTCAACGCCTTCTTCAAGAGCGAGCGCCGGCTCCTCGGCACCTACTCCAGCTCGCTCGCCGATCTGCGCGAGGCCTACCGCCTGCTGGTGACCGGACGCCTCGATCCTGCTCCCCTGGTGACGCACCGGCTGCCGCTCTCCCGCTTCGAGGAAGCCATGGACCTCGCGCGGGAACGGCGGGCTGTGAAGGTGCTGCTGGTGCCTGATGAGGTCTCCGGATGATGTACGCCGTTCCATGTAGGGGCGGGGCTTGTCCCCGCCCGGGAAGGAGTTGGCCGCGGCGCTTCAAGGGCGGGGACAAGCCCCGCCCCTACGAACAACAAGGGAACGGACACTGAACGTTTTCGATCTCCCCGCCCGGCAGGCGACCGCCATCCTGATGGGCCCGGAGCGGCTGGAGTTGCGCGAGGTCCCGCTCGCGGCACCGGGACCGGGCGAGCTGCTGCTGCGCATCGGCGCCGCCACCACCTGCGGCACCGATCTCAAGGTTTTCCAGCGCGGCGGCCATCCCCGCATGCTCAAGGCGCCGACGCCCTTCGGCCACGAGATGGCGGGCACTGTCGCCGCCGTCGGGCCGGGGGTCGAGCGCTGGCGCGCGGGAGACCGCGTGGTGGTGGCGAACTCCGCTCCGTGCGGCGCCTGCGAGTGGTGCGCGCGCGGGCGGGAGAACCTCTGCCGCGACCTCCACTACCTCAACGGCGCCTTCTCCGAGTACCTGCTCGTGCCCCGCCGCTTCGTCGAGGTCGGCACCTACCGATTGCCGGACGATCTGCCGTTCGAGATCGCGGCGCTGGCCGAGCCTCTCGCCTGCGTGCTCCATGGCCTGGAGACCTCGGCGCTCGAGCGGGCTTCCGAGATCGTCGTCTACGGCGGCGGACCGATCGGCCTGCTCTTCGTCGACGTGCTCGCCAACTCCCCCGCCGACTTCCCGGTCCGCGGCGAGCACCACATCGTCCTCGCCGATCCCAACCTCTCGCGCCTGGAGGCCGGCAAGGCGATCGGCGCCGACACGACGGTGCAGGTGGACCGCGACGGCGGCGAAGCGGCCCGCCTCTCGCGGCTGTCGCGCAGGGCGGACGGCTTCGACGTCGCCATCGAGGCCACCGGCTCGCCGGCCGCCTGGCAGGATGCCCTCGCCTCCGTGCGCCCCGGCGGCCTCGTGCAGCTCTTCGGCGGCTGCCCCCCCGGCACCACCGTGCCGCTGGATACCCACCGCCTCCACTACTCCGAGATCACCGTCAAGAGCGCGTACCACCACCGCCCGGCCACCTTCCAGCGCGCCCTCGACCTGCTGGCGGACGGCTCGCTCCACCCGCGGGCCCTCCTCTCCACCGAACGGCCGCTGGCCGAGCTGGAGGACGCCCTGCGCGCCATGCGCCGCCGGGAGGCTTTGAAGGTGGTCATCCGGCCTTAGAACAGCCTTGGACCGAGGATGTAGACGGCGAAGTCGCCGCCGAAGTGGCAGAGGATCGCCACCTCCAGCCCGAACCGCCGATAAAGGTATCCGAGGATGGTCCCCACGATCCCGTTCAACAGCAGGATGGAGACGGCAAGGCTAGGCAGCCGGGAGATTTCCGCCGACCACTTGGAAAGATGGGCGGCACCGAACGCCAGGGTCGCGACGAGGATGGCGATCCAGACCACCACACTCAGAGGCCACCGGCGGCTGGGGAGCCGATTCCGGCGCAGGACCCAGACCACCAGCGAGACGATAAACAGACGGAACACGATCTCCTCGGTCACGCCGGAATACGCCACGGCCGCCCACCAGAAAGCCCGCGGAGATCGCGCGATCGCCGCGAACCGCTCGCGCAGCGCGGCGGAGCCGAACAGCGGCCCCCAGCGGATCCAGACCACGATCAGACCGCCCATGACCACGCCGGCCAGCGGCGCCGCGGCGAGCCGCAGCCACTCCTGACTGCCCACTCGCTTCCGCGCGCACCAGGCCTCCAGGTAGGGAGCGCCGAGGCCGTAGTCACGCCCGAAGAACAATCCGGCGCCGATGAGGCCGGCGAGAGCGGCCCAACCCAGCACAACACTGAGCATTGGTGGCGGCCATGGAAAGGCGAGGATCGACACCAGGCCGGCGAGGACGAAGAGGAGGGTGAACGCGCATCTCGGATAGGCTTGGGTCGTCATGGTCTTCTCTACGGGAGAGCCTCCTATAAGGTGTCAGGCCGGCAGGCGCAAGGTGCGCGCGGCCAGTCTTCAGAGGTTACGTCAATCAGTTTGTCTATGGTATTGTCGTCTTGGTCGTCAATACAAGCGTCAAGGAGACTCGCCATGGCAGCCGCTCTAGCAAACCGACTCAACAAGATCCGGGAACGAGCCGGCATCAAATCCAGAGAAGTGGCACAGCTTCTCGATACGACTCCGGAGACAGTATCCCGTTGGCAAAACGGAAAGGTGGAACCCCAGCCTGACCGCCTGGAGAGGTTGCTGACACTCGACTGGCTGGTCGAAGAGCTTTCGGAGTTTTATGAGCCGGGGGAGGCGCGGCTCTGGCTCTTCAAGCCGCACCGCTTGTTGGGCGGGGACCGCCCCGCCGATCGAATTCAGCGCGGCCAGGTCAACGATGTGCTGGCAATTATCCATCAGTTACGGGATGGGGCTTACGCCTAGCGGTGGTCTACGAGCCCGAGCTTTTGGATTTCCTGCAGGGACTCCAGGAACTATCCTGGGAAGGGATCGTTTTCCGCCACATGTTGAACGACTACCCTCCTGACCGGGCAAACACACGTGGAGCGCGTTGGAATCCTCCGGATGTGGCTGCGATCTACGCCAGCCTGAGCCGTGACACAGCTCTTGCGGAGGGACAGCACCGTCTCGACTTGGAGCCGTTCCGCCTACGAGCTCGCCGAGTTGTTTACAGGGTGAGGTTGCGCCTGACCGCCGTGCTGGACCTAAGCTCGCTCGAGGATCTCGAGCGAGCGGGTCTCTCGATCGACAGCTTGCGAGCCGATGACTTCTCCGCGTGCCAAGCGGTCGGCGGAGCTGTTGCTTGGCTGAAGCATGATGGTCTCATCATACCTTCGGTCCGAAGTGAAGGAATGAATATGGTCATCTATCCAGCATCACGGAACTTCGATTTTGACTTCGAGGTGCTCGATGCTGAGGAAATCCCGTAGAAGAAAGAACCCTCACCCCTCCGGCGTCACGTACGCCGCCGTGATCCCACCATCCACGAGGAAGGTTGCGCCGGTGACGAAAGAGGACTCGTCGGAGGCGAGGAAGAGGGCGGCCTTGGCGATCTCGTGCGCCTCGCCGAAGCGGCCCATGGGGATGTGGACAAGACGGCGCTGGCGCTTCTCTTCGGTGTCGAGATACTGCATCAGCAGCGGCGTGCGCAGCGGGCCGGGGCAGAGCGCGTTGACGCGGATGTTCTCGCGCGCGTGGATCGTCGCCAGCTCGCGGGTCATGGCGAGGACGCCTCCCTTGCTCGCCGTGTAGGCGAGCTGCGGCGTGGCGGCTCCGAGGAGCGCCACGAACGAGGCGGTGTTGATGATCGAGCCGCCGCCGGCGCGCCGTAACGCGGGGATGCCGAACTTGCAGCCGAGGAAGACGCCCTTCAGGTTGATGTTCATCGTGAGGTCCCAGACCTCTTCCTCGGTCGCCACCGCGTCGTCGTCCTGCGGGTGGGAGATGCCGGCGTTGTTGAACAGCACGTCGAGCCTGCCGAAGCGCTCCTCGGCGGTTAGCACCATGGTTTCAGCATCGGCGGCCTTAGAGACGTCGGCGTGAACGTAGACGGCCTCGCCTCCGGCGCTCCTCAACTCCTCCACCACCACCTCGCCAGCTTCGTTTTTCACGTCCACCACGACAATACGGGCACCTTCGCGAGAAAACAGGAGCGCCGTCTCGCGGCCGATGCCCGAACCCGCACCGGTGATGAGGGCGACTTTGTTGACGAGACGCATCGTCCTTGATGTCCTTGGTGTCCTTTTGGTCCTTGCTGCTCTCTACGCCCGTTCAAAATACCGCGCCCGCTCCCAGCACGTCACCACTTCGTCGAACTTCCGCTGCTCGGTGCGCAAAAAGTGGAGGTAATGCTCGGTCACGTCCTCGCCGAAGGCCTCGCGAGCCAGGTCGCTGCGCTCCAGCTCGCCGATCGCTTCGCGCAGCGTCGCGGGAACGCGCGGCAGCTCCTTTGCCGAATACAGATCGCCTTGAAAGATCTCCGGCGGCTCGATCTTGTTTCGGATACCGTCCAAGCCGGCAGCGATCGCTGCGGCGTAGGCGATGTAAGGGTTGGCGTCGGCGCCGGGGATGCGGCATTCGACGCGCAGTGAGGGACCGTGCCCGACGACGCGGAAGCCGGCGGTGCGGTTGTCGTAGCTCCAGGCGATGGCGGTCGGCGCCCACGAGCGCGCCTGGTAGCGCTTGTAGGAGGCGACGTAGGGCGCGTAGCAGGCGGCGAGGGCCCGCGCGTGCTTCATCCAGCCGCCGAGGAACCAGCGGAAGGTGTCGCTCGCCTCCACCGGACCGATGGGCTTGTCGCCCGCGAAAAGGTTGCCATCGCCGTCCGCGTCCCACAGGCTGATGTGGATGTGCGCGCTCGATCCCGTGTGCTTCTCGTCCCACTTCGCCATGAAGGTGAGCGAGCGGTTCTGCGACCAGGCGATCTCCTTGGCGGCGTGCTTGTAGAGGACGTTGCGGTCCGCCTGCGTCAGCGCCTCGCTGAAGCGCAGGTTGATCTCCTGCTGGCCCAGCCCGGCCTCGCCCTTGCTGAACTCGACAGGAACGCCGCTCTGGTCGAGGTGGCGGCGGATGGCGCCGATCAGCTCGTCCTCCTTGGTGCCCTGGAGGATGTGATAGTCCTCGTTGTACGTCCCCATCGGCCGCAGGCCGTGATAGCTCTTCGCCCGCGCGTCGGCAAAGCTGTCGTCGAAGACGTAGAGCTCGATCTCCGTGCCGCCCATCACCGTGAAGCCGGCCTCGCGCGCCCGCGCGAGCTGGCGCTGCAGCATGCGGCGCGGCGAGACCTCGACCGGCTTCTCGCCATGATCGAGGAGATCGCACAGCACGATCGCCGTCTTCGGCAGCCAGGTGGCGCGCCGCAGGGTCGAAAGATCGGGGACGCAGTGGAAGTCGCCGTAGCCGGTCTCCCAGCTCGTGTACTTGTAGCCGGGGATGACGTCCATCTCCATGTCGCAGGCGAGCAGGTAGTCGCAGGCGTGCATGCCGCGTTCGGCCACCTCCTCGAGGAAGAAATGACTGGTGATGCGCTTGCCCATCAGGCGGCCGTACATGTCGGGGAAGACCGCCAGCACCGTCTCGATCTCGCCGCTCTCGACGAGATCGCCCAGTTGCTTGCGGGTCACCATGCCGCGCGCCGGCCTGTCGAACATCGGATCAGTCCTCCGCGATGAATACGCTCTTCCACTCGCTGTAGTGATCGAGGGCCGGCGGCCCCAGCTCGCGGCCGACGCCGCTGCGCTTGACGCCGCCGAACGGCATCTCCAGGTGGACGCTCCAGCCCGAGTTGACCGAGAGGACGCCCGTCTCGACGGCGCGCGCCACCCGCAGCGCGCGGCCGACGTCGCGCGTCCACAGCGAGCCGGAGAGCCCGTAGAGGGTGGCGTTGGCGAGGCGCACCGCCTCCTCCTCGGTGTCGAACGGCAGGATGGCCACGACGGGCCCGAAGACCTCCTCCCGGGCGATCTCCATCTCGGGCGTGACGCCGCGCAGCACCGCCGGCTCGTAGAAGCTGCCGCGATCGTAGTGGCTGCCGTGCAGCATGCGGCCGCCGGTGCACAGGCGCGCTCCCTGCTCGACGGCGCGGCGCACGTAGCCGTCCACCCGCTCGCGGTGCGCCGCCGAGATCAGCGAGCCCATCTCCGTCTTCTCGTCGAGAGGATCGCCGACGCGCAGGGCGCGCGTGCGCTCGGCGAAGCGCTCGACGACCTCGTCATAGACCGGCCGCTCGACGAGGATGCGGCTGCGCGCGCAGCAATCCTGTCCGGCGTTGCCGAAGGAGCCGGAGACGGACCCTCCCGCCTTCTCCAGGTCGGCGTCGGCGAAGATGACGCTCGCCGATTTGCCGCCGAGCTCGAGCGAGACCCGCTTGACGTCGTCCGCCGCCGCCCGCATGACTTCGCTGCCGACCTCGGTCGAGCCGGTGAAGGCGATCTTGCGCACGTCCGGATGACGTGCAAGCGCCGAGCCGGCCGCGCCGCCCGGCCCCGTCACGACGTTGAGCACCCCCGGCGGCACGCCGGCCTCCGCGGCCAGCTCTGCCAGCCGCAGGGCGGTGAGCGGCGTCGCCGATGCCGGCTTGACCACCACCGAGTTGCCGAGCGCCAGCGCCGGCGCGACCTTCCAGGTGGTGATGGCGAACGGGAAGTTCCACGGCACGATGAGGCCGCAGACGCCCACCGGCTCGCGGAAGGTGAGGCCGGTGCCGGGCGCGCTCACCGGCACCGTGCTGCCGCCGAACGCCGGGATCAGGCCGGCGTAGTACTGGAAGCAGGCGGCGCCCATCTCCACCTCGCCGCGCGCCTCCAGGATGGGTTTGCCGACGTTGCTCGCCTCGAGATGCGCGAGGTCGTCGGCCGCCGCGCGGATCCGCTCCGCCAGACGGAGCAGCACCCGCGCCCGCTCGGCGGGCTTCGCCCGGCGCCAGTCTCCCAGCTCGAAAGAGCGCTTCGCCGCGGCCACCGCGGCGTCGACGTCGTCCGGACCCGCCGCGGCCACCCTGGCGAGGATCTCGCCGGTCGCGGGATTGAGGACCGACGTGGTCTCCTCCGAGCGGGCAGGCACCCGCCCGCCGTCGATCCAGAGCGCCTCCTGGGGTGCTTCGACCGCGGCCATGCCGAGCGGGATCATACCGCCCTCCGGCCCGCCGACAGGGGGAAAGGGAGCTCTTCCCTACTTGAGGTGGGCCGGCATCAAGCCGAGCTGGCGCAGGAAGTCGAGCTGGTCGAAGCTCGTCCACTCCTCGACGATCTTGCCGTCCACGATGCGGAGGATCGTCATGCCGGCGATGCGGATGCGCTTGCCGGTCGCCGGCAGCCCGTTGCCCGCCCCCGTGTTCGTGCCTTCCGCGATGAAACGGGCCGCGACGAGCTCGCCCTCGGCGAAGAGCTTGTCGATGTTGATCTTCAGGTCCGGGAACGCCTGCCGCCACGCCTTGGTGGTCTCGCGGTCCTCGGCCCGGGTCGCATCGCGCGCGCTGCCATGGGACACGTAGCTCGGCGCGTAGAGGGCTTCGTACTCGTCCATCTTGCCCTGGCCCAGGACCTCCTCGAGGACGGTGCGGGCCACGGCCTTGTTTTTCTCCTCCACTTCGCCGGCGAAGGCGGATCTACCGCAGAGGGCGATCAGGGCGACAACGGGCAGAGCCCGTAGAATCTGTCTCAACATGGTTATCGATCTCCAGGGAAGCGCGTTCCAAGCCGCGCGCGGGAGCATACGCTCGAAGCTGACCATTGTTGCACGGCAGGGTCAACCCGCGAGCTTCGCCAACCCCGCCATCTCGCCGAGCTTGAGCACCGTACGCCAGTTCCGCGTCGTCACCGGCGAGCCGACCAGGCGGTCGAGGAGGCCCGGCGACAGCTTCGACCCGGCCACACCGTCGGTGAAGTGAATCCACAGAGCATCACCCACTTGAGCGATGCGCTCGCCATGCGTCGCGCGCTCGCGCAGACCCGCCTCGGCGCCGGCCTTCGGCGGCGATTTGGACAGGCCCAGCATCACCGCGTTGGGCTCCTTCTCGCACGCCTCCGGAAACGGATTCCCCTTGATGTAGGCCGGCCAGTCCTTCGCCGCACGAACGAGCACCGAAACCTTGAAGCCGAAGCGGCGCTCGATCGCGCGCTCGAGCCCGGCTTCGAGAGCCGCCGGCTCGCCGCCGGCCGCGAACACCAGGTTCCCGCTCTGAATGTAGGTCTGAGCGTCTCCCCAACCGAGCTCGGTGCACAGCGGACGCAGCTCGGCCATGGGGACCTTGTTGTGCCCGCCGACGTTGATGCCGCGCAACAGCCCGATGAAGGTTCTCATCCCTCGAAGACGGCGATCGCCCGCACGGGCGAGCCGGTCCCTCCACGGATCTTCAGCGGCAAGCCGATGAAGCGAAAACGCCCGCGGCCGACGAGCTGGTGCAGATTGATCATGTTCTCGTAATGCGTGAAGCCCAGCTCGCCGCAGATATGGTGAACCTCCTTGTTGGAGACGTCCATCACACCCGGCGACATCGTCTCCACGCCGAAGGCGGCGATCCCTTGCCGCCCCAGCCAGCGGGCCGCCTCGACGCTGATCCCCGGTCCGTTGGGCCAATCCGCGGTCCCGAAGGCGCGCCGATAATGGTCCGTGTACAGCAGGACCGTATCCCCCCGCTCGATCTCGAGACCCGCCGTGGAGAGAGCGCGCTCCAGGTCCGCGGGCTCGATCAACTCCCGCAAACTTTTATCAGACAGGTCCAAGCAGAGTCCCTGCGTGTAGAACATCGTCAGCGGCATCGTCTCGATCGACTGCCCACGGTACTGGCGCGCCATGTGGTTGATGGCATCGACGTGCGTGCCGGTATGTTCGCCCAGCTCCAGCCGGTTCACGGCGGGAGAAACCACGTCTCCGTCACCGATGCCATCCCACTGCTCGTGCGAGACGTGCAGGGTGATCTTCACCTCAGGCAGGCCGGGAAAGACGGGCATGCCGGTGAAGATCTCCTGGCTCAGATCGATGATTTCAGTCATGCGCGTTCGTCGCCGTGCCCGGCCGTTGACGCGGATTCCGCACTCCTCTAGTATGATCTAAGCATCTCTCAAATCAGCGCATCGTATCGGGGGTTGGCGATGAGTCCCATCGAAAGGAAATCGATTCCTCTGCGGAGCGATCATCCCGCGGTCGCGGTCTTCCCTTCCGCCGACAGCCAGGCGGAGGAGATCGCCAAGGCGCTCGGCATCGAGGAGACGTATAAGGCCGTCATCCTCGTCCTCGGGGGCGCGGCCGATCTCGACAAGGCGCTGATTCCCCGGCTGACCCAGTTGTTCGGCCGCGGCATTGCCCGCGCCGCGGCGGAAACCAGGGCGGTCATCCTCGACGGTGGAACCCGGGCGGGCGTCATGGCTCTCATCGGAAAAGGAGTCGCCGGCCGAGGATACCAGAACGCCCTGATCGGCGTGGCGCCCGCATCGAAGGTCTCCTATCCCGGAGGACCGGAGCCGTCAGGCCAGCTCGTTCCGCTCGAGCCGAATCACACGCACTTCGTGCTCGTCGAAGGAGCCGAGTGGGGCAGCGAAACGGCCACGCTCTTCTCTCTCGCCGGCGCGTTGATGGTCAGACCGGTGGTGACGACTAGAGGCCGGCGAAAGCCGAAACCGGCGAGCGAAAAGGTTCCGGGACTGGCGATCCTCGCCGGTGGCGGAACGGTGTCGCGGGAGGAGGCGCTGCGTGCCGTGCGGCTGCAACTTCCCTTGATCGTGGTCGAAGGCAGCGGCGGCCTCGCCGATGAAATCGCGGCCGCCTGGAAACAGCGAGAGACGCTGCCGGACGATCCCGTGATGGCGGAGATCCTCGCCGACGGCGAGATCCACCTCCACTCGCTGAGCAATTCGGTCCAAGGCATCGAGCGGCTCATCATTCGTGAGCTCGGCGTGGACAAGGTGCTGATGCAGGCATGGGAGACCTTCGCGGACTACGATCTCAACGCCATCCTCCAGCAGCAGCGGTTCAGCAGGCTGCAGCTCGCGATCCTGATCCTGGGCGTGCTTGCCACGGGCCTCGCCGTGCTGCAGCAGGTGTACGCACCCAAGGACGCGCACAAAGCGGTTTCCTGGACCTCAGGGCCTTGGTACTGGTGGCTCATCCATTACGTCTTGATCGCCCTGCCGATTCTGCTCACGGTACTGATCACGGCGGCCAATCGCTTCAAGCAGGGCAGCAAATGGCTGCTCCTGCGGGCCGGCGCCGAATCGATCAAGCGCGAGATCTACCGCTACCGCGCCAGGGCCAAGGACTACCAGGAAAACCCGGAGCAACTGCTCTCGAAGCGGGTGGAGGACATCACCCAGCGGACGATGCGAACCGAGGTCAACCTGTCGAGCCTGCTGCCCTACGACGGGAGCAAGGGCTTTCCGCCCTGGATGGATGCCGCGAAGGGAGGAGACGACGGTTTCAGCTTGTTGACGCCGGATCGCTACGTCGAGCTCAGGCTGGGCGACCAGATGAAGTACTACCGGAAGAGGAGCCTCAAGTATGACCGGCAGTTGCGGGCGCTCTCCTGGCTGACCTTCATCATCGGCGGTGTGGGGACCTACCTGGCGGCGGTCAATCAGCAGGCGTGGATCGCGGTGACCACCGCGGTGGTCGCCGCGCTGGGGACCTACCTGGCGTACCGGCAGACCGAAGGCACGCTGACGAAATACAACCAGGCGGCGACCGACCTCGCGAACGTGAAGGCGTGGTGGAGCGCGCTCTCCGCCGAGGAGCAGTCCCGGCAGGTGAACATCGATTCTCTCGTCGAGCATACCGAGCAGGTGCTGCAATCGGAGCTCGACGGCTGGATCCAGCAGATGCAGAACAGCCTGGCCGAGCTGCGCAAGGGCCAGGCGGCGGCGCCGGAACGAGAGGAAGGCAAGGAGCGGCACGAGCCGCCTCCACCGCCTGAGCCCGGCGGCGAAGGCGTCGAGGCTACGCCTGCCGTTCCGGTTAAAGAGGAGAAAGAAGGCGCGGAATAAAGCGAGGCGTCACGTGACGATGCCAATACAGCAAGCAGGGAGGCGACTCAAAATCGCGCAACAGCTTGGCACCTCCGGGCGAGCCTCTGCCTGCACTGCTACCCATCTATCGCGACGCTCCTCGAGAGAAGAGCGGCGCCAGAACGGTAAATGACGGTAGCTCAGTAGCTTAGGATCGCATTCGAAGCGCCGGCATCCTTCGGCGGACGATCTGTTCACCGCCGGTGATGATCCCTGTCAGCTCAAGGATTACGGCGGTCAGGTTGAAGCTGACGGCTGTCATCCTCAGGATGACAGCGGTCATGTCAAGGATGACTCAAGTACCCTTCAAGCTGACAGCTGTCACGTTGAACATGACTTCGGTCAGGATGACGGCTGTCAGGTCAAGGATGACCCCCGGTCATCCTCAAGCTGACCGCTGTCACGTTGAACGTGACTTCGGCCATCCTGAGGCTGACCACAGTTGGGCTGAGCGCACTTGAGATCGGCGCGTCTTGGGCGCCGTCAAGCTGGAGATCGACATCCCTAAATCCCGCCGTCGGCGGTGATCGGCGATCAGACGCAGCCGAGTCGCCTATCGTAGCCCAATCGTCTCCTTCTCCGGGCCAAAGCTAGACGCCAGCGGTCCTCTCCGCGGTGCCGGCCCATGGCTTGATCTTGTCGAGCACTTTACCGAGGGTCTGCTCCGCCACTTCCGTGTCGTAGGCCGCCTGGGCTCGCAGCCAGTAGCCGTTGGACAGGCCAAAGAACCGGCACAGACGCAAATCCGTATCGGCCGTGATGGCGCGCTTGCCAGCCACGATTTCGCCTATACGCTGGGCGGGCACGCCAATCTCCTTGGCAAGCCGGTACTGCGAGAGCTTCATCGGAATGAGAAACTCCTCGAGTAGTAGCTCGCCGGGAGTCACAGGCTTGAGCTTCTTCATGCCACTCGCTCCTTTCAGTGATAGTCCACGATCTCGACGTCTTCGGCGCCGCCAGCCGTCCAGCGAAAGCACACGCGGAACTGATCGTTCACCCGGATACTGTACTGCCCGGCGCGGTCACCCTTGAGCGCTTCAAGCCGATTACCCGGCGGCACCCGCAGGTCCTCCAGCCGTCCTGCGATCTGCAACTGCCGAAGCTTACGCCGAGCGACCGATTCGATACTCTCGAACCGTTTGACGCGTCTGCCGTTCGCAAGGGCCTCGGTCTCGGCACTCTTGAACGACACGATCATATGGGCATAGTAACGTATCGCGTGATTAACGTCAAGCGTGATGCCGCGGTGGCTCCGGGGGTTTGTGGACCAGCCGTGCTGGGCATTTCGAATTCCCTCTGTGGCGTCAGCCTGCGTCTGCCGTACAATCCACCTGGAAGGAGATCCAATGGCGCGGGTCGTCCTTGAGTTCCCCCCCACGGTCTTCTCGGCTCTGCGGAAGTCTCCGGAGGACTTCGCCGCCGAGATGAGGTTGGCGGCTGCCATCCACTGGTACTCCCAAGGGCAGATCTCCCAGGGCAAGGCTGCCGAGATCGCCGGCGTGAGCCGCGCCGAATTCCTGGAAGAGCTGTTCCAGCGGAAGATACCGGCCGTGCAGGTGACACTGGAGGAACTGCGCGAGGAACTCCGGCGCGGATGAGCTCGGAATGCGGACTACCCTCGATATTCCGGAGCCCCTCCTCGAAGAGGCACGCCGTCTCCTGGGCTTCAAGTCCAAGAGCGATACCGTTGTGTTCTCATTACGGGAGCTGATCCGTAGGAAGCGGATCGAGGAGTTGAAGGCCATGATGAGCGCTGTCAAGCTGGAGATCGACATCCCCGATTCCCGCCGCCGGCCGTGATCGTCGGCGCTACCTCTGTGTGGGTTGCCATGCGCCAGCGGAGATGGCATATACTTCGGACAGTGAACGACCCTCTGACACCCCGCCATGAAGTAGAGGCGCTCGCCCGGCGCGGCGACGAGATCTACGATCGAGACGTTCTTCCGAAGCTGCGGCCCGAGGACAAGGGGAAGATCGTCGCGATCGATACAAAGACCGGAGACTATGAATTCGCGCCGGACGAGCTGACCGCGGCTCACGAGTTGCGCGCTCGCCGTCCAGACGCTCAGATCTGGTTTCGAAGAGTGGGTTCCCGTTATCTCCATCGCTTCGGCCATCGCCGCTGGCCCGCGGCATAGCTCGGTGCTTACCGGAACCGTCAGCTTCAACTACGAGGCTGTCGTCCGTCTCCGGGGCCAGCGCGGATGGCAGAGCACCTCTGATCGTGGGAACTTTGTCAGCAACGTCTTGACGGGATGCCTTAGAAATGATGCAGATCGCCCTAGATGAACTCAAAGAGGCGCACCTTCGGACGCTTCTCGGAACCGCCGAGAACTTTCGCATCGAATTTAAGAGCGAGCTTGATCTTACCACTCCTGTCCAGCGCTTGGAGGCCGCGAAGGATATCTCGGCTCTCGCCAATTCAGCCGGCGGCCGGATTTTTTATGGGATCTCCGAGCGTAAGCACCAAGACGGGTCGAGGAGAGCCGAAGGTATAGCACCCTTGGTAGACCTCGGTCTACAGGCCCGCCTGGAAGACGTGGTAGCCGACACCGTACATCCTCAGCCTCACTGGCGGGTTGTCTCGATCGAAGTTGACGGAGGGTTCGTTCTCGTCGCAGAGGTCTACCCGTCCTCCGGCCGCGAGCTTCACATGGTAAGCGGTGACCGATTCTATCGGCGCGGTGAGACCCGAAATCATAAGATGACGGAGCCGGAGATTCGCGAAGCCTACAATCGGATCTCAATTAGCGCTCTCGCCTTGGAGCAAGCGCTCGCAACCAAAGTCAAGGACCAAGAAGCGCTGAGCGCCAATCATTGTCAGTCTGTGATGATAGTGCCTTGGTATTCAAGACGCGGGCTCATGGATCCGCGAGCCCTTCGGGATATAGGAAAAGATCTTGTTGAGGGTCCATTTAAAAACTACTATGACGATGACGATGACTCCTATTATTGGGATGCTCTAAGAAATATTCGAGCCTATGCAAACGGCTTGCGTGCTCATGCTAAGGTTAGGCTTTTTGATTTTTTCGTGACTCGGGCTGGTATAGTGCATTTAGCGGATGGCGCGGTCATAAACTCCGAGGGAGGTTCTGAGTATCATCTTGACGCCGTGAGGGTGCTTGCGAACATCTTAGCAGCGCTACGAAGCGCTCGCCTCATTCTAGAACGCTGCAACTACTGGGGGCCAGTACATGCCATCCAGATCTTGTCGGTACCTGCGCCGACTCGTATGGCCCTGGAACGAGGCCACATACATCACGGCGTATTGGCCAGTGGACGTTATGAACAGGGCGTGCCGGAGGTGAATCTGGCCGAGCAGGGGCCCAATGTTGAGCCGATTGCAAGAGATCTCTGCGATCAGCTCTTTCAGGCAACTGGTGCCATTTCATGTCCTCTCTTTAATGAGGACGGTAGCTTGCGGGACGATGTAAAGAGGTGGGCCAGACTTTAGGTGCTGTCTACGAGTCAACCCAAAAAAGTCAAGGCACGGAGAAGCAAGACGTGAAAGTCCCAACCAAATGGGAAGATGCCCTCACGGAACAGAACTTTAGATATATTCTCGAGATGGACGGCAGACTGTACGTCATCGAGAACGTACCGGCACGAGTGAACGTCGAGACCGGTGAGCAGTACTTCTCCCCTGAGACGGTAGAGCGCCTCCACGACATCATTCGAGGCCAAGGGAAGCCAGCCCGCGTAATGAAGACGCCTGTTTTCGATTACGCCGCCTGAGCCGCGGAGAACCGCGGGCCTCGGTCACTCTTACTACGCCACCACCGCTGTCGCCTCAATCTCCACCTTCGCCTGGCCCTCGACCAGCCCGGCGACCACCACCACCGACATCGCCGGGTAGTGCCGTCCCATCACCTCGCGATAGGCGAGCCCAATCTCCCGCTGCGCGACAAGATAGGCCGGCTTGTCGGTGATGTACCAGGTGAGACGCACGACGTGGCGCGGCGCGGCTCCGGCGGCGCGGAGGACGGCGACGACGTTGCGGAGAGCCTGGGTGGTCTGGGTGACGAAGTCGTCGGTCTCGAACTGGCAGGTCTCGGGGTTCCAGCCGAGCTGGCCGGCAACGAAGATCAGGCGGCCGCTCGCGGCAATACCGTTTGCGTAACCGGACGGCCGCGGCCAGCCATCAGGCTGAAGGACTTCGAAGCGCTGGCTCTCCTCAGGTTCTCCCACGCTCTTGCAGCTCAGCGGCGCGAACGGGAGCGCCTCAAAAGTTCGCTTCCGCCTTTGGGGCGCTGGTTAGTCCGCGCTCGAGTCGGCGGTTCAACGGCCCGACCCGATTGCCTCTCGCGCTCTCTAAGACGCTCACAGAAGACATGGTGATCGAAGCCGCCTCCGCGAGAGCCTTCTCTCGCAGACGATGAAGCTCGTTGATGATGAGGTCAGTCATTGCGACTGTGTTCCCAAAAGCTCCTCGGTTATCAGGCGGCGATCCGCTTCGATTCGAAGACAATGGCTCCAGGGATCTCAACGCCGCCCACAACCCTGGCGGTTATATCGACACTCGAATGCTCGGCGTGAACTGACGAGTTCATCGCCCGTACAAATGGGTCGTCGCTCTTGAGAACCGATACCCTCTTCACCCGTGGCCTCACGGTTTCAGAAAGGAAGCTATTCAAGTCTGCTACGACTGTTTTGATTGAGTCGCGCTGTGATTGGTCATCGAACGCGCGAGCGCTTACCAAGAGCGCCCATGCGTTCCCAGAACCCGGTCCTACGGGCATGAGCATCAGGAGGGCCACAGGCCCGACGCTCTTCTCGAGGTTCCTGGCGAACGCCTGGAAGTCAGCTACCAACTCTTCTTTAGCCATTCGAGTACTCCGTCCTTAGAATCTCTTACTGCATTCAAGATATCGAGTGCTTGCTGTTGGCCGACCGACCCTGCCGCTTGATAACGCCTCTCCGTTGGATCCCACGGTACCGAGAGCGACCAGTTCGAAAGAAGCGTTTGATCCGCCGGGTCAAGCTTCGCGCTCAGGCCGGCTAGGAACAAGAGTTGATCGAGGTCATGGACCGCAAACACCCGCTTGTACTCACCGGTCGCAGGATAGTCGTTGGTATCGAGTAGCCGGCAGATGCAGGCTTTCAACGCGAGCTCGACAACGTAGCCGCACAGATAGGCGCAGCCATCGTAAAAGCCCGCACTGAAGAGTGTCTCCGCCTCCTGAAGGCGTAGAAGGGCAAGATCCTGTAGCTCTTTGCGCGTCGCCACACTCTAAATTCTACCACGGGCGGTCCGCTCACCTCCCCCGCTCCCGCAGCTTGAAGCGCTGCAGCTTGCCAGTCTCGGTGCGCGGCAGGGATTCGAGGAACTCGACGGCTCGCGGGTACTTGTAGGGCGCGATCTCCGCTTTGACGAAGTCCTGCAGCTCCTTGACCAGCTCTGGGCTGGGCTCGAAACCTTGGCGCAGCACCACGTAGGCTTTGACGATCTGGCCTCGCTCCTCGTCCGGCACTCCCACCACCCCGCACTCGGCTACCATGGGATGATCGAGGAGCACCGCTTCGATCTCGGGGCCGGAGATGTTGTGGCCGGCCGAGATGATCATGTCGTCCGTCCTCGCCTGGTACCAGAAGTAGCCTTCCTCGTCCTTGATGTAGGAGTCGCCGGTCAGGTTCCAGCCGTCCTGGACGTAGGTGCGTTGCCGTTCGAGGTTGTTCAGATAGCGGCAGCCGGTCGGCCCGCGCACCGCGAGCCGGCCTATAGTGCCGGGCGGTACCTCGTTGCCTTCGTCGTCGATAACCTTGGCCTCGTAGCCGGGCACGACCTTTCCCGTCGAGCCCGGATGGATGTCTTCGCCCGAGGAGCTGATGAACATGTGGAGCAGCTCGGTGGAGCCGATGCCGTCGATGATCTTGATGCCGGTGGCCTCGCGCCAGAGCTCGAAGGTGGGCTTGGGCAAGGTCTCGCCGGCGGAGACACACTTGCGGAGGCTGGAGAGGTCGAAGCCCTTGGCAGGGCCGGCCATGGCGCGGTAGGCCGTCGGCGCGGTGAAGACGACGGTGGCCCGGTGGTCCTGAATGCCCTGGAGGAGCTGCGGCGGCGAGGCCTGCTCGAGCAGCAGCGACGAGGCGCCGATACGCATCGGGAAGAGCAGCAGACCGCCGAGCCCGTAGGTGAAGGCGAGCGGCGGCGAGCCGCAGAAGACGTCGTCTTCCTCGGCCTTCAGGACGTACTCCGGAAAACAGTCGCAGGCGGCGAGCACGTCGCGATGAAAGTGCATGCACCCTTTGCCCTGGCCGGTCGTTCCGGAGGTGAAGGCGATGAGGGCGGTGTCGTCCGCCGCCGTGTCGCAGTTGTCGAACGAGGCGGGCTTCCCCGCCATCAGCGATTCGAGCGAGCCTGGAGTCGCGCTGTGGAATTGGACGACGCGGCCGCCCTCACGCGCGAAGCCGGCGGCGGTGGTGGACATGGCCTGCTCGCACTCGGCGGCCACGCGCGCGTCGCAAAGCGCGAGGCGGATTCGCGCCACGTCGGCGATGTAGGTGAGCTCGCGCACGCGCAGCAGCGGCATGGTGCAGACGACGACGCCTCCCGCCTTGAGCACGGCGAACCAGCAGGCGGCCATCATCGGATTGTTCGGCCCGCGCAGCAGGACGCGGTTGCCGGGCACGACGCCGAGGTCCTCCACCAGCACGTGGGCGATCCTGTTCGCCGTCTCCAGCAGTTGGCCGTAGGTCCACTTGCCGCCGTGATAGTAGAGGACGGTGCGGCCGCCCCAGCCCTTCTCCACCGCGCGGTCGAGCAGCTCGGCGGCGCAGTTGAGGCGCGGCGGATAGGCGGCGAGCTCCGGCAGGCGCGTGTAGTCCATCTCCGGCCACAGCTCGCGCGGCGGCAGGTTGTCGCGGCAGAAGGTGTCCACGTGGGCGCTTTCAGCCATGCGTCATGTCTCCATAGTGGCTATGAGCTGACCGGCGATGACGAGCCGCTGGATCTCGCTGGTGCCTTCGTAGATGCGCAGGGCGCGCACCTCGCGGTAGAGCTTCTCGACGGGCGAGCCGGCCACGACGCCGCGGCCGCCGAGGAGCTGCACGGCGGCGTCCGCCACCCGCTGCGCCGCCTCGGTGGCGAAGAGCTTGGCCATGGCCGCCTCGCGGGTGATGCGCTCGGCGCCGGCGTCGCGCGTCCAGGCGGCGCGGTAGACGAGGAGTGCCGAGGCGTCCACGTCGAGGGCCATGTCCGCGAGCCGTCCCTGCGTGAGCTGGTGCTCGGCGAGCGGCTTGCCGAAGGCCTGGCGCCGCACCGCGTGGCCGAGCGCCTCGTCGAGAGCCCGCCGCGCGAAGCCGAGCGCCGCGGCGCCCACCGTGGGGCGAAAGACGTCGAGCGTCGCCAGCGCCACCTTGAGGCCTTTTCCGGGCTCCCCCACCATCGCCGCAGCCGGCACGCGGCAGCCGTCGAAGGCAAGGGTGCCCAGCGGATGCGGCGCCAGGACGTCGATGCGCTCGGCGATGCGCAGTCCGGGATTCTCCGCCTCGACGAGAAAGGCGCCGAAGGCCCGCTCGCCGCTCTCCGGTAGGCGGCAGAAGACGACGTAGAAGTCCGCGAGGCCGGCGTTGGAGATCCACGTCTTGGCGCCGTCGAGCACCCAGCCGTCGCCGTTACGGCGGGCCGTGGTGCGCATGGCTGTGACGTCGGAGCCGGCCTCGGCCTCGGAAAGCGCGAAGGCGGCGATCGCCTTTCCTTCAGCAACACGGGGCAGCCAGGCACGGCGCTGATCCTCGGATCCAAACAAGGAGATCGGACCGGAACCGAGACCCTGCAGCGCGAAGACGAAATCGGCGAGGCCTGAATACCGCGCGAGCGTCTCGCGGATGAGACATAGCGAGCGCACGTCGATGCGGCCCTGGGAATCTGGAACCGCCCGGCGCAGCCAGCCGCCGGCGCCGAGGCGGCGGACCAGCTCGCGGCAGGTGTCGTCCAGATCGCCATCTTCGAGCGGTTCGATCTCGCGTTCGCACCAGGCGTCGAGATCGCGGGCAAGGGCGCGGTGGTGGTCCTCGAAGAAGGGCCAGGCGAGGAAGGTGGAGTCAGGCAATCAATCCCCCTCGAACACCGGCTTCTCCTTCGCCGCGAAGGCGCGGAAGGCGCGGGCGAAGTCCTCGGTCTGCATGCAGATGGCCTGCGCTTGGGCCTCGGCTTCAATAGCTTGATCAATCCCCATGTCCCATTCCTGATGGAGCTGGCGCTTGGTCATGGCGTGCGCGAAGGTGGGGCCGTGGGCGAGCGAGCGGGCGAGGTCGCGCGCCTCGGCGAGGAGGTTCTCCGGCGGCACGACACGGTTGAAGAAGCCCCAGCGCTCGGCCTCCTCGGCTTCCATGAAACGGCCGGTGTAGAGCAGCTCGGAGGCGCGGCCCTGACCGATGATGCGCGGCAGAATGGCGCAGGCTCCCATGTCCGCGCCGGAGAGGCCGACGCGGGTGAAGAGGAAGGCGACGCGGCTGCGCGTCGTGCCCAGGCGCAGGTCCGAGGCCATGGCGAGGATCGCCCCCGCGCCGGCGCAGATGCCGTCGATCGCCGCGACGATTGGCTGCGGGCAGGCGCGCAGGGTCTTCACCAGCTCGCCGGTCATGCGGGTGAATTCGAGGAGGCGGTCCATGCGCTTCTCCTCGCGCATCGCGACCAACGGACCGATGATCTCGTGGACGTCCCCACCCGAGCAGAAGTTCTCGCCGGCGCCGGTGAGCACTATCGCCTTGACCTCCTCGACGTGGCGCAGGCGGTTGAAGGTCTCCGCCAGCTCGCGGTAGGAATCGAAGGTGAGCGGGTTCTTGCGCTCCGGCCGGTTGAGGGTGACGGTGGCGACGCGATCCTCGACGTGCCAGCCGAAGTGTTGCGGGCGGATATCGGCGAGGGGGATGCGGTTGTTCATGGGGAAATCCCTTGCTCTAAGAACACCGTCGCCTCCCCAATGTAGAGACGCCCTGCGGGCGTCTCCGGGGCGGGAAATACGGCGCCGCTCGGCGAAGGCGTTCCCGCGGGACGTTGCCGGTTGCCGGAAGGATTTCGCCGCCTCGGAGACGCCCGCAGGGCGTCTCTACATTGGGGGGGCACCGATGGCGACATCCAAATCCATAGCGCCTCGAGGTGGCGGATACGAATCGGGCGAAAGACGGGTGGCCTCCTCATATCGTGCTCATCCCCAAAAGCTCCGCCTGTCGCTGGCGGGCTAGATTCCTTTCGAGCTGCTCCTTGCCGCTGAGGTACTGCACCGGCCAGGGCTGCGCGGTGTAGCCGAGCTGGGCGGCGGCGCGCAGCGTCCAGTTGGGATCGGCGAGGTGCGGCCGGGCCAGGGCGCAGAGGTCGGCGCGGCCGGCGGCGATGATGGAGTTGACCTGGTCGGGCTCGGTGATGTTGCCGACGGCGATCGTCGGAATGCCGGTCTCGTTGCGGATGCGGTCGGAGAACGGCGTCTGGAACATGCGGCCGTAGATTGGCCTGGCGTCGATCGAGGTCTGCCCCGCGGAGACGTGGATGATGTCCGCTCCGGCGAGATGGAAGGCGCGCGCGATCTCCACCGCGTCGGCGCCGTCGATGCCGCCTTCCACCCAGTCGGTGGCCGAGATGCGGACGGACATCGGCCTCTCGCGCGGCCAGACTTCGCGCATCGCCCGGAAGACCTCCAGGGGATAGCGCAGGCGGTTCTCGAGCGGGCCGCCGTACTCGTCCGTGCGGCAGTTCGAGAGCGGCGTGATGAAGCCCGAGAGCAGGTAGCCGTGGGCGCAGTGGAGCTCCAGCATGTCGAACTCGGCTTCGACGGCCAGCCGCGCTGCGGACACGAACTCGTCGCGCACGCGGTCCATGTCGGCGCGGTCCATCTCGCGCGGCACCTGCAGGTTGGGCTTGTAGGAGATGGGCGAGCAGGCCATCACCGGCCAGGCGCCTTCGACGAGCGGCTCGTCCATGCCCTCCCACATCAGGCGCGTGGCCCCCTTGGCGCCGGAGTGGCCGAGCTGCAGGCAGATCCTGGCGCGGCTCCAGCGGTGGACGAAACGGGTGACGCGTTGCCAGGCCTCGGCGTGCTCGGGCGTGTACATGCCCGTGCAGCCGTAGGTGATGCGCCCCTCGGGCGAGACGCAGGTCATCTCCGTCATCAGCAGGCCGGCGCCGCCGAGGGCGCGGGCTCCCAGGTGGACGAGATGGAACTCGTTGGGCGTGCCGTCCTCGGCGCTGTACATGTCCATGGGCGAGACGACGACGCGGTTCTCCACCGTCATGCCGCGCAGGGTGAACGGCGTGAACATCGGCGGCGGGGCCTGCGGCGGCGCCTCGCGCTCGGCCCGGCTGGCGCGGCTGGCGAACCAGCGCTCGACGCCTTCGAGGTAGGCGCGGTCGCGCAGGCGCAGGTTCTCGTGGCTCACCCGCTGGCTGCGCGTGAGCAGGCTGTAGGCGAACTGCTCGGGATCGAGCCGGGCGTAGCGGCGGACGTTCTCGAACCACTCCATGGAGTTGCGGGCGGCGTTCTGCAGCCGCAGCGCCTCGGTGCGCCGCTCCTCCTCGTACATCGGCAGCGCTTTGCTCAGCTCGGGCTCCTCGCCGAGGATGCGGGCGAGGGCGATGGCGTCCTCCATGGCGAGCTTGGTGCCGGAGCCGATCGAGAAGTGGGCGGTGTGGGCGGCGTCGCCGATGAGCACCACGTTCTCGTGCCACCAGCGGGCGCAGTGCACGCGGGCGAACTGCAGCCAGGGCGCCGCGCGCTGGTGCGGCGGCACGTTGGCGAGCAGCCGGTGGCCCGCAAGCCAGGGCGCGAACATCTCCTCGCAGGCGGCCACGGTGGCGTCCAGGTCGAGGCGGTCGAAACCGGCGTTGCGCCAGGAGGCTTCGTCGCACTCGACGATGAAGGCCGAGAGGCGGTCGCTGAAGCGGTAGGCGTGGGCCTGGAAGATGCCGTGCTCGTTCTCGACGAAGACGAAGGTGAAGGCGTCGAACAGCCGCGTCGTGCCGAGCCAGACGAAACGCGCCTTGCCGAGCACGAGGTCGGGCTGAAACACGCCGGCGTGCTGGCGGCGGATGGCGCTGTTGACGCCGTCGGCCGCGACCACGAGATCGGCGTCGCCGAGCCCCAAGGCCGGCAGGTCCGAGCCGTCGCGGACCTCGACGCCGAAGCGCAGGTCGGCGCCGAGCCCGGCGGCGCGGCGCTGCAGGATCTCCAGCAGCTTGACGCGGGCGATGCCGGCGAAGCCGTGGCCGCCGGAGGTGATCGTCCGCCCTTTGTAATGGATGTCGATGTCGTCCCAGCGCGCGAAGTTGTCGGAGATCTCCTGGAAGGTCTCGGGATCGGCGGCCTGGAAGTTGCCGAGCGTCTGGTCGGAGAAGACGACGCCCCAGCCGAAGGTGGCGCCGGGCGGGTTGCGCTCGAGGACGGTGACCTGATGCCCGGGGTTCGCTTTCTTGAGCAGCAGGGCGAAGTAGAGGCCCGCCGGTCCGCCGCCGACGACGGCGACCTTCATGCGTGCCTCCATGCCAGGGGATCCGCCGGGCTCACCGGAAGGATGCTAGCATGGCCTTGTCACACCGGCTCGGGGCTGAGACACCCTTATTGTTGGAAGGACTTCAGCGAGACTGCACCCGCCTTCGCTCTCTCGTCCCCGGCTGCCGCCTTGGCGGCAGGCCCAGGGCTCGTCCGACAGGCTCCCCGGCCCCCGCGCCGGAGGGGCACTCTCAAGGAGGTGACGGATGGAACGTAGAGGCTTCCAGCGCGCAGCCAAAGTGTGCCTGCTCGCCAGTCTCCTGGCAGTCGCGGTCTGCAGTCTCGCCGTGGCCCTGGAGCCCAAGCAGTCGGGCTCCTGGCTGGATCAGAAAGCTTTCTTCAAGCCGGAGCTGTATATCAGCAGCTCCCAGGTGCCGATCGACGAGATCGTCGGCAAGCTGCCGAACCGGGCGGCCTGGGAGACCTACCTGGGGGGTCGCGAGAAGGCCGCCGGCGCGGTGCCCCTCGCCTTCATCGATCCCCGCTCGGGAGCGGCCACCAACCTGGTGGGAGCCTTCCCGCTCGTGCCCGGGCGCGGCGTCGGCAATCACCTCAAGCTGGCGGACGTCGCCGCCAAGCTGGGCGGCCCGGTCACCAAGGTCAACTCGCAGACCGTTCTCGGTGCCGTGCTCGCGTTCGTCAACGACCACCAGGCGCTGCTGGGCATCGACACGGCGCAGCTCGGCGCCGGCCGCGCCGCCGACGTCTCCGCGGATCTGTGGCACGTGAGCATCCCGCAGGAATATCAGGGAGTGCCGGTGCGCTACGGCCGCCTGGCGGCGACGCTCAACCGCGGCAACCTGGTGCTGATCGGCACCGAGACCTGGGGCAACGTGCGGGGTCTCAATACCCGGCCCGACATCAGCGGCAGCCAGGCCCTGGCCGCCGGCTTCGCTCACGTCGGCGGGCAATCGGCCGCGGACACGATCCTGCGCCAGCCGACGCTGGAGATCCTGCCGGTGAGCGCCGAGGGTGCGGTGGGCGCCGGCTACGCGCACCGTCTGGTGTGGACGTTCCTCTTCCAGCGGTTCCCCGAGGACGCGCGGTGGGAGCTCACCGTCGACGCCCACAGCGGCGAGGTTCTCGCCCTCCAGGACACCAACCAATACGTCGCCCAGTCGGTCACCGGCGGCGTCTATCCGCTGACGGACACCGAGATCTGCCCGACCAACACCACCTGCGGCATCATGCAGACCGGCTCGCCGATGCCGTTCGCGGACACCGGCCTCGCCTCGCCGAACAACTTCACCAACAGCGCCGGCATCTTCGACTGGACGAGCGGCACCACCACCACGACGCTCACCGGCCGCTACGTGGATATCGCCGACTCGTGCGGCGCCATCAGCAACAGCTCGGCCACCGGCTCGATCGCCCTCGGCGGCACCAACGGCCAGCACGACTGCACGACGGCCGGCGGCTCGGCCGGCAACACGGCGGCCTCGCGTTCCGCCTTCTACGAGGTCAACAAGCTGGCCGAGATGGCCCGCGGCTGGCTGCCCAGCAACACCTGGCTGCAGAGCACGTTGACCACCAACGTCAACATCAACCTCACCTGCAACGCCTTCTGGAACGGCGCGACGATCAACTTCTACCGTTCGGGCGGCGGCTGCCGCAACACCGGCGAGATCGCCGCAGTGTTCGACCACGAGTGGGGCCACGGCCTGGACGACAACGACACCGGCGGCGTGCTCTCAAACTCCAGCGAGGGCTACGCCGACATCGCCGGGATCTACCGCCTGCAGGCCTCCTGCGTCGGCCACGGCTTCTTCTGGACGGCCGACAAGGGGTGCGGCCAGACTTCGGACGGCACCGGCTTCAACCAGAACGAGGCGCAGCAGGGGGCTTCCCACTGTGACCTCGACTGCTCGGGCGTGCGCGACGCGGATTGGGACAAGCACGCGGACCATACGCCGGATACGCCGCTGGGCTACGTCTGCACCTCCTGTCTCACCGGCAGCGGACCCTGCGGCCGGCAGGTGCACTGCGCCGCCGCGCCGGCGCGGCAGGCGGCTTGGGACTTCGTGGCGAGGGACCTGCAGAGCGCGCCCTTCAGCCTCGATAGTCAGAGCGCCTTCATCGTCGCCAACCGTCTCTTCTACCAGGGCAGCGGCAACATCGGCGCCTGGCACTCCTGCACCTGCGGCGGCACGGCCGACGGCTGCGGCGCCGCCAACGGCTACATGCAATGGCTGGCGGCCGACGACGACAACGGCAACCTCAGCGACGGCACGCCGCACATGACGGCGCTGTTCAACGCCTTCAACCGTCACGGCATCGCCTGCGCCACGCCGACGCCGGTCAACAGCGGCTGCGCCGGCGGACCGACGGCGGCAACGACCCTCTCGGGCACCCCCGGCGACTTCCAGGCCGCGCTGTCCTGGAGCTCGGTGGCGGGGGCCACCCGCTACTGGGTCTTCCGCAGCGAGGGCTTTGCCGGCTGCGACTTCGGTAAGACCAAGATCGCCGAGACGACCGGCCTCTCCTTCACCGATACGCAGGTGGCCAACGGCCGTAACTACTACTACAACGTGGTCCCCGCCGGCGCGTCGAACGCCTGCTTCGGTCCGGCGGGCTCCTGCGTCACCGTCACGCCGGCGTCAGGGCCGCCGACGCCGGACTTCACCGTCTCCTGCAGCCCGTCGAGCCTGACGGCGCCGCAGGGCGGCAGCGCCGGCAGCACCTGCACGGTGACCTCGCTCAACGGCTTCAACAGCGGCGTCACCCTGTCCTGCATCGGCCAGCCGGCCGGCGTCTCGTGCAACTTCGGGACGAACCCCGTGACGCCGCCCTCCGGCGGCAGCGCCAACAGCAGCCTGACGGTGAACGTGTCCGGCGCGACCGCCACCGGCACCTACAACTTCCAGGTGCAGGGCACCAGCGGCACAACGATCCACGGCTCCAACATCACGCTCAACGTGACGGGGGTCTGCGTGCCGTCCGGCGGAAGCTGCACGGTGAACAGCCAGTGCTGCTCCAACAAGTGCAAGGGCAAGCCGGGGGCGAAGACCTGCCAGTAGGTTTCCTGATCGTTCGGGATTTCGGGGCGGCCCTACGGGGCCGCCCCGTCTGCATCAGCAGGCAAAACCTCAGCTTGGCAGCTCGAAACCGGAGACGGTTTCTTGCGGGAAGGAGAGCGCCATGCCGTGCCGCGACCCCGCGGCGTCGTGCCGGAAGGCTGCGGCGCGGCGCCTTCACTCTGCTATGCCTCGTCGCAACCCTGCGGCGCCGTGCCTCCGAGCTGATATGCCGTGTCGCCACCCCGCGGCGTCGCACCGCGAGGCTGCGGCGCGGTATTCCCACTCTGATATGCCGTGCGTCTCTGCAGATCGCCGGCAAGCCAAGGCAGCCGGCCGTGAAGGGCTGACCGTGATGGACCTCTCCCTGTGACGTTCTTGCCACCTGCATCATGTGGTGCTAAAATTTCCCTGTATGACTCTGTTAGATCGCTATGTACCCCACTATCCTGCACCAGGCGCGATGCTCGCCGGGCAGATTCTCAGGCGAGAGTCACGACCACAGGGGTTCCCCCGAGAAGTATTCGAGGACATTGCCAATGAAACGATAAGAGGCCTTCGTCTTTTAGTTGCCGAGGCTTGGGATACCGGGATCGATTTCGAGAAGGCAATCTACGAGCTTACTGGTCAAGAGCACTTGATACGCGAAGTCGATCGCGCGGTAAGATTGCAAGCCGCAGGAGCTCGCAGGGCCGTTAAGATCGCCAAGAAGCTCAACATGAAGCAAGAGGATCTAGACAGTGCTCGCGAAGCGGTAGAGGAAGGCGAGTGGCTGTGCGGCGTTAATCGGCCTGTCATCACCGAATATCAGGAGAGCCGCAGGAAGCTCGAGGAGATCCGCGATGCCCGTCTCCAAGAATACGCGGCGGAATGGGAGGCATACCTTTCACAGCTTGATTTGCCCTTTGCTGAAGACGTGAGAAAGGTTTGGTCCTATCTGCGGCAGCGCCTGTGGGCGCCCGAAGCTGCGCCCACGGAAGAGGGATTCCGGATGGTCTGGGATCGTGGCCCACACCACCTACAGATAGAGGTGTTTTCGGGCGGTCGCTATGACTGGTTTTATAGGAACAGAGATACTGAAGGGCTTCAGGCTGAGGAAAACTTGACGCTGGGAAGCTATCCGGTTCTGCTCAAGAAGCTGCTCGAAAGGATTTCCGCGGATTGACAGGCGAAAGACTAGCTTCTGGAACAGTTCTCCGAATGGCCAGGAAACGCAACGGGATTGCAGCATTTCCGCAGCGCCCCCGCATTGAAGACTTCGAGCCAAGTAGCAAGGAGAAGGCTAATAAGAAGAAGGAGCAGAGCGGCCACATCATCATCTCTGTATTCGATCGCGCAAGGACGAGTATTGCTCAGATGTTCGCGATCCGTAATCTTGAGGTTCTGAGTCGCCCTGTTTTTGCGCTTTCGGTGGAAGTGATATCTACGATCCGGGTTGCGGACCGTGAACCACTGTATGTCGTTCGTGATTCCCTGCCTGAGCCAGAGGGACTGTTGCCTGGAGCGGACGGACATTGTGGCATCGGGGATTTAGCGCGTAGACGAGGCGAGCTGCACGAAAATATCAACGCGCTTCTGTCGCGTTTGGTGGACGTCGCCTATCCCGTAAGACAGTAGCTTCGCCAGCGAAAAAGGCGTGGAATCCAAGATGGAGCGGCGAAGAAAGCGCGAGCTTCGCCACCGGCCCGCGCGCCAGATCGAAGGCGTCGAAGACCAGAAAGGAACCCTCGCCCGTCCCGGCGTCGAACTGCTGGCAGATCACCGCTCCTCCCTCGCCTGACGGATTCGGCGCGAAGGCGGGCTCGCCTCCGAGGTAGCAGCCGGGCGGCGCCTGCCAGGTTTCGGCGCGGTCCGGGCAGGACCAGGAGCAGTGGACGACCTGGTCGAAGAACTTGCGGCCGAGCTGGCCGGTCTTCGAGATCCCCAGCATCCAGAAATGCTCGTAGGGAAGGCCCGCCAGACAGGGATCGATCGCCGGGAAGTCCGGCGCCTTGTCGTAGGCGATCTCGATGCGGTCCACCAGAGCGCCGGTCCCGAGGTCCACGACGAGGCGGACGGGACGGCCGCGGGCGACGTCCGGGAAGAGGTTGGGGACGTCGTACTGGTCGTAGACGGGACGATCGAGCTCCAGGACGTCCACGATCAGATGCTCGCCGTCCTCATAGGCGTTGATGCCGTGGAGCACGTAGCGGTTCCCCACCGGCACCGAGGCGACCGGCTCGGCGTCTTCGCGGCGCACGACGAGCAGCCGGCTCCCCTTCTCCGGCTCCCAGCGCAGCGATTCCATCAGCGTCTTCCCCTCCTGCGCCAGGGCGGTCATGTCGAGCCTGTAAGGAGCGAGATAGAAGGCCACGTGCTTGCCGGCGAAGCAGAAGTCGTGGAGGGAGCGGGGCTCTTCGAGCGGCACCCGCTTGCGGTAGACGAGGCCGCCGTCCGCGGCGAAGCGGTAGAGGTTGAGGCTCGGCTGGGCCGCCGAGAAGGAGATGCCGAAGTTGCACAGCTCGCCCGTGGCGGGATCGATCTTCGGGTGGGCGGAGAAGGGGCTCAGCGGATTCAGCGCGCCGCCGAAGTTGTAGAGGCCCCGGGTCTCAAGGGTGTCCGGATCGAGCTCCCACGGCAGGCCCTGTTCGCCCAAGGCGAGGAGGGTGCCGGCATGAGGGTAGACGCTGACGTTGACCGGCGATTCGAGCGCGATGCCGCGCACCAACCGGTCGCCCGGGAAGGCGGTGCCGAAAGCGCGGTACAGCGCTTGCCCGGCCGCCTCCTCGGCGGCGAGCTTGGCGCTGCGCACGAAGCGGGCGGTGAGATGAGCGCCCGCGCCGTCGAAGCGCAGGGCGCAGACCATGCCGTCGCCGTCCAGCCAGTGGCGGTAGCGCACGCCGCCACGGGCGAAGCGGGCGGGGCCGTTCAGGTAATACGTGCCGCGGAGGAAGGCGGGAATCTCCCCCGCCACCGGCAACGGCTCGGCCGCGCGCTCCTCGGGGACGAAGGAGAACGCCCGCTCCAGCCCCGGAGCGTGGTCGGCCACCGGCGGCTCGGCAACGGGAGCCGAGGCGTCCTTCATCCTCAGCCTCCCGCCGCTCCGACGGCCAGCGGCACCTCCTGGACGAGACGGCGCGTGCGGAAGCGCTTCATGCACGGCACCTTGAACCGCCAGGTATAGGTCTCTGAGGTCTCGCGGCAGGCGGCGTCGAGGCGGGCCGCCATGGCGTCGGGATCGAACCGCAGGTCGTTGATGTCGATGCCGCGGATGAAGGCGGCGTTGCCGAGGGCCCGCTCATCGTCGAGGACCACGGAGGCGATGTGGGCCGCCGTCCAGCGGGCCAGGTCGCGGAGGTTCTCGAGCTGGCCGTCCAGCACCTCGCGGGCCTCGTCGAGCCCGACGCCGACCTTGTAGAAGGTCAGCTCGGCGAGCGCCAGGGCCTCGATCTCCGTGAACTCGAAGAAGACCGGCTCCGGAGCGGGGATCACCACGTTCTCCTTCTTCCACAGGTAGAACGCCTGCAGCAGCCGGTGCATCCCCTGGTTGATGGGACCGAGCTGGCCGAAGCGGCGCAGGAAGGCGGGCAGGAACGCCTGGTTGGTGTGCAGGTCGTTGATGAAGGGGAAGACGTAGAAGGAGAAGTAGACCGTCAGCTCCCAGACGTAGCGCAGCGAGAAGGCCTCCTGGTCGCCGAGGGTCTGGTAGCTCACCGCGAAGCTCGGGACGTAGGCCTCGTAGATCGCCCGCGCCAGCGGCTCGTAGCGGCGGATCTTGGCCTCCAGCGCCCCCTGGTCCGCCGTGAGGATGCAGTCGGTGAGCAGCGTGTTGTAGGTCGAGATGAGGTCGCCGCCCGGGCTGTAGAGAGGATCGGTGAAGCGGCAGGCCTCGCCGATCATCGCCCAGTGGGCAGGCGAGATGGTCTGGCCGTTGTCGAGGGCGAAGCTCTTGAGGCCCGAGTGGTGGAGGATCTTGCGCCGCGGCAGGTCGCGGGCGAAAAGCGGATATTCGCGGCAGATCCAGTCGACGACCTTCTCGGCCGAATGGACGTCCTCAAACGGGACGTTGGCGGTGTCGAAGACCAGCCCCAGGCTCGTCTTGCCGTGCAGGGGGATCTCCCAGAACCAGTAGCCCTCGCCGCAATAGTGGTTGGTGGCGAGGAAGGTGGGGAAATGCCCCAGGGTGCCCCGCTCCGGCCGCACGCGGATGGCCTTGCGGTCCAGAGCCGTGCACTTCTCCGGATCCAGCAGTCCCTCGACCCAGAAGAAGGAGGAGCCGTGCTTGATGGGGCTCGGGCGGTTGAGCTCCTGGCGCTTGACCAGGAAACGGCCGCGGCCGGAGGCGTCCACCACCCAGCGGGCGCGGCCGGCGGTCTCGCGGTCCTCTGCCGTGAAGCGGAAGCCGTGCGGCCCGCCGTCCTCGGCGAGGTCCACCTGCAGGTCCGCCATCGGGTGGATCAGCTCGTAGCCCGGCATCTCGCGGTTCTTCTCCAGCACCGCGGCCTCGAACTTGTTGCGGTCGAGCTGATAGGTGGCGATGTTGGAGATCTTGCGGATGTAGGACTGGCTGAGGTCCTCCCAGACGCCGCCGCCGCGCTCCGTCTTCCAGTAGAAGCGGAGGTTGTACTTGAGGTAGTGCTCCTGCAGCAGGTGCTCCTCCATCTCGAGCACGCGCGAGTAGTAATAGCCGCTCACCTGCACCGTGGCCTCCCCCACCTTCTGCTTCGGCGAGGGGATCTCTGGCAGGCGGTCGAGCTGCAGGATGCGCATCTCCGGCCGCTCGAGCAGGAGCTGGCGGGCGAGCGTCAGGCCCGCCAGTCCGGCGCCGACGATGAGCACGTCCACTTCGCGAAAATCCTTTACTTCCATTTTTCCACATCTCCCTTCCCCGCCCCGAGGGCGTGCTCTCCTCTTAGGCGCAGGTCGCGGTCGCCGCGTTTCAACCACCTATCTTAACTCGTGGTTTCGCGGCGGCGGGGGTCATCGCGGGCGCAGCCTCTCGAAGAGGGTGAGGAATCCCTCCTCGGGCTTGGCGCCCAGATCGAGGATCTGCTCGAGGAGGCTCAAGGCGTCCCAATCGATCCAGCCTTCGACGATCCTGCCGTTCACGATGCGCAGCATGTCGATGCCGGTGGTGACGGTCTCGCGCCCGGTGGGCGGCAGGCCGAGGAGATGGCCGGTGTGGCGGCCGCGGGCCGTCCAGCGCACGGCGACGGTGTCGCCTTCGGCCACGATCTGCTCGGCGGTGATGCGGATGTCGCTGAAGGCCATCTGGTAGAAGAACACCAGGTGGCGGATGGCGTCCGGACCGCGGGCGAAGTCGATGGGGAACGGGATGACGGAGTGCAGCAGGCAGTCGGGAGCGATGAGCTCGTCCGCCAGCGACAGGTCGCCCGCGTTCCACAGGTCCTCGCGGAACCGCCGGGCGATCTCCTTGTTCACCGTGGCCGAGGCCTCAGGGCCGGACTTCGTCTCCTCGAGCGGGTGCTCCATAGCGTTTCTCCGGTTCTCCGGCCATTGTAGACCCACCCGCCGGCGTTGTAGATGCACCCTCCCCTTCGCGGATCGTGGTCAAGCGGTCGACCGGTACGTTCGCCTTCTCCACCCGCCCGCTGGGCCAGCGGATCTCGAGCGCGTCGATCCGCGTGGCAGCGCCGAGCCCGAAGTGCAGGCGAAGCGAGCTCTGGCCCGCGTAGCCATTCCCGCCGTTGACCTCGCCTATCGACGTCTCGGAGCCGACTCTGATCCTGGCGCGGGCGCCGATGGCGTCGCGGTTGGACTTCGTGCCGATCAGGCTCAGCTCGATCCAGTGGCTGCCCCCGGGCGAGACGTTGCGGTACAAAAGGGAGCTCTGGTTGGCGTTGGTCTGGTAGAGGTCGAGCCGGCCGTCGTTGTCCAGGTCCGCCACACCGATGCCGCGACCGTCGCGGTCGTTGTCGACCCCGGCCTCGGCGGCCATCTCCTTGAAGCTCTGCGTGCCGAGGTTACGGAACAGCTTCTTCTTCTGGTAGCCGCTCCAACTCATCTTGCCGATCGCCGGCCAGTTGTTGACGTCGGTGAAGTCGATGTCGGGCGTGATGATCATTTCGAGCAGGACCGGGATGTAGTTCTCCTTACCCGCCGAGCGCAAGCCGTCGACGGCGAAGAGGTCCTGCCAGCCGTCGTTGTCGAAGTCGCCGAACTTGGCGGCCCAGCCCCAGAGGGTGTTACAGGTGCCGGTCTCCCTCGCGAGGTCGGTGAACGTCCCGTCGCCGTCGTTGTGCCAGAGCATGTTGCACTCTTTCATGTACTCGTCGGTGATGTTGGTGACGTAGACGTCCAGCCAGCCGTCGCGGTCATAATCCGCCATTTCGACGTTCATGCCCTTGCGGGTGTCGAGCCCGATCGCCTCCTTGGTAGCGTCGCGGAAGGTGCCGTCGCCGTTGTTGAAGAAGAGGCGGTCGGTGCCGTAATCGCCGGCGAGGTAGAGGTCCTGCCAGCCGTCGTTGTTGAGGTCGGCGTGACCCGCGTCGAGGGTCCAGCCGGTATGGCGGGAGAGGCCGGCCTTCTCCGTCACCTCGACGAAACGAAGGTTTTTCGAACCTGGCTCGGTGACGTTGCGCCAGAGCGTGGCGCCGCCGCCGTTGACGGCGTTATCAAGATCGTTGGGCAGCACGTGCGGGGTGGGCAGGTCGATGAGGCTGACCGGCGGGAAGTAGTTGCCGAGCAGGAGGTCCAAGCGGCCGTCGTTGTCGTAGTCGAAGGCGATGGCCGCGATGGTGTTGCCGAACTTGGTGAGGCCCGCCTCCTTGGCGACCTCGCGGAACTTGCCGTTGCCGAGGTTGCGGTAGAGGAGGGGCGTGCCGAAGCGGGCCACCAGCAGATCGCGCCGGCCGTCGTTGTCGGCATCGAACCAGACGGCGTCGGAGACGATGGACTTGGAATCGTTGCCGCCGCCCACCCCGGCCTCCTTGGCCACGTCCGTGAACTTCAGCTTGCCCGAGGGGCGGAGCTCGTTGCGCAGCAGGTGGCAGGGACGGCCGGCGTCGGAGTCGGTGACGAAGAGGTCGTCATCGCCGTCGCCGTCGTAGTCCCCCACAGCCACGCTAGCGCCGCCCGCGGTAAACATGCCGAGCACGTCGGCGTGCTTGCCCTGGAAGACGTGCGCGTGGTGGATCAGCCGGGCGCCCGCCTGCTCGGAGATCTCTTCGAAACGGATGGTGGGGGCCTGGGCGGCGAGAGGAGCAACGGCGCCAAAGAGGAGGAAAAGCCCCGTCCCGACGCTGTTCCGGCTCGGGAACGAAGCGCCAAACCCCATCACTCCCCCTCCCATAAGGGCGCCAGGTTGGTGTCCACCCGCTTGTTGGGATCGAGCTGGTCGTAGATGTACTTCTCGAGATCGTCACCGTCGCGGGAGAGGCGGGCTTCGAGCTGCGGGTCGCCCGGGAAGAGCTGGCGGCCTTCGCGCCAGAGCGCCTTGGCCTTGTCGGGCTGGTCGGTCTTCCAATAGCCGTCGCCGAGCGCGATCCAGGAGCGGACGTAGACCCGCCGCATTTTGGGCTCGGTCCTGGCCAAGGCGACCGCCTCCTCGAGGTCTTTGACCCCCAGCGGCGCGCGGCCGAAGATCTTGGGCCAGTACAGATAGCTGTTTCCCCGCGTGTAAAGGGCGATCCAGCTCTTCTTGCGCTCGAGTGACTTCGTGAAGTTGGTGAGGGCGTTGTTGGCCAGGATCACTTGGGTGATCGAGCCGGCGGCCGGGATCTTGTCCACGTAGGCGTAGCCGTAGTTGAGCCAGGCGTAAGCGGAGTCCGGGTGAGAGGCCGTCAGCTTGTCGTAGAAGTCGAGGGCGCGATCGTACTCGCCGGTACGGATGACGGCTTTGCGGTAATCGTCGTGGAGCCTGAGGTTGTCCGGCTCCGCGGCGAGCGCCTTCTCGAACAGCGGCAGGGCCGCGGCGTCATTGGGCGCGGCGACAATGCCGGCGGGAACGATACCCACGGAAATCGCGGCAGAGGCCGCGAGCAGCAGGAGAGTGCGGCTACACTTCATGGTTTGCTGACCTCGGCGGTGAACGGTTGCGGCGCGGACTGACCTTCGACGATGCGGTAGAGGCGATCGGCGGGGAGATTCGCGAAAGTCTGGCGCAGACCTGAGGGCCAGCGGACCTCCAAGCGCTCGACGGCAGCGGCGCCCGCGAGCCCGAAGTAGGCGCGGCGGCTGCTCTGCGCGGCGAAGCCGTTACCGCCATCCACGAAGCGGAGCTGCGTCAGCCCGCCCGCGGTGGCGCGGAGCTGCGCGCCCACGGCGTCGCGGTTCGACTTGCGACCTTCCAGGAGGAAGGCGGCCCAGTGCGGGCCGGCGGCGCGCCCTGCGCCGGACGCTTGACCGGAAACATTGCGGTAGAGGTACGGCTCGGCGTTGGCGTTTGCCACGAACAGGTCGAGGCGGCCGTCGTTGTCGAAATCGGCGATGGCGATGCCGCGGCCGTCCCGCGTGGAGTCGAGGCCGTGGCGGGCCGCCTCGTCCTTGAAAATTCCGATCTGGTTGTGGAAGAGCTTCTTCTTCTGGTATCCGGAGAGACTCTTCTCGCCCATGGGCGGCCAGTTGCGGGCGTCCGCGAAGTCGACGCCGGGGCGGGTGACCATCGCGAAGATGTCTGGCACGTAGCTCTCCGGACCGGCCGACACCCAGCCGTTGACCACGTAAAGGTCGAGCCAGCCGTCGCCGTCGTAATCAAAGAACTTGGCGCCCCAGCCCCAGCCGGCGTCGTGGGTGCCGGTCTCGCGCGAGACATCGGCAAAGGTGACCAGGCCCGCCTCGTCAGGGCCGTTGTTGCGCCAGAGGAAGTTGCCCTCGCGCATGTAGTCGTCCGTAATGTTGGTCACGAAGAGGTCGAGCCAGCCGTCGTTGTCGTAGTCTCCCCAGTCGGCGTTCATCCCCTTCTTGGTGTCGACGCCGACGGTCTCCTTGGTGACGTCGCGGAAAGTGCCGTCGCCGTTGTTGAGGAGAAAGCGGTCGGTGCCGAAGTCGCATGCCACGTAGAGGTCGTCGTCGCCATCGTTGTCGGCGTCGGCGTGGCCGAGGTCGAGGGTCCAGCCGGAGAGGGCGATGCCAGTCTGGCGGGTGGCGTCAGCGAACTTGCCGTTCCCCTCGTTGCGCCAGAGGGTGACGCCGCCGCCGTTGTTGGCGGTCTCGAAGCTTTCGGGGAAGAAACGCGGCGTCGTCGGCCGGAAGACATTGACCGGCTGGAAGTAGCTTCCTACGAAGAGGTCGAGGTCGCCATCGCGGTCGTAGTCGAAAGCGATGGCGCTGATGGCGTTGGCGTAACGGTCGAGCCCCGCCTGGCGGGTGACGTCGCGAAAGCGCCCGCTCCCCTCGTTGTGGAAGAGCCGGCTACGGCCGAAGCGGACCACGAAGAGGTCGGGGCGGCCATCGTTGTCGTAGTCGAGCCAGAGGGCGTCGGAAGAGGCGTCGCTGGCGTCGTTGCCGTCGGCGACCCCGGCCTTCTCCGCCACGTCCGCGAAGGTCAAGGTGCCCGTCTCACCGAAGAGGTTCCGGTAGAGGTGGTTCTTGCCGGTCTCCGCGGAGTCGGTGACGTAGAGGTCCTCGAAGCCATCGCCATCGAAGTCGGCTACGGCGGCCGCGGCGCCCAGGGCCGTATAGCCGGCCATGATCGCGGCGTAGCGGTTGTGGAACTTGCGGTTGTGGTGCGCGGCCGCGACGCCGGCCCGCGCCGTGACGTCCTCGAAGGCGCGCTCCGGCCCGGCCGCAACGGCGCCGGCCGCCAGCAGCACGGCGGCGAGCACGGAGGTCAGTGGCGGCAGTCCCCTTCTCATTTCGCTTGCAACCGCTCGAGCGATCTCCCTGTTCGCGGGCATCGCCACGGTTCCGGCGTCAGGGCGAGACGGAGCTTCCACCCGCTGCGATTCCATAGCTCTTCTCCACCAGTCTTCCGCCCTCGGTGATGTGGACGATGCGGCCGGCCGGCACGTTGCGGAACCGCTGCACGGCCCCGGAGGCGGGCCAGCGCACGGTCAGCTCGTCGGCGCGGCGGGCGCCGCCGAGTCCGAAGTGCAGGCGCAGCATGCTCTGGGAGGCGTAGCCGTCGCCGGCCGTCACCTCTCGCGTCAGCCTCTTGCCGCCCGCCCGCACGGTGACGCGGGCGCCCACGGCGTCGCGGTTCGACTTCGTGCCGGCGAGCTCGACCTCCAGCCAGGAGCGCCGCTGCCCCACCTCGTTGCGCAGCAGGGCGTGGCGGTCCGCCGAGGCGGCGACGGCGAGGTCGACGACGCCGCGGTTCCAGAAGTCTGCGGCGGCCACGCCGCGGCTGTTTCTCAGCAGGTCGGTGCCCGCCGGCCGGCCGATCTCCTGGAAGCTGCCGTCGCCGCGGTTGCGCAGGTGGCGGTTGCGCTCCCAGCCGTGCCAGGAGAGGCGGCCGAAGTGCTTGGGATCGAAGAAGCGGCCGGTCTTGTACTCCGCCTGTTCACCCACCACGTTGTTCAGGAAGTCGAGCTCGATCTCGGTTCCCCGGTCGTTGTAGACCCAGCCGTCGGCGCCGTAGAGGTCCTGCCAGCCGTCGTTGTCGAAATCGGCGAAGACCGAGCCCCAGAACCAACCCAGGGGGTTGGCTCCGGACTTCCAGGAGACATCCTCGAAGGTGCCGTCGCCGCGGTTGCGCAGCAGGTGGTTGCCGGAGGCCATCTCCTGGAACACCTCGACGAAGCGGGTGCCCGACTGGCGGAAGATCTGGAAGTAGAGCGGCATGTCGGTCTTCCACACCCCCTGCCGCCAGGAGTTCGCCATGTAGCGCATGACGGTGGGACGCTCGGCGAACCAGCCGTGCTCGGAGCGGATGTCGGCGGTGTAGAGATCGAGCCGGCCGTCGTTGTCGTAGTCGGCGAAGGAGGCGCTCATGCCGGCGCCGTAGGCCAGGGTGCCGCTCGCGGCGGTGACGTCGGTGAAGCTGCCGTCCCCCTCATTACGGTAGAGGGTGCTGCGGCCGAAGTCGTTGACCACGTAGAGGTCGGCGTCGCCGTCGTCGTCGTAGTCGCCCCAGGCGCTGCCCAGGCAGAGGCCGGTGTCGCCGACGCCGGCCGTCGCGGTGACGTTGCTGAAGGTGCCGTCGCCGTTGTTGTGGTAGAGCTGGTTGGGCTCGCCGTTGCGGGCGTAGAAGGTGGTGGGGATCTTGGTGCGCGGGTCGAGATAGCGGCCGACGTAGAGGTCGAGCCAGCCGTCGTTGTCGTAGTCGCCCCACGAGGCCACGGTGGTGCAGCAGTCCTCGCCGATGCCGGAGCGGGCCGTCACGTCCTCGAAGGTGCCGTCGCCGCGGTTGTGGAAGAGCTGGTTGTGGCGGAAGGTGCGGCTGACGAAGAGGTCCTTGAAGCCGTCGTTGTCGAAGTCGGCGAAGACGCCCACCGAGACGCCGTCGAGGCCGGTGAGGCCCGCGGCCGCCGTCACGTCCTCGAAGGTGCCCTCCCGCCGGTTGCGGAAGAGCCGGGACTCGACGCCGTCCGGGATGAACAGGTCGTAGAAGCCGTCGTTGTCGAAGTCGGCGGCGGCGATGCCGCCGGGGCCGTAGCGGATCATGCCGAAGCGCAGCGGCCGGTCGAGGAACGGCGGATAGTAGCGGTTCTCGAAGGCGATGCCGGCGGCGCGGCCCACCTCTTCGAATTGCGGCCTGTCGCTCTCCAGGCGCTCGCCGGAGAGCAGCGAGGCCTCGGCTATGCGCAGCCCGCCGGGCGAGGGGACGAGCCGCATGCGGAAGAGGGCGCGGTCGATGCCGGGCCGGACGCCGCCGCGAGGCGTGCCGATGACCTCCATGCGGACCTGCGCCGTGACCGGTCCTCCGGGTTCCCAGGCCTCGACGCGGTGGACGTGCAGGCCGAGCTCGTCGATCGACGCGAAGCCGTCGAGGTAGCCCTGCCACTCGGCGAGCGCGGCCGTACGGTCCGTGCGTCCGGCTCCGGCGGCGAAGCGGCGGGTCTCGATGCCGTCCTTCTCCCCTACCCTCTGCGGCGCCGCGAGGCCGAGCGGCGAGCCCTGGAAATCGGCGGCGTAGAAGCCTTCCGCGGCGGCGAGATCGCGGTTGCGGAGCGCCTGGGAGAGGCGGTCGAGAGTCTCGACGGCGCCGCGGCCGGCCTCGAAGAACTCGCGGCCCTGGACGTCCATGCGGCCGAGGCTCATCCAGACGCCGGAGAGGAGCACCACAGGCGCCAGCGTCAATCCGAAATAGAGGGGCTTCCGTCTCAGCCGTGGGAGCGTGCGAATCTTCAAGCAAGAACCTCGAAGCTTTAGACTACCATTTAAACAACTCCTGGTCTGCCCCCATGTAGGAACCCGGGGCCAAAAGAGGTTCAGGCCCTGCGGCGGCAGACAGGCGATAATGCCCCGCTGAGAGGAGGCAGGGATTGAGCGAGGAAAAGCTCCGCTATGCCGCGGCGGCCTGCCAGGTGGACTTCCCCAACCCGGCGGACCGCACCGGCATCAAGCCCCACACGGACCGCATGATCGCGATGATCCAGCACGCGGTGGAGGGCTACGCGCCGTTCCTGCCGGTGAAGCTGGTGGTCTTCCCCGAGTTCGCGCACGCGGCGCCGGTCTACCCCACGGCGCGCGAGCTGCTGGAGAAGCTCGCCATCCCCATCCCCAACGAGCATACCGAGCGCTACGCGGCGAAGGCGAAGGAGTATGGGATCTACATCCAGACCGGCACCTTCCTCGAGCGCGACGACAAGTACCCGGGGGTGGTCTTCAACGCCACCTGCCTGATCGGGCCCGAGGGCATCCTCACCAAATACAGGAAGGTGAACCCGTGGATTCCCTGGGAGGTCCACGCCAGCCCGCACGACCTGCCGGACTACGCCGAGGAGATGTTCCCGGTGGCGCGGACGCCCATCGGCAACCTCGGCGTGGCCATCTGCTACGACTGGCTGTTCCCGGAAGCCCTGAGACAGTTGACCGCCAACGGCGCCGAGGTGCTGATCCGCGTCTCGGCGTACATGGACCCCTGGGGAGCGACGGCGCCGATGGATTGGTGGACGGTGGTCAACCGCTGCCGGGCGATCGAGAACGTGGCCTGGGTGGTGGCCGCGAACCAGGCGGCGAGCCTGGCCCACTACCCGCCCTTCTCCTGGCCGGGAGGCAGCATGATCGTGGACTTCGACGGGCGCATCCTGGCCCAGGCCGATCCCGGCCCCGGCGAGAAGATCGTGGTGGCGCCGGTGGACATCGGCGCCCTGCGCCACGAGCGCGCCGTCCGCCGCGGCCATCAGAACCTGGGACACCTGCGCAGCGAGTGTTATCCGATGTACCGCGACAGCTTCTACCCGCCCGGCCGGGGGGCCGAGCGGGAGAAGCTCTCGATCGAGGGGAACGACGAGGCGACCGCCGAGACGAAGGGGAAGCTTGGATACTAGGCCTGGGGTTTTCCGAACTTCTGGCGGATCGCGTCGATGACATCCCGGGTCTGCCGGTCCGCGTTGGCCTCGAGAGTTCTGACGCGACGGTCCAGGGACTGCACGTCGTTTTGCAGGCTCTGCGCGCGGCCATTCAGGTCCTTGTAATACGGGGACAGCATGGCCTTGACCTCCTGAAATTCTCGGGCGGTCTCCGCCTGAAAGGCCTCCTGCCGTTCGCTAATACCCATCACCCCCTCGGCGATCATGCGGATATCGCCGCGCAAGGCTTCGACAGTGACTTGGGTATGGCGAACCGTGGTCTCAAGCTGCTCGAATCGCGCGTCCACGGCGCTAAACCGCGCGTCCACGGCGCTAAACCGCGCGTCCACGGCGCTAAGCCGCGACTCAATCCGCTCGAATCGCTCATCCAGATACGCCTTCAGCTCTTGATCCACCGCTGCCCCTCCGTCGTGTCTATCCGCGACAGCCTACCACAGAGAAGGGAGGTGACTGCCGTCGATGCCGATGGGCGCTTCTGCTAGGCCAGGTACTTCTGCAGCGGCTCCCAGTAGCGTGCGTGCCAGCCGCTATCGAGGTGCTCGCGCTCGGCCTCCGGGAAGCCCGTATGGTCGAAGATCAAGCGGGTGTCCGAGCCCTGCGGCTGGAGTTCGAACTTGACGACGGAATAGACGCCGGGGTCCCAGTTGCCGACGCGCCAAGCCTGGACGATGCGCTGGTTGGGCACCAGCTCGAGGTTGCGTCCTTGGATCATGCCGCCGAAGGAGGAGAAGGGGCCGCCCGCTTCCGGGCTGATCTCGGCCGGGCCGGCGCCGGTGAACTCGCCGAACTGCTGGGCGTCGGTGAGCGCTTTGTAGACGCGCTCGGGGCTCGCCTTGAACACCACCTCCTGATGGATTGGATTCGCCATGTACAAGCCTCCTCTCGTCGGTTGTCTCTCGCCGGTCCGCCGTTACCTCGCAGCGGCACTGTGGTTTCCTAGTTTAAGACATTTTTCCTCGCTTGGGATCTCCCGGCGCCGCGGCCCGGGGAGGCTGCGGTGGCGATCCTGAGAGCAGGCGCTCGCCCAGGCTGAGAGCATTCAGGGGATTCGTCATGATCCCGGCCATCTCGCGGACCATGGCCGCCGGATTCGTCATCAAACCGAACATTCCCCTCAGCATGGCCGTGGGGTTCTGCATGGCGCCGACCATGCTCCGAACCAGCGTGTCCATGCTGGGAACCGCGGTGAAACTCTGCTGGGAGGCGGCGGTCATCCTGTCCGCGGTGCGCTCCGCGAGGGCCATGATGGTGACCATCGGGTTGGCCCCCAGGGAGGTCGGGCAGGCGCTGCCGTCGCCGATCCACACGCCCTTGACGTCCCGCAGCTCGCCATTGGTGTCGGCGACGCTGATGGCGGGATCCTTGCCCAGGCGGCAGGTGCAGAGCTGATGGGCGCTGATCATCGGCTGCGCGCCATTGAGAAGAGGTTGCTTGAGGACGGTCGCAATGTAGCCTTCGAGGCTCTCGCCCCGCTTCCAGGCGAGCTGCCCGTGGACCAGGCTGACGAGAATCTCCTGCGCGCCGGCCGCCGCGTGGATGCGGATGGCCTCGGCCGTCGCATGCCGGAAGTTCTTCTGGTCCGTCTCGTCGGTGAGCGCGTAGGTGGCCACCGCGTTGCCGGCCTGGTCGATGGTGACCTCGCCGTGGCCGCGATCGCGGAGGAACCAGATGAAGGTGCTGATCCAGGGGACCTTGGTCATCACTTCCTTGTGCTGCAGCCCGCTGGCCCAGGGGATCACCGAGCCGACGAAGCCCGGGCCGAAGGCGGGGATCTCCATGTAGAAGCCGAAGCCTCCCCCGGTGTCGACGAACTGCTCGCAGTTGGCGGTCATCGGCGAGCCCCACCAGCCTTTCTGCTTCTCCTTGTAGACGCCGTAGACGGCGCCTCCCGGCTGCACGCGCAGGAACTTGCCGACGGCCGGGCCGCCGATGCCGCTGCGCAGCAGCAGCGCCGGCGACTCGATCGAGCCGCAGGCCACCACCACCTGCGGCGCGCGTACGGTCACCTTCGCCTTGCGGCCCTGCGGATCGGAGTAGGTCGCCGCGACGCCGGCCGCCCGCCCCTGCTCGACGAGGATGCGGTTGGCCCGGCAGTGGAGGACGATCCGCGCGCCGTTCCGATAGGCGTCGTAGAGGAAGGTCCGCCGCGCCGTCTGCTTGCCCCCCGTCTGGTCCCCGAAGCCGGTGTAGCCCGCCATCAACGGGTTGTAGAGGTCCGGGTCCCAGTTGACATGGGTCTGCCGGCTGAGGTAGCCGAGCTTCTCGCAGCCTTCATACATGCGTAGGTTCGGCGCGTTCATGTAGGCGGTCCGGGGGCTCGCCATGATACGCCGGTCCACGGCGTCGATGTAGCGGCTGAACTCCGCCGAGTCCACCCCTTCGAGGCCATACTGCTGGGTCCAGTCCTGGCGCACCAGGTCCGGCGTGCGGACGCAGTTCATCCAGTTGATCTCGGTGCCGCCGCCGAGGCTGCCGCCGGCGAGGAGAAGGACGTTGCCGTCGGCGGTGGGATTGCCGCCGCCCCTCCACCAGAGATGCTTGTAGCCCCAGAGCTCGTTCTGGTAGAAGTCGGCGGTGGTGTACTGGCCTCCCGCCTCGAGCACGACGACGCGGCGCCCGCGCTCGGCCATGCGGGAGGCGATCACCGCGCCGCCGGCGCCGGAGCCGACGATGCAGACGTCCGCCTCCAGCGTCAGCCCGTCTCCCTGCGGCACGACCGTCCGGTAGTGCACGTCGGGATCGTTCGGATGCGGAATGCTGGCCGGTCCCGGATACCCCATGATGTCCCAGTTCGGGTTCTGCCCGCGGGCCGAGTCGACGGTCATGAAATGCGGCGAGCCGTAGGTCACCAGGACCGGGTCCGGCACCGGCCCCTCGGGGAGCCCGTAGTTGAGCAGCATGGTCTGCTTCTCGTAGAAGCTGAGACCCCCCGCCGCCTCGGGCGAGGAGCCCGCGATCTGCGCGAGCATCTTCTCGCGCTGGCCTTGAGGTGCCTTGACGAAGCCCTGCGCCGCCAGGGCGTCCAGCAGGCCCAGCAAGGGGCCGCGCGCCGGCGGCGGCACCTCGTTCATTAGGTACCTGGCCAGCGCGCGGTCGACGCCGAGGTCCGAGGCGGTGCGAGTCCAGAAGCCCGTGGGATCGTCCGCCACCTCGATGGCGGGGACGTAGGTGTCGCAGAGGGCTCGCAGGACGATGCGTTGGGTGTCGCTGAGCTCAGCATTCATCTTCGCCTCCCGCCGTTCTCGTCGACGACGGACTCAAAACCCCAAGGTCCGATCAGCCGGCGGCATGGTCCTTGGGCAGAACCAGCTTGAAATAGGTCCCCACCAGGGCCTTGAAGCCCTTGGCCAGGACAACGGCCTGCTCTTCGAAGGATTGCGGCCAGTGCTCCAGATAGGCGCTGCCGATGTAGACCGAGGTCCCTCGCGCTCCCTTGTACTTCCCCGTGCCCTGGGCGATGACGCCGATGCTGGCCACCCAGAACTGAGCGCCGCCGTTCTTCAGCACGGCGATCTTCGGCAGCGAAGGGCCGACGGTGACCAGCGAGTCGGCGCCGCCGTTGAAGAAATAGGCCTGCTTGGAATAGCCGTGGCCGAGCGTATGGGACTGGTCCAGCGGCGGCGCGTTCCAGGGCTTCTTCTGGACCGGGGGCCACTGGACCGTGTCGGGAAGCTTCTCGCGCTCGACGGGGAACGTCGTCTCCACCTTGCTGCCGGGCAGCTCCCGGTGCTGCAGGTCGGTGAGCACGCCGTGCGAGGAGAAGTAGGGGCTGTTCCCCGTGGCGTTCTCCAGCTTGATGAACTCATCGTTGTTGAACGCCAGCACGACCTCGACCGGGCCGTTGGCGATCTGCGGATGGTCGGCGGTGATGTCGCCGTCAGCGTTGCCGTCATTACCGTTCGAAGATCCCAGGACAGCTCGGATCCTGTCGAGAGCCTCGATCACGCTCTTGCTTTCATCAGCCATAAATCCCACGCCTCCTTTCAAAACTTCAGCTTGGTCCGTTGATGACGATCTCGCGGGCCTTCTCAGCCCGGCTCGTTCTTCGCGCATTCCGGATACTCCCCCCCGGGGATGACGCAGCACTCCCGCCGGCAGTCGTGCTGCGAGCCATCCGCGAATCCTCTCTGCAGGAGGTCCTCGATGTGCTCCCGGGCCATGTTCAACATGCCGAGCGCGCCGCTTCCCAACTCTTCGCGGGGATGATAGCGGTGGATGGTGATCGGGCGGTAGGAGCTGGGGTGCTCGCCTCCTAGGATCATGACCACTCCCTTCGCCAGCTCCTCCAGCTCGGATTCCGCGATGGACTCACCGCCGCGGAGGCGGTTGAACGCGGCGAGCCCGCGATTGATGCGGCGCGCGCGGGCGATCTCGCGGTTGACCAGCGCCGCCCAGGAGATCGTCTGCAGCCGGTAGGTGGCGGCGACGGTGCTCTCGAGGATGCTGAGCGGGATCGCCGCGACGTCGGGATCGAGATAGACGACGTGAAGGACGTCCGCCCCTTCGTCCAGCGCCGGCCGGAGCGGCGTGTTCATCAGCACACCGCCATCCACAAACGGCTCCGCGCCGACGTTGACCGGCGGGAAGATGCCGGGGATCGCGCTCGAAGCGAGGATGGCGAGCGGTCCGAGATTGTCCGTCATGTCGTGGTTCCGAAAGATCCTCAAGGTGCCGGTCGCCCAATTGGTGCCGAAGATCCTAAGCATCCGGGTGTCGCAGCGGCGGATGGAGGAAAAGTTGATGGTGTCGCGGATCGCCTGATGCCAGGGCTCCGTCGAGACGAAGACGGAGAAGTCGAACAGGTTGGCGATCCGTTCGCGCAGGCTTTCGGAGCTTCGAGTGGCGAGATAGACCGCCCGCTGGATCGCCTCCCAGGTGACGGACCAGCCGTCCCCGGCGAGCTCCAGGAACGGACGCAGGGGATTCGGCAGATAGGAAGAAGGATTGAGGAAGTACACAGGGTCGGCCCGGAAGCGATAGGCGCCGTTGCTGCCGCCATCGCCCGCCAGGGTCTCGACCCAGACCCTCTCGAGGTTGGCGACGGACGCCGGTCCGAACTCTTCCCACTGGGAGACGAGAAACGCGGCGTTGTAGGAGCCGATCGACGTGCCGAAGAAGAAATCCGGATCCACCCGCCCGATGCCCGTGCAGCGGCCGTTGAGCAGCGCCTTGAGGATCCCGACTTCGTAGGCGCCGTTGGAGCCGCCTCCCGACAGGACCAGCGCGTGCCGCTGCCTGCCGCTGGGATCAGTCATACGGCCCCTTTCCTCGGGCGCGCGGCGGGCGAGGCTTCGGACGGCAGGACGCACTGGGCTTCGCCGCAGTCGTGGCTCACCGCGTCCTCATAGCCTTGCCGCATGAGACCGGCGATCGTCTCTTGGTCGAAATCGAGAAAGCCCTGGATGCCGCCCACCTCCCTCTTGGGCCGGTAGCTATGGACGGTGATCGGCCGGTATCGCTTCTCTCCCCGCGCGCGCTCGCTCGCCCGGCGCCGCCGTTGCCTGGCACGGACCGCGGGCAGCTCGGCCCCCGCCGCGCCGGCGCCCCTGGCGAGCGCCGCGATCTCTTCGTTGATCGTCGCGATGTGTTGCATATCGTTTTTGAGCTGGGTCGCCAGCAGGATCGTATAGAAGCGGTACAGGGTGTCGGAGGTGTTCGGCAGCACGCCCTGCTCGATGGGCAACGGGATCTCGTCGGTTTCCGGGTCGACGAAGACGACGTGCAATACGTCGCCTCCCAGGTCGATCGCCGGCCTCAGCGGCGTGTTCATCAGCACGCCGCCGTCCACGTAGACGGTTCCCTCCAGCAGGACCGGACGGAAGACTCCCGGGATGGCGGCCGACGCCATGATGGCATCGGTGCCGAGGCGCAGCACGTCCGCCTTGGAAAAGATTTTCGCCGTGCCGTGGATCCAGTCGGAGACCGCCACGGCCAGGGCATTGGGCGAGCTCGCCAGGCGAGCCCCGTCGAGGGTGTCGAAGAGCAGGCGCTCGAAGGGCTCGCGCGAGAACAGGGCGGCGAGGTTGAAGGATTCGGCGAGCCGCACCTCGCAGGGCGCGTCCGAGGTCAGGAACTGCCCGCCGTACAGCGCGGCGTATGTGGCCCAGTAGAGGGCGTCCCGCCCGGCATTGACCGCGAGCCGCAGCGGATGCGCCAGGCATCCGGGATTCAGCAACGACGTCGGGTCGAAACGCAGCCGGTAAACGCCGTTGCCGCAACTGGTCAGGGTGTCGGCGATGCGGTTCAACCAGATCGTCTCCAGGCGCGCGACCGCATCCGCCCCCGGATCCTCCTCCTGGGCCATGAACGCGGCGTTGTAGGCGCCCACCGAGGTGCCGGTGAAGATCCGCACCGCGAGAGGCCCGTTCCGGCTGGTCGACGCGGCGCCGTCGAACAGCGCTTTCATGACGCCGATCTCGTAGGCGCCGCGGGCGCCGCCGCCGGAGAGGACGAGGGCATGGCGGCCGCCCGCGCCGACAGCGGGCGCCCGTACAGACGGCGGCGAGACGGCCGGTTCCATGTCTCCCTCGGCGCTAGGGGTTGCTCGACCCCGGCAGCGGCGTCAGCAGGTAGGGGAACGCCGAGTCGAAATCCGTGGCCTGCACCAGCGACTGATCGGTGTAGGGAAGCGCGCCGAAGGCCGCGTCCGCCGGCGTGCAGAGGCCGAAGGCCTGGTAGCAGAGCGCGCCCTCCAGCACCCGCATGGTGACGTCGATGACGTCGTCGCCCGGACGCCGGCCGTTGGGCCAGCCGGCGTTGTCGCCCCCCAGGACGCCGAGGCGGCTCTGCTGCGCGGCGGGCTTGGCGGCGAGGTTGGTGTTGAGCCGCAGCACCTCGCCGCCCGAGTTGTCCTGGTTGAGCCCCGGCAGGCCCTTCAGGTAGAAGGCGACGAGATCGTTGCGCGGGATGTTGGTCGGCGGCAGGACGGTGATGCCGCCGAGCGGGAAGAGGGTGGTGACGAGCTGGATCCCCACCGGCACCGTCGGATGGGTGAAATAGATCATGAACCGGTCGTCGTCCGCGGGATGGCTGGCGTTGAAAAGGTTCTTGTCGTTGAGCGCGATGTCGATCTCGTTGACCGCCGGATTGCCGAGGCGCGATACCTGGACGCGGTCCGCGGACTCGAGGTAGGGCTGCTCGAACGTCGGATCGTCGATCAGGGTGCGGACGCGCGGCAGGCTCGCCGTGGTCCAGCCGGCGATGACGCCGTTGCCGCTGCCGCCGGCGGTCAGGCAGGAGGTCGGCACCTCCAGCTCCAGGGAGGTGATGTTCTTGTTCGCCAGGCTGGAGGGTATGGCGGCCGGATCGCCCACCGGGTTGGGGATGTGGACGAGGTCGAAGAAGTCCCCGAGGTTGAAGACGAACGGGTCCTTGCGCTGGCCGACGAACAGGCGGCCGGCGGCGCAGCCCGGGATGTCCACGTCGAAGACGAACCCGGCGGCGTACGCCGCGTAGTCCGGGAACGACCGGGTGCCGACGTAGTCGAACGGCATGGGGAAGCGCAGGCTGCCGTTGGCGTGGTTCGACAGGTTGACCGAGTTGGCCGGCCGGTCCGCGGGGCCGCGCAGCAGCCGCACGGTGTAGTTGCGGATCCAGTTGATCCGCTGGTTCTCCGGCGGCGCCCCGCCCACCCCGGGAGGCGGCGAGCCCGGGCCGGCGGGAAAGACGTTGCTGATCGCCACCGGCACGAAAATCCCGGGCGGGATCGGCCCCAGCGGCACGGGCACGCCCAGGCCCGGAATGCCCGGCACCACCACCGGCAGGGAGTTGGCGAAGCGGAAGCGGAAGGTGAGGTCCTCCACCGCGTCGCCGTCGTTGTCGATGTGAATGTCGTAGAAGGCATCCTCGCGCAGGGGGAAGAAGTTCGGCGCGCCGAACGGGTCCTGCATCGGGTTGTAGTCGGCGATCAGGGTGACGAACCCCTCGCGGCCGCTCTCGTAGCTGCGGAACATGTAGAAATCGGCGCCGTCGATCTGCGGCATCTCGAGGACGGTGGGCGCCTCGCGGTGGCTGGAGGCGAACGCGGGAGCCGTGAGGAAGAGCAAGCACAGAGCGGGGACGATCCTCCAGGCCTTACGGAGCGTCAGACTACGGATCTCCATCATCTCCTCCTTTTCGAAACCGGGTTCATGGCAGGACCTCCTGCAGGTCCGGCGGCTTGGTGTTGACGTTCGACGTCGCGCCGCCGTTGACCTGGATGCCTACGTAGGGCGCGTCCCTGGCGCTGGAGATCTGGACCGTGACCGGCGTTTCCGGGAAGTCCAGTCCGTTCATGCTCCAGATCCCGTAGCCGGCGAAGGTGACGACGTCGTACTCGCCCGTCCCGCCGCGCGAGAGGGAGGCGTTGGCGAAATGCACCCAGGAGAGGCTGCGCAAGCGGAACGAGCCCCGCTGGCTGTGATTCTCGTACTCGAACGCGGCCGGCCGGCGCGCCGGGTCCGCCGGGATGTCGTAGCGGTAGGAAAAGAGGTTGCCGTTGGAGGCCAGCGCCTGGCTCCGGCTCCCGCGCATCGAGGACTGCGGCGGCGCCGGAGCGCCGTCCACGGCCCGGATCCAGAAAAAGGGGTCGAGCGACGAGTCGGGCCCGGCCGGGAAGCTCGTCGCCAGGTTCGGATAGGGGAATTGAAAGCCCGTGGGATACGGGATGTGGACCTCGCCGCAGAAGCGGTAGACGGTTTCGCCCCGCGGCCCCTTCTGCAGGCTCGCCGGACCGCGGAACTGGAAGGAATCCCGGGGCGTGCGCGGCTCGACCCGGAGGAGGGCGAAGAACACGTCCTGGCCGATGAAGCCGCGGTGGAGCTGGCCGCCGATGACCTCGCCGGTGCGCACGTCGACCGCCCCGACGGCCAGGTCGAGCGGATCGTCGAGCAGAAAGACGTCGTCGAGGAAATAGGTCTGCAGCGGGAAGCGCAGGAACTCGTTGAAGCCGATCGGCCCGGTGAGGAGCTGAGGGTTGGAGTAGCCCTGGGCCTGGAAGGCCTGCCAATAAGGGCTCTGCGGGTTGGGGACCAGGTACCCGCCCGGGGGCATGGCGCTGACGTAGATCGGCACCGTATTGCCTTCCCGCTCGCCGAACTGCACGTGCAGCCGGCCGGCGAGCTGGGAGCGCCCCTTGCCGTCGCCGCCGAGGTACGGGCCGTTGAGCGTGAAAGCGTCGCCGAAGCTGGTGTTGTGGGTGAGGAAGGTGAGCTCCCGGACCGTGTTGGTGGGGATCTCCGGCACGCCCTCCGGCGTCGCGGCGGGCGACTCGCGGGTGCTCAGGTGGAGGTGCGGATGGAGCGCCACGCCGCGCGTCAGGATGCTCGCGTACTGCCCCGAGGGGCCGGCGAAGGGGAGCGGGAAGCGGGCCGGCGCGCCGCCCAGGACCGCCTGCAGCGGCACGAACGTGGTGCCGAAGAGCTCGAAGTCGAGCCCGCCGTCCTCCTTCTGCGTGAGCTGCACCCAGGCCGAGCCGGGCTGGCCCGGCTGCAGGGCGGGAAAGGTGATGGGCACCCGCGGGAAGGTCGGATTGACGGCGACCAGGGCGTCGAGCGCGGTGTTCGAGAAGAGGAAGCGGAATTCCGGCAGCGGGAACGGCGGGCTGGGGGCGAGCCGGCCGGTGGTCAGGTCGAGGAGGCCGCGGGAGACCAGGCCGGGGAAGTCCGCCACCCGCTGCCGCTGGCCCGGCAGCTTGTAGAGCTGCGGCGCGGCGAGGACGCCGTCGTCCCCCTGCAGGCCGTCCATCACCGAGATCTCGATCTGGCTGAGGGTATGGCCGGATTGATTCACCGGCGGCGAGAAGCGGATGCGGACCTGGCCGCTGAGGTGGCTGTCCATCATCGCCAGGCCGCCGAAGAGCACGCCGCCGCAGGCGCCGAACTGCGCGGCCTGCGGCTCCAGGCAGTCGACGGCGCGCAGCGCGTCGCCGAAGTAGCTCCGCTCCTTGTTGAGCGTCAGGACCACTTCGCCGCCGGCAGGCAGCTCGAGCGGCCTGGCGAGCGGGGGCGGCGGACAGGTGTCCACGGGCCGGGCGGAGGCCGTCCGGCCCGCCGGCCTGCCCGGAGGCTCCGTGGCGAGGATCGCGGCGGCGGCCGGCGCCGCCTGGTCCGCGACGACCGCGGGAGCGGGGGGCGCCGGCCTCTGCTCCGCGGACCACTCGGACCCGCCGGCCGGCTGGTACTGGGTCACGGGGTCGGTCGCCGCCACGCCGGCGAGATCGATGAGCGGAAACTCCGCCCCGTAGGTCTCGTTGAGGAGCCGCAGGGCCTCGTTGGCGACGAGGGCGTGCCCCGTCTTGCCGGGATAGTAGCCGTTGAGCGAGTAGAAGCCGCCGAGGTAGCCGGCGGTCAACTGCCGGGAGCCCGCGTTGACACCCTGCGAGCGGACGGTGCGCCAGAGGGCGTGCAGGTCGAGAAGAGGCGCACCGTGCTCGCGGGCCAGCGCCGCCAGCTCGCCGTCGAGCTCCTGGATGCGCTCGCGGACGCGGCGGGCGGCCTCCCCCTTCACCACCGACCCCGCGGGCAGCGGCCGGACCTCCCGCGCGAGGAGCTGGTAGCCGATCTCCACCAGGCCGCGGACCGTGATCCAGTCGGCGGCGCCGAGGCCGTAGAGATCGAGCAGCCTCCGCGGCGCGGCCCTGACCGCGCCGGCCGCCGCCTCGATCGACGACAGGCAGGCGGCGTCGAAGGGATCGGGAACGTTGAGCGCCAGGACCTCGGCGCCCGCGTCGCGCAGCGATTTCAGGAGATGGCCGTAGTCCTTGCGCAGGGAGGCGGCCGTGGGAAGGCGGCGGGGATCGCCCGCCAGGGCCGCCTCGATCGCTTCCGTGTAGCCGAGCGCCACGAGGGCGAAGGTCGGCTTGCGCTCCAGGGCGCGCTCGAGCTGCGTCGGAAACTTCCCGCTCCCCTCCTCCAGCAGCCTCGGCAGGCCGAGGATCAGGTTGGCGGCCGTCTGCCGGGCGTCGTGGCGGTGCACCAGCGGAGCCTTCGGGTGCAGGTGGACCGCGTCGGCGAGGCGGAAGCCCGGGACCGCCAGGTTGCCCAGGTCGGCCGGCGGCGGGAAGGGCTCGACGACCGTGGTCTGCATCAGCCCGGGGATCACCACCGGCAGCGGCTGGAACCCCGGCAGATTGCCGACGCCGGGCGGCTGCAGCAAGGCCTGGGCGAAGCCGGTGCGCATCTGGCGCGCCATCTGCGCCGGGAAGCAGTCCCGCTGCAGGTCGGAGCTGAGAAAGAAGTCGGCCGCGCCGGCGGCGAGGCCTTCTCCCAGGGCCACGAAGGTCGCGGCGTCGAGGCTGCCGCTGCGCACCGGCGCCGCGGGATGCTCCGTGCCGCCGGCGCTCCCGGCGCCGGCCGCGGCGCCGAAGACGCCGTCCACCACGCTCTGCTGCAGGCGGTCGCCGGCCTGGAAGGCGCCGCGCAGCCCGTCTCCCAACTGCCCCGCGGCGGCGTCGGTGACGGCGTCGAGCGAAGAGGCCGCCTGTTCCGGCGCCGCCAGGTTGCCGAGGTTGCGCACGCCGAAGAGCGACATCGCCCAGGAGAACCTGAGCATCGACTTCATCAGCTCGGCGAAGCCGCCCGCCGGCGGCGAGCCCTCGGGAGGGCCGTCGCTCACTTGCTCCTCCCGGTCACCACGAACGCGGGCAGCTCGCTTTCCGGCGCCAGCCAGTCGGGGATCTGGCGCCAGGTCTGCAGCGAGCCGACGAGGGTCTGGTAGTGCTGCTGGAAGTGCTGGACCAGAAAGTCCTTGTTGAGCTGCTCGAGGGAGACGCAGAAAGTGCTCGCCGCGAGCCCGCCGGTCAGAAGATTGGTGGCGTTGACGAAGAGCGATGCCGGATCGAAGGTGAGACCGCCGCCGGACAGCCGATCGAAGGCCTGCTTGAACGGCGCGAGGACGCACGACGTCGTGCCGAGGTTCAACAGGCAGGCCGCCTGATAGCCGAATGCGAAGGGGTTGAGCGGCACGTTGAGGATATGGTGCGGACGATTGACGACGAAGATCGCCTCGGCGCGCACGCTGCCGTCCCGCTGGACGCAGAACTGGATGATCTCGATGGCGGCTTCGAACTCGCCCGGTCCGTAGGCGAAGAGGCTCGGCTCGGGGTTCTTGATGAAGGCGTAGCCGAAGCCGTAGCGGCCGAGCAGATCGGGCTCCGGCGCCTCCTCGTCGACGACGAACTCGCGGTTGGTGATCAGGAAGCTCCCCTCCTGCAGGGGCACGGCGAGGGTCGGCGTGCCGGGGCCGAACGGCTGGGTGACAAAGTTGAAGTCGAAGATCTGGACGTAGGTCAGGATCCATTCGAGCTCGGGTCCGATGCGGCGCAGGTCGACGATCTGCGTGCGCTCGGCCTCGGGGAAGGGGCGGACGGTCCCGTCGCGGGCTTCCTTGTAGTAGAGCTGCTGGAAGCCGAAGCCGATCGGCGACGGGTTCTCCTCCGGACACCAGCTCAGGGGGCGGAGCAGCTCGGGGAGCGGCGCCCGGTCGCCGGGAGGGACGAACGCCTCCGGCTGGAGGAAGCTGCTGACCCGCATGAAGTAGCGCAGGGCGAACATCCGCACCTGGTCGCGCATCCACCGCGCGGCCTTCACCGCGTCGGTGGTGGGCGACTTCGGCCGGTCATAGAGCAGGGACTGGTAGTTGCCCATGATGGGCATCTCGCGGCCGTCCACGACGGCGTGGTCGAAGAAGCCAAAGCTGGTGTCGGGCCGGTTGGGGTTGATCATGGTGAGAGGGAACCGGCGCCCGAAGTTTTGCGTGCCGACCGCCCGGTCCCACCAGCGCTTGAGGTCCAGGCCGCGGCGCAGATAGAGCTCGGCGCCCGGGAGCACCTCCGTGGCGTCCTGCAGGACGGCATAGGGGGAGGCTGCGGCCGTACCGGTGCAGCAGGTCGTCTCGTCCAGCATCGCCGTTCAGCCCTCGGGCTCCGCCAGGTGATAGCGCGTCTGGAGGCCCTGTCCCGTGCGGCGGATGCGGCCGGCCGCCTCCAGGCTCCGGACCGCCTTGTTGACCTGGTTCTTGTCCAGGCCGCTCCGGCTGACCAACCGGCTCTTGGCCGCCGGGCCTTTCGCCAGCGCCTTGAGGACCCGTTTCTCCTCCCGGCTCGGCTCGGCCGCGGGCGCCTCCAGCGCCGCGACCGGCGCCGCGGGCGCCGCGATCTCCGCCGGCGGCAGCGCCAGCGGCAGGCTGCGCGGAGCCGCGGGCTGCGCGCCGAGCTCGAGGATGGCGTCGCGGATGCCGTGCAGGGCCCTGATCTCCCGGGTGTCGTCGCAGCAGTCGTCCGGCTCGAACGGCCAGCGGCAGAGAACCTCGTAGGCGACCCGCAGGTATCTCTTCTCTTCGTACGGGATCGCGTTCCGGCGTTCGCGCGCCACGGCGTCGCGGCCATCCACGGGGAAGTCCTCGGCCTGCAGATAACAGGCGATGACCCAGGTGGAGAAGGTCTCAGGGGTCATCGGGATCGTCACCAGGATCTGGTTGCCGTAGAGGGTCCGCTCGTGGCACCGGCGGAGCGAGACGATGCCGTATTTGACGAGCTTGATGTCGTCGCCCCACAGATCCTTGGCCGGTGGCGGCGCGCTCTCCGCGCTCTCCAGGATGCGCGCCGGCTGCCAGGGCTGGCTCCGGACCGCGGACGGCGGCGGAGCGGTCATGCCTCCGGCGGCGTCCCGCCGCCCGCCGTCCCGGGGCGTCAGGCTCCTGCTGAGGGGACGCGACCCGCCGCCCAGCACGCTCACCACCTGTCCCACCATGGCGTCGAAGAACTGGCCGAAAAAGCTCAGCGGAGTCCAGATCATGGACGGCTCACCCCCTTTCGCAGCGGCGGCTGGAAGCGGAACAGATCCGCCAGTCCCGGGCCCCGCCGGAGCTGGGATGCGAAGGACTGCAACGCTTCTTCGCAGGGGCCCGCCACAAGGTCGTTCCATCGCCCGCCGAGGTCCGGGCCGCGGTAGGCGAGAAACGCCTCGAGGTGTGCGTCGCGCCCCACGATCTCGTGCCAGACGACGACCGCCGATGCGACGCCGTTGGCGAAGGCGGACCCCAAGCGGTAGCGCCGCAGCACGCCGGCGACGACCTCCGGGTGCCGCAGGTTGACCAGGGTCAGCGCCCAGGCCAGTCCCGCGGTGGCGTTGCGCCGGCCCGCTTCGTCGGGCGGCTCGCGCCGGGCTTTCTCGAAGGCCCGCCCGTGGGAGCCGCTGTTGGGCAGCGCGTGCGTGGGCGCGAAGTAGAGGCCGCGGCCGACGCCGTGCCAGAAGTATTCGGCGAGGAGCGGAGCGAGCGCGGCCAGGGTTCCCGCCAGGCGGGGAACGAGGTGAGGGTAGAGATTTCTCGCCACCAGTCCCAACGCCTCCGCCGTGAGGCCGGCGTATCCGGCGCGGGTATTGCCCTCCCAAAGCGCCAGCCAGCGCGCGACGCCCTCGCGAGTCCGGGCTTCCTCCGCGGCCAGCAGGCGCCCGGCGAACGACAGCGCCGCCCCGGTGTGGAGCGGCAGGAAAGCGCCCTGCAGGCCGGGGCTCCCGGCGAGCCACCCCGGCGCGCGTCCGGTCTCCCAGGCGCTCTCGGCGTTGGCGTAGCCCAGCCCTTCCGCCGCCCACACCGAGCGGTAGCCGCCGAGCGCCGAGGCCCGCCGAAGCTGCTCTTGCAGGGGAAGGTCGGCCCCCGGCGCCACACCCACCCACAGCGGCGCCTGCTGGAAGAGCCCGAAGGCTTCGAGCTTGTTGGCGAGCTCCCGCCAGTCGGAGCCCGCCTCGCCCGGCAACGCCGCCTGCACCGCCGCCGCCGACCGCTGCAGCAGTTGCAAGGCTGCGCCCATGGCCCGCCGGGAGGCGGTCTCCCCCAGCACCGCCCCCATCTGGCGGGCGCCGAACATCGCCATCGAAGAGGACAGATCCATCATCGATCCGACGAGCTCACGGCTCATGGCCTGGAACATCTTCCACGAGATCGCTCATTCTCCCAAGTGCTGCCGCGGCTGCCGCCCGGCAACGGACACGGCGGCCGCGTGGCCTCGAAGACGGGCTGCAAGCGGGACCCTCGCCCCGCGATGGACCTAGGTCTCGGCCGTGGCCGACTCCTCGCCTCTGCCGCCGATCGCCCGGTAGATCGCGTCGCGGATCTCGTGCAGCGCGGTGACCTCGCGATTGTCGTCGCAGCAGTCGTCCTTCTGGCGCGGCCACTCTTCGAGGACGCGGTGGTAGACCCGGAGGTACTTCTTGTCGTCCCGGGTGAGGGGCCTCGGCCTGCAATTCGGCAGGTCGCCCTGGATGTAGAGCGCGACGATCCAGGTGGCGAAGGCCTCGGGGCTCATGTCGGTGCGCTCGATGATCTCCCCCTGGCAGAGCAGCTCCTCCTGACAGCGCTTGATCGAGACGAGCGAGTACTGCATCAGCTTGATCATTCCGCCGTCTCTGTCGTTACAGCAGCAGTTGCAACTAGACATTTTCCTTTCCTCCTTGCCTGCATTCGTGGCGCCGGTCCGCTGCGCCCATGGGTTGTCCCTATCCGATCCACCGCCCGGGAGCTCCGTATCCCGGGCGTTTGCGTATGCCGTCGCGGAATCCTGCAAGCCCGGCGGTTGTGCGGTCCGCAGCGCTGCGGCGACGAGATCCACGCAGCAGGCGAGCATCGAGACCGGCAGCCACATCATCTGGCCGAGCAACTGCAGCATCGTCCGCCCTTCTCCTCCTTCCTCCGTGCTCACGACGACCGCGTCAAGGTCCACAGCAGGAAACCGCCGACGGCGAGGAAGAGCGCCGCGGCGATCGGCTCTCCCCAGCCGGCGAGCATGCTCGCCCGGACGAAGCGGTGCAACACCAGGGCCAGCGCCGCCAGCACCATGAGGCAGGCGGCGAGCACCAGGTGCGAGCTCTCCCGGCGCCGTTGCCGCCGCTGGGTCTCCGGCACCTCCGCCCGCCCGCGGCCGCCCTCGGCCGCCAGGGTCAGCAGCTCGTCCATCCGCCGCGGCAGCTCCGACATCAACACCGCGTAGCGGCCCCACTGCTCGTTCGGTCCCGGCGACATCGCCTCGCGCATCTGGGAGAAGCTCGCCAGGACCCGCACCTCCTTGAGGCCTTCGAACAGCGCGTCGTCCTCCGGCGCCAGCCGCCGGGCGGCGAGGGAGACGGCGGCCAGGCCGCGGTAGAAGGTCACCATGTGGAACCGCGGCCGGAAGCCGCAGCCGCGGGCCAGGCGGGCGCAGACGAAGGCGTGCTCGGCCAGGCTCTCGCCGCTGGCGCTCCAGGCGCCGTCGCGGAACGGCACCACCTGGCGCATCTGCAGCCGCAGCCGCTCCTCGGCTCCCGCGGGCGCCTCCGGGACCATCTCCCGCAGGAGGTACGAGCAGGCGTCGTCCGGCTCGCGGGAGGCGAGGGCGATGAGGAGACCCCGCACGTTGGTGCGGTCGGGCTGCGGCGGCCGCGCGAAGGCGCCGGCGAGGAAGGCGAGCCTCCCGTCGGCGAAGCAGCGCGGGTCCGCCTCCGGCAGCCACTGGGGGAAGACCCGCCCGTCGAGCGCCTGGCGCAGCCAGGCGACGCAGAGCCGCCGCGCCAGCTCGCGCCGCCGCCCGCCGTCCTCGCCGCCAGCGGCCGCCGTGGCGAGGTCGAAGCCGCCGGGGTCCTCGACCGCCAGCAACCGCGCGGTGGTGAGATCCGGGCGCACCCGCGGCGGCAACAGCATGCCGAAGCCTTCCGCGTCGCCCGCCAGCAAGCCGAGCGCCTCGGCGATGGCGGCGAAGTCCGTGACCGCGCGCAGCGACCGTTGGAAGTCGGCGATCGCCTCGCCGAGAAGACCGTCGCTCCAGCCCTGGAGGGCGAAGCCGCCGGCGAGCCATGGCAGCCGCTGCAGATCGCGCTCGACCGCCTCGGCGGCGTCGGGCCGGACGAGCCGCAGGACCACCGCCTGGCCGTCCGTCAACCGGGCGCGCTGCGCCTGCACGAGCAGGCGGGAGTCCCAGGGCTCCGGCTCGAGCGCCGCGAGGGCGGCCTCCGCCGGCCGGCCCAGCTCGGCGGCGATGAGCGCGTGGACGGCCGCCGCCGGCATGGGCGGCACCTGGTCGGGCAGGGCGGCCAGCTCGAGACAGTCGGCCGCCGGCAGCAGGTCGACGCGCGAGGCCAGGTAGAGGCCGAAGGCCGAGAAGACCGGACCCAGCTCGTGGAGCGCTCCCCGCAGGCGGCGGCCGAACGGCTCCTCCTCCACCGCCGCCGGGCCGTCCACGGGCCGCGGGCGGCTTAGCAGCTCCCAGCGGGCGAGGCAATCCTCCAGCTCGCGCCGCTCCGCCGGCGCGCGCCGCCGCAGGGGCTCCACCGGCCTCATGCCGCTCCTCTCATGCGCGGACCACGCATCGGACTTCCCGCCCTCAGATGCCCGACGGCGTCGACACCCGCCAACCCGAGGGTCCCGGTGCCGAGGTCGTGCCCGGCGCCATGGTCTGCGCGGCGGTCTGGGTGGCCTGCACGGCGGCCTGCGTCGCCTGCGCGGCGGCCTGCATGCCGGACTGCATCGCCGACTGCGCCGTCTGTCCCCAGCCGCCGTCGGCGGGCGAGCCCTGCCCCGTCATCTGCCCGACGGCGCCCATCGAGCGCTGCATCGCGTCCGAGGTCATCTGCATCATGCGGTTGGGATTGAGGGCGTCCAGGGAGAAGAAGCTGAACATCAGGTCCACCAGCCCGCGCTGGAGCTGATCGCCGGCGCGGAAGGCGCCGTCCCAGGTGCTCCCCAACTGGCCCCGGGCCGCATGGGTGACGGCCTCGAAGCCGTCCGTCGCCCGGCCGAAGGGCCGGCTCGCGTCCCGCGGCATGGCGATGTCCATCATCTGCTTCATGCCGAAGAGCGGCAGGGCCCACGAGAAGCTCAGCATCGACTTGGTCAGCTCACGCATGGAAAACGCTCCTTTCACAGGCATCTGCGCAGAGTATTGAGAAACAGGCTCAGGGCGGCGCCGGCGACCAGCACCTCCGCCGAGAACAGATTGGCTCCCAGCACGGCCCGCTCCCCCGTCACGGTGAGGAGGAGCGCGAGGGTGAAGACGACGCTGGCCAGCCGCAGCGCCCGCACCTCCTCGCCGCCCGCGGCGGGCCTCCTCGTCTCCCGGGAGGCGGGGCGGGGCGGGCTCGTCACCCGCTCGAAAAAGCTCGCCGCCCGCGCGCCGCCGTCGTGCGCCAGGCTGCCGGCGGCGCTGGACCACTCGACCATGCGCTCGTGCGAGAACAGCAGCCGCCAGCTCTCCTGCCGCAGGTGGCGGCTGCAGGCGGCGGCGAGGTAGCGGCCGACGTCGAAGCCGGGCGCGAAGCGGGTGATCAGGCCGTCGATGGCGATCGACGAGCGGATGTACTTGACGACGTCCTGCTCGGGCCAGATGCGGGTGGCGCGCGACAACCGCAGCATGTCGAGCATCACCAGGGTGAAGTTCTTGCGCAGCCGCCGCTCCTTGCCCTCGTAGTCGTACCAGGTGTGGGCCAGCTTCGCCATGCCGGCGCGGAAGCCCTCCGGATCGGAGTCGGCGCCCATCACCGCCACCTTGAAAAAGGCGTTGCACATGGCGTCGAGATCGGCGCTCGTGTAAGCCAGCGTGAGGTTGATCAGGTGCCGGCGCGAGTAGTGACTGAGCACGCCGGTGATGCCGAAGTCGACGTAGCCGACGACGTTGTCCGGCAGGATCATGAGGTTCGCCGGATGCAGGTCGGCGTGGAAGATGCCGTGCAGGAAGGCGTCGCCGAGGAAGTTGTCGATGACGTTGCGGGCGAACTGGTTCGGCTCGAAGCCGGCCATCTCCAGGCGGCGCAGCGTCATCTCGTCGCGCAGGTCGCGGGCCCGCAGGTATCCCAGCAGCGTCGTGCCCTCGAAGAACTCGGCCACCAGGGTGCGGCGGCCTGTGTAGGTCCACAGCACTTCCGGCACGCGCTCGACGGGGTTGTCCCGGCTGTTGATCCGGAGCTGCTCCATGTAGCGCGCCTCGGTGCGGTAGTCGAGCTCCTCGGCGGTCCAGACGATGAACTCGGTCAGCGGCTCGATGGCCCAGTACAAGGGGCGCAGATGAAGATGGCGGACGCACCACAAGGCCGAGCTCATCAGGCGGATGTCGCCGGAGAAGGCGACATCCACCCCGGGCCGCTGCACCTTGACGGCGAGCTTGCGCCCGTCCAGATAGGCGACGTGAACCTGTCCGATCGAGGCGGTGGCGATGGGCTCGGCCTCGAAGCCGTCGAAGATTTCGCAGGGCTTCTTGCCGAAATCCTCGCGGAACGTCCGCTCGACCGCCGCGAAGGGGAACGGCGAGACGCGATCGAGAAGGTTGGAGAGGGCCTCGCAGACCTCGAAGGAGACGATGTCCGGCTGCAGCGCCAGCATCTGGCCGAACTTGATGAAGGTGCCGCCGAGATCCTCCAGCACGGCGCGCAGCCGCTCGGCCCGGGTCAGCCCGGCCGGAGGGAGGCGGCGAGCCAGCCACGGCCAGCGCTCGAGGCGGACCCCCAGCAGGTGGGCCGCGAGATGCCCCGCTATCACCCGGAAGATCCAGGCCAGCCGGCGGATGTTGGACCAGAAGGTGGTCAGAGCGCCTCTCCTCCGCGTCGATCCACTCCAGCTTTCTCTTCAAGAATCGAGCCCGGACACACGAGGAAATGGCCCGGAGCGCGAAGCGGGCGACACATATTGCCGGGAACGGCCATGACTGGACCTCGGGAAATTCTAAATTAACGGCGGCTCGCGGACGGGAGCCATCGCGGACTAAAAGGGATCTAAACCGCGGTCAGGCCGAGCGTTTCGCGCTCCTCCGGAGCTGCGCGACGAGCGCCGGCAGATCGTTGTACTGGAAGATCTCGCCCAGGCGGCCTTCCCGCTTGAGCACCGGATAGTATTCGGCGAGCGCCGTCTCGGCCGGCGTCCGCACCAGCCGCTGCCACAGCTCCGCCACCCGCGGGTCCGGCGGCTGGTACCGGATGAAGCGCTCGATGAACGGCGCGTCCGGCGTCGTGTCGAAGCGCATCATCATCGAAGAGGCGATGCCGTTGGCGAAGCCGCCGTTTTTCTCCAGCTCCTCGCCGTTGAGCTGGAGGAGCAGGTCCGCCATGAGCTCCGGTTTTTGTTGGGTGACGAGCGCGTAGCCCCAGGCCGCTCCGGCCCAGGCGTTGAGGAGCGCCGCCTCGTCGGGCGCTTCGTGGCGCGCCATCTGGAAGACCTGCCAGTCCGAGCAGGGGAGGAAATTGACGAGCCAGAAGTAGAGCGCCCGGCCCACGCCGTGCCAGAAGTAGCCGCGCACCTCCGGCGCCACCTCGCGGAGCGCCTGGTCGACGGCCGGGACCATGGTGGGGCGCAGGGTGCGGGTGGTCAGCCCGAGATTCTCGTAGGCCGCCCCGGCGTAGCCGGGCGTGGCGTTGTCGCGGTCGAGGCGGACGATCTCCGCGACCATGCGGCGGATCTCCGCGGCCGGCGTGTCCCAGCACAGGCCGCGCGGGAAGCCGGCGAGCGCGTTGCCATCGAAGATCGTGCGGGCCATGGACAGCCCGATGCCGGCGTTCAGCATGGGCAGGCTGCCCGACGGCAGGTCCTTGGTGACCTCCGGCGACAGGATGCCATGCGGCACCATACCCTGCTGCCAGAAGCGGTCCCCGTAGTCGTGCCCCAGACCCTCGATGCCCCACAACGCGAGGAAGTCGCCGAGCCGCCCATAGGCGTTGGCAACCATCTGCGGCAGCGGCAGGAGACCGTGAGGGGGCTCGTCGATCAGCGGCGCGACCGCCGGCACGAGGATGAAAATCTCGCTTTTCTTCAACAGCTCCCCGGCGCTGGTCCAGACATTGCCGCCCGCCAGGAAGAGGCGGAGCCCATCGGCCGCCCGCGCGATGGGATTTCCCGTCAGGTTGATCGCCACGGCCGGGTTCAGCACCTGGGGCGTACAAAGCCCCTTCGCCACGTCGGCCAGCAGCGAAAACAGCCCGTTGCTGAATTGGAGGACGTCTACGACCAGGCCGCCATTCTTCTGTGCGTTCTGTGCGTTCACAGCGCTTCGCCCCCTCGCGGCTCTCCTACGCCGGCTTTCTCATTGAAAATCGAGCCGCGGAAGATCGACTTGCGCCGGGCCAGCATGCCGTCGATCGCCTCCTGCATCCGCGCCCGCACCTCGCGGCTGAGCGCGCGCACCACCTCGGGGTCGTCGGCCGCCTCGGGGCCGTAACGCTGCTCGACGTGCATCGGCTCCAGGAACCGCGTATGCCACTTCGAGGGCAGCGGCAGGCCGGGGAACGGGAAGTTGGGGCAGAGCGGCAGGTACAGCCACTCGGTGGCGCGCTTGACCCACTTCCAGTCGAGCCGTCCCAGGATGGGATAGATCTCGGCGCTGCCGACGGTGACGAAGGGGACGATCGGCGCCCGGTTGCGCAGCGCCATCTTCACGTACTCGTCGCGCCCGAACTTGCCGAGCTTGTAAGCGTCCCGGTAGGGGGTGAAGGCCCCGTGGATGCCTTCGGGGAACATGCCAAGCAAGCCCTCGTTGCCGAGCACCCAGTCGGCGTTGTCCTGGCAGGCGAGGATCCCCCCGAGCTTGGTCATGTAGTTGGCCAGGAACGGCGTCTTGACCAGGCAGGGATGGATGAGAAAGCGCGGGATGCGCCCGGTGGCGCGACGGACGCCCACCAGGGCCATGACGCCGTCCCACGGCATGAAGCCCCGGTGCATGCCGGTGAGCACCGCCCTCCCCTGCCGCGGCACGTTCTCCAGCCCGCGGTACTCGATGCGCCAATAGAGATCGTGGAGGAAACGGAACAGGGTGCGCTCGTAGGCGCCGATGTAGCCGGCGTCGAGCCCGAAGTCGTCGAACTCCGTGGCGCCACCGGCCCCACCTTCGCCGAAGGCGGCGCGCACGGCCTCGGCGCTGGTGCGGCCAGGGACAAAGCCGAGCTCGGCTTCGATCTTGCGGCCGGAGACGGTCGCGTTGTGGCGCAGGTAGCCGCCCAGCCCGCTGCGGTCGAACCAGCGCAGCGGCAGGCGCCGTACGCCGGCCTGCCGGAGAGCGCCGCGCACCGGGACGGCGCCGCGCGGAGCCACGTGGTAGACGCCGGGCTTGCCCGCACCTTGCTCCACGGCGCGGGCCACGGCCTCGGCGAGGTCCTCCGGGGCGAGGAACTGGAGGGCCGGATCGAACCCGGGAGGCACGGCGGCGGCGCGGCCGGAGAGCAGGCGGGACCAGGGATCGCCGCCGCCGCGCGCCGGCACCGGCGCCGGCCGCAGCACGAGCCGCTCGGCCCGCGGCAGGCGGGCCTCGAACCGCGATTCGAGCTCGGCCCACGCAGCGGCGATGGGGTTCGCGCCCTGCGACCGGTACGTCTCCGGCACGTAGCCGAGATTGTGATGGTGGGGAGCGTGGACCGCGGCGCTCGACAGCAGGACGAACCGCGGCAGGCCGCCCGCCGCCTGGAAGACCTGCTCCGCCTCCGCGAGATCCGGTTTCCCGCCGCTCAGCCGCGGCCGGTACACCGCCACCTCGGTGCCTTCCGGGGGAGCCGCCGCGCGCGAGACCGTACAGCCCGCCAGCCGCCCGGCGATCGCAGCCGTGACGCCATCCTCGGGGCCGACCAGCCAGACTCTCGTCACGCCTTCTCCTTCAGCCTGTCGAAACCGGCTCGCGGATGCGGACCGACCCGGGCGACGGCGCGGGAGCTCCTCGCAGCACCTGCCGCGCCACCGCCTGCGCCGAGACGATCACCGGCGTGATGCCGCCGCCGGGGCGCGTCCAGTGCCCGACGCAGTACAACCCGGGGACCGCCGTCTCGATGTCGGGCCGGCGCTCGCCCAACTGGCCGGGCGACATCTCCCAGCCCAGCATCGCGCCCTGGTAATTCCAGGTGAATCGCGAGGCCGTGCGCGCCGAGGCGCTGGTGCGCACGGCGATGCGGTCGCCGATCCCCGGGATCACCCGCTCCAGATTGCTGAAAACGAAATTCTCGATCTTCTCCTTGTGAGCGGGCCAGTCAACGACCTCATCGTAATCCATTTCCAGCACTTTTTGAACAATGAGGATCTGCTCACCGGACGGCGCTACCGCAGGTTCGTAGACGGTGGGAGAAAACAGCTTGAAACACAGTGCGTCGCGGCCGACCCGGTCCATGTCCCAGGAGTCCCAATAGTAGCCCTGGGCTTCCTCCAGGGTCTCGCGCGCCACCCCGCGCAATCCGAGATGGGTGAGCCAGCAAGGGAACGTCGGCCGCAGGCGCCGCAGCTCCTCGAGCGTCCCCGCGGGCAGGTGCTCGCCGCCGACCAGATCGGTCAGGGTCTGCAGCAGGTCGGCGTTGGAGATGACGACGCCGGCGTTGACGGTGGCGCGCAGGCCGCCGAGCGGCCCGCGCAAGGTCTCGATCTCGACGCCGCGCGCCGCACCCTGCTCGACGACGATGCGCCGCACCGGCGTGCTGGTGAGCAGATGCCCGCCCTTCTCCTCGAAACGCAACGCCAACTCGTCGGCGAACGCCTGCGAGCCGCCGCGCGGATAGTAGTTGCCGAGGAAATAGGAGAGGCGCAGCATGGAATCGAAGACGAACGAGGTGCGGCCGGGCGGCGAGCCCCAGTGCGGGCAATCGGCGGTGAGCAGCAGCTTGAGCTTGGGATCGCGGAACCAGCGGTCGAGCGCCTCGCGCACCGTCAGGTCGCGGTAGGGCGCCAGGCGCTCCGGCTCCGGGCGGCCGCGGAAGTAGTGGAAGAGCCCGAGCAGATAGACCTCGCGCACGGCGGCGAAGAAGCTGTCGAGGGCGGCGATCTCATGCGGGAAATCCGCCTTGAGCTTCGCCAGATAGCTCTCGAAATCGGCGGGCACGGCGAAGCGCGTACCGTCCGGAAAGTGGAAGGTGTCGACCGGGTCCATCTTCACCCAGCCGGTGGTCACCCCCAGCTCGCCGAGCAGGCGGCCGGTCAGGGTCTCGGGATTGCCCAGCAGCGGATAGAAGTGCGTCGAGGCGTCGAAGGTATAGCCGCCGCGGCGGAAGGTGCTGCAGTAGCCGCCGACCATGTAGTGCTGCTCGGCGAGGAGCACCTTGAGTCCCTCGCGCGCCAGCAGATTGGCGGCGACCAGGCCGCCGATGCCCGAACCGATGATGACGGCGTCGTACGACGCCTCGGGAGGCTGGCGCAGGCCGCGAAAGAGACGTCTCATGGCGAGCCTGGTCTGTTTCTACCATAGGTCTCGTGCGCCGCCACGAACTCGCCGCTGGCGATGGCGGCGCCCATGGAGAGCTCGCCGGCGAGCAGGGCGGCGGCGGCGATCTCCGCCAGCTTGGGCGCGCTCCCCTCCCCCACGCAGCCGAGCATCTCGAGACACTCGCGCGCCGTGCCGAGGCCCGTGCCGCCCCCCACCGTGGCGACGGTGAGCGACGGCAGGGTGACGCTGGCGTGCAGGTCCCCCTCCTCCGTGCGCTCGAAGACGGTGACGCCGACGGCTGAGTTGGCGACGTTGGCGACGTCCTGTCCGCAGGCGATGAACAGCGCCGCCAGGCCGTTGGCGAAGTGGCCGTTGTAGCCGAGGCTGCCGGTCTGCAGATGGCCGAGCACCGTGCGCTGCCAGAGGTCCGCCATCTTCGCCGGCGTGGTGTGCAGATAGGCACGCACCAGCCTCGCCGGGATGCGGGCGCCCGCCAGCACCTTCTTGCCCTTGCCGCCGGCGAACAGCGCGCCGCTCGCCCGCTTCTCCGATTCGGCGCCGCTGAAGACGTAATAGTCGCGGGCGCGGCCCTGGCCGACCAGCCAGCGGCAGGCGCGGTCCGTGGCCTTGACGATCATGTTCATGCCGTGGGCGTCGGCGGTCCAATAGCAGAAGTGGACGACCACCTCGCGGCCCAGCGGCAGCGGCTCCAGCCGCAGCAGCCGGCCGTGGCGGGTGGTGGCCTCGGCCTCCGCCTTCAGGGCCTCGAAACATCCCTGGATGTCGCGGGCGAAGCCGGCGGCTTCGGCGACGTCCTCGAAGCGGAAGACCGGCGACACCCGGTTCTCGTCGACGAGCACGCGCGCCGTGGCGCCGCCGGTGCGGGTGAGCGTCACCATGCCGCGCTCGTAGGAGCGCACGAGCGCCCCTTCCGTGGTGGCCAGCGGCACGTAGAAGACGCCGCGGGCATGCTCGCCCTCGACGCGCAACGGACCGGCGACGCCGAGCGGCACCTGCGCCGCTCCCACGGGGTTCTCGACGTTGCCGCGCATCGCCTCGCCGGCGAGCGAGCAGGAGCCGACGTGCTGCAGCCGCGCGCCGGTGCGCTCCTCGACCCAGCGGCGCCGCGCCTCGACGTCCTCCGGCGTATATCCCTGTTCTTCGAAGCGGGGCACCAGATCGGCGTCCCGCGGCGCGGCGGGGAACGGCGCCGGCTGGCGCGTCAAGCGGGCCCTCCGACGACGAGGGCGCAGCAGTGCCCGTCGGCGCCGACGGCGGTGAGCAGCGCCCGCCGCACCTCGACGGTGCGCGTCTCCGCGGCCGCTGCGGACAGGGGGAAATCCGGCTCCGTGCTTTCGAGGCCTTGGATGCCCGGCAAAGCGCCGTCGCCCAGGGTGCCGAGCAGCGCCACGGCCTGGAGGGCGCCGGAGGCTCCCATCGCCTCGCCGAGCATTGACTTGACGGCGGTGACCGGCAGCGCCGCGGCGCGCGGCCCCAAAGCAGCCGCCACCCCGAGGGCCTCCCAGCGGTCAACGGCGACGCTGCCGCTCGCCGACCCGCTCAGCGCGTCGATGCGCTCCGGGGCGACGCCGGCGTCGTCGAGGGCGAGGCGCACGGCGCGCGCCACCGCCGCCGCCGCCGCGCTCTCCTCGCGCGAAGGGGCGAAGACGGAGGCGTAGCCGAGCACCTCCGCGGCCACGGCGGCGCCCCGCGCCGCCGCCACCGCCGCGTCTTCCAGCATCAGCATGGCGGCGCCCTCGGCGAGCATGAAGCCGTTGCGCCGGGCGTCGAACGGCACCGGCCGCTCCCCTTCCCCGCCCGCCGAGCCGCAGAGACGGCCGGCGCGGTAGTAGCCGAGGAACGACTCGAAGCACAGCTCCTCGGCGCCGCCGGCCAGCAGCGCCTCGGCGCGCCCGCCGCGGATGAGATCGGCGGCGTAGGCGATCGCCTGCAGCCCGGAAGCCTCGCCGGCCGAGAGCGTGGAGTTGACGCCGCGCAGGTTGTGCCAGATGGCCGCCTGCCCGGCGGCGGCGTTGATGACGCTGTTGGCGAAGTCGAGGGGGCTGGCGTGGGCGGGGCCGAGCTGCAGGCCGCGGCGGTCGAACTCGGCGATGGTGCGCACGCTGCAGAAGGTGGTGCCGAGCGCCAGGCCCACCTCGCGCTCGGCGCGCAGCTCGGGCGTCCAGCCGCTCGCCGCGAGCGCTCCCTGCGCCGCCACCAGCAACAGCCGCGAGGTGCGGTCGATCGGCCGCAGGTTGCGTTCGCCCAGATAGTCGCGCGGCTCGAAGGGCCGGATCTCGCCCGCCTGATGGCAGCCGATCCCCTCGGTCGGAAACAGCTCGATCGGCTTCGCCGCGCTGCGCCCCGCGCAGAGCGCCGCGTGCAGGCCCGCCGGCGAGTCCGCCAGGGGAGAGATCACCCCCGCTCCGGTGATGACGACGCGCCGGCGCATGGCTAGGGCTCGCACTTCCGCAGGATGACGGAGGCGTTGTTGCCGCCGAAGGCATAGGCGTTGTTCATCGCCAGGCGGACGCACGTGTCGCGGGCGGCGTTGGGCACGTAGTCGAGATCGTCCTCCGGCTCGTCGAGGTTCATCGTCGGCGGGATGCGATCCTCGGCCACGGCGAGGGCGCAGACCGCCGCCTCGATGGCGGAGGCCGCTCCCATCGTATGGCCGATCATCGACTTGATCGAGCTCATCGGCGTGCGGCGGGCCGCCTCGCCGAACACCCGCTTGACCGCCAGCGTCTCCAGCCGGTCGTTGGTCGGCGTGCCGGTGCCGTGGGCGCTGATATAGCTGACCTCCTCCGGCCGGGCGCCGGCGTCGGCGAGCGCCCGCTGCATGGCGCGCGCCGCGCCGTCGCCTTCCGGATGCGCCGCCGTCATGTGGTGAGCATCGCACGACAGCCCATACCCGGCGAGCTCGGCGTAGACGCGCGCGCCGCGCGCCAGGGCCCCTTCCAGCGGCTCCAGCACCAGCACGGCGGCGCCCTCGCCGGGGATCATCCCCTTGCGGTTGCGATCGAACGGCTGGCAGCGCTCCGGCGCGATGGCGCCGAGGCGGGCGAAGCCGGTGTAGGTGATGCGCGAGAAAGCGTCCGCGCCGCCCGCCAGCATGAGGTCGGCGCGGCCGGCGCGCAGCACGTCCATGGCGTGGGCGATGGCGTAGTTGCCGGCGGCGCAGGCCGTCGGGAACATGGCGTTGGGACCGGCGAAGCCCAGCTCGCGCGCCACGTGGGCGGCGATCATGTGGCAGGGATAGAGCGAGATGAACTCGGCGCCGACGCGGTCGAGCTCGCCGGCGAGATAGCGGTCGTCGAAGCGCTCGACCTCCCGCGGCTCGCCGGAAGTCGTGCCCATCGCCACGCCGGCACGCTCCGCGGCGAGCGCCTCGGCGTCGAGGCCGGCGTCCGCCAGCGCCATCCGCGCCGCGGCGATCGCCATCTGCGAGGCGCGGCCGAGCGCGCCGGGATCGAGCCGGCGGACGAACGGCTCGGCGCGGAAGCCCCGCACCTCCGCCCCCAGGTGGACGCTGAAGGCGCGGGTGTCGAACGACTCGACCGGCGCGAAGCCGCTGCGGCCGGCGAGCAGGCCCGCCCACACTTCGTCGCGGCCGGCGCCGACCGGGGTGACCAGGCCGAGGCCGGTCACCGCGATCCGCGGCTTCATCCCTGCACCGCCTGCGGCTGGGCGCCCGACAGCTCCCCCAGGCGCCGCTGCACGAGATCCACCATCGCCGGCAGGCTGTCGACCCCCTTGTAATGCTCGTCCGGCAGCTCCAGCTTGAACGCCAGATCGACGTCGACCCCGATCTCGAGCAGCGACAGCGAGTCGAGCTTGAGATCGTCCCGCAGCGTGGAGTCGTCCCCGATGCGGGCCGGATTGAGGCCGGCGACGTTGGCGATGATCTGCTTGATACGGGTCCTGATGTCCTCAGCCGAAATGCTCACGCCTTGCTCCTCCGTGCCAAAAGGACTCGGCAGCCCCAGGCTGCCGGCCTGTCGTTCATTGAACAAGAAACCGAAAGATTCAAGAGGGGTCCAGGCCATCCCCTTCCCCCTCTCCCCCCACGATTCTGCCGCGGCCGGGCAGGTCCTTGGGCTCGGCGAGGAGCCCGAGGTCGTAGGCCTGCCGCACGGCATCCCGGCGGCGATGCACCCGCAGCTTCTCCAGGACGCGGTGGACGTGGTTCTTCACCGTCTGCACCGTGATGCGGAGGCGCCGGCCCACCTCCTTGTTGCCCAGGCCCGCGGCCAGCAGGCCCAGGATCTCCCGTTCGCGCAGCGTCAGGGGCTCGACGTCGGCGGTGCAGGGCGCCGGGCCGGCATGCCGGGAGAGCGCCGCGATACGGGCGAGCACCGAGGCCACCACCCGCGGCGCGCAGGGCGCCAGGCCCTGTTTCGCGGCGTGCACCGCCGCCACCAGGTCGTCCGGCGACGAACCCCTGAGCACGTAGCCGCCGGCGCCGGCCTCGATGAAATCCACCACGCTCTCGTCCTCCCGCTCGAGCCCGACGGCGATCAGCCTGGCCTGCGGCCACCGATCGCGCGCTTCCCAGATGTACCCCAGGGCGGCCGAGGGATCGCATCCCACGTCCACCAGCAGGACGTCGGCTCCGTCGTCCGCGGGAACCACCTCCAGGCCCTCGCGGCCGGCCAGGGAGGCTTCCAGCACTTCGCGGAGCATCCGCTCCTGGCTGCTCACGGCCACCCGGATCGGCGGTTGCATCGAAGCCGACATAAAGCCGGCTCCCTGAACCCGGCAATGAACCCGGGGGACCAAAAACGATTCACCGCCGTGGGGAGCCGCCTCCAGGCTCACCGCCGCCGCCGATCCGGAAGCCAGCCGTGCTCGATCGCATGCTGGACCGCCGCCCAACGGCTGTGGACCCCCAGGGTCTCGAGGATCTTGTGGACGTGGTTCTTCACCGTGTGCACGGAGAGATACAACTGGCGGGCGACCTCCTGGTTGCTCGATCCGTCGGCGATCAGCCGCAGGATCTCCAGCTCGCGCGGCGTCAGCAGGAGGTATTCGAGCTTGTCGCGGCGGCGGCGCTCGCGGCCGAGCCGGGCGAGGCGCGCGTACATGGTGCTCGCCAGCCGGGGCGTGCAGACCCGGTCGCCGCGCGACACGGCGTGGATCGCCGCCCGCAGCTCCGCCAGCGACTGATCGCGCGCCAGGAAGCCGCTGGCTCCGGCATCGAGATACTCGAGGATGCGCTCGTCGGCCTCGTCCCGTCCGAGCAGCATCACTTTCGGTTTCGGCGATTGTTGATCGACGGCCTGCAGGAAGCCGCAGACGGCGTCCGCGGGAGAATCGAGGACCAGCAGCAGGACGTCGGCGCGGGCGTGCGGCAGCCCTTCGAGCGCCTCCTGGCGGCTGGCGAACCTGCCGGTGACCTCCAGGCGCCGGTCCCCCGCGAGCACTCCCGCCAGGCACTCGCGGAAGAGCTGGTGGGGATCGACGATCGCCACTCTCACGGTCGCCTCTCCAGCGGCGCGCTCTGTCTCGTCCGGACGATCAGGGCCATCCGCAGACTCCGGCATCCAACTCCCTCCAGCAGCCAAAAGAGAACCTCGTCCCTGGACACTTTTTGCTCCTCCCTCTCGGGAAAAGTCAGGCGCTCAGGGGGTGCCTGATGTTACAAAGATTCAAGCCCGCCCCATTGTAACTCGCCGCGGAGGCTCCTTGGGTGACAGGCAAGTGAAATGAACAGAAGAGCAGGAAACACGTCGCAAATAAATTGATTTGAATCAGGTTGCCGCATCCGGTGATCCCTCGCCGGCGGAGACGCCGAAGGCGGTGAAAGTTCCCGCCGGAGAGAACGACGGCGCGCCTACTTGCGGGGCGCGGCGTAGGTGACGCGGTAGATGGCGCCGGCGGCGTCATCGGAGACGAGCAGCGAGCCGTCCGCCAGGACCTGCACGTCCACCGGCCGCCCCCACGCGGCGCCGCCGCGCAGCCAGCCCTCGGCGAACGGCTCATAGGAGACCGCCTGGTTGCCGCGCAGGCGCACCAGGGTCACCCGGTAGCCGATCGGCTCGGAGCGGTTCCAGGAGCCGTGCTCGGCGATGAAGATCTGCCCGTGGTACGCCGGCGGGAACATGGCTCCGGTGTAGAAGCGCATGCCGAGCGCGGCGACGTGGGGGCCGAGGGCGATCGCCGGCGGCGTGAGCGCGGAGCAGGGACGCTTGCGGCCGAATTCCGGATCGGCGATGCGGCCGGCGTGGCAGTAGGGATAGCCGAAGTGCAGCCCCGCGCGCGGCGCCCGGTCGAGCTCGTCGGGCGGCACGTCGTCGCCCAGCAGGTCCCGTCCGTTGTCGGTGAACCACAGCTCGCCGGTCCGCGGATGCCAGTCGAAGCCGACCGTATTGCGCACGCCGCGGGCGAAGATCTCCGGCTCGCCTCCCTGCGCAGAGATGCGGGTGATCGAGGCGTAGATCGGGTTCGCCGATTCGCAGATGTTGCAGGGCGCCCCCACCGGCACGTAGAGCTTGCCGTCCGGGCCGAAGCGGATGAACTTCCAGCCGTGATGGCCGTCCGTGGGGTAGGCGTCGGCGATCACCTTGGGCGCGGGCGGGTTCGCCAGCCGGCCGTCGATGCCGTCGAAGCGCAGCAGGCGCGAGATCTCGGCGACGTACAGCGCGCCGTCCCGCCAGGCCGCGCCGTTCGGCGAGCGCAGGCCGGAGGCGATGGTGCGCACCTCGTCGGCGCGGCCGTCCCGGTCGCGGTCCACCACGGCGTAGACCTTCCCCGCGTCCCGCGTCCCCACGTAGACGATGCCCTTGGGCGAGAGCGCCAGCGAGCGCGCGCCGGGCACCTGATCGGAGAAGACGGCGATCGAAAAACCCTCGGGAAGCCGGAGGCTCGCCAGAAGGCCCGCCTGGAAAGGCACCGCCGCCGGCGCCGCGCAGGCCAGCAGGGCGAGCAGCGGGACGAGCAGGAGGGCGGATTTTGGATTGCGGATTTTGGATTGCGGATTGAGGACGCCCATCGCGCGCCCATTCTCCCACCTTTCCCCCCATCCAATCCAAAATCCAAAATCGCAAATCCAAAATCGTCAGGTCAGGATCAAGCCCACGCCCACCGCCATCACCGCCAGGGCGAGCACCTTGGGGACGGTCACCGCCTCGCGGAAGAAGATCCGGCCGGAGACCAGGGCCATGAAGTTGCCGATGCCGCGCTTCAGGGTCTCGATGGTGCCGACGAACATCAGGGGCAGGGCGAGGAGCTGCAGGCCGAGGGCGAGGCAGCTCACGATCAGCGAGAGGACGAAGAGGCCCGGCAGGCGCCGCACCGCCGCGAGGTCGCCGAGACGGCGCCGCCCGAGGAGCACGACGAGCACTCCCGCCGCCACGCCGGCGTTGAGCACCGTGCCGTGGAGCGGCGCGGCCGCCCGCGCCACCGCCAGCTTGTCGAGCGGAATCGTCATCGCCCAGAAGAGCGAGGTGAGCGCCACGAGCAGCGCTCCCTTGAGCTGGCGGCGCCGCTCCCCGCCCGCCGCCGCGCCGGCATGGCGATGCCAGTGCAGTCCGATCGCGCCGGCGATCACCATCAGGATGCCGGCGGCGTTCGCCGGCGACGGCCGCTCGCCGAGCAGGGGAATGGCCAGCAGGGCCGCGAAGACCGGCGTCAGGGAGAGCAGCGGCACGCTCACCGACAGCGGCACGATGCGCATCCCTTCGAGCAGACAGAGGTTGGCCAACACGTTGAGCAGCACGGAGGCGACGGCCGGCGTCCAGTAGCCCGCCGCGGGTGCGGAGGCGCCGCTGACCAGCGCCCACGCCGCGAACAGGGGCGTCGAAACGAGCGTCAGCGCGAACACCAGCGCCATCGGCGGGACCTCCCGCAGCAGCAGCTTGCGCAGCAGGTCGAACCCCGCCCAACCGAGGCTGGAGGCGACGACGAGCAGGAGCGCCAGGAGAGAGACGGACATGGGAGGATGGGAGTGTATCGCGAGGGCAGCGGCCTCTCCGATTCGACCCGTATAGAACTGCGGACCGGAATCCGCGCCGCCGGGCCCCTCACCTCCCCAAACCCCTCCTCTCCCACCACGCCCGACCGCCGGGAGAGGAGGGGCTTTCAAAACAAATCAAAACAGTCTCCCTCCTCTCCCTGGGCGGGCGGGTGTGAGGTGGGAGAGGAGGGCCGGGGAGGTGAGGGGCCTCGGCGGCGCGGGCGACGCTCCGATCTTCGAAGATGACGGGATCGGCGCTGGGACTGCCGATCCGCCCGACTTCCGCTAAACTGGAGGACCGTTCGCGAAGGAAGCACCCATGAACCTCACCCCCAACATGGTCGCCGACATCCTGGTGCGTCAGGGTTATCTGACGCCCGAACAGGGCGAAACCGTCAAGCGGGAAGCCCAGGCCCTGCCCAGCCGGCTGCGCTCCTCCACCGCCTACGAGCAGAAGGCGGTGGCCTACGACCTGATCTGCCAGTTGCGGCTGCCCAACGGGCGCGACTCGGGCGGCTCCATCGGCGAGACCGATATCGCCCAGGCCATCGCCGCCGACTCCCGGCTCGAGCACGTCCGCATCGACACCCTGAACCTGAACGCGGACCTCATCGAGTCCAAGATGTCGCGCCCGTTCGCCCGGCGCCATCGCATGATCCCGCTCGACATGGCCAACGGCCGCCTGCGCGTGGCCTGCGCCAATCCCTACGACATCGAGGGGCTCGACTCCTTCCGCCGCATCGCCGGCCGCGAGATCCAGCTCGTCGTCGCCTCCGAGCCCGAGGTGCTCAAGGCGATCACCGAGTTCTACGGCCTGCGCCACTCGGTCAAGCGGGCCGAGCGCGACCTCACCGCCGGCATCGATCTCGGCAACCTCGAGCAGCTCGTGCGCATGAAGAGCGAATCCGAGATCGAGTCCTCGGACCAGCACGTCGTCAACGCCGTCGAGTTCATGCTCCAGCACGCCTTCGAAAGCCGCGCCAGCGACATCCACATCGAGCCCAAGCGCGAGGAGAGCCTCATCCGCTTCCGCATCGACGGCGTGCTGCACGACATCCAGAAGATGCCGAAGATCGTGCACGCCGCCGTCACCTCGCGCATCAAGACCATGTCCCGCCTGGACATCGCCGAGAAGCGCAAGCCGCAGGACGGCCGGGTGAAGATGAACCGCGCCGGCGGCGAGATCGAGCTGCGCGTCTCCACCCTGCCGGTGGCCTTCGGCGAGAAGATCGTGATGCGCATCTTCGATCCCCAGGTGGTGATGCAGGACCTCTCCGGTCTCGGCTTCTATCCGGACGAGCTGCAGACCTTCAACGACTTCATCAGCCGCCCGCACGGCATCATTCTGGTCACCGGCCCCACCGGCTCCGGCAAGACGACGACCCTCTACTCGGCGCTCAAGACGATCTGCACGCGCGACATCAACGTGACGACGATCGAGGATCCGATCGAGATGGTCTGCCAGGAGTTCAACCAGACGGAGGTGCAGCTCAAGGTGGGGATCACCTTCGCCAGCGCCCTGCGCCACATCCTGCGCCAGGACCCGGACGTGATCATGGTGGGCGAGATCCGTGATCCCGACACGGCCCAGTACGCCATCCAGGCGGCGCTCACCGGCCACCTCGTCTTCTCCACCCTGCACACCAACGACGCCGCCTCCTCCATCTCCCGCCTGGTGGACCTCGGCGTCGAGCGCTTCCTCATCAACTCCACCCTGATCGGCGCCATGGCCCAGCGCCTGATGCGGCGCATCTGCCCGCACTGCGTCGGCGAGCGCCACCTCGAAGCCGACGAGATCGGCATGCTGCGCCTCGCCGTGCCGCCCGGCAAACGGGTCAAGGTGAAGGAAGGGGAAGGCTGCTTCGAGTGCCGCAACACCGGCTACTTCGGCCGCACCGGCATCTTCGAGATCATGCCGCTGGACGAGGCGGTGAAGAACCTCGTCATCCAGGGCGCCGACGCGCCCGAGATCAAGCGCGAGGCGGCCAAGAACGGCATGCGGACGCTGCGGCAATCGGCCCTGCGCAAGCTCGCCGAGGGAGTCACCACCTTCGAGGAGGTGGTGCGGGTGACGGGGCTGTAGACCCCGATCCCACCATCCTCGGTGCCCGGATGGCTACCTTCTCGGCTCATACCGCATCGCCACCGCCCCCGAGCCGAACTCCAGCCGGCTCACGAGCTGCTGAACGGCCGTCCCCAGATCCCCGCGCACGAGCTCCGCGTTCCAATCGACCCGGTCCAGGGTGCTCGACACGACGTACTTCTTTGCCGCGTCGATCGTCCGGGCGAAGGGCTCCGTCCAATCAGGCCTCGCTCCCGTCCGCGCCGGCGGCCGCCACGCTGCCTCCATCATTTCGTAAATCACCCGGCCAAAGATGAGGGCGTCGGCCCGCTCGAGGTTCTCGACCGCGTGACGATGCAAGTCTTCGTCCGGGGTAATCCCCGCACGATGATCGCAGCACCCGTCCAAGGTGACGTTGATGGAATACCGAAGGGGTCGCATTGCGTAAGCGTACCCCCGATCAAGGTGAGAGCCAACAAAGGCTATGATCGCTACGGCTTCATCGAGCATCTCGAAGTCCGCCGCATAAAGCCCGTCATTCCGCCGAGGGCACATCGCACGACGCCGCGCGAGTGCGACTTCGCGCTCTATTGCGAGCGCAACCTCGTCGAACGTTTCTTCAACAACATCAAGCACTTTCGCGCCATCGCCATTCGCTACGAAAAGACCGCCAGAAACTTCCTCGCAGGCGTCCACCTCGTCTGCGCCCTGGCTTGGCTCAAATGACGACAGGCCCTAGTTTAGAAA
>JBKPTH010000020.1:0-30195 GCA_046765915.1 Acidobacteriota bacterium | reverse complement strand
ACCACCTGCCGCTTGGCGGCCAAAGCGGACCGGGCTCCTCGGAACCTGATCCTACGCTCAGCCGGAGCCACTTGCTCCCATCCAACCCGAACCCACCCGACTACTACAACTCGTCGGTCTGAGGCGAAGCCTCGTTAGATTTGAACGTAGCAAGCGCAGTCGGCGGGGGAGATGGCGGAAGCTTGGCCTCGAAGAGGAGCCGAGTCATCTTGCGATTGAACTCCTCCAAACGCTCGGCCCGGGCGGAGCGAAACTGAAGCAGGCTCATCCCCGCTGGTGAGAGGGTCATCTCGCACTCGCGCTTCTGAATCGTAAAAAGATCGAGCGCGAGCGACCGCTGCGGTTCAGGTGCAGATCGAGCAGCCTCCAGTCGAGCCTCGACCTGCCGCAAGCCCTCCGCAGCGCCAGCGAAGTCGGGATCAGAATTCTTCAGACTGGCCAGGATTAAAAGAAGACTGTCAGGCCCGAACGACTCCCAAGCAACCTGTACGGTGCCGCCGACAGACCGACACTTTTCGTAACTTGTCTGGATCGCGTAGACCAGCTCGGCGAAGCGCTCTTTTCCTGGCAGTTGCGGCGCAGGTCCGCCGGGTGAGTCCACTCTCTGGGAGGGCTCGCAGCCGAGGCAAACGACGACTGTCGCGAGCAGCATCAAACTCGATGCGTCACGACCTGTCGCATGGCAACACCCCCGACATGGCATCTCGCTTCAGCTCCTCAAGGTCAGTCTGGATTACATCGATTTTTCGTGCAGCGAGCTCATCGATGAAATCCGCCCTAAGAGTTCTATGGTCAAAATGCTCTCCAAGCCCTTAGCGACGGGCAGGCGAGGCTGCTTCGCCGAAGGGGTAGGTGGAGCCTGGACGATCCGTCCAGAGCTCCGCTCCTTTTCCTGGAGGTACCTAACTAGAGCCTCCGGATCATTGCCAAACTCGCGGAACATTTCCTCACGATGGCGGTGCAACTCGTCAACGATGGGATCATTGATCATGGGTCTCGTCTACCTGCTCATCGTCCCTCAAATCCTTGCAGGATCTCCTCCGGCAGCGGCGCATCGAAGTCGTCCGGAACTGTAAACGCTCCCGCGCATAGACCAAACGGTCGCGGACCAGGCCGGGTGGCTGGGGCAGGGCGCAGTTCGGCGACCGGGCGACCGCCACGCACCACGACAAGGTGTTCCCCGGCCTCAACGCGATCCAATACCGCGTCTGCGTCCTGTCGGAGTTCTCGTAGGCTGACCGTGCTCATACAGATATTGTAGCAGGCAGGCGACGGAGATTCGGTCCCGCGAGCTCGGATGCGGTTCGGCGACTCGACCAGGGGCGCACGACAAGCCGGCAGTGGACTGGAGCATCAGAGGGTGGTATTTTGGATGAGGAGGTTGACCGTGACTCGCACCCTCGAAGCTGTCTACGAAGGCGGTGTGCTGAAGCCGCTGGAAGATCCAGGGCTGGAGGAGAACCAGCGCGTCCTGCTGGAGATCCGGACTGAACCGACGGAGGAACGTTCGTCAGCCATTGCGGCCTGGCATCGAGTTTACGAAGGGCTTTCCGAAGACGAGATCGCTGAGGTCGAGGCTATCGCCCTGGATCGAAGCCGGTTCTCGCGCGAAAAGCGCTGATGTCTACAGGTGTCCGCCTCCTTGACACGGTCACACTGTCCGAAGTGATCAAGGGGCGTGATCCCGACCTTCTTCGGCGCGCTCAAGACTATCTCTCAATCCATGGGCGCTTTCAATTCTCGATCATCACTAGATATGAAATCCTGCGGGGCCTTCACGCAAAGGACGCAGTCCGTCAAGTTGAGCGCTTCGAAGAACGATGCCGGGCGAGCTTTGTGCTCCCATTGACCGATGAGATCGTCGTGCGAGCCGCCGCGATCTACGGCTCGCTTCACAAGCGCGGTGCCCTGATCGAGGATGCCGATATCCTGATCGCCGCCACAGCCCTCGTGCATGGTCTCAAGCTCGTGACAGAGAATCCTTCCCATTTCAGCCGGATTCCCGATCTCGCCTTCGAAGGCTGGCGCTCCTCCTGATCCACCTGCGCAGAGCAAGGCAGTCTAGGAAGAAGCCTAATTGGCTGTTCGCGCCCGCGCCTCTTCTTTACCGAACCGCACCGCAGACCTGGCGCGAGCCTTCGCCGCTTCGACCTCGCGATTGCGTGGTTCGCCGTTCGTGACCAGGGCGGCGAGGAGAGTCTGGGCGGCGTGGGTGATTTCCTCGATGGCGGTCTCGAAGGCGGCTTCGTTGGCCTTGGAGGGCTTGGTGAAGCCGCTCAGCTTGCGCACGAATTGGAGCGCCGCGTCGCGGACCTCGTCCTCCGTCGCAGGCGGCTCGAAGTTGAAGAGAGTCTTGATGTTACGGCACATGGTGGGTCTCCTGATCGCTCCGTTGGTGGAGATGATACCGTGAACCGAATGACCGGCGCCAAAATTGCCTTGAGCCTGCTGTTCGTCATCGCGGTGGTGCGGCTCCAGGCTGAGCCGCGACCTGTCAAGGAAGGCACGGCGGTCCTCGGGCTGGACCACGTCATCGTCGCCATCAACGATCTCGAATCGACGGCCCAGCGGTATCGAGACCTCGGGTTCGCTCTCAAGCCCGGCCGGCCGCACGACAACGGCATCCGCAATCAGCACGTGAAGTTTCCGGACGGCACCGAGATCGAGCTGTTGACGGCTCCGGAGGCGCGGGACGACCTCACGGCGCAGTACCGCCGACATCTCGCCGATGGCGACGGTCCGGCGTTTTTCGCGCTCTTCGAGCCCGAGAACGGCCTCGTCGCGCGGCGGCTCGACGCGGCGGGACTGAGCTACGAGCGCGACGGCGGCATGGTCGATTTTCCATCGGCGCATCCATTGGGATACATCTTCTTCGCGCACCGCAACCAGTCGCCGACGGACCGGCCGGAGCATTTCGCCCATCCGAACACCGCATACTCGCTGATCGGGGTGTGGCTGGCCGGCGATGACCTCTCGCCGGAACGGAAGCTGCTGGCGGCGTTCGGCGGCGCGGCGAGACGACAGACCGTGCTGGTCCCCGAACCCGTGCGCGCGGAGGTGGTCCGTCTTCAGGACGCGCAGATCTATCTCCTGCCGGCGTCGAGGCGGTCAATGCCCGGACGGAAGATCGTCGGCGCTACGGTCGCCGTCCGCAGTCTCGCGGCCGCTCGCGCCGCCGTGCACGCCGAGCTGCCGCGTGAGACGCTAAAGGGACGAGGAAAGAGCCTCTTCCTGCCGCCATCGGTGACCCACGGGATCTGGCTCGAGCTGCGGGAGGTTCGTTGAGCGCCTGCGCCGCGGTCACCGAATCTGTTTCTCCAGAATCTCGACCGCCCGCTCCACGATCTCGTCGCGTCCCGCCACAATACCCTGGAACGTGCGCGCGGCGGGCACGGTGGGCTTGACGCCGACGCCGTGCAGGTTCGTGCCGTCCCGCTTCACCATCCGGCGTCCGCTCCAGCCCAGGCGATAGCCGCCGGGCAGATCGGCGCGGTTGATCATGCCGTTGCAACCGCCTGTCCGGGCACCGACGATGTCGCCGAGGCCGTAGGCTTCGATCATCGTGAGGAGCGTCTCGCTGAAGATGTCCGCGCGGCCGTCGGTGAGGAACGCCGCGCGTCCCTTCAGGCGGGGGGTCCTCGGATCGTGGGCCACGGCCGTGGTCATCCACTGCCAGCCGCGATGGTCGGGCGCCATCACCGACGGGGTCTGCAATCGCGGGCCCATGAAGGTCCGGTCGGTCAGGTAGGAGAGCAGCTCGGGGGGCATGTTCGAGCCGCGGCGGAGGTCGAAGATCAGTCCGCGGGCGGCGGCCAGGCGCGGCATCAGGGCCTGGAGAGCGTCGTCCGCGGCGCGGCTGAGGTCGACGTAGAGGATGCCGGGGCGGATCTCGTCCACGGCGGCGTAGGGCGTGCCCGCGGGCAGGCTCTGCGACCAGGGTACCCGCGCCACCGAGACCTCGAAGGGGGCACTGCCAGTGCGCTGGAGACGGAGCGTTACCGCCGAGCCCGCGGGACCGAAGAGGAGGTTCTCGACCGCGAGCCCGCGGCGGGATTCCTCGGTCGTCGCGGAGAGGAGAGACTCCTCTTCGGCCACGCGCTCGGCGGCGGGCCGGCCGTCCAGGGCCGCGACCGTGTCTCCGACGTGGATGTCCGCCAGCTCCTTGGCCGCGCCGGTGACGACGAGCCGGTCCTCGACCCATTCCCAGACCAGGGGCAGGGTCTGCGGCAGGGCGTCGCTCTTCGGACCGGAGAAGAGAGCGCGGCAATCCTGCAGCGGCGCCAGGAGGCACGCCGCGGCGTGGAGGAAGGCTGCGCGATCGGCGGCCGTGGCGGTCTCGGCGAGAGTTGGACGCAGGGCGCCCGACCAGGCAGGATCCTCCGGCTGCAGCTCGGGGTGGAAGTGCTGGAAGATGCCCCACGCGAGGATGACGGCGGCCAGGCGCGAGGCGCGGCCGTCGGCGGCCGCATCCACGGATTTCCATGGCGGTGCCGTTGCTCCCGGCGCCACGTGCGGCAGGGTGCCGCGGTCGTCGGCGTAGAGGGCTACGGGCAAGTACGCTACGCCGCCTCCTCCGAGATCCGCTTCGAGGACCTCTTCGGGCCGGGGAAAGCGGGGCGCGGCGATCTCGTCGCTGAAGATCTCGGCGCAGCCGTCGCGGCGGCACGCCTCGCCGCGCCGCGTGGTCAGGTGGTAGCCGTCGCGGATCGATTCGTAGGGAAAGTACCATCCCGGCGGCTGCAGGTCGGGAAGGCCCACGTCGAGAGCGGCGTTGGCGAGAGGGGCATGGGCGCCGTCCGTCGCATCGAGAGAGACCTCGTCGAGCCACACCCTGCCGGCGCCCGTCATCACGAGCAGCACGACGATCCGCTCGGCGTCCGGCGCCACCTCGCCCTTGATCTCGTACAGGCGCCATGCGGGATCGCGGATCGGCCGGTCCGCCATGTTGTCGAAGAAGCCCGGTCTGCCGCCGGCGCGGTCCACCCGCAGACCGAGCTGGGCCCGCCCGCCCGCCGTCACTTCGGCGCGCACCCAGGCGCGCAGGCGGACCTGCTTGCCGCGCAACGCTCCGGCGGCGATCTCCTGTGCCACGGTGCCGAAGCCTGCCGGCGACCGGTTGTCGATGCGCTGGCTGGTGTAGAGCTTCGGGTCGCCGGCGAAGGCGCCGCCGAGGTGCCGCCAGACGACGATCCGCGCGTCCTTGTCGCCGGCCGGCGGCCGCAGCTCGGCGGGGATCTCCGGCCGCACGCCTCGCGGGCGCACCCGCAGCGTCGGAGCGAGCGGACGGAAGAAATCCTCGAGCGTCCGGGCCAGGGCTTCCGCATCGGCGGCGCCTTCGACAGCGGATACGCCCGCCACCGCCACGCGGTTCCAATCCGCCGCGGCCACGGCGTCGCTGGGGTGGAAGAAGCGGACGAGCGAGAGCAGCCGCGCGAAGGCGGTGAGGTTGTCGAGAGCGCGCTCGGTGAGGGGGCGGGTTGGATCGGGCGTGGCGGTGGAGGCGCTCAGGAAAAGGACAAAAAGGACAACAAGGATGAAAAGGACGCGACGGACCTGGGACACGCGGGCAAGCATACCTCCGGACCATGCTTCCGCCGGCAGCCGCGGGGATAGGGCGTGCTAGCCTTCGAAGGTCACCCGGCGGACGACTCCTTCGCCGTGGGCCACATAGTAAAGACTCCCGTCGGCCCCCACCGCGAGATCGACGGGGAAACCGATGTGGCTGGCGAAGTCGAGGGCCGTGACGCCGGAGGCGAGGTCGAGGCGGCGGATCCAACCGCCGCATAAGTCCGCGAAGAAGTAGGTGCCGCGATACTCCTCCGGGAACTGCTGCTGCGCCGGCTCGTAGAAGACGCCGCCGGTGATGGCGCAGCCGGTTTCGGGACCAGTGCCGTGGCCGTAGGCGAAGACCGGCGCGGTGAGCCCCGGATCGCTGGTTGGTCCCTCGGCCGTGGGCCAGCCATAGTTGGCGCCCATTGTGCCGTCGTCGATCTCCTCCCAGTCTTCCTCGCCGACGTCGTTGATGAACAGGCGTCCGGAGGCGGAGAAGGCGAAGGTGTACGGGTTGCGCAGACCGAGCGCCCAGATGGCGCGGGCCGTGCCGCTGGTGGCCTCGAAGAAGGGGTCGTCGCGCAGGATGTGGCCGTCGGGAGCGATGCGCAGCAGCTTGCCGAAAGGCGAGGCCAGGCTCTGGGCGTTGTCCGCCGATCCGTTATCGCCGGAACCGATGTACAAGGCGCCCTCCGGCCCGAAATGGAGCGCGCCGCCGAAATGGTTGCCCGGCCCGATCCGCGGCAGGTCGAGGAGCCGCAGCTCGCTGCCCGGCACCACACGGTCGCCGCGCGCGGTGAAGCGGCTCACCCGGTTGTGGATGCTCGGACGGGTGGCGGTGTAGAAGAGGTAGACGTATGGAGTGCGCGGAAAGTCGGGGTCCAACGCCACGCCCAGCAGGCCGCCGCGCCGCGCGTCGACGCTGAGCGTGGCGAAGGGGCGCGGCAACAAGTGCCCCCCCTTGATCACCCGCAGCCGGCCTGTTTGCTCGCACACGAAGACCCGTCCGTCCGCGGCGACGGCGAGGGCGGTCGGCTGCTGAAGGCCGGCGGCAACGGTCGTCTCGGTGAAGCCGGAGGGAAGCTGGGCGGCAGGCGCGGCGGCCGTCCCCAACGCGGCACCGGCGAGCGCCAGGACGATAAGAAGGCTCGAGCGTGAGCGGAGACGGGCGGATGAGAGGAGCCTCGCGGATTGTGGCATTTCGCCCTCCAGGTCGGAGCGATGATACCGTACAGCGAACGACCACGAGCTCAACGCAGCATCAGCTCCGGCACCTACATCGGCTTCAAGCTGCCGTCGAAGGCGGGGGAAGGACGGCCTCGATCCGCCCCAGCCGCCGCAGCCGCTCGAGATGGGCGAGGATCTGCCGCTCGGCGAGCGGCCAGGCCTGCCGCGGCACGTCGTCGTAGACGGTCGCGAGCATGTCCGCGGGACGGCGGAGGCCCGCGCTCCAGGCGTCGAAAATCCGATCCTCGCGCCACAGGCGATGGTGGATGTACTCGCGGAGCTTGGCCTCGGCGTTCTTGATCACCGGGCCATGGCCGGGGAAGAGTGTGCGGGGGCGGAGCGCGGCGAGCTTCTCCAAAGAGCCCAGGTAGTCGTCCATGTCTCCCTCGGGTGGATCGACGACGATCATGCTGACGCCGGAGACCATGTCGCCGCAGAGCAGCGAGTGCTGCTCCTCCTCCAGGAAACAGAGATGGCCGCGCGCGTGGCCGGGAGTGTGGATGACGAGGACGGGATAGTCGCCGCCGAGCACGATGCGCTCGCCGTCGTTCAGCTCGCCGTCGACCTGAATTCCTCGTGCAGCCAGGCGCTCGGCCGTCAATGGATGGGCGAGCACGGGCACGCCGAGCGCGTTCCGCAGGCGTTCGACGCCGCCGACGTGGTCCGGATGGTGGTGGGTGAGCCAGATGGCGGTGATGTGCCGGCCGAGCCGCTCGCGGGCGGCGGCGAGCGCCTGCTCCAGGCGGTCCAGCTCCTGCTCGGAGGAGGCGCCGGGATCCACCAGCGCGCATTCGCTCGTCCCCAGCAGGTAGGCGTTGGTGGCGGCCGCGGGCGGCAGCGTGTGGGTGAGCAGCGGGAACATCAGCACGCCGGGGCGCATCTCGATGCGGCGCACGGGACCGAGATTGCTCTCGGCGGGATCGCGCAGGCGCGCGAGTCCTCTGAACGGTCCGTCCTGGCTCAGCACCTCCAGGATGTGGAGGATGGGCGGCGCGGCCAGCACGTCGCCGCGCCGCCAGGCCTCCCAGGCTTCGGTGGGGGAGATCCAGGAGCCGGACTCGCATTCGCCGGCATGGATCGACGGCTGGGCCGGCGCCTCCGGCGGCCACTCGAGGAGGAAGAAGCGGTTGTCGAAGCGGACCGGCGCGAACGGCGGCGTCACCCAGCGGCCGGCGTAGACGAGCGGCGAGGCGTCGAGCCGCACCTCGAACCCTTTGAGGATCTCGGCGAAGGAGCGCTCGCCCGCGAGCAGGGCGCGCCGGGCCTCGGGGAGGTGCTCGGGATCGACGTCGGGAGTGGAGAGGAGGATGCCGGTCTCCTCGAACAGCTCGCGCAGGGCGCAGGCGGCGAGGCCGGGCAGCAGGTCCGGGCTCGGCTCGTCGAGGTCGCGCAGCGATTCCGGCAGGCCCGCGGCCGGCGGCGCCTCGGCGCCCGTCTGCGGCTCGCCGGAGACGGGGAGCTGCGCGTCGGAGCGCGACATGCCGCCGCCCGGAAACGCGTGCCAACCGCCCATGAACGGCAGGCTCTCCGCGCGCTTGACCCAGTAGACGTCCACGTCGTCCGGCCCCGCGCCTTCACGCCGCCGCCACAGCACCACCGCCGCCGAGATGCGCGGGGGCGGCAAGGCCGGAAATTCGCCGGCGAGAGGCTTGCCGATGACGGTTTCGTAGAGGTTGCCGGAGGGGGCGGGGGCCATGCCCCGGCTTATATCACGGCCCCACGGGAAGCCCTGGCCGTAAGCGGCTCGATCAAGCGATGACGCCTTCGGCGCGAGCGATCTGGACGGCTGCGTTGACAGCTTGGCGAAAAAGGTAGGGATGAAAGGGATCTCGGAGGTTTTGCTCCTGCTCCAATTCGGAAATGGACTGGCTGAGCTTGCGGGTCAAGGATTTCAACGTGGCGAAGGTGGGTTTCTGGCTCTGAGTCCCGAAACAGTCCAACACGCACCGAAGGACTCCCGCCTGGGTTCCTCCATGAATGTGAGGGTCGTGACCGCCGAAGTCGCTCAAGCTGGCCTGCAGCCGATAGGGTCGCTCTTCGAAGACGAAAAAATCGTGAGTCCGCTGTTGCGCGATAGCATAGGCGAGTCCCAGCTCGAAAGCCATGTTGAAGCGAGGAACCCGAAGAGGACCCGAAAGCGTGACTCGGCTGAGGTCATGAATGGACGCGCCGCAGCTCGCGATAAGGCTGTAAACCCGGTCCAGGCGGTTTCTCCCGCCGCTTGGTACCTCCAGCACGCAGTGGGGATCGCAGCCCAGGGCCGTGAGACCAGCCAGTAAGGGGATGAAGAGAGGACGATACCTGGAGTCAAAAGGTACGTTGAGAAAGACAGAAGGGTTGGAAGCGGAAGCCTGGAGCATCGGAGGGAGCGAGGCGATCTCTCAACCCTTCCGCGAAGTGAGCTTCTTCTCCTTCTTTGCAACAGTCTTCGTTCCGACGGTTTTCTTAGGCGTCTCTTCGCGGATATAGCCGAGCCTGAGAAGCACTTTCCTGACCAAAGCGGCATCTCGCTTGGTGACTCCTACGCTCCTGGAGATCTCCTCGGCCGTGCGAGGCACCACGATATGCTTCTTGGTGCGCGGCTTCCTTGATCTCGGGAGCCCCTTGTTCGTACGAGAGAGCACGTCCGCCATGGCATTATGATGGTACCACAGCCACCGCGAAATCCCCGCGGGCGCCGCCGCGTTACAATGTCTGAGGACCGTCACCTCGCCGTCACGGGGAAGGCCGGTTCCGACAATCTCGCCCAGGAGACCCGATGAAACCGCCCGAGACCATCCGGCTGACCCCAGGGAAGCGGGTTCTGTTCCTCACCAAGGACCCGGAGCTGATCCGCCGCCAGTTGCAGGGGGAGCTGGATCTGCGGATGGAGGACCTCGCGGTCGAGGACCTGCTCGATGACATCAACACCGACGCCATGACGCCGGCCTGGGTCTGCTTCAGCCACCGGCCGGAGGACATCGCCCGCGACGCCTACGCCGGCCTGATCGTCGACGGCAAGCGGCTGTTCGAGCGCGACGCGCTGATCGACGGCAACTTCGAGGTCATCGTCTCCGGCTACCGCAAGGGCGTCGGCAGCTCGCGCGAGACGGCCGTGCAGGCGGAGAAATGGTCGGGCATCCGCATCGCCATCGCCGCCTCTTTCGCGCCCATCCACGCCCGCAACAACATCAGCCAGGGCGTGCTGATGGGCGATCACGAGATGCTGGCGCGGCTGCAGCGCGGCGAGGGGATTCCGCTCGCGGAGCTCTGCGAAGGATGGGATCCGATCACCCAGCTCGTCATCCGCGAGGGCGGCCTCTTCCCCTTCTCCAAGGCGCTCGCGGCCGGCGAGATCGAGCTGCCGAAGCCGGACACCGGCCCGCGGCCGATGACGATGGCGGAGAAGATCCTCGCCCGTCACGTGCTCGGCGAGGGGCCGCACTTCGTCAAGCCGGGCGACGCGGTGGTCGTCTCCGTCGATGGCGGCTACTCGCACGAGTTCACTACGGCGCAGGTCCACTACTTCCTGCAGCAGGAGTATGGCGACGGCTACGAGGTCAAGAATCCCGGCAAGTTCGCCGTCTTCGAGGACCACCTGATCTACGCCGACGAGGTGCCGAAGATGCGCGCCTTCGTCGACAAGATCGAGACGCTGCGCGAGCTGCAGCGCGAGTTCCAGCGCCACACCGGCGTGCGCGACTTCTCGGCCAAGGACCGCGTCTCGCCCGGCATCTGCCACGAGGTGGCGCGCGAGCAGCTCATCGATCCCGGCGATTTCATCCAGGCCACGGACAGCCATACCTGCATGGGCGGCGTCAACAACGCTCTCGCCTGGGGCGTGGGCGCGACCGAGTACGCCGATCTCATCCATCAGGGCTTCACGCAGGTGGAGGTCCCCGAGTCGATCCGTTTCGAGCTGACGGGCAAGCTGCAGCCCGGCGTCACCGCCAAGGACCTGATGCTCTACATCCTCCTCAACCACGCCCGGCCGCAGCTCACCCTGGACCGGGTGATGGAGTTCGCCGGTCCGGGAGTGACGACGCTGTCGATGGACGAGCGGGCCACGCTCACCAACATGGCCACGGAGTGCTCGGCGAAGACGGCCATCGTCATCGCCGACGACGAGACCTGGCGCTGGCTCGCCGAGTGGCGGCCGGGCGTGGACGTCGAGCGGCTGAAGGCGCGCGCCGTGGCGCCCGATCCCGGCGCCGAATACGCCGGCGGCGTCCATACCATCGACCTCTCGACGCTGCGGCCCATGGTGGCCCACCCCGGCGATCCCGACCGCGGCATTCCTTCCGATCCCACCAACGGCGCCTGGATCGACGAGATCGGCGACGTGCCCATCGACATCGCCTACGGCGGGAGCTGCACGGCGGGGAAGATCGACGACCTGATCTTCTACCACCAGGTGGTCAAGGAGGCGGTGGACGCCGGGCTGCAGATCGCGCCTGGCGTCCGCTTCATGATCCAGTGCGGCTCGCAGGCGGTGGAGAAGTTCGTGCGCGACAACGGCCTCGCCGACACCTTCGAGCGCGCCGGCGTGCAGCTCATCCATCCCGGCTGCGGCGCCTGCATCGGCTGCGGTCCGGGCGTCTCGGAGACCGTCGACGAGGTCACCGTCAGCGCCATCAACCGCAATTACAAGGGGCGTTCGGGACCGGGCAAGCTCTGGCTCGCCTCGCCGCTCACCGTGGCGGCCTCCGCCTTCACCGGCCGCATCACCGCCTACGAGCCGGGGATGTTCGCGCGGCTCAAAACGGAGAGGCCGGCGCTGAGCTCCGCGTAGTCCCCGCCCGGGTTTACGGCCGCCAGCGCGCCGAGAATCCCCACACCTGGTCGTGGGCCTTGAAGGTGCCGGCGCGGCCGGGGTTCAGCGGCTCCTGATTGTTGACTCCGCGGTCGTCGTGCTGGTGGAAGGAGTAGCCCAGGTCGAGAGAGACCCGCGGCAGGTTGACGGTGAAGCCGGCGGCATAGACCATGGCGTCGCCGCGCGGGAAGCCGGGCTCCAGGGTCCTGGCGGGCACCGGCGAGGGTTCCTGCGCGACGCCGGCATAGAGCATGAAATTGTCGGTGATGTCCCCCTCGAGGCCGAGCCGCAGGCTGGTGGTGTTCTTCCAGTCGCGCGGGGTGCGCACCGTCGGGCCGTCGCCGAAGGCGTCGGGATCGTAGGTGACGTCGGTCGCCTCCAGGCTCGACCAGTTCTGATAAGCGGCGTCGAGCTCCAGGCGCAGCTCGGGGTAGGGGGCGTACCAGATGCCGGTGCGCACTTCCCGCGGGATCTCGAAGGAGTGGCGGGAGCTGCCGTCCACCAGGCGGGCGCGGATCGCCGCGTCGAGGCCGGGGATGCCCGAGGGCACGTCGCGCGGCCGGTAGGTCAAGTCGCCCGAGCCCTTGAGCTTCGTCGGGTTGCGGTAGACGGCGCCCCAACCCCAGGAGGGCGCGGCGTAGTCGATCGCCAGGTCCCAGGTGAAGGCATCGACGTCGGAGCTGGCGTTCCTCTCCACTTCGACCAGGACCGGCTGCGGGATGGTGCCGGGAGGGGACGCCGAGAAGAGCAAACGGGCGCTGTCGTCCTGATCGAGATTGCCCTTGACGTAGCGCAGACCGCCGCCGAAGCTCCAGCCGTCGCCGAGGTCGTAAGCGAGGACGGTGTGCAGCTCGTAGACGCGCAGCTCGAAGCGGCGGGTGATGAAGCGTCCCGGAAACAGCGCCGGGTGGCTCCAGTTGAGGTTGTAATAGAAAGGCGTGTCGAAGCCGAGACCGAGGGCGAACGGTCCGCTCCGCGGCTTCCACGTGGCGTAGAGGGCGGGCGGAAACTGAATGATGTGGTCGGCCTTGAAAGTTCCGGTGGCGCTGTCGTACTCGTCGGCGGCGTTGTTGAAGTCGAGGCCGGCCTGGGTCTGCAGGCCGTTCAGCCGGGTGATCGCGGCCGGGTTGTAGGTCACCGCGGAAGGCTCTGAAGCGCGGGCGGTGAAGGCTCCCGCCTGGCCCATGGCGCGGCCTCCGTGCTGGAAGAGCCCGAACCCGGAGGCCGAGGCGAGGGAAGCGCCGGCGAGCGCGGCGAGCAGGCACAACAGGACGACGCGGCGTGGGTGTCGCATGTCGGTCTCTCTCCTTCGAAAGGGAAGCGGTCGATCCAGGCCCCTCACTCAGGCCCCCAGGGTTGAGCGGCAAGCACGAGCCCTGCCAGGCGAGCCCGGGCCGCGCCTCCCTGCACGAAACTTGCAGCCCTATCTATATCGCAGTCGGTACGATTCCGGCGAGGCGCACCCAGCATGCGATCGACATCAGCGAGGAGAGTGGAGGAGAGCGGGTGGAGCCGCGGCCACAGCTTGCGCGAGCTGTTGGCGCGGGGAGAGCGGCCGGACCGCTCGACGCTGGTCGATTGGGGATGCCAGTTGCTGGAGATCCTGGCCCAGGAACACGCCCGCGGCGTCCTCCACCGGCACATCACGGAGGACGAGGTGATCGTGAGCGCGGAGGGGCGGGTGGTCCTCGGCGGCTTCGGCCTCAGGCGGCTGCTCCTGGAAGCGCGGGTGGCGCCTCCTCCCGAGCAGCTCGCGGGCCAGCCGTACACGGCGCGCAGCGATCTGTACGCCGTGGGTCTGCTCCTCCGGCGCCTGGCGTTCGCCGGCGCGTTCCATGGCTGCCGCGACGGACTGCGCAAGAGGGATCCGCTGCTCAAGGTGCTGGCCCGCGCCACCTTCCCGGATCCCGCCGGCCGCTACGAGAGCGCCGGCGAGATGGCCGAAGCCCTGCGCGAGGCCGGCCGGGCGGAGGAGGTCAGCCGGCACCGCCAGCGGGCCGCCGCCGGCGCGGCCTCGTCCGCCCGGGTGACACCCTTTCCCGGCGCTTCCCTGCGGCTGGTGCCGGCGCCCTCCGGCGCGGCGCGCCCGCGGCAGGGCGCCGATGCCGATCTCTGGAAGCTCGTGCTCCTGACGGCGGTCCTGGTGCTGCTCGCGGCCTTCGTCCTCACCACCGGCTGGTTCCTGCTCGGGCGGGGCAACTCCTACTGGCCGGCCGGCGGGCCCTCGAATCACGTCTGGTCGCCGCCGTCACCCGGCGCCGCTTCGCACCCCTGAGGCGAAAAAAGAAAAAACCCGGATGGATCGCTCCTCCGGGTTCCGTTGCTGCACAGACCTGCAAGGCATCTCAAAGAAATCTGATCTCTCTTCTCCTCCCACGAACCAGGACTACAAACTTCAGGCAACCAAGTGCGGCCCCTCCCTCCGGGGTGACCGCTCCCCCCTCCCCTCGGGTTTGCTGCGTTGAGGCGAGTGTAGGGAACGGCCGCTCAAGAGTCCTCAGAGTCTTGCTCAAGCTTCCTCAAAAAAACTCATAGAGCGGGAAGACGCCGCATGGCGGCCTGGAGTACAATCCCCTCCCAGGCGGTCCCTACATACCCCGCGGACGGTGCCTCACGAGAGAGCTCGCAGGAGGAAGCCCCGGCCCAACAGGCCCGATCCCGACGATGGCGACGAGTCCCCTGGCGGCGTGGACCGAGAAGGTCCTGTATGAGTTCGATGCCTTTCGCGTCGATCCCGTTCGCCGCCGGCTCCTGCGAGCCGGCGAGCAGGTGCCTCTCACGCCCAAGGCGTTCTCGATCCTCATGGTGCTGCTCGAGAGCCGGGGCGACGTGGTCGAGAAGGAGTCGCTGATCCGCCGGGTGTGGCCGGACGCCTACGTCACCGAAGCCAACCTGACGCAGAACATCTCGGCCTTGCGCAAGGCCCTCGGCGAGCGCGCCAACGATCACCGTTACGTGGTGACCGTCCCCGGGCTCGGCTACAGCTTCGTCGCCGAGGTGGCCGAGATCCCGCGGGAGTCGAGCGGCGAGATGCCGGTGGTCGCCGCGGCGCCGCCGGTCGCCGCCGTGCCGGCCGCCGAGCCGCCGCCGGCGGAGGAGCCAGAGGCGGTTCGGCCGGGTCCGGAGGCCTCCCCCCAGCCTTCGCCGCCGCAGGGCGGCCGGCGCTGGCCGTTGTTCGCCGGTCTGGCGCTGGGCTTCCTGCTCGCGGTGGGCGGTCTCGGGCTCGTCGCCCTGATCCAGCGCCGGCCGTCTGCCTCGCCCGGCGGCGCTGCCGCTGCCGTTCGCCTGGCGGCGGCGCCGCGCCCGGCGGTCGCGGTGCTGAGCCTGCGGAACCTCTCCGCCGACCGCCGGCAGGATTGGCTGTCGATCGCGCTCTCCGAGATGCTGATCACCGAGCTTTCCGCCGGTTCGAAGGCGCGGGTGATCTCGGGGGAGGAGATCGCGAGATTGCGGAACACCCTCTCGCTGCCCAACATCGAGGAGCTGAACGCGGAGAGCCTGCGGCGGCTCCACGAGATCCTCGGCACCAATCTGATCGTCACCGGCTCGTACCTCGCGCTCGGCGACGCCGGAGCGGCCAAGGTCCGGATCGACCTCAGGGTGCTGAAAGCCCCGGAGGGTGAAACCGTGACCTCCCTGGCGGAGGTGGGGAGGGAAGAGGATCTGTTCGAGCTGGTCTCCCACCTCGGGCTGCGCCTGCGCCGCAGCCTGCACTGGGAGGAGCTCTCGCCGGAGGAGGCCAGGGCCGTGCAGGCGTTGCAGCCAGCCAATCCCACGGCGGCCCGCTATTACGCCCAGGGATTGGCCCGCCTGCGCGCCTTCGACTCGCGCGGCGCGCGCGATCTGCTGCAGCGGGCCGCCGCGGCCGATCCAGGCTCGGCGATGATCCGCTCGGCCCTCTCCCTGGCCTGGATGGGGCTCGGTCACGACGCCGAAGCGCGCGCCGCCGCCGAGGAGGCGGTCCAGCTCGCGGCCACCCTGCCGAAGGAGGAGCGGCTGGCGATCGAGGCGCGTTTCAACGAGGCGAAGAAGGACTGGCGCAAGGCGGGCGAGATCTACCGCTCGCTGTGGACCTTCTATCCCGACCGTCCGGAATACGGCCTGCGCCTGGCGGGCGCTCTCTCCGCCGCCGGACGCGGCGCCGAGGCGTTGGCGGCGGTGGCCGAGCTGCGCAAGCTGCCGGCGCGGGCCGGCGAGGATCCGCGCATCGATCTCGCCGAGGCGCAGGTCGCCAAGCGCATGGCCAACCTCGGCCTTCAACTGCGCGCCGCCGAGAGCGCCGTGAGGAAGGGCCGCCGCTCGGGCGAGAGCCAGGTGCTGGCGGAGGCGTTGATGCTGCGCGGCGACGGTCTGCTCCTCAGCGGCCGGCCCCAGGAGGCCATCCCCGTGTATGAGGAGGCCCGCGGCCTCTTCGCCAGGTCCGGCGATCCTTCCGTCATGGCGGTCCTCCTCACCCATCTTGGAGTGGCCCTGCACGAGGAGGGCGATCTGGCGGGAGCGGAAAAGACGTACCAGGCCTCGCTCGCCACCCTGAGCCGCATCGGCAGCGTGCAGGGCGTGGCGCTGCTGCTCGCCAATCTCGGCGCGCTCTACAAGGACCGCGGAGACCTGCCGCGGGCCCAGGAGATGCTGGAGAAGGCGTTGGCTTCGTACGAGGAGAGCGGCGACCGCGTGCTGGGGGCGCGCACCCTCAACGCGCTCGGCACCGTGCTCGCCGCTCGCGGGGACCTGGCCGGCGCCCGGCAGCGGTTCGAGCAGACCCGGGCCATGGCGCGGCAGACCGGCAACCGCATCGACGAGGCGCGGGCGCTCCGCGGGTTGGGAACGGACCTGGCGCTGCAGGACGCGCTGAAGGAGGCCCTGCGGCTGCACGACCAGGCCTATGGGCTCGCCAGGCAGGTGGGGGATCCCGTGCGCGGCGCCGCGATGCTGGCCGCCGGGGCGGAAGACCTGATGCGGCTGGGCAACCTCCACGAAGCCCGGCGGCGGCTGACGCAGGGCCTGGCGATGAAGCGGCAGGGCCACGACAAGATCGGCACGGCCGAGATGCTGAGCCTCCTGGCGCGGCTCCAGTACCGGCTCGGCGATCTGGCCGCGGCGGAGAAGCTCAGCCGCGAGCAGCTCGCGCTGGCGGGCGAGATCGGCTCGCCGAGCCTCACCGCCATCGCCTTGCGGGACCTGGGCCGCTGCCGCCTCGCCGCCGGCGACCTCGCCGGGGCGCGGCGTCATCTCGCGGCGGCGGTGAGATCGCACGCCGATCACGGCGAGGCCCTGGCGGCGGCGGGGGCGCGCCTGGAGCTGGCCGGTTCCTCCCGCCTGGCCGGCGAGCCCGCTGAAGCTTCACGGCTGGCGGCGCAGGTGGCGGATTGGTACGGCGAGAGGGGCATGAGCGGCTATCGCGCCCGCGCGCTGGCGCTGCTCTCACAGGCGCTCCTGGACCAGGGACGGACCGCCGAGGCCTGGCGGACCGCCGGGCAGGCGCACGCGATCTCCGAGCCGGGCGAAGACCTGGAGCTCCAGCTCGCGGTGGTGACGGCCATGGCGCCCGCGGGAGTCGCCGGCGGAGAGGGCGCGGCCTCTCTGGGCCACCTGAGCTGGGCGATCGCGGAAGCGGCCCGCATCGGCGACGTGGCCGCCGGGCTCGAAGGCCGCCTGGTCCTCGGCGCGCTGCAGTTGAAGACGGGCGACGCCATCGCGGGCCGCGCCACGCTCGAGGCGGTCCAGCGGGATGCCCAGGCGCGCGGCTTCCTGGGAGTGGCGCGGCGCGCGGCGGCCTTGCTGGTCGGGCAGGTGGTGCCGTTGGGATAGCATCCGGCGCCCAAGCGCGAAAGCTTTTCTTCCTTGCGATCACACATCCTTGAGAGGATCGCAACCATAGTCAAAGGAGAATCCGTCGGTGAGCCTTTGGGGCAGGAGCTGTATCGCGTTTGCGGCGTTTGCGCTGTGGGCTTCCGGAGCGGTCGTCGCCTCGGTGGATTCGGAGTTCAAGGAGTTCGACCGGCGCGTGGTGGCCGAGCTGCGGACACGGAATCCGCAGGCGGCCGAGATTTTCATCCAGGCCAACGCGGCCCGGGAAAAGGGAAATCACCGCGAAGCGGCTCGGTTGTACGCCCAGGTCGGCGAGCTGGCGCCGGACTTCGATCACGCCCTGCGACGCCAGGCCATGGAGGAGTTGGTGCTGGGAAACCATTCCAAGGCTGTTGTCCTGGCCCGCGAGGCGGTGGCGAAACGGGAATCGGCGGAGAACCTGACGGCCCTCTCCTCGGCGCTCGTGCAGGGCCAGGCGCCGTCGCCGGAGGTAGCCCTGGAGGCGCAACGGCTCGCCCGGCGGGCCACGCAATTGCATCCGCACGCCTTCAACGCCCAGGTGGCTCTCGCCTTCGCATCGCTGGCCGCCCAGGATCTGGCGACTTTGCGCAGCGCCGTCGAACAGCTCGAAGCCCTGGGACCGGAGCAGCCGGTGACGCCTTATGCACGAGGTCTGCTCGAGGCTTCGCAAGGACACTTCCGGGAGGCTGAGATGGCTCTCGGGCAGGCGCGGAACCTTGGGCTTCCCGAGCAGCAAACTACGGCGGTCCTGGACGCGATACGCAACGCTCGGCCGTGGCCGCAGCGCGTCCTGCCTGTGGTGGGCTGGATCGCTGCGCTGTGGGCCGGGAGTCTCCTGCTGCTGCTCGTCTGTGGTGCCGCGCTCAGCCGGGCTACTCTGAGCGCCGCCGGACGTATGCCCTCGCATCCGAGCGGCGAGGCGCAGGGCGCCGACGCGTTCCTGCGCCGGGTCTATCGGGTGGTGCTCTGGCTTTCCTGCGGCTTCTATTGGATCTCGATACCGTTGGTTGCAGTCACCGTGCTCGCCGCCGGCGCAGGTGTGATCTATCTCTTTCTCTGGCTCGGCCGGATCCCGGTAAAGCTGGTTGTCATCATCTTGGTGCTCGTCTTCGTGACTCTCGTCTCCATGGTCAAGAGCCTCTTCGTGCGGGGTGGTAAAGAGGATCCCGGGCTGCGGCTGCCTCTTGCCGGAGAGCCGGGGCTGCGGGCTCTCCTCGCCGAAGTCGCGAGCCGGATCGGTACGCGGCCGGTGGACAACGTCTATTTGACGCCGGGGACCGAGTTGGCCGTCATGGAGCGCGGCGGAATGTTGCGGCAGCTTCGTGGATCTCCGGAACGCTGCCTGATCCTGGGAGTCGGGGTTCTCGATGGCCTCAAGCTCGGTCCGTTCAAGGCGATCCTGGCCCATGAGTACGGCCACTTCTCCAACCAGGATACGGCCGGCGGTGGCTTCGCCCTGGCCGTGCGGCGCTCACTCATCACCATGGCGGGGAACCTCGCTGCCGGCGGGGCGGCCACATGGTACAACCCGGCGTGGCTGTTCCTCAACGGCTTCTATCGGGTATTCCTGCGCATCTCGCAAGGCGCCTCACGCTTGCAGGAGGTGCTGGCGGACCGTTGGGCTGCCATCACCTATGGCGCCGCGGCCTTCGAGCGAGGCTTGCGCCACGTCATCGAGCGTTCGGTGTTTTTCGACGCTCACGCCAACACCGCTCTCAACAAGGCCATCGCGGCACGTGTCCCAGTGGCGAACCTCTACCGCTTCGAGCCAGCGGCGCTCGACGGACAGACCGATCTCAAGTACGCCATCGAGCAGGCCCTCCAGCGCGAGCCATCGCCGTACGATAGCCATCCCTCACCGGTCGACCGGTTCAGGTGGGCGCGCCAAGTCGCGGGTTCCGCCGGCACCTCCTCCTCCGAAGATGAAGCGGAAGTTTGGAGCGTCTTCCGCGACCGCGAGAAGATCGAACGCACGCTAACCCGTACGGTCTGCGAGAATCTCGCGAGTCAAGGAGTCGAATTCGCCGTACCGGCGAGCACCTGAGGCTTACCGCCGCTCCGACCGCGTCAGATCCCAACTGGCCTCGAGCTGCTCGTAGGCCCCGGTCGAGCTCGTCGTGTAGCTGCCTTTCATGCGTCCGCCGCCGTCCTGGAGGTACCGTAGTTGCGGATCGACGTTGATGCCGGGCGGCAGCAGCGGAGTCCTGCCGAGCATGGGGATGATGTAGCCGGCTTGGATGTCGCTGCTGACGCCGCCGCTGACGCAGGTGTAGGTGAACTGCTCGGGCGTGGTGAGGCCCACCTGATAAAGGCCGCCCGCGCCGAGCGGCACGTCGAAGCCGAGGGTCGGCGTGAGATTCACGTCAACGGTTTTCTTATAGATGACGGATGGATGGCCGAACCGGCTGTCGTCCAGGGTGGCGGTGATCGTGGCGGTGCCGGTGCCTGAGCAGCTCAGGTACTGACCGGAGGCGTGGAAGCGGACGGTCACCGTGGTCCCCGCCGGTTCGAGATGGATGAGGGTGCCGACCGGCTTCGCCTCGCGGTCGCCGATCCTCAGGATCGGGCTCGTCTTCACCTCGCGCAGGCGCGCATTCACCGTCACGTTGAGCTCCGAGAAGACGCCGTCCACGTTGCCCCCCAGTACCGTCCGGTGATCGTGCCCGTCCAGAAGGCGCCGGGGCCGCTCGGCGGGGGTGGGGGCGGAGGCGGCGAAGGCGCGGTTCCGCCGGCCGGCGCCTGTCCCGCGAACCAGACCCAGGCCACAGACGAGCGGGGATAGCCGGTGTCCTCCATCGTCACCTCGCCCAAGCTGATCCCTACGACGCGACCCGCGTGGACCGATTCGTCCAGGAGGTACACGGCGTCCCGCGCCGGGTCCTGCACCGCCGGCGGCGAGTCCTTCCGGCCGTTGAAGCCGATCCAGGCGATCGACGAGCGCGGGATCGTCTGGCCGGAGAGGCGGCACTGATCCTGGACGCAGCTCTGGAGCTGGCCCGTGCGCTGGCCGCCGTCGCGCAGCAGCAGCCACTCCTCGGCGCGGCCGGGGAAAGGAAGGCAGAGGAGGAAGAGAACGAACGCGGTCCGGCGCATGGCCCGCCTCCTTGGTTTTACTTGTAGCGCACGCCTCCCTTGATCACCACGTCCACGTCCTGCAGGAGATCGACGTGGCGCAGCACGTCGCCGCGCACGGCGATGACGTCCGCCTTCTTGCCGGGCGAGACGGTGCCGACTTCCTTCTCCACCTTCATGGCGACGGCGGGCCAGAAGGTCGCGGCGCGCAGGGCGTCCATGGCCGGCACGCCGAAGACGTTGACCCAGGTGTCGATCTCGCGCCAGGTCGAGTCGCTGTGGAAGTTGAGCGGCACGCCGCTGTCCGTGCCGATGAGCAGGATGACCCCCGACTGGCGGAGCTGCTCGAACTTGCGCTTCAGCGTCGGCCGGCGTCCGGGGACGAAGCGGAAGTAGTCGAGGCGGTCCGGGTGGGCCAGCGAGCCGCGGATGTCCTTCACCACGTCCGGCGGCAGTCCGGCCTGCCAGCGCGGATCGTCGAGCCGCTCGGGGAAGTCGTCGCGTGTCTCCTGGTAGAGGAGGAGCGGGCCGATGGTGGGCGTCCAGAACAGCGTGTTGGCGCGCCCGCGCATCATGTCGAAGACGTCCGGCGGATACTCCGGCGCGGTGCCGAGCCCGGTGTGCTCGAAGCAGTCCACCCCGGCCTGGATGCCGCGGCGGATCTCCTCCGCGCGGTGCGAGTGGGCGACCACCGGCAGGCCGCGCTTGTGCGCCTCGTCCACCACGGCGCGCACCTCCTCCATCGTCATCTGGTCCTGATCGATCAGCTTGATGACGTCCACGCCGGCGTCGGCCAGGCGCTTGACCTTGGCGCGCGCGTCGGCCTCTCCCTTGATCCCCCAGCGGAAGAGCTCGGTGCCGGGATACGGCTCGTGCTGCAGGAAGGGGCCGGAGACGTAGAGCGTCGGCCCGGGGAGCTCACCCTTCTTGATCGCTTCGCGGATGGCGAGGATGTCGTCCAGCGGCGCGCCGAGATCGCGGGCGCTGGTGACGCCGGCCAGGAGGAGCTGCTGGGCCGCCGCCGGCATGATCGTCGAGCGGAAGAGCGGCGGGTAGGTCTTGTCCCAGTGGTCGTAGTCGCCGTGGCCCACGATCATCAGGTGGACGTGCATGTCCCACAGCCCAGGCAGCACGCTCATCCCTTCGGTCGAGATCACCTCCGCTTCCGCCGGGACGGTCACCTCGCCCATGCGTCCCACGGCCTTGATGCGGTCCCCCTCGATCAGCACCACGCTGTTGTCGAGCGGCGCGCCGCCGTAGCCGTCGATGAGGCGACCGCCGACGAGGGCCTTGATTGGAGCCGCGGCGGTCGGGGAAGGGACAAAAAGGACGGCAAGGATGGCAAGGACGAAGACCGGAGACTGGATCTTTCTCATCCCGAGAAGCCTCCTGTGAGGAACGCTCGGGAAGACTATATCGCCGGAGGCGGCGCGGCGGGCGCCGGCACGGGAGACAGGGCCGGCATGCTCGCCAGCCGCGTTGCGAACCGGCGGCCGAAGACCTTGGCCATGGCGCGCAGCTTGAGCGACTGCAGCGGGTAGCGCTTGGGGCTCAGCCAGCGGCACTCTTCGGGCAGCATCACCAGGCTGACGTGGATGTTGGGCGCGACGCCGATCGGCAGGCCGCGCTCCATGCAGGCCTCGTAGAGCCGCCGGAAGACGGGGACCATGTCCTCCGTCCGCGGCGGCTCCAGCTCTTGCAGGTCCGTGCCGACCAGCGGGCGGAAGACGCAGACCGTGGGCACGGCGCCGACGGAGGTGATCCAGTCGATGGCGCGGATGGACGACTCCGGCGGCTCCAGGCCCGCGATGATCTCGCCGTTGGTGACCCAGGGCTCGTCTTTCGGGCCCTTCCGCGCCAGAGCCGCGCAGTAGCGCACCGCCTCCAGGTAGTGATCGAGGCCGTACTCGGCGTGCTTGCCGGGGCAGATCTTCTCGAACAGCTCGCGGTCGAAGATCTCGAAGCAGAAGGAGACGCGGTTGACGCCGATCTGCCGCAGGTGGTCGTAGCGCCGGAGGTCGCGGTGGGGAGGCGTCTGCACGCCGACGAGCAGGCCGAGCTCGCGCTTGATGCGAACGATGAACGGCTCCAGGAGGTCGAGATAGGTGTCGCCCTCGTAATGGCCGGTGTTGAAGTCCACGTAGGTGATGCCCGACTCCTCGCGCGCCGCCCGCACCACCTCCATCACCTCGTCGATCGACTTGTCGTCGGCGTCGTCGAGGCCGAGGTTCAGGCCCACCGAGCAGAACTTGCAGTTCACTTTCGCCGGCTTGGCGGTCCAGTACTCGCAGACTTTCGCCTGGTAGATGCCGAGGTAGGTCCCCTGCAGCGTGCCGACGCGCGTCATCGGCTTGCCGGTGGAGGTCGAGCGGTCGTACCAATCCGGCCGCGGCGAGAGGGAAACCGCGGTCACGCCCTCGCCGTTCCAGCGCAGGAAATATCGGCCGCGCTCGCGGTGCAGCGTATACGGGGAGTAGGCGGCGAAGCTCTCGGTCACCGGCACGTTGGTCCACAGGTTGCCCGGCAGGATCACCTCGAGACCGCTGCCGAGCCCGGCGCGCGTGCGCAGGATCTTGCGGCCGCCGTCCTCCTCGACCAGGCAGGAGTCGTCCAGCCGCAGCCCCTTGCAATAGAGGTCGAGCTTGAGCAGGGAGGGATTGGTGCGCAGGGTCGCGAGCATGGGATCTCCTCGGAAATCGACGGTCCCACGCTAGCGGAGCCGCTCCGGTACGTCGCCACCCGGAACGGCGGGAAGGATTCACCCCGCGGGGTAGGCAGGCAGGATCATCTCGCCGTCGTTCCCGGCCGCCGGCCTGCCGCGAGGACGCGGGTCAGCAGCAGCCGGCTGAGCAACGGGCCCAGGATCCCCGCATCGCCATGCGTCTCGGTCTCCGGATGGCTCTCGCCGAGGAGCACCTCGCGGGTACGCAACCGGCCGAGCACGATGGTCTGAAGAAGGACCGGCCACCGGCGCTCGACGAAGGCAGCGGGAAGCCGGTGCCGCGCCCGGATCACCACGACCCGTTCGCGGAAGGGAGAGGGGATGACGTGGTCCGGATCTTCGGGATTGCGGTAGGGGTGCCCCTCGCTCTCCCCCTTCATCGTCACCAGGAGGACGGCGTCGCACCCCTCGGCGAAGGCGCGCTCGTAAGGCAGGTTGTCGGCGAGGCCGCCGTCGCCGTAGCGTTCGCCGGCGATCAGCGGCGCGTGGGTGTAGAAAGGCGGCAGGTAGTTCGAGGCGAGCAGCAGCGTCAGCGGGTCTTCCACCGTCCGCGCGTCGAAGTACACGCCCTGGCGATCGCGGAGGCGGGTGACGCCGACCCACAGCGGCAGGGCTTCGGGGCTGCGCAGCCGCTCCGCTCCGACGTAGCGGCTGAAGGTGCGCCGGTGGAGCTCGGAGAAGCGGTAGGGGGAGTGCTCGCGCAGCAGGTTACCGACGTCGAGATACGGCATGCGCGCGAAGGCCCGCCAGTAGTGCCGCAGGCGATGGACCGTTCCCGCCGAGAAAGCCGCGCCATTCCAGACTCCCCCGGAGACGGCGACGCAGAGGGCCGGCCGCACGCCGAGCTCGGGCAGCATTTCGAGGACGCCCACCTGGAAGGCGCAACGCGACGAGCCGCCGGAGAGCACGAGCCCGAGCCGGCGGGCGGAGCGGAGGAGGTCGAGCGCGGGTGTTGACGGCTGGCCGGCCATGCTTCTTCCAGCATTGATTCTACTTCTTTGAGCCGCCAGGAGGTTGCTTGGACCCGCCTCGAGCCACCCCCCAGGGTGGTACCCCGCCGGGTGGCGCATTTTCCCGCGTGCTTCCCTACGATCTTTTCCAGCGACGGGAAACACTTCATTCCCGCCGCCAGGAGGCATCCGATGTCAGGCAACCGACGCCAGATCACCGTGGACGGCAACGAGGCCGCGGCCTCTGTCGCCTTCCGCACCAACGAGGTGATCGCCATCTATCCGATCACCCCATCGTCGAACATGGGCGAGCTGGCGGACGCCTGGGCCGCCGAGCGCCAGCCCAACATCTGGGGCACGGTGCCGCAGGTCATCGAGATGCAGTCCGAGGGCGGCGCGGCCGGCGCGGTGCACGGAGCGCTGCAGGGCGGCGCGCTCGCCACCACCTTCACCGCCTCGCAGGGCCTCCTGCTGATGATCCCCAACATGTACAAGATCGCCGGCGAGCTGACGCCGTTCGTCATGCACGTGGCGGCGCGCACCCTCGCCACTCACGCGCTGTCGATCTTCGGCGACCATTCGGACGTCATGGCCTGTCGCCAGACCGGCTTCGCCCTCCTCGCCTCGGGATCCGTCCAGGAAGCGCACGACTTCGCGGCCATCGCGCAGGCGGCGACGCTCGAGTCGCGCCTCCCGTTCCTCCATTTCTTCGACGGCTTCCGCACCTCCCACGAGCTGGCGAAGATCGAGGAGCTGACGGACGCCGACCTGCGCGCCCTGCTCGACGAGAGGCTGGTGCAGGCCCACCGCGGGCGGGCGCTGACTCCCGACCGGCCGGTGGTGCGCGGCACGGCCCAGAACCCCGACGCGTTCTTCCAGGCCCGCGAGGCCGCCAACGGCTTCTATCTCTCCTGCCCGCGCATCGTCCAGGAGGTGATGGACCGCTTCGCCGGGCTGACCGGCCGCCGCTACAGGCTCTTCGACTACACCGGCCACCCGCGGGCCGAGCGGGTGATCGTGCTCATGGGCTCCGGCGCCGAGACCGTCGAGGAGACGGTGGACTGGCTAACGGCCCAGGGCGAGAAGGTGGGCGTGCTGCGCGTGCGGCTCTTCCATCCGTTCTCGATCGGCGACTTCCTGGCGGCGCTGCCGCCGTCGGTGCGCTCCCTGGCCGTGCTCGATCGCACCAAGGAACCGGGAGCCGTCGGCGATCCGCTCTACCTGGAGGTTCTCGCCGCCTTGCGCGAGGCGCGCGAGGAAGGCGTTCAGGTGCCGGATCCCAAGGTCATCGCCGGCCGCTACGGATTGTCGTCCAAGGAGTTCAGCCCGGCGATGGTCAAGGCGGTCTTCGACGAGCTGGCGAAGGAACGGCCGAAGAACCATTTCACCGTCGGCATCGTGGACGACGTCACCTGGTCCTCGCTGCCCGTCGATGCCGACTTCGACATCGAGCCGGAGGACGTGGTGCGGGCCGTCTTCTATGGCCTCGGCTCGGACGGCACGGTGGGGGCCAACAAGAATTCGATCAAGATCATCGGCGAGGAGACGGACAACTTCGCCCAGGGCTACTTCGTCTACGACTCGAAGAAGGCGGGCGCGGTGACCATCTCGCACCTGCGCTTCGGGCCGCGGCCGATCCTCTCCACCTATCTCATCCGCCGCGCCAACTTCGTCGCCTGTCATCAATTCGATTTCCTCGCCCGCTTCGACGTGCTGGAGACGGCGGTGCCCGGCGCGGTCTTCCTGCTCAACTCGCCGTACGGCCCCGAGGCCGTGTGGGATCACCTGCCGCGCGAGGTCCAGGAAGGGATCGTGGAGAAGGGGCTGCGCTTCTACGTCATCGACGCCTACGCGGTGGCGCGCGCGGCGGGCATGGGCGGACGCATCAACACCATCATGCAGACCTGCTTCTTCGCCATCTCCGGCGTGCTGCCGCGCGCGGAGGCCATCGCGCGCATCAAGGAAGCGATCGAGAAGACCTACGGCAAGCGCGGCGCCGAGATGATCCAGCGCAACTTCAAGGTGGTGGACGGCGCCCTGGAGCACCTGCACGAAGTGGCCGTGCCCGAGGTGGCGACGGCTGCGCACCGCCGGCCGCCGGTGGTGGCCGCCGAGGCGCCCGACTTCGTGCAGAAGGTCACCGCCCTGATGATGGCCGGCAAGGGAGACCTGCTGCCCGTCTCCGCCTTCCCGATCGACGGCACCTGGCCGGCGGGGACCACCCGTTGGGAGAAGCGCAACCTGGCGCTGGAGATTCCGCTCTGGGATCCGGACCTCTGCATCCAGTGCAACCAGTGCGCGCTGGTGTGCCCGCACGCCGCCATCCGCGCCAAGGTCTACGAGCCCGAGACCCTCGCCGGCGCGCCCGCGGGATTCCGCTCGCGCCCCTACAAGGCGGCCGATTTGAGAGGGCTCGAGTACACCCTCCAGGTGGCGCCCGAGGACTGCACGGGCTGCGGCCTCTGCGTCGAGATCTGCCCCGCCAAGAACAAGGCCAACCCGCGGCGCAAGGCGATCAACATGGAGCCGCAGCGGCCGCTGCGCGAGAGCGAGCGCGAGAATTACTCCTTCTTCCTCGACCTGCCGGAGGTGGACCGCTCGCGGGTGACCCGCGTCGACGCCAAGGGCTCGCAGTTCTTCCAGCCGCTCTTCGAGTACTCGGGGGCCTGCGCCGGCTGCGGCGAGACGCCGTACGTCAAGCTGCTCACCCAGCTCTTCGGCGACCGCCTGCTGATCGCCAACGCCACCGGCTGCTCGTCGATCTACGGCGGCAATCTGCCCACGACGCCTTACACGACGAACCAGGAGGGCCGCGGCCCGGCGTGGGCCAACTCGCTCTTCGAGGACAACGCCGAGTTCGGCCTCGGCCTGCGCCTGGCGGCGGACAAGCACCGCGAGCAGGCCGGAGAGCTGCTGCGCGGCCTCGCGGATGCGGTGGGTGAGGATCTCGCCGGCGCAATCCTGGCGAACGATGCGGCAGGGGACGAGGAGATCTACAGGCAGCGCGAGAACGTCGCGCTCCTGCGCCAGCGGTTGCAAGGCGTGCCTGGCGTTGAAGCGCGGCGGTTGGAGTCGCTGGCCGATGCGCTGGTGCCGAAGAGCGTCTGGCTGGTGGGCGGCGACGGCTGGGCCTACGACATCGGTTTCGGCGGCCTCGATCACGTGCTCTCCACCGGCCGCAAGGTCAACGTCCTGGTGCTCGACACCGAGGTTTACTCCAACACCGGCGGCCAGCAGTCGAAGGCCACTCCCCTCGGCGCGGCGGCCAAGTTCGCCATCGCCGGCAAGGAGATGCCGAAGAAAGACCTCGGGTTGCTCGCCATGAGCTACGGCCACGTCTACGTGGCGCGCATCGCCTTCGGCGCCAAGATCAATCAGACCGTGCAGACGCTGCTCGAGGCCGAGGCCTATCCCGGCCCGTCGCTCGTCATCGCCTACAGCCACTGCATCGCCCACGGCTACGACCTCGTGCACGGCGCGTCTCAACAGGCGCTGGCCGTCGAGTCCGGCATCTGGCCCCTCTACCGCTTCGATCCCCGCCGCGTCGCCGCCGGCCAGCCGCCGCTGCAGCTCGACTCCGGCCCGCCGAAGGCCTCGGCCCGCGACTACATGCGCAACGAGACCCGCTTCCGCATGGTCGAGAAGCAGGACCCCGAGCGCTTCAAGCGTTTCCTCGACACCGCCACCCGGCAGGCGGCGCAACGCTACGCCGTCTACCAGCAGCTCGCCGGCGTCACGGTGCCGCAGATGGCAGAGGAGGCATGACCATGGACCTCTCGACGACCTATCTCGGATTCCGCCTGCCGCACCCGTTCCTGCCCGGCGCCTCGCCGCTGGTGGACGACCTCGACACGGTGCGCCGGCTGGAGGACGCCGGCGCCGCGGCCATCGTCATGCACTCGCTCTTCGAGGAGCAGATCACCCTCGAGCAGATCGCGGTGGCCCGCTACCTCGACGTGCCCAGCGAGTCCGCCGCCGAGGCGTTGACCTATCTGCCCAGCCCCGACGCCTTCGCCCTCGGGCCGGAGGAGTACCTGGAGCACATCCACAAGCTCAAGGCCGCGGTGTCGGTGCCGGTCATCGCTTCGCTCAACGGCGCCACGGACGGCGGCTGGCTCGGCTATGCCCGGCTGATGGAGAAGGCCGGCGCCGACGCCCTGGAGCTCAACGTCTACGCGCTGGCCACCGACTTCAACGACAGCGGCGAGATGCTCGAGCGGCGCACCCTCCACATGCTGGAGGCGGTCAAGCATGAGATCGCCATTCCGGTGGCGGTCAAGCTCTCGCCGTTCTACACCGCGCTCGCCTACTTCGCCCGCCGCCTCGCCGAGCGCGGCGTGGACGGCCTCGTCTTGTTCAACCGCTTCTACCAGCCGGACATCGACGTCGAAACGCTGGAGGTGGCGCCCACGCTGCGCCTCTCGGATTCCTCGGAGCTCCTGCTGCGCCTGCGCTGGCTCGCCATCCTTTCCGGGCGCATCGATTGTTCCCTGGCGGTGACCGGCGGCGTCCACACCACCCTGGACGCGGTCAAAGCCGTCATGGCCGGCGCCGACGCCGTCCAGCTCGTCTCGACTCTGTTGCGGCACGGCCCGGAGCAGTTGATCACCCTGCGGCGGGACCTCGCCCTCTGGCTCGAGGAGCACGAGTACGACTCGCTCGAGCAGATGAAGGGGAGCATGAACCTCCTGCGCTGCCCGAACCCCGCCGCCCACGAGCGGGCGAACTACATGACGATTTTGCAGAGCTGGTGGGGGTAAGGCAGCCCGTCTATCTTTGCGCGCCTCGAGCGCTCCTTGTCGTAGACTCCGCTGCCGATGAACAAGATCGTCGCCCGCTACAAGAACGGCCGGACCGTCAAAGGCACCAGCCTGGATATCGATCCGGGACGGCCCAGTTGCCACGTCCGTACAGCGGAGGGCAAGACGGTCGAGGTGCAGCTTAAGGATCTCAAGGCGCTCTTCTTCGTGCGCTCTCTCGAAGGCGATGCGACGCGGGATGAAGCTCGGACGCCGGAACCGGAAGACCTCCGCAGCCGCGGCTCCACCCTCGTGCGCATGGCCTTCGCGGATGGCGAGATCGTGGTGGGGTTGACGATCCGGTACCCGCCCAACCGGCCGTTCTTCTACGTGCTCCCCGTCGACTCCAAGAGCAACAACCTCCGCATGCTGGTCAATCGTGAAGCGGTCGTCTCGATGGCGGCGGTGGAAGCCAAGTAGGTTGACGAGACCGGCTACGCCTCGGTTCTACACTGTACCGCCCATTTTTCTGCGCTCCTATTCCGCACCCACCCCGAGATACGTCCGCAGCTTCTCGTCCTCGAACATCGCCTCCGTCCGCGGCTCGCGGCCGAGCAGCGAGACGACGAAGCCGGCGAGGAACGCGGCGGTCATCGAGACGATCGCCGGGTTCTTCAACGGGAAGAGCGCCGTCTCGCGGCCGAGCACGTCCACCCACACCGTCGGGCTGATGACGATGAGGAAGACGGAGAGGAAGGCGCCGGTGAGGATCGAGGCCACGGCGCCGGCGGTGGTGAAACGCTTCCAGACGATCGACAGCAGCAGCGCCGGGAAGTTGGCGCTGCAGGCCACGGCGAAGGCGAGGCCCACCATGAAGGCCACGTTCTGGCCTTTGAAGAGGACTCCGAGCAGCACGGCGAGGATGCCGAAGACGACGGTGGAGATCTTCGCCACCCGCACCTGCTCGGCCTCCGTCGCCTGCCCGTGCTTCATCACGTTGACGTAGATGTCGTGCGACAGCGCCGAGGCGCCCGCCAGGGTGAGCCCGGCGACCACGGCGAGGATGGTGGCGAAGGCGACGGCGGCGATGAAGCCGAGGAAGAAGGTGCCGCCCAGCGCCTCGGCGAGCAGCGGCGCCGCCATGTTGCCACCTTTGTCGATGCCGCTGATCACCTCGCGGCCCACCAGCACGGCGGCGCCGAAGCCGACGATGGGGATGATGATGTAGAAGTAGCCGATGAAGCCCGTGGCGTAGAGCACGGACTTGCGCGCCGCCCGCGCGTCCGGCACGGTGTAGAAGCGCATCAGGATGTG
>JBKPTH010000019.1:0-112949 GCA_046765915.1 Acidobacteriota bacterium | reverse complement strand
GGCCCGGCGGGGCGCCCGCCTCGCCATCGCCAGCCGCGGCGGCGAGAAGCTGGAGGCCGCCCGCGCGCGGCTCGCCGGCGAGGGCGCCGAGGCCATCGCCGTGGCCGCCGACATCCGTGACGCCGAGGCCCTGGCGCAACTGGTGGCCGAGACCGGCCGCCGGCTCGGACCCGTGGACGTGCTGGTGGCCAACGGCGGCGGTCCGCCGGCGAAGCCGGCCGCCGAGGTGACGGAGGAGGACTGGCAGACCGCCATCCCGCTGACGCTGCTCTTCGTGCCCCGCCTCTGCCGGCTCGTCCTCCCCGGCATGCGCGAGCGCCGCTGGGGGCGGATCGTGGCCCTCAATTCGGTCTCCGCGCGCCAGCCCATCCCGAACCTCGCCCTCTCCAACGCGCTGCGCCCCGCCGTGCTGGGCTACCTGAAGACCCTCTCCCAGGAGGTGGCGGCGGAGGGCGTCACGGTGAACGCCGTGCTCCCCGGCTATACCCGGACGGCCCGGCAGGAGGAGCTGGCGGCGAGCGCCGCCGCCCGCACCGGGAAGCCGCAGGAGGAGATCGTGGCCGGCTGGATCGGCAACACGCCGGTCGGCCGCATGGCCGAGCCGGAGGAGGTGGGAGAGGTGGTGGCCTTCCTCTGCTCCCCGGCCGCCTCCTACGTCACCGGCCAGGCGATCGCCGTCGACGGGGGTTACTGGCGGGGGTTGTAGGGCCCGAAAACAACAAACCGGCTTGCCCTTCGAAGCCCCTCACCTCCCCGGCCCTCCTCTCCCACCTCACGCCCGCCCACCCGGGGAGAGGAGGGAGACTACAAAAGCAAGAAATTAGCTTTTTCCAACCCCCTCTCTCCCGGGGGCAGGGAGTGCGGCGGGAGAGAGGGGGCAGGGGGGAGTGAGGGGCTTCGGAGGGCAGGACGCCGAATTCACGGCGAGAACGCCCACGTCTCCACTGCCCACTCCCCGCCTTCGATCGCCACGGCGCCGATGTAATCGTCCGCCGGACGCAGGTGGTGGAGCCACCAGCGCGCGGCCCGCTCGGCGTCCCCTTCCAGGGTGAGCATGCGCGGCGGATCGCCCGGCGCCAGGGTCACGTCGAAGGAGTCCAGCGGCGCCGCGAGGCCTTCCCCGACCGCCTTGAGATAGGCCTCCTTGCGGGTCCAGCAGTTGAAAAACACCTCTTGCTTGGTGGGGAAGGGGATGCCTCGAAGCACCCGCCGTTCGCTCTCCGAGAAGAAACGCTCCGCGATCTGCTCGCAATCCGCCATCGGCCGCAAGTACTCGACGTCGACCCCGATCTCCGAGCCCGGCACGAATCCCACCAGCGCCAGCTCGTCCGAGTTGGAGAGGTTGAACTGCAGGCCTCCGGCGTTCTGCGGCGGCGCCAGGAAGGGCTTGCCGCGCGGCCCGTAGGTGAATCGGACGTCCTGCGGAAGGATGCCGAGATACGCCGCCAGCAGCGCCCGCAGCGCGCCCCGGCCCACCACGTACTGCCGCCGGTGCTTCTCGAAGCGGAAACGGTTCGCCCGTTGCCATTCGTCGGCGGCCAGGAAACGTCCCAGCCGCTCGACCCGCTCGGGGGGCGGATCGAGCCTGATGGACCACACCTGGATCGTGCCCGGCGCCACCTCCAGGCCGGCCGCCGGAGAGCGCGGGGGGAAGCCGTTCACCAGGAGGACGCCGTCGCCGCGATCTCCGCCAGGTCGCGCGAGACGGCCTCGAGGACGAGGTCCTTGGAACCGTGGATGAAGAAGTGGTCTCCCGGCAGCATGCGCATCCGGAAGCGCCCGCGCGTCTGCTCCCGCCAGGCCTCGACGTCCTCGCGGGTCACCTCCTCGTCGCCGAGGCCGCCGAAGGCGGAGATGCCGAAGTCGAAGGGCTCTCCCTCGGTGTAAGCATACGTCTCGTTGACGGAAAAGTCGGCGCGCAGCAGCGGGATCAGCAGGCGCATGAGCTCCTCGTGTTGGAGGACCTCCTCCGGGGTGCCGTTGAGCTCGCGCAGCTTGACGAGGAACTCCGCCTCCGGCAGGTCATAGATCGGCTCTTCGCGCGGCGGCAGTTGCGGCGGGCGGCGCCCGGAGACGAAGAGGTGCAGGGGCAGGGTCTGCCCGCGCCGGCGGAGCTCCCGGGCCAGCTCGAAGCCGATCAGACCGCCCATGCTGTGACCGAAGAAGACGAAGGGCAGGTCGAGATAGGGCCGCAGCGCGTCGGCGACCACCGGCACCATCTCCTCGACATGGCTGAACGGCTGGTCGCGCATGCGGCTTTCCCGGCCTGGGAGCTGCACCGGGCAGACCTCGAGGTCGGCGGGCAGCGAGGCCGCCCAACCGCGATAGATCGAAGCCCCGCCCCCGGCGTACGGGAAGCAGAACATGCGCAGCCGCGCGCGGGGATTCACCTCGCGGTAGGCCAGCCACCGCTCCGTTGGATTGCCAGCGGGTCTCACGTGTGAATCGGCTCCGATTCCGTTCCCCGGCGCACGCCCGCGGGCAGCTCGGGAACGGCGAATAGACTAATTGGTTTCCTGGCCGGCCTGCTTCTGGCGCTCCATCTCCTCCATCTTCTTGCGCAGGGAGAGGGGACGCATGTCGGTCCAGACTTCCTTGATGTAGTCGAGGCACTCCTGCTTGGGGCCGGACTTGCCGACGTCATTCCAGCCCAGGGGATTCTCGCGGTGGGCCGGCCAGATCGAGTACTGCTCCTCGTGATTGACGACGACCTTGTAGATCGTGGTGTCTTCTTTTTCTTCCCAGCTCATGAGGATCGTCTCCTTCGTATGATGATCCGTTCCTTCCTTTAGGTGTCGGGAACGCCGAATGCGGGACAGGCAGACGGAGCTTACCACCGTGCCCGCGCCCGGCCGAGCGCCGCCACCAGGGCGTCCACGTCCTCGGGACCTGTCCGGTAGTTGGTGATGCAGGCCCGCAGCGCCGGACCGACCTCGCCCAGCACGGCGGTGCTGATCCACGCCTCGCCGGAGGCCACCACCGCCGCGGCGACCCCCTCGAGGAAAGCCGCCGAGCGGCCGGCGGCGCCGCGATCCACGAAGCAGACCACCGGCAGCGGCGTCTCGTTGACCACCTCCCACCCCTCCTCGCCCAGCCGCTCGCGCAGCCGTTCGCCCATCGCCGTCTGGTGGCGGATCGCCTCCTCGTAGCCCTCCCAGCCGGCGACGGCCAGCGAGAGGAAGACCTTGAGACCGATGAACCGCCGCGACCACTGCATCGAATGGGCGTAGGGGTCCGCCACCGGCAGGGCGGCCCCCTCGCGCGGCATATACCCGGCCGCCACCCGGAAGGTGCGCTCCAGGATGCCGGGATGGCGCGTGATGTACATGCCGGCCCCCATCGGCACCGAGAGCCACTTGTGGGCGTCGAAGGTGACGGAGCTGGCGCGCGAGATCCCCTCGATCGCCGGCCGCAGCTCCGGCACCAGGGCCGCCGCCCCGCCCCACGCCGCGTCCGCGTGCAGCCAGAGGCCTCCCTCCTCGTCCGCCACCTGCGCCAGGTCGGCAATGGGATCGACCACGCCGGCGCTCGTCGAGCCCGCCGTGGCCACCACCAGGAAGGGCGCCAGCCCCGCCTCGCGGTCCTCACGGATGCGCGCCGCGAGATCCTCGGGGACCATGCGCAGGCGGGAGTCCACCTTCACCTCCCGCACCGCCTCGGTGCCGAGACCCGCGAGCCGGGCGGCCTTGAGGAAGGAGTGGTGGGACTCCGGCGAGACGTAGAGCACCGGCTGGCTGCGCAGCGCCAGCAGCCCGCGGCGGCCGATCTCCGGAAAAGCCCGGGTGAGCGCCGTCGAGAGGGCGGTGTGGTTCGCCTCCGCGCCGCCGGAGGTGAACGTGCCTTCGATGCGGGCGGGATCGAAGCCGAAGCGTCCCCCGAGAGCCCGGATCAGGTGCTGCTCGATCTCGGCCGCCAGCGGGCTGTGGCTCCAGGCGGCGAGCTGCGGATTGAAGGCGGCGACCAGCGCGTCGGCGGCGATCCCCATGGTCGTCGGGGCGGGATTGAACAGCCCGAAGTAGCGCGGATGCGGCGTGTGGACCTGCCAGCGCCGGAGGCCCTCCGCGGCGAAGTCCAACGCCTCCAGCGGCGGCATGGGACGCGCGAAGTCGAACGGCGCGAGCGCCTCGCGGATCGCCGCCAGATCGAGCGCCGGCGCCACCCGCGCGTCGCGGATGCCGTTCGTGTACTCTTCGATGATTTCGACCAGCCGGCGCCACAGCTCGCCGCGGGTCGCCTCGTCCAGCATCAACATCCCGTCTCCTCGCAGTCTCTCCTCGTTAGCGGCCGCGCCAGATCCGCCAGCGGTCCACCACCTCGTCGCCGCGGACCACCGCGTACTCGTCGAAATGCGCCGCCGTCAGGCAGGAATGGTTCGGCAGGACGCGCACCCGTGAGCCCACCGGCCGTGGAACGCTCAGGATCCCGTGCTCCTGCGAGAGCGAGAGCAGCCGCGCCTCGTGATCGAGGGCTGCCGCCTCGTAGTCCGCGAAGACCTCTCCCATGGAGGGCCGCTCCGGGAGATCCGGACCGCGGTCCTTGGAGAGCGCCAGGGCGCCGGCGTCGACGACACAGCGGCCGTCGCCCGGCCGGCAGGAGACGACGCTCGCCAGGACCGTGACCGCGCAGTCGCCTACGCCGCAGGAGCCGAGCATCACCTGGGTGAAGTCGTAGAAGCAGTAGTTGCCCGGCCGCACCTCGGTGACCCCGTCCAGCCGCTCGACCACCGACATCGCCGGCGTCGAGCCCACGCTCACGGCCGGCACGGCGATCCCCTCCTCCCGCAGCCGTTCCGCGAACCCGGCCATGACGCCGCGCTCCTCCTCGGCCGCGGCGACGATCTCCTCCCGGCCCGGTCCGTCATAGGCGTGGCCGGAGTGGCTGAGGAGCCCGTCGAAGATCAGGACGGGCGACCCGGCCAGCCGCCGGGCCAGCTCGACGGCCAGCGGCGAGGCGGGGTCGACCCCGGCCCGGTGATAGCCGCAGTCGACCTTGAGCCAGATGTGAAGGGGACGGCCGAGACGCTCCAGGGCCGCCAACGCTTCCGGCGAATCCACCACCAGCCGTAGCGTCGTCCGGTCCGCCAGCTCCCGCACCTCGTCCAGCCGCGTCAGGATCACCGGGAAGGCCCACGTCAGGTCGGAAAACCCGTGATCGGCGAAGACCCGCGCCTCGTAAAGGGTCGAAACCGTGATGCCGGCGATCCCCAGGGACCGTTGCATCCCGGCGACCTCGAGAGACTTGTGGGTCTTGATGTGTGGGCGCATCGCCACCCCGAAGGAGGCGGCCCGCTCGGACATGCGTCGCAGGTTGCGCTCCAGCACGTCCAGGTCCAGCAGCAGCGCGGGAGTCGGGAGCTCGTGAATCGTCTTCATCGGAGATCGGCCTCGTCCGGAGCGCAAGATCATAGAGCAGAGTCCGCTACAATGCCGCCATGCCGCGCAGCCTGCCTCCGTGCCCGAGAACCCCGAACTGCGTCTCGACCCAGGCGCCGCCCGGGCGGCACCGGATGGAGCCCATCCCTTACAACGGCACGCCGGCGGAGGTCCGTGCGCGGCTGATCGAGGTCCTGCGCAACCATCCGCGGACCGAGATCGTCCAACAGGAGCCCGACTACCTCAAGGCAGTATGCCGCTCGCGGATCTTCCGTTTCCCGGACGACGTCGAATTCGTCTTCGACGACGCGGCCCGGCAGATCCACTTCCGTTCCGCCTCCCGCCTCGGCTACGGCGACCGTGGAGTCAACCGCAAGCGGATGAAGGAGATCCGCGCGGCGTTGCTGGGCGGTTGAGCTTGCAGCGGAGCACCTCCGACCTCCTGTACGCCCCCCACGGCGAGCCCGGGCGCTTCTTCAATCCCTGGGGGCGCTTCCCCAACCGCCTCACCGACGTGCTGCGCTGGAAGCTCGGCGGCAATCCCTACGACAAGAGCGCCCCGCCGCAGGTGCCGGTGGCGGCCAACGACGGGGCCTACCTGAAGGACGGGAGCCAGCCCGCCTCGGTCACCTGGGTGGGGCACTCGACGTTCGCCATCCACGACGGCGGCGACGTGCTCCTCACCGATCCCCATTGGGGACCGCGGGCGCTGATACCCCGCCGCCTGACGCCGCCGGGGGTCCCGCTGGGTGCCGTACCTCCGGACGCCTTCGCGGTCCTCTCCCACAACCACTACGACCACCTGAACTCCTGGACGGTCCGACACCTGCCGGAAACCGTCCAGTGGTTCGTCCCCCTGGGCCTCGCGGGCTGGTTCCGCCGCCAGGGTCGCCCGCAGGTCGTGGAGCTGGACTGGTGGCAGAGCGCCCGCCATGGGCGGTGGACCCTCACCTGCCTGCCCGCCCAGCATTGGTCGAACCGGCTCGGCATGAAGCGGAACGCCACCCTCTGGTGCTCCTGGCTGCTCGACTCCGGCGACCGGCGGTACTACTTCGCCGGCGACTCCGGCTACTTCCACGGCTTCGCCGAGATCGGCCGGCGGTTCGCCCCCATCGACGTCGCCTTCCTGCCGATCGGCGCCTACGAGCCCCGCTGGTTCATGCGCTACCAGCACGTCGATCCGGAGGAGGCCTGGCGGGCGTTCCTGGACCTCGGCGCCCGGACGATGGTCCCCATGCACTGGGGGTGCTTCGACCTCACCGACGAGCCGGTCGACCTCGCCCCGAAGGTGCTCGCGCAAATCCTGGAACGGGAGGGTGCGGACCGCGAGAGGGTCCGGACGCTGGCCGTGGGCGAACGCTGGAAAACGGCCTGAAATCCTTATTTTTAGCGGCTCAGCGGCGCGATCCCTGTGGTACAGTTCGCGCTACCCGCCGCAGGATCGGGTATTCAAGCTGCCGCTGGAGATTGGAGTACGATGAGATCGTCGGCGCAGGTGCTCCCCCGGGTTTCCCGTCCTTCCCCGTCGAGACAGAGCCGGCCGGACCGCTCCCGGACCGCCGCTCCCCGGCAGCCGGTGCAGCTCGAGCTGTTCAAGTCCCGGCCCGCCCAGCCCCTCCCCTCTCTGCCGGGGTTCCAGCCGGCCGATCCGGGAGCCCTGCGGTTCCACCTGCTCCGCCGCCTGAACCGGCTGACCGGCGGCCGCCTGCGGTCGCTGGAGCTGACCGACAACCGCCGCACCATTCTGAGCGTCCGCGCCGGCCGGGTGGGAAACCGGGCCCCTCTCGAGCTGCGCATTCACCATTCCTTTACCCATGCGCCGGAAGAGGTGCTGCAGGCGGTGGCGGCCTTCGTCGAGAGCCGGCGGGGCAGCGACCGCGCCCGCGAGGCGTTGCTGGTCATCCGCGAGCACTTCTCCGCCCATCGCCCCACCGCACGGTCCCGGCGGGCGGTCCTGCGGCCGCAAGGGGAGGCTTACGACCTGCGCGAGATCTACGCGGATCTCAACGACCGTTTCTTCGGCAGGCGTTTGAAGGTGGACATCAGTTGGGGCAAGGACAACGTCGCCTCCCGCTCCTGCCGGCATTCCGGGACCTCCGTCCTGCAGCTCGGCAGCTACTCCTACGAGGACCGGCTGATCCGCGTTCACCGCCTGCTGGACGATGCCGCCGTGCCGCGTCACGTGGTCGAGGCCGTGGTCTACCACGAGATGCTCCACGCGGACATGCCGCCCGAGGTGCGCGGCGGCCGGCGGCTCTTCCATACGCCCGAGTTCCGCCGCCGCGAGCGCCTCTACCGCAATCTGTGGCGCGCCGAGCGCTGGATCAACGACAGCCTGCCGGCGCTGCTGCGCGCGCGAAGACCGGCGAAGCAGGCCCGCAAGTCCGCCCGGCGGTAGGCGGACCGGTCTCCTTCTTGCCTTTAACCCCTTTTTCTGCAACAATTCCGTAGCGTTCTCGTCGCCTGGACCTGTCTGACCCCGGAGTGCCGCAGCCCACGTGCCGATCCTGAAGCGCGAAGTCGATTTCTTCCCCTCGCACCTGTTCGAGCTGTCCCGGAACGAGCACCCCTGGTGGGTGGCCTACGTGCGCAGCCGGCAGGAGAAGGGACTGGCGCGCCATCTCGCCGGCCACGGCGTGGGGTTCTACCTGCCGCAGGCCGAGAAGCGCACCCGGCGCGCCGGACGGACGTTCGTCTCCAGCCTGCCGCTCTTCCCGGGCTATCTCTTCTTCCGCGGCCCTGTCGAGGCGCGGCGGACCGCCCTGCGGAGCGACCTCATCGTCCAGGTCCTCGGCGTGCTCGACCAGGAGCGCCTGCAAGAGGAGCTCAGGAGCCTCTGGCAATTGCAGCAGGCAGGAGCGCCGCTCGTCCCCCATCCCTATCTCGGGATCGGGGATGAGGTCGAGATCGTGGACGGCCCGTTCCGGGGATGGACCGGGACGGTGCTGCGCGAGAAAGGCCGGCTGCGGCTGGTCGTCTCCGTCACCCTCCTCCGGCAGTCCGTCGCGGCCGAGCTGGACCGCGACCTGGTAGCGCCTCTGCGGCCCTTCCGGCGGACGGCGGCAGCCGGGTAGGACGGGGGATTTCTCCGGGCGCGTTCGCCGCGCCCTGCCCCTCGGTGTCGTCGCGGATGTACACCGAAGGGGGCGAAGCCTGCCCGGCCAGCTACCCATGAGCTCTCGCCGCGATCTCGTCTTCGTCTCCGCCGGTCTGGGACTGGACGGCGGCGGCCGCGCCGTGGCCGGCCGGCTCCTGGCGGGCGCCTGCGCCGCGTTCGCGCGCGAGCGGGGGATCGATTTCCGTCTGCTCTCGCTCGACGGCGGCGGGACTCCCGGCCTCGAAGTCCCCGCCCGCGGCTTCGGCGGCCATCAGGGCGCCCTCGGATTGGCGGTCTGGAAAACCCAGATGGTGGATCACGGGACCGCCTACGTCTTCGACCTTCTCGGGCCGGCGAGGGTGCAGGCCTATCTGCCCGCCTTCCGGCGGGCGCCCTATCTCCTGCCGCTCTATGGGATCGAGGTCTGGCGGCCGCTCGACTGGGACCGCCGCCGGGCCTTGGTCAAAGCGACCGCGAGGTTCGCCATCTCGACCCACACGTTGGAGCGCGCGCGGCCGTTCTGTCCGGACCTCGGCGGCACAGCCGTGGTCCCCCTGGCTCTGGAGGAGCGGGGGCCGGCGGGAGAGGCGGACGCCGCGCTGCTCGACCGGCTCGGATGCGGCTTCCTCCTCATCGCCGGACGCATGGCCTCCGGCGAGCGCTACAAGGGGCACGACCAGCTCCTGGAAGCGCTGCCGAACCTTCTCGCCGAGCACCCCGAAAGCCGGCTGGTGATCGCCGGCGACGGCGACGACCGCGCCCGCCTGGAGGCGAAGGCGGCCGCCCTCGGCTTCGGAGGCTCGGTCGCCTTCACGGGTTTCGTCAGCGAGGCGACGCTCGCCGAGCTCTACCGCCGCTGCGCCGCCTTCGTCATGCCCAGCCGGGGCGAGGGCTTCGGCCTCGTCTATCTGGAGGCCATGCGGGCTGGGAAACCCGTCCTCGCCGCCCGGGGGAGCGCGGCGGAGGAAATCGTCCGCCATGGCGACACCGGTCTCCTGGTAGATCCAGAAGACCGCGACGAGCTCACCGCCGCCCTCGCCAGTTTCCTTCGCGATTCCGAATCAGCCCGGCGTATGGGCGAAGCGGGACGTACACGGTGGCAGCGGGACTTCGGGATTCAACGGTTCCGGGAGAGATTGGCGCCGCTGTTGGAAAAGTTGACGACATACCCGTGAGACCTCACCCCCTGGCCCCCTCTCCAGCGGAGCTGGAGAGGGGGAACGCAGCCTATGTGCGGCATTAACGGCATCGCCCGCCTCGCCAATGCGGCCCCTCCCATCGATCGCGATGAGATGCTGCGGACCCGCGACGCCATGACCTCGCGCGGGCCGGACGGCGCGGGCCTGTGGACCTCGGGCGACGGTCGCGCCGCCCTCGCCAGCCGGCGCCTGGCCATCCTCGACCTTTCCGCGGCGGGCGCTCAGCCCATGGCCTCGCAGGACGGGCGATACCAGGCGGTCCTCAACGGCGAGATCTACAACTTCCGCGAGCTGCGCCGGGAGCTGGAGGCGCAAGGAGTGCGCTTCCGCTCGCGCAGCGACACCGAGGTCCTGCTCGCCCTCTACGCCTGCCACGGGACGGCCATGCTCTCGCGCCTGCGCGGCATGTACGGCCTGGCGATCTGGGACGATCGCGACAAGGCCCTGTTCCTCGCCCGCGATCCGCTCGGCATCAAGCCGCTCTACTACTCGACGGCGGGCGGCTGCCTCCGCTTCGCGTCTCAAGTGAAGGCCCTGGAGAAGGGAGGCGCGGTATCCCAGGAGATCGATCCGGCCGGGCTCGCCGGGTTCCTCCTCTGGGGATCGGTCCCCGAGCCGTTCACGATCCGCCGCGAGATCCGCGCCCTGCCCGCGGGACACCACCTGCTCGTCCGCGATGGAACGATCGGCGAGCCCCGGCCCCACGGTCCCGGGAGAGTGGAGCCGCTGGAGCCCGCGGCCGCGGTGGAAGACTCGGTGCGGGCGCACCTGGTGTCGGACGTTCCGGTGGCCGTGTTCCTCTCGGCGGGTCTCGACTCCAGCCTGATCGCGGCCTTGGCTCGCCGCCACCTCCCCGAGCCGCCGGCCACCTTCACCCTGCGCTTCGAAGGTCTGGAGGATTCCGCCTTCGACGAGGCGCCGCTCGCCGCCGAGGTGGCGAAGCGGCTGGGGACACGGCACGTCGAACGCCGCATCGGCAGGGCGGAGCTGGCGGATCTCTGGGAGGGCGCGCTCGCCGCCATGGATCAGCCGAGCATCGACGGGTTCAACACCTGGACGGTGAGCCGGGCGGCGCACGAGGCGGGCCTCAAGGTGGTGCTCTCCGGCCTCGGAGGCGACGAGGTCTTCGGCAGCTATCCCTCGTTCACCGACGTGCCGCGCCTGGCGCGGACGGCGCGGCGCGCCGCTCGCATTCCCGGCCTCGCGGCGGTCTGGCCCTCAGTCGCCAGACGGATCTCGCCGGGCCGGCCGAAGCTCGCCGGCCTCCTCTGCCATGGCCGGACGATCCCGGGCGCCTACTTCCTGCGCCGCGGGCTCTTTCTGCCGGAGGAGCTGCCGGGCCTCCTTGGCCGCGACCTCGCCGCAGAGGGGCTCAGGCGCTATGACCCTGTGGACGACGCGGCGCGCGCCCTCGCCATCGGCAACGGCCATGTACCCGATGCCTGGACTGCGGTCCACGAGCTGGAAACGGCCCGCTACATGCGCAACCAGCTCCTGCGCGACTCGGACTGGGCCTCCATGGCGTGGTCCGTAGAGCTGCGGGTGCCGCTCGTGGATGCCTGGTTGCGACGGCAGCTTGCCGCGGCGGACTTCGAGCCCGCCCGGAGCCAGGGCAAGGCGGCTCTGGCCCGCCAGGCGGCGCCGGAGCTGCCTTCGGCGCTGTGGACCCGGCCGAAGTCGGGGTTCTACATCCCGGTCGCCGAATGGATGCAGCCGGAGCTGGCGGCGCAGCGGCCGGGGAAACGGTCGCGGCGGCTGGCGCGGATGGTTCTCGAGGAATTCGGAGTGAGCCTGGGATGACCGTTCCTCCCGCCGAGGCCCTCACCTCCGGCCAGATCTTCAGCCTGCGCGTCCGCCGCTGGACCAGGATCCTCTCCACCTACTTCTCCACCCAAACCGTCGTCCAGCTCACCGGCATCGCGGCGGGGCTGCTGTTCGTCAATTTCATGCCGGTGCGGGAGTTCGCGCTCTATACGCTGGCCTTCTCGGTGATCACCTTCTTCAACTTCATCACCGACCTCGGCAGCTCCACCTCGCTCGTCTACTTCTTCCATCGCACGGCGAAGGAGGGAGAGGAGTTTCAGCCGTACTTCCGCGCCGTGCTCTCGTTGCGCCGCGTCGCTTTTCTGCTGGGGGCCGCCGGCGTGCTCGCCGTCTTCCCCCGCATGGCCGCCGCGAAGGGCTACGGCTTGGCGGAAGCCCTGCTCGTCACCGGCGGCATCGTCCTCTGCGTCTGGTTCCAGATCGCCTCGTCGTTGCGGGTGCTGGCGCTGCGCCTGGACGATCGGTATGGCGTCTCCTATCGGGCCGAGCTGGCAGGCGGCTTCACGCGCCTCGTGCTCGCGGCGCTTCTAGTGGCCTCGGCGGTGCTGAAGTCCTGGCTGGGAGTGCTCGCCTCGGCCGCCGGTTCCGCGGTCGTGGCCCTGCTGGCGCGGCCTTCTCTGAAGACGACGGCGGCACCGGTCGATCTCAGGCCCTATCAGCGCAAGGTCCTCCGCTACCTGCTGCCGACGCTGCCCGCGGCTTTCTATTTCGCCGTCCAGGGGCCGCTCGTGGTCTGGCTGTCGGCCACCTTCGGTTCGACGCGAAATATCGCCGAAGTAGGGGCTCTGGGAAGACTCGGTCTGGTCGTGGGACTTTTCTCAGGACTCATTGGCACCGTGTTCCTACCCCGGCTGGCACATGTCACTGATGACCGGCTCTACCGCAAACGCTTCTTTCAGTTCGGTTCCCTGCTCCTGATCGTCGCGGCAGCCCTGTTTCTAGCGGCTGCCGCGGTCCCACGCCTTTTCCTCTTCCTCCTCGGACCGAAGTACTCGGGATTGGATTCCGAGCTGCTACTGGTCGTGGCGGGAGCCGGGCTGTCGCTGCTGGATGGCTATGCCGTCAACGTCAACCTGGCACGCTCCTGGACGCGTTGGCAGGGAGCGGCCTTGGCGGTTCAAGTCTCTCTCCAAGCGGCGCTAGTCGTCGTACTGCCGCTGTCGAGCACCTTCAACCTCCTGCTGTTCAACGTGCTGAGCGCTGGGATCGCGCTAACTCTCCAGCTTCTGACCGCCTCAGTCGGATTCGCTCGCCCGCGATGGGTGTTCTGGTCTTGACCCCCAAAACCGCCCGCCAGGAGATTCCTGCTCTTCCCGAGACTCGCGGGCTCAAGCCTCCGTGTCCCCGCGTGGTCGTCGTTTATCCGATCCCGTTCGGAGAAGACGGCATCTTCGGTGGCGGCGAGCGCTACGCTCTCGAGCTGGCTCGGGCGCTGGCCAAGAGGACACCGACCCGCCTCGTCAGCTTCGGATCGCAAGCTCGACGTGAACGGGAAGGTCCGCTTGAGATCTCCATCCATAAGCCACTGCGCTACCTTCACGGTGCAAGAAGCAACCCTTTCGCATTGAACTTTCTGGCGGACCTGCGGGACGCCGACGTGATTCACTGTGGCGCCTGGAACGTCCTGGCGACTGACCTGTCGGTGCTCTTCGCCCGGGCCACCCACAAGAAGATATTCGTCACCGACGTAGGCGGCGGAGCCAGCGTGACCCTGGTGCGCTGGCTGCCCATAGCTCGCTGGGTCGACCGATTCCTGCTCATCGCGGAGGAAGGCGGCGAGCAGTTCAAGGCCCACCGGGACCGATGGAGCATTCTTTACGCCGGTATCGATATCGGTCGCTTTCGTCCAAACGAGGGAGTGCGGCGGGAAGGCGTGCTCTTTGTCGGCCGTCTGCTTCCGCATAAAGGAGTGGACGTTTTGATTCAGTCGGTGGCACCGGGCATGCCCTTGCGTATCGTTGGCCGGCCTTATCATCCTGAGTACTTTTCCCTGCTGCAGCGCCTGGCCGAGGGCAAGGACGTGACCTTCGTCACCGATGCAACGGACGAGCAGATCCTGGAGTTCTATCGCTCCGCCACAGTGTCGGTGCTCCCTTCGGTGAATCAAACGGTATACGGCGACTACACTGCCCTGCCGGAACTGCTCGGGTTCACCGCCATGGAGGCCATGGCGTGTGGAACGCCTGTAGTGGTCAGTCGAGTGGGAGGAATGCACCACGTCGTGGACGATGGAGTGACCGGCTATCTGGTGCCGCCGGGCGATCCCAAGGCTTTGGGAGAGCAGCTGGGTCACCTGCTCGGAAATCAGGAACTCGCCGCATGTATGGGCGCGGCGGCCCGGCGACGCATCGAGGATCTCTTCACTTGGGATCACGTCGCCTCGCGGTGCCTGGAGGCCTACAGGCAGTGAGCCGGGAGGATGCCATCGTAGTGGTTGGAGGCGGCGGTCATGCCCACGTCGTCATGGAGGTCCTCCTAGTCGGCGGATGGCGGGTGGCAGGCTACACCGATCCTGGCTGTACCGGGGGCTCCTTCGGTTCCATTCCCTGCCTGGGAGACGACTCGGCGCTAACTATTTTGGCCGGCCGGTTCCGCCATGCCATCGTAGCTCTGGGTGACAACGCTCTCCGGGGACGCCTGGTCCGGCGCGTCGCAGAGCTCGGCTTCGAACTGGGCAACGCCATTCATCCTTCGGCCCAGATCTCCCCCTCGGCGACGCTCGGACGGGGAATCGCCATCATGGCGAACGTCGTCCTGAATGCCGGAGCAACGGTCCTCGACAATTCCATTATTAACACGGCGGCCACAATCGACCATGACGGCCACATCGGCCGCGACGTACACATCGCCCCAGGCTGCCATCTGGCCGGCTATGTGACGGTTGCGGATGGCGCCCTAATCGGCGTGGGTTCCGTCGTCGGACGAGGTCGGCCGCTCCGAATCGGAGAATGGGCGGTGGTCGGCTCGGGCTCGGTCGTGGTCAACGACGTACCTCCCCACATCACTGTGGTGGGCAATCCGGCACGGCCGCTCCGGCTCTATGACCCGGCATCGCGGGAGGAGACCCCTGATGTCTGATTTCATTCCTGTCTCGGCTCCGTCTCTTTTAGGAAACGAGAAACGCTACGTCAATGAGTGCCTGGAATCGACTTGGATCTCCTCTATTGGGGTTTTCATCGAGGAGTTCGAGCGCCGCTTCTCCGACTACTGCGATGTGGAGCACGCGGTGAGCTGCTGCAACGGTACGGTTGCCCTCCACCTTGCTCTGCTCGGGATCGGCATCGGTCCCGGTGACGAGGTTCTCGTGCCATCTCTGACCTACGTCGCCTCCGCCAACGCGGTTCGCTACTGCGGCGCCGAGCCGGTCTTCATCGACAGCGACCGACGCACCTGGAACCTGGACCCGGTGGACCTGCGGCGCAGAATCACTCCTCGCACCCGGGCGGTAATGGCCGTGCACCTCTACGGTAAACCAGCACCCATGCTTGAAATCCTCGAGATCGCCCAAGAGCACGGCCTCAAAGTGATCGAGGACGCCGCCGAGGCGATCGGCGCCTCATATGGCAATCGTCCTGTAGGGTCGCTGGCCGATGTCGCGGCCTTCAGCTTCTTTGGTAACAAGGTGATCACCTGCGGTGAAGGCGGCATGGTAGTGACTAGGGACGAAACCTTGGGACGAAAGATTCGACAGCTCAAGGGTCAGGGACAGGACTTCGAACGACGCTATTGGTTTCCGGTAGTGGGCTACAACTACCGAATGACGAACATCCAAGCAGCTCTCGGCCTCGCGCAACTCGAGAAAATTGATGAATATCTGGCTGCTCGCGCCGAAATCGAAACTTGGTACCGACAGGAGCTCGAGGGCTGCACGGACCTCGCTCTCGCCGCCAGCGAGGCGGGCGAGCGCAGCGTCTGCTGGCTTTTCAGCGCCGTGCTGCCGCGACACGCCGGTAAGGCGCGCGACGAGGTCATGGCCCGCTTGCGGCAGGCCGGAGTGGACAGCAGACCTTTTTTCTACCCCTGCCATATCCTCCCCCCATACAACAGCACTCAGTCCGCTGGATGCCCAAACGCCGAATGGCTGGGCGCCCGCGGGGTCTCCCTGCCAACCTGGGTAGGAATGACGCGGGAACATGTTAGACGCGTTTCCATGGCTCTCCTCGAGGCCTTGGAGTCGGTAGCTGCCGCGGTCCAGTGTTGAGAATCGTCCAGATCGTTCCTCATCTGCCGCCTCCGTTCGAGGGAGTGGGTACTTACGCGGCGGCGCTGGCCGATGCTCTCGCACAACGGTTCGGCGTCGAGACCCGGTTCGTGGTAGGCAACCCCGCCATGAACGACGGAGGTGAGAACGGCTCGCGGCCGGCGACGGCGCGGACGGTGGCGGACCTGGTCGCCAGCCTCGAAGGCGAGAACATTGTGCTCCTGCATTACGTCAACTATGGCTATCAAAGCCGTGGATGCCCCCTTTGGCTCGTCGAGGGGTTAACCCGCTGGCGCCGCCTCGCCGGCGATCGCAGGCTCGTGGCGCTGTTCCATGAGGTCTGGGCGTCAGGGCCGCCTTGGAGAAGCTCCTTCTGGCTGCAGCCACTGCAGAGGCGACTAGCAGCCATGTTGGCCGGGATGAGCCGTGCTGCCGTGACCAGCTTGGAGCGCTATGGTGAATTGATCCGGCCCTGGGTGGAAAGTCATGAGGTCATGGTGATGCCGGTCTTCTCCACGGTGGGAGAGCCGGAGGCGGTGAGCGCCTTCGCGGAGCGGGCTCGGCGTATCGTCGTTTTTGGAGGTGCGGGTGTCCGGCGGCGAGCTTACGGCCGCTTCTTGCCGGCTTTGGCGGAGGCGGCCAAGGTGCTCGGCGCCGAGGAGATCTGCGACGTAGGGCCGGCCATCGAGCTGCCTGCGGCCGCGGGAGGTGTTCCAGTTCGGTCGTTTGGCGAGCTGCCTGATGAAAAGGTCAGCGCGCTTCTCCTCGGCTCGGCTGCCGGTTTTCTCGCCTACCCTCCGTCCTTTCTACCGAAGTCCACGATCTTCGCTGCCTACTGCGCCCACGGTCTGTTGCCGGTCTGCGCCTGGGATCGCCACCCCGAGGACGGTGCTCTCGTCGCTGGTCGGCACTACTGGAAAGGCTTGGGTGATCCGAAGGCGATCGCTTCGGCGGCCCTCGACTGGTACGCCAGTCATACGCTGATCCGGCAGGCGGAGATCTTCTATCGCCTCTTGACGGACACCGCTGGGACCGCGTGAAGATCCTCCACTACTCGCCAGCGTTCCTGCCTAACATCGGTGGCCTTGAGCTCAACGTTGCCAACATCGCTGAGCACCTCCAGCAAGCGGGCCACGATGTCACTATTGTGACCCGGACCCCCAGCGCCGAGCCCGACCATTTCCCTTTCCGCGTCGTCCGCTGCCCTTCAATCGGGGAGTTCCTCCGCTGGACCCGCTGGTGCGACCTCTTCTTCCAGGCCAACGTCAGCCTGCGGGGGCTCTGGCCTCTGCTGCTCGTGCGGCGTCCCTGGGCCGTGTCCCACCATAGCTGGTACTGCCGGACGGACGGACACATCGCCTGGCAGGATCGCCTCAAACGATTTCTTCTTCGCTATGCCGCCGCCTCCATCGCCGTCAGCCAGGCTTTGGCCGATGACTTGGCTGTTCCCTCAGTCGTCATTCGCAACCCTTACCGGGACCAATTGTTCCGCCTTCTGCCTGATATAGAGCGTACGGGGGATCTGCTGTTCGTGGGCCGGCTGGTTTCGGACAAAGGAGCGAACATCCTCCTGGACGCTATGGCAATTCTCGGTAAAGAGGGGCTCGTGCCTCACCTGACCCTGGTTGGCGATGGGCCCGAGGCACCGAGGCTGAAGGAGCAGGCCTATTCTCTAGGCGTCGCGGAACAGGTCGACTTTCAGGGAGCTCATACCGGGGAGGATCTGGTTAAGATATTCAACCGGCATCGCATCCTGGTCGTCCCCTCCCGCTACAACGAACCCTTCGGCATTGTCGCCTTGGAAGGAATCGCTTGCGGCTGCGTCGTGGTGGGCTCCTCAGGGGGAGGCCTCAGCGAGGCCATTGGGCCTTGTGGCCCGACGTTCCGGAATGGCGACGCCGCCGATCTCGCGCGGGTCCTTGGAGACGTTCTGCGGCATCCCGAACGAAATGGCGATTATCTTCGGCATGCTCCGGAACATCTGGCTGCTCACCGCACGGATCAGGTGGCGGCGGAATACTCCCGTGTTCTCATGAAGGCCGCCGGCGAGATCGAGAGGAGGATCGCCGCGTGAACACCCGCGTTCTCCTCATCTTGGCGGGCGGCGCAGCGGTCATCTGGTCGATCCGGCGTTGGCGCGGCGCCGTCCAGCTCGGTATGGTGCTGCTGATCTTCGAGGGAGCCCTCCGGAAGTGGGTTTTCCCCGGCTCCCAGGACCTGGTTTACTTCGCCAAGGATGTCTTCTTCCTGGGAGCATACCTGGGATTCCTCCGCGACCTGCCCCGTCTGCGCTACCGGCTGCCTCCACTCCCGGCCTTCTACAGCGTGCTCGTTCTCGCCACGATCTACGGCCTACTGCAGATCTTCAACCCCTCCCTACCGAACCTGCTCGTCGGTGTATTCGGTTTCAAGGCTTACTTTTTCTACGCGCCTCTCCTCTTCGTCGTACCAGCAGCCTTCCCGAACGACGCCGCGATTTACAAATTCTTGCGGCGCTACGTCTTCATCTCTATTCCCATCGGTTTGCTGGCAGTGATGCAGTTCTTTAGCCCCCCATCGAGCATTCTCAACACCTATGCGCGGACCAACGAGGAGGCCTACATCGCCACTTTCGGCAGCTCGACCTTCGTTCGGGTGACGGCGACCTTCTCGTTCATCTCCGGCTACACAGCCTATCTGCTGGCGATTGCCATTCTGATTCTCGGTCTGCTGGGAGCTCAACGCTGGCGTTTCCGAGGCAACCTGCTGATCTTTGCAGCCCTGGGTATGACTTTCCTGGGCATTCTGATGACAGGCTCGCGCGGCCCAATGCTGCTTCTGGCTCTGCTGCTTCCTCTGTACTGGTGGTTGGCGGTGATCCGCGAGCGCGGTGGAGGTACAGCATTCGGACGTCTGCTGATCGCGGTGGTCCTGGTGGCCGCGTTCATTGTCTACGCCGGTGACGCAGCCCTAAATGCGTTCCGCGGTCGGGCGGCGGGTGTTAGTGACGTCCGAGGCCGCCTCATCGCTCCCTTTCTTTCACCGTATCAGCTCCTACCTGATGCGGGTCTCCTGGGATTCGGCATCGGCGCCTCGCATCAGACGGCTGCGCCTCTGGCACCGACCGTAGTTCCTTACAGTTGGCTACACGGTTTGATAGTGGAATCGGAGTCAGGCAGGGTGATGGTGGAGCTCGGAGTATCAGGCTTCCTCTTGATCTACTTCCTTCGGTTCTACTTCGCCGCCTTCGCCTTTCGACAGACCTTCCTATTAAAAATCCGATTTCACCGGGCCGTGGCCACGGCGACCCTGCTCTTCTCGCTGATCGCGATTCCTGGCGGAGTGGTCTTCGACGTTGTTTTGGACGTCTACTACTGGTTCTTCGCCGGTCTCCTCATGCTGGTCATCCGCCTCGATCAAGAAGCCGCGAGAGCAGCCGCGCGCACCCAGATCACGATGCCGGCGGAAGTCTCTCGACCTCTGGTGTCGGTACCCGCAAGCCGCGAATTGGCATGAAGGTGCTGATAACCCATCCCGGCCGGCAGCACTCGCACCAGGCGGCACTCGCCCTGGAGAAGGCGGGGATGCTCGCCGGATACTGGGCGGGCGTGCCCGCGGTGGAAGCGCAGACGCGGCGCGTGCCTGGTTTTATGCGCTCCCGGTTCGGCCGTTACGCGCCCATCGCCCTGGACCCGGTCCGCGCGCGCTGGTTCCCCTTGACTCCGGCCCTGCGCCGCACCGGCGGCACGTTGCTGCCCTCGGGCGGCGCAGCCTGGGCGGACTTCGCCGCCTGCCGTCTCTTCGACCGTTGGGCGGCCCGCCGGTTGGCCAACGCGGAGGCCGGTGCCGTCATCGCCTGCGAGATCTCGGCCCTGACGACTTTCCGTGCAGCGCGGCGGTTGGGAATGGCAACGATCCTGGACGCGCCGTCGATCCATCACGCGGCGCAAGACCGCCTGCACGGTACGGCGGACCCGCCCGCCCTCCACCGGCGGATTAATGCCGTCAAGGATGAGGAGATCGCTCTCGCCGATCACATCGTCACCGTCTCGGAGCTGGCGCGGCGGACCTATCTTGAGGCTGGAGTCCCGGCGGACAAGGTGCACGCCGTGCCCCTGGGGGCCGACCTCGCCCTGTTCTCGCCGAACGGCAACGCCAAGGACGGACCTCTCACCTTCCTCTTCGCCGGCGCGACGATCCATCGCAAGGGATTCGATCTCCTACTGGATGCTTTCGAGCGCGCCGCCGCCGCCGCGCCAAGCGCGCGGCTGCGGATCGTCGGTCCCCGCGGCGACCTCGGCCACCTCCTCGACGGCCGCGCTACGGAGCGCGTCGCCTTCCTCGGGCCCCGGACCCAGCCCGAGCTGGCCGAGGAGCTCCGGAGGGCCGATGTCCTCGTCCTGCCGTCGCGCAACGACTCCTACGGCATGGTGGTGGCCGAGGCTCTGGCTTCGGGGATCTCCGTCCTCGTCTCGGAGATGGTGGGCGCCAAGGATCTGGTAACGAAAGACAGGACCGGATGGATCGTACCGGTGGAGGACGTCCCGGCGCTGGCGGACCGCATGGCCTGGTGCGCCCGGCATCCCGAGGCCGTACGCACCATGGGCCCGGACTGCCGGCGGGCCGGCGAGGCCGCGACGTGGCCTGCGTACCATCGCCGGTTGGCGGAGCTGCTGCGGGTGGTTCTCGAGAAACATCAGGAACAAGGTTGAGAATCCTCCACGTTGTCCCCACCTATCTGCCCGCCTGGCGTCACGGCGGGCCGGTGCTCGCCGTCCACGGCCTCTGCAAGGCGCTGGCGGCGCGGGGGCACGAGGTGACGGTCTTCACGACGAACGTTCACGGTGACGGCGAGCTTGACGTCACGCTGGAAGAATCCGTGCCGATCGACGGCGTAAATGTGCGGTACTTCGCGGTACGTCCTCCGCGGCGCCTTTATTTCGCGCCGGGTTTGAGAAAGGCGCTGCGTGAGGGCATCGCAGGGTTCGACGTGGTCCACCTCCACTCGGTCTTCCTCTGGCCGACCTCGGCCGCGGCACGGTCCGCCGAACGCGCCGGCGTTCCCTACGTCCTCTCTCCTCGCGGCATGTTGGTGCCGGAGTTGATGCGCTCGCGAGGCCGCTGGCGCAAGAGCGTCTGGATGCTCCTCGCCGAGCGCCGGACGATCGAATGCGCCGCGGCTCTGCACGCGACGAGCCCGCTGGAAGGCCAGGAAGCATCCCGGCTGGGCTTTTCCCTGCCGCCTGTCTTCGTGGTGCCAAATGGGATTGATGCCGCGCCTGGGACCGGCAATGGGTCCGCCCTGTCGAGCTCGATCCGGAAACTTGTCGAGGGTGGCTCCTTCCTCCTGTTCCTGGGACGTCTCTCCTGGAAGAAGGGGTTGGACCGCCTGATCCCGGCAATGACGCGCGTCCCCGGAACCGTCCTCGCGGTGGCAGGCAATGACGAAGAGGGACTGCGGCCTGCTCTGGAGCGGCTCGCCCGGGAAACCGGCGTCGCGGACCGGATCTCCTTCCTCGGTCCCGTTCATGGCGCGGACAAGGCAGCGCTCCTCCAGCGGGCCACGGCGCTCGTCCTGCCCTCGTATTCGGAAAACTTCGGCAACGTGGTCCTGGAGTCCTGGGCGGCTGGCCGGCCGGTCGTGGTAACGCCTGAAGTGGGACTTGCGGAGGTGGTCCGCGATGCGGACGCCGGGGTCGTCGCTCGAGGAGATCTCGGAGAGGCGCTACGGGATCTCCTCATGGATCCGGAGCGGATCGAGACGATGGGCCGGCGTGGCGCGTCGGCTGTCCGGGAACGCTTCGCGTGGCCGACGATCTCGCAGGAAATGGAGCGCATCTATGAGCGGATCCAGGCGAGGCCGCAATGAAAATCGCCTTCCTCGTCGAGCGTCCCACCCAGTTCGAAGCGCCGTTCTACCGTTTCGCCGCCCGCGACTCCGAGCACGAGCTGCGGATCTTGTTCACCAGCGCTGACGCGGCGGAGCCGGTCTTCGATCCCGAGTTGGGAAGGCCCGTTTCCTGGGGTGTCGACCTCCTGAAAGGTTACCGCTATGAAATCTGCCCACCCCAGGACCAGGCCCTCTGGCTCGGGGATCAGCTCCGGCAAGAGCGCTGCGACCTGCTCATCGTCAACGGCTACACGCAGGCGGTCTTCCGGCTGGGCACCCGGCTGGCAAAGCGGGCAGAGATCGCGACGGCACTGCGGATGGACTCAGTCCTGTGGGACGGATCTCCGGCGCGAAATCTCGCCAAGCGTCTCCTCTTCTTCTTCTATATGAAAAGCTCGTTCGACCTTTTCCTTGGCGTTGGCAGCCTGACGCTCGATTATCTCCGGTGCTTTGGCGTGCCCCCCGAGCGGACGGGATTGTTCCCATACGCCGTGGACGTTGAGGAATTCCGGTCTCGGTCGGCGATCTCGGCGGAGGAACGCGCCGCATTCCGAGCGCGGCTCGGCGTTCCCGTGAACGCGCGGCTCGTCCTCAGCCTCGCAAAATTCAACGAGCGCGAGGCCCCGTGGGACCTCCTCCGTGCCTTCGCGCGCGTTGCGGGAGAGGATCTCTGGCTCCTGCTCGCCGGAGACGGTACAGCCCGCGGAGAGCTGGAACGGTTCGCCCGCGAGCACGGCATGGAGCAGGTCCGTTTCCCTGGCTACGTGCCCTACACCGAGCTGCCGGGTCTCTACGCGGCTGCGGACCTGTTCGTCCACCCTGCCCGCGAGGAGCGCTGGGGTGTTTCCGTCCAGGAGGCCCTCGCCTGCGGCCTGCCCGTCGTCGCCTCGTCCCGCGTCGGCGCGGGGTACGATCTGATCGAAGCCGCCGGCAATGGCTACGTTTATGAAGCCGGAAACAACGGCGAGCTCGCCCTCAGAATTGAAGAGGCGCTGGCTCTACCGCCGCAGCAGGTCCGCGAGCGGAACCGCGAAATCCTCGCCCGGTGGGACTACGCCGCGAGCTGGGCGGGGCTTCTCGAAGCCGCCCATCGCGTGACGAAGGGCGCCGTGAAGTGAGCGCGCCGGCCCACCTCTGCACCGATCCGGGCTGCTCGCTCCAGAACAGCCGCGTGCTCTTGCAGCACGAAGTGGCCTACTCGCGTGACGGCCACCTCAATCGATTCTCTTGCGAGTTCCGGCTCTGCGACCGATGTCATATGGGTTTTGTCAATCCGATTCCCGCGACCGAGGTGCTCGCCTGCTTCTATACCGGCGATTATGCCTATTACCAGGCCGCCGGCCAGCATCCATCGGCCGAGGCGCGCTCGTGGAAATACAGAATCGCGAGACTGAGATATCTGGACCTGATCGCTCCTAGCGCCGCGAACCGCCTGTTATCGACCGCCGCCGTCTGCGTCGAGATGCTGCTTCGGAAGACCATTACTCTTACGTTGGGCGTGCCGCTCACTCTTCCCAAGACCGCTCGGATTCTTGACTACGGATACGGCACCGGCTCCTGGCTGGCATCGATGCGGATTCTCGGCTACTCGAACCTTCTCGGTTATGACATCGCAGCCAACAAACAACGCGCGGCGGAGCTCGCTGCCCTCGGCGTCCAAGTGATCCCGCCCGACGAGCTGTCCAATATCGAGCCGGCGAGTCTCGACTGCGTGCGTCTCGAACACGTCTTCGAGCACCTCGCCGATCCGTTCGACGTTTTAAGGTCCCTGCACCTCCTCCTACGGCCGCGGGGGCTTCTGTTGATGACGTTTCCGACGATCTATCCCTGGCTGGGGGTAAAGGACCTGGCGAGCTGTCCCTTTCTGGATTATCTTCAATTGCCCATCCATCTGGCGCACCACTCCGTCGAATCATCGTGGCGGCTGCTTCGCGCCGCCGGCTTTGAAAAGATCGCCTCGCGGCTAACCGCTCGCGAACAGTTTCTCACGTTGATGGCACGCAAGCCTGCAGTTTCAGAAGCATGAGTGGGAACGGCATCGTTTCACCTACTGCGCTGACCGTTCTCGTTACCACTCGTAACGAGAAGCCCAATATCGAGCGCTGCCTGCGGAGCGTCCACGGCTTCGCGGATCAGATCTTCGTCCTCGACTCCGAGAGCACGGACGGCACGGTGGAAATCGCTCAGCGCTACGCCGAGGTCCACGCGCTCGCCTACGATCACAGCCGGATCATCCCCTGGATCTTCCAGTGGGGGCTCGACAACCTGCCGCTGCGGAACGACTGGGTGCTGATCCTGGAAGCCGATCAGGCTTTGACGCCCGCGCTGCGAGATGAGATCGCCGCGCTACTCACCCGGCCGGACGTGCGGGAGGACGGCTTCTATATACGGCGCCGGCAGATCTTTCGCGGCAAGCCCCTCCGCTTCGGCGGCTATGGCGGCAAGGTCCTCCTCAAGCTCTTCCACCGCAGCCGCGCCGAGTTGGATCCCGTCGAGCAAGACACGCGAGTCTACGTCCGCGGCGCCGTCGGCCGGCTGCGGGCGCCGCTCGAGGAATGGAACGTCAAGGAGGACTCGATCCAGTTCTATCTGCAGAAGCATCTTCGCTACGCCGAGGCTTTCGCGGCGGAAGAGCTGCAGCGGCGCCGGGGCAACCTGCCGTGGAAGACGGCGCCGCGCCTCTTCGGGACTCCCGACGAGCGAGTCCTCTGGCTGAAGGACCGTTACTACAGGATGCCGCTGTTCGTCCGCCCCGCGCTCTACTTCTTCTATCGGTACTTCATCCTGCTGGGAATCCTCGACGGCAAGAACGGCTTCATCTTCCATTTTCTCCAGGCGTTCTGGTTCCGGCTGATCGTCGACGTCCGTCTCGAAGAGCTGCTCAAAGGGGAAGCCCGCCCCTCATGAACGGTCGCTTCCCCCTTGCTTGGGATTCTTTCCCCCTCAGGGGGGGAGTTTTCCCCCTTGAGGGGGACGGTTTCCCCCCTAAGGGGGGCGTTCTGCCCCCTGAGGGGGCGTTCTGCCCCCTTGAGGGGGCGCTCTGCCCCCTTGAGGGGGCGCTCTGCCCCCTTGAGGGGCCGCTCTGCCCCCCTGAGGGGCCGCTCTGCCCCCCTGAGGGGCCGCTCTGCCCCCCTGAGGGGGCGTTCTGCCCCCCTGAGGGGGCGTTCTGCCCCCCTGAGGGGGGCGGTTTCCCCCTTGAGGGGGGCGGTTTCCCCCTTGAGGGGGGCGTTCTCCCCCTTCGAGGGGGAAATCGCCCGAGGATGCTCACTTGAACAGGATCCTCGGCCTCAGCGTCTATCACGCGGACGCCTCGGCAGCCGCGGTCGTCGACGGCCGTTTCGTGGCGGGCGTGGAGGAGGAACGCTTCCGCCGCGTCAAACACTGGGCCGGATTTCCCGAGCAGGCGATCCGCTTCTGCCTGGAGGAGGTGAACGGCGGCGATCTCGCCGGAGTCACCGCCCTCGCCGTAGCCCGCCAGCCGCGGGCCTATCTGGCGCGTAAGGCAGCCCTCGCCCTCAGTCATCCCCGCAGCCTCCGCCGCGCCCTCGGCCGCGCCCGCAACCTCCGGCAGGTGGCCTCCCTGGAGGAACGGATCGCGGCCGGTTTCGGCGGTCCGATGCCACGGCTCCATGCCGTCGAGCACCACCTCGCCCACGTCGCCTCCGCCTTCTTCTGCTCGCCGTTCGAAGAGGCGATGTGCCTGACGGTGGACGGCTTCGGAGACTTCGTCTCCACCATGATGGCCGTGGGCCGGGGCAGCTCGCTGGAGGTGCTCGACAGGATCCACTTCCCCCACTCGCTCGGCCTGTTCTACACGGCGGTTACCCAGTTCCTCGGTTTTCCGGGATTCGGGGACGAGTACAAGGTGATGGGCCTCGCGGCTTACGGGGAGCCCAATTTCGTCGAGCCGCTCGGACGGCTCGTGCCGCCGCGCTCGGACGGCACCTTCGCCCTGGATCTGCGCTATTTCCGCCACCTCTCGGAGGGGGTGGACATGACTTGGGAGGATGGCGCGCCGGAGCTGGGCACGATCTTTACTCCCGCGCTGGAGGAGCTCCTGGGTCCCGCTCGTCGGCCGGGGGACGAGCTGAGCCAGGGCCACAAAGACCTCGCCGCTTCACTCCAGGCGGTCTACGAGGAGCGCTTCTTCGCTCTGGTGCGCTCGCTCCAGCGCCGCACCGGCCTCAAGCGCCTGGCCCTCGCCGGCGGCTGCGCCATGAACTCGCTCGCCAACGGCAAGCTCTTCGACCGCACGGATGTGGAGGACGTCTTCATCCAGGCCGCGGCCGGCGATGCTGGCACCTCGCTCGGAGCCGCGCTCCACATCCACCATGGGGTGCTCGGAGCGCCGCGGGACGGCTTCGTCATGGAGCACTCCTACTGGGGACCCGCCTACGCCGAGGAGAAGATCCGGCAAGCGATCGCGGAGGCTGTCCCTGGATCCGACGGCCGCGACGGCGCCTGGGAGCAGATCCGCATCGAGACGGTGAGCGACGAGGACCGGCTGGCGAACGAGACCGCGGAAGCTATCGCCCGAGGTGAGGTCATCGGCTGGTATCAGGGGCGCGCCGAATGGGGACCCCGCGCGCTGGGCAACCGCTCGATCCTCGCCGACCCGCGCCGGCCAGACATGAAGGACGTCCTGAACTCGAAGATCAAGCGCCGGGAATCCTTTCGGCCCTTCGCTCCTTCGGTGCTGGAAGAGCGGACTGGCGAGTGGTTCACGATCGATTATCCTGATCCGTTCATGATCAAGGTCTACCCCATCAGGCCGGAGAAGCGGCCGCTCGTTCCGGCCGTGACGCATGTGGACGGGACAGGGCGTCTCCAGACCGTTTCCCAGCAGTCGAACCCCCATTACTGGAGACTAATCGCCGCCTTCGAGCGCCAAACGGGAGTGCCGATGGTGCTCAACACCTCCTTCAACGAGAACGAGCCGATCGTCAACACGCCCACCGAGGCTCTCGACTGCTTCATGCGCACGCGGATGGACCGACTCGTGCTAGGGAAAGTGGTCATTACCCGGGGCGCTGAGTGAGCTCCGCTGTGGAATGAAGGTTCTTATCGTCAGTCATCCACCGCTGGCAAACGAACTTGGCGCATCTCAGACCGCCATAACATTGGCGGCGGCGCTGCGGGAACGCGGGCATGACGCGCTAGCCTGGTCGCCGGAGCCTCTTCCTACTGATACGCAGTGGTGGAATTTTCGGCGGCGCCAACGGTGTGCCATTGACGAGTTCGCTGCCGCTCATGGACCTTTCGACGTGATCGATACTCCACCAACCACCGCCACCCGCGCCTTAGCCCGCGCCGGTTGCTTGGTGGCCCGGAGTATCCAACCGGAGCTGCTCTACCTGGCTGGCGCCCTGGCCGACGACCTACGGCGACACCCTTCGCCGCACTCCCTGTTCAACACCTTTCTCGGAGGGCCGCAGGCAGCTTCTATCGTGGCAGGTTGGCGCCGGGCTCGGCTCATCCTGTGCTTGGGTAGCGGCGAGCTGGAATGGATGCAGCGTCACTTCCCCTGCTGGGCCGGCAAGCTCAGAGTTTATGTTTCGGCTCCCATCCCTGGCGAGCGGCCGACGCTACTCGCCCTTCGGCACCAGCGTGCGACGAACCCCGGACGCAATGGAGTTCGTTTCCTCTGGATTGGGCGATGGGCAAGTCACAAGGGGTTCCCAGCACTGCTCGAATTTTTCCGCGAGCGCTCCACCGCCTTTCCCGCCGACACCCTTACTATCGCTGGATGCGGAGCGGCTGCCGAGCCGGATATTCCGAAGACCTGGCTCACCTCCGGTAAGGTCAGGCTCATTTCCTCCTTCTCGCGGGCCGAGCTCCCCGGCCTGCTCGTCAGCCACGACGCAGGGCTGTTCACTAGCGTCGTTGAGGGATGGGGACTCAGCCTTAACGAGATGCTGGAAGCCGGAATGACAGTCTTCGCCACAAATGCGGGAGCGGTCACCGATCTTCGCCCCTACTTCCCGGTCTCGCTTCGTTCCTTCCCGCCTCCCGTTCGGGCGCGTATCGAGCCAGCTCCCCTCGAAAATCTGGAGGCTAACGGTTACCTTCGACGATTCTCCTGGCCGGAGATCGCCCAGCGCTACGAAGAGGATGTGCTTGCCGCATGCCGCACCGCATCCTGATGCTCTCCCACCATGGCCGCTCCGTACTTGGCGGCGCGCCCCTCGCCGATTTGGCCCTAGCCCGAGCCCTTAGAGACGAAGGGCACGAGGTAGATGATCTCTTCTTCGAGGATGTCCTACCTCCGGCGGTGCGCGCCACGTGGCGGCTACTCATCTTCCCATGGGCGGTTGCCGTGGCCTTCCTGCGTGGCTGCCGCCAACGACGGTGGGACATCATCGAATCCACCGCCGGCGATGCCTGGATTATCTCCCTGTTGCTGCGGCTGCTCCGTGGGCCTCGCCCGCTGCTCTCCGTCCGCACGCATGGCCTGGAGCACCGACGCGCGGAGATGGACTACGAGCGGCGGCGCCGGGAGGGGGAGAAGCCGGGGCTGATGACCCGGCTCTACCACTATCACTACCGCCTATGGGAGGTGGGCAGGGACCTGCGCTCCGCTGACGCCGTGTTCCTGCTGAATCAGGAAGACCAGCACTTCGCCGCGGACCGGCTGGGTCTGTGTCCGGACGCCATTTACGTGCTGCCCAACGGTCTTCGCGAAGAAGTGCTGGCCATGAGCGAACCGGGTGGCTCACCGGAGCGAGTTTTTCGGTTGCTTTTCCTCGGCGTCTGGTCCCCAATCAAAGGGGCCGACCTGCTGCCGCGGATCGCAAATCGGCTCTTTCGCGCGAATCCCCGCTTCCGTCTGACCTGCGCAGGCGTCCAGGAGCGAGAAGCGAAAGTCCTTGCCGATTTCGCGCCCGAAGACCGGGATAGGGTGGAGGTCATCGTCCGCTACCAGGCTGCCGAGCTGCCCGGCATTCTTTCCGGCCACGGCGTCTTCGTCTTCCCTTCGCCGGCGGAGGGGTGCAGCCTGGCGCTCCTCGAGGCGATGGCGGGAGGACTCGCTCCCGTGACGGTCCGGACCGGCTACGCTGGAGAGATCGTCCAGCCGGGCCTAAGCGGCATCCTCGTCGAAGCGGGCGACATCGACCGATTCGTGGACTGCATCCTGGCTCTGGCAGCCGACCCGGCAGCCGCCCTGGCAATGGGACGAGCCGCCCGCCAAGCCGTCTCCGGCCACCGCTGGAAGGACCGGGTACGCGAGCGAGCCCGGATCTGGGACGCGACCGCACGGGGGGGAGCTTGAAAGCACGGGAAGATGCCGTAGCCGTCCTCCTCCTGGTAGCGGCTCTGCTTCTGCCCGGTCTCGCTGCCCTGCGCTCGCCAGCCCATCCGGCAGAGGACGCAGCGATCCTCATGCGCTACGTTCGCCACATCGCGGACGGGCACGGAATGGTTTGGAACTTAGGGGACCCGCCTGCCGACGGCTCCACCGACTTCCTCTTTACTGTCCTCGCAGCTGGGTTGGTTCACATGGGAACCTCCCTGGAGCCAACTGTTCGACTCCTGAGCTTCACGGCCCACGCTCTAACCGTACTCCTCGTCTACGCCTCCATTCGCAGGCTTCACGGTGCGCCCGTGCCAGCCGCATTGGTTTCCGCCCTGTTTCTTGCATGGGGACCAGGATTTCGCTACGTCGAAATGTTTTTCGGTACGCCGCTGTTCGCCCTCCTCGCCATGTTAGCTTGGACGCTGGCCTACCGTTTGCGGGAGGAACCCGGGTCCGTCCCTCTGGGTCTCGGCTTCGCACTGGCCTCGCTCGCCTCCGGCTTGGCTCGGCCCGAAGGGGTGTTCCTGACCCTGTTCATGCTGACCGCGGTCGTTTGGTGGGCCGGGCTGCGGCGGGCATGGACTGCCGTTGCGCTCTTCGCTGCCATCTTCGCGATTCTTGGGGGTGCCTATTTCTTCTGGCGCTGGAACGTCTTCGGTCACCCCCTGCCGACGCCTTTCTATAAAAAGGGAGGTGGAACCCTGCACTGGAGTGGTCTACGGGATTCAATTGAAGGAGCCGCTCGCCTCTGCCTGCCATTCCTGCTGCTCACCCCCTTGTCTCTGCGATCCCGGAGCTCCCTACGGCGTCTCAGCTTCTCGGCTATCCCGATCATCGGCTTCATCTTCCTCTGGGTCCTGCTATCGAGCGAGATGAACATCCTTCATCGCTTTCAATTCCCTCTGGTACCTGTCATCCTGATCTCCTGGCCGGATTGGGTGAGGGGGTTACGAAGCGATCTGCGGCTCCCCAGGGCAGGTGATCTGCCCTTCCGAGTGAGATTGGCCGCAGGGGTGTTCCTTGCCGTTCTCGCGGGTGCCATCCTCTTGCTGCAGCTCTTCGTTCACCGAACCCGCCCCGGAGACAAGGACGGGCGGTATGACACGGCCAAGCTCCTGGCCCGGTACCGTTCTCGGGGCTATACCATGGTGACAACTGAAGCCGGGCTCCTTCCCCTGTATTCCGGCTGGCGGGCGGTGGATGCATGGGGCTTGAACGACATTGAGATAGCCCGTAACGGCCTGTCGGAGACCCTTTTGGAACGCGAGCAGCCTGAGCTCATCCTGTTCCACTCTTTTCAGTCTTCTTTCTTGTCGGCAACTCGGGGCGACGACGATTGGTCCCGCATGATCCGAACTCTCGAGACCTATGCACAACGACACGACTACATTCTGACAGCGGTGTTCGGGCCAACGCCCTTCGAGACCCACACCTATTACGTGCGGCGCGGCTCCCCCGATACCGAAGCCATCGTCGCGGGCATCCGCGCCCTCAGCTATTACTGGTACGCCGACCACAGGCTAAGCGTTAATTACGCCGCATGGCGCCTGGATCCGGCAGATTTACGTCCGCAGGCAGCCATGTAGGATTCTTGTGTGATGGCGCTAGTCCTTCCCGGACCCCTGCGGCGGGCCCTCCCGGCCAGGCTCGTGGAGCCGCTACGAGGGCTCCTCTGGCGGCTGCCGAACCTGCACCGCCGCCTGCCTTCTGGACTCGAGGCGCGGGTCGAGAGCCCTTCCGATTGGGTGATCTACAACGACATCTTCGTCGACGGCGAGTACGACGAAGCGATCCATGCCGTCCTCTCCGACGCTCCCGCCGGCAGGCCGCTGACGGTCCTGGATCTCGGCGCCAACGTGGGCTACTTCGCCTTGCGCCTCGCCGACACGATGCTGTGCCGCGGCGCCGCCGACCTCAGGCTGATCGCCGTCGAGCCCAGTCCCAGCCTCGTCCGCCAGCTCGCGCGGCGGATCGTCGCTCAACCGCTCCTCGCTGGCCGCGTGGAAGCCGTGCATGGGCTCGCCGGCAGGAGAGAGGGCGAGGGCCGGCTCTTCGAGTCACCGCTCCACTTCGAGCACTCGACGACGCCGCGGCGCGGCCTCAGGGCGGTGCCGGTCCCTTATCTGGATCTCGACCGGCTGGCCGCCGAGTGGCCGGAGATCGATCTCCTGAAGTGCGATGTCGAGGGCGCCGAGCTGGAGGTGCTCCAAACCTATGCCCGCACTCTGCTGCCGAAGGTCCGCCGCGCGGTCGTCGAGCTGCACCACGAGCGCTGCGATACGGCGCGATGCCGCGAGCTGCTGGCGGCGGCCGGGCTCGTCGGCGAGCGGGTCTTGCGGGAAGCCCACGGGTGCTCCGTGATCCTGGCAAGCAGAGTCGCGAAGGAATCGTGAGCCCCTCCGCTTCCGCCGAGCCGACAATCGGCGTCGTCGTCACCAATTACAACACCTGGCCGCTGACCTGCCGCTGCCTGGACGCAGTGTTGGCGTTGGGGGGCGTGGATCGCGTAGTCGTCGTCGACGACGCCTCGAACAGCCCTCCCCCACGAGCGCTCGACAGCCGGGTCGAGCTGTTGGTCAACGCCGGCAACCAGGGACTCTGCCGGAGCCTCAACCGCGGCGTCCGCGAGTGCGGCACCGACGTCGTCGTCCTCTTCGATTCGGACGCCTACCCGCTGGTGGAGTTCGCCGGGCCGCTGCGCGCCGCCTTCGCGGCCGATCCGATCCTCGCGCTCGTCGGCTTTACCACGGAGGGAAGGGGAGGGCGCCGGACCGCCTCGTGGGAGGAAGAGCCGGACGTTCTCGGTCTCGTCCTCGGGCAGCGGCTCGACGCTATCCGCCGGCGCCTCCGGCCGCCGCGGCGCGCCGCAGGCCGGCTGTCGGTCTACACCTGCGCGATGGCGGTGCGCCGGGAAGCCTTCCTCGCCACCGGCGGCTTCGACGAGGCGTTCGACTGGCTCGACCTCGACCACGACCTTTCGATGCGCCTGCGCCGCGCCGGCTATCATCTTGCGGTGCTCTCTGACCTGGTCGCCTTCCACGAGGGGGGCGGCGCACCGCAGGCAACCGGAGAGCGCGTCCTGCGCTCCTACAAGAACCGCTGGCTGCTGCTGCGCAAGCACGGCAAGATCCGCCGTCCTGGGCTGGTCCGCGCCCTCGTCCTGCTGCGGTTACAGGCCGAGTGGCTGTTGCTGCGGCTCCTTGGAGTCCTGCGACGCCACGGCGGCTGGGAGGAAAAGTCGGTGAGCCGGCGCGCCCTCATCCGCTGGTGCGCCGAGAACTACCGCTGAACCGCGCGCTGGAGACTCCATGCTCGGGAAGCTTCACAAGCACGCATCCTTCCTCGCCCGCCGCGCGTTCCTGCGCTCACGCTGGCTGCGCGACCTTGTAGGGTTCCTCCCCGGACGGCGCGCGGCCGAGCTCCGGCCGGATCTTGGCCACCTGCGCTTCTTCAAGGAGGAGGACGCCTGCGGGCCGATCCAGCGGGACGAGGCCCTGCTGCTTTTCGCGCTAGTGCGCGTGCTGCGCCCGCGCGTGGTAGTGGAGTTCGGCTTCCACCGTGGCCATAGCGCGCTCAACTTCCTGCTCGCCCTGCCGCCCGACGGCGAGATTCACAGCTACGACGTCACCGAGAGTGCCGAGCAAGTCGCGTCGCGGCTCTTCGCCGGCACCGCCAAGTTCCACTATCACCACAAGTCGCAAGAGAGCTTCACGCTGGCGGACGTGGGCGGGAAAGAGATCGATCTCGTCTTCTTCGATGCCGCTCATGACCTCAGCCTCAATGTTGCCACGTTCGAGAAGCTACGGCCCTGCTTGGCGCCGCGCGCGGTCCTCGCGGTCCACGACACCGGAACCTGGCGGCGCACCCACATGCGGCACGAGCACCTCGCCTGGGCGGCGGACCGACCTCACGGATGGCTTTCTGCCGAGGAGTACGCGCCCTGGGACGAGGAGCGGCGGTTCGTCAACTGGCTACGCGACACCCACTCGGAGCTCTCGCAGCTCCACCTGCATTCTGACCGGACACTCCGCCATGGACTGACCCTGCTGCAGGCCAGTGGCCGGCTAGCCACGGGATCCCGTTGACCCATGCGCCTCTGGATCTTTCAAGGGCGGCCGCAGTCGTTTTGCGCATCCGGAGCTTCCCCCTTACACTTAGTTAGGCATACATTCCCCGGCAACTGAGCTACGGCCTTCCGCAAGGAGAGGAGAGAGGTAGAGCATGGATTGGCAGCAGAAGCAGGTCCTGGTAACCGGAGGTGCGAGCTTCATCAGCTCCCATCTCATCGATCACCTGGTAGAGAAGGGAGCGCGCTCGATCCGCGTCGTCGACGACCTGTCGAGCGGCCGGCTGGCGAACATCCAGGGCCACATCGACCAGGGCACGGTCGAATTCCAGAAGGCCGACCTGCTGGATCCCGGCGTTCCGCAGCGCATGGTCGAGGGGATGGACGTCGTCTTTCACCTGGCCGCCATCCACGGCGGGCGCGGCTTCGTGGACCTGCATCAGGCCGCATGCGCCCAGAACCTGGCGATGGACGGCATGCTGATCAAGGCCGCCTATGAGGGCGGCGTCGAGAGGTTCGTCTTCGCCTCCTCGGGATGCGTCTATCCCAACCACCTCCAGGGCGATGTCAGCCAGGAGCTCTATCTCTCCGAGGAGATGGTCGGCCCGCCCTACGACGCCGACAACATGTACGGCTGGGCCAAGCTGATGACGGAGCTGACCCTGCAGGCTTACGCTCGCGATCTCGGGTTCAAGTCCGCCTCGTGCCGCTTCTTCACCGTCTATGGAGAGCGCGGCGTGGAGAATCACGCCGTCATCGCCATGATCGCCCGCGCCTTCGTGCGCCAGGATCCGTTCGAGGTCTGGGGCGACGGCACGCAGATCCGCAACTGGACGTACGTCGGCGACATCGTGCGCGGCATGGCGCTCGCCGCCGAGAAGATCGAGGACGGCACCGCCGTCAACCTCGGCACCGAGGAGCGCACGCGGGTCATCGACGCCGTGCGCGAGGTGCTGCGCTACACCGGCCATCAGGCCGAGATCAAATTCCTCCCCCACATGCCCACCGGTCCGCTCAACCGCGTGGCGCGCAACCGCCTGGCGCGGGAGCTCCTCGGCTGGGAGCCGCAGATGAAGTTCATGGACGGCCTGCACCGCACCATCGATTGGTACTTCGGTACCCGCGAGCGCGAGGCGGTGAGCGGCTATCTCGAGGAGATGCTGACCGAGCGGTAAGGGTGGTGCACCGCCTCCTCTACCTCTGCGACTGGCTGCCGCCGGACTTCGGGGCCGTCGGCCAGTACAGCCTCCTCTTCGCCCGCGAGCGCGCCGCGGCGGGAGACGACGTGGTCCTCGCCGGCCTCTCCTCGACGGCGGACTGGGCCGAGGAGGAGCGGCCCGGGGCGGGGCGCCTGCGCATCGTCCGCGTCCGCGCCCGCACCTACGACCGGTCCGATCTCCGCACCCGGGCGCTCTGGACGGCACGTACCGATCTGGCCCTGCTCTGGCGGCTGCGGCGGGAGCTGCGGCAGGCCGACGAGATCCTGTTCACGGGCAGCCCGCCGTTCCTGATCCACCTCCTCGCTCCCCTGAATCTCCTGCTGCGCAAGCGGCTGACCTACCGCATCACCGATTTTCATCCCGAGTGCCTGATGGCCGAGATGGAGAAGGTGCCGGCGATCCTGAAGCTCTTCCATCGCTGGACGGTGGCGCTGCGGCGCCGGGTGCACCGCTTCGAGGTGCTGGGAGAGGACCAGCGGCTGCGGCTGCTCGAGATCGGCATTCCGCCCGAGCGCATCGTCCTCAAGCGCGATCCGTCGCCGGTCGAGATCCCGCCGGGCACGCTTCCCCTCGAGCCGCCGGCGGAGCTGCGCGGCCGGGCGATCCTCCTCTACTCGGGCAATTTCGGCGTCGCCCACGATCACGAAACCTTCATCGAAGGCTATCGGCGGCACCATCGCGAGGGCTCGGGACGGGTGGCGCTCTGGCTGAACGCCACCGGGGCGAAGGCGGACCGCGTCGAGGAGATCCTGCGCGGGGAGGGGCTCCCCGTCTATCGCAGCCGTCCTCTCCCGTTGGAGCTGCTCCCCCGGCTGCTGGTCACCCCGGACGCCCACCTCATCACCCTGCGCGACGGCTTCGTGGGCTACGTCCTGCCCTCCAAGGTCCACGGTTGTGTGCGGTCCGGCCGGACCGTCCTCTACATCGGCAGCCCGCGCTCGGACGTCCACCTCCTCTGCTCGCAGGGCCTGCCTCCCGAGCACTACCGGCGCGTGGAGGCGGGAGACGCCGAAGGCGTGGCGCAGGCCCTGGAGGAGATCGCGGTGGCCGCCACCACTCAATCCAGAATTGGTGTAAGATAGCGCATAACTATCGATCACCAGTAGCTTTTCGAGCGGCCACAGGGCCGCCGATCGTCTGGGAGGGAAGTCCGGTCGTTATGGGTCTCATCCTGCTGTACGCTGTGGGTGCCGCAGTCGTCGCCGCACTCTCGACCAACCTCATGGTGGCCCCGGTGACCCGGCTGGCCGTCGCCCTCCGCGCCCTGGATCATCCGGGAGAACGCAGGATCCAGTCGACCGCCGTGCCGCGCCTGGGCGGCGTGGCGATCGTCCTGGGCCTGGCCCTGGGAGCCGGCGGCGCCGCGGTCACGCTCTGGGGCCGCATCGGCACCGCCGTCGGCCGCGACGAGCTGCTGGCCCTGGTTTTCGGCATCGGCGTCGTCTTCCTCGTCGGCATCGTCGACGATCTGGTGGGGGTTTCGGCTTTCAAGAAGTTCTTCTTCCAGCTCGTGGCCGCCTGGCCGCTGGTGCACCTCGGCTGGTCCTTCGAGGTGCTGCGGCTGCCTCTGGTGGGTCAGATCGATCTCGGCGCCTTCGCCGGGCCGGTGTCGCTGCTGTGGATCGTCGGCGTTACCAACGCCGTCAACCTGCTCGACGGCCTCGACGGTCTGGCCGGCGGCGTGGTGACGATCATCTCGGTGAGCTTCCTGGGCCTCGCCATCATGCAGGGAAACGCCGGCACGGTGCTCCTGATGGCCGCCCTCGCCGGCTCCTGCTGCGGGTTCCTGCGCCACAACTGGGAGCCGGCGCGGATCTTCATGGGCGACTCGGGCGCCTTGACGTTGGGCTTTCTGCTCGCCACGACGGCCGTCCACAACTCGCTCAAGGCGCGAGCGGCGGTGGCGATCCTGGTGCCGATCCTGGCCCTCGGCGTACCCGTGATGGACACCCTGATGGTGATGGCCGTGCGCTTTCTCGATCGTCCCAAGAGCGCTCCCGCGGACCGCTTCCTGCGCATGTTCCACGCCGACCGCCAGCACCTCCACCACCTGCTCTCCCACTTCGGCGGCAAGCGCTCGCGCATCGTCGCGGTGATCTACGCCGTCGTCCTCTCCTTCTGCATCCTCGCCCTGGTGGTCGCCGTCACCGGCCAGACCACTCTCGGGCTAGCCCTGGTGGGGCTCGAGTTCGCGGTGATCCTCTCCATGCGCCGGATGGGCATGACCATGGAGGTCCGCCGGCTGGCGCGCCTGCAGCGCGAAGAGGTCAAGGCCGAGGTCCTCGGCCACCCCGAGCCGCAGACCGCCGCCGTGCGGCGGATGGTGCGCTGAAGAATCGTCGTGCCCTCTCGACCTCACCCCAACCCCTCTCCTAAAGGAGAGGGGCTTTGAAGAAATTCTTTCCCCCTCTCCTTTAGGAGAGGGGTAGGGGGTGAGGTACAAACGGCCGGCCCGCTCGCGCGGACCGGCCGTATCTATATCGAGCCGGCGGCTTCAGGAACCACCGGCGGAATCCGGGCTTAGTACATGCCGCCCATGCCGCCGCCCATGCCGCCACCCGGCATGCCACCACCCTTGCCCTCGTCCTTCTCCTTGATCTCGGAGACCAGGGCCTCGGTGGTCAGCATCAGGCCGGCGATCGACGCCGCGTTGAGCAGCGCGGTCTTGGCGACCTTGGCCGGATCGATGACGCCGGCCGCCACCAGGTCCTCGAACTTGCCGGTGGCCGCGTTGTAGCCGCTGTTGCCGTTGGTCGACAGGAGCTGCCGCACGACGACGGAGCCTTCCTCGCCGGCGTTGGCCGCGATCTGGCGGGCCGGCTCCTCGAGCGCCCGGCGGACGATGTTGACGCCCACCCGCACGTCGCCCTCGGCCTTCACCGCCTCGACGGCCTTGATGGCGCGCAGCAGGGCCACGCCGCCGCCGGGGACGATGCCCTCCTCGACGGCCGCCTTGGTGGCGTGCATGGCGTCCTCGACGCGAGCCTTCTTCTCCTTCATCTCGGTCTCGGTCGCGGCTCCCACCTTGATCACGGCGACGCCGCCGACGAGCTTGGCGAGCCGCTCCTGGAGCTTCTCGCGGTCGTAGTCGGAGGTGGTCTCCTCGATCTGGTTGCGGATCTGCTTCACCCGGCCGGCGATCGCTTCACGCCGCTTGGGGTCGTCGGAGTCGGTGACAATGGTGGTCTCGTCCTTGGTGAGGACGACCTTCTTGGCCTCGCCCAGGTCCTCCCAGCGCACGTTCTCCAGCTTGATGCCGAGGTCATCGGTGATCACCCGGCCGCCGGTGAGGGTCGCGATGTCCTCCAGCATGGCCTTGCGGCGGTCGCCGAAGCCCGGCGCCTTGGCCGCGGCCACGTGCAGCGTGCCGCGCAGCTTGTTGACCACCAGGGTGGCCAGCGCCTCGCCCTCGACGTCCTCGGCGATGATCAGCATCGGCCGGCTCTGCTTGGCCACCTGCTCGAGGATCGGCAGCAGGTCCTTCATCGAGCTGATCTTCTTCTCGTGCAGCAGGATCTTGGCGTTCTCCAGCACCGTCTCCATGCGCTCGGCGTCGGTGACGAAGTACGGCGACAGGTAGCCGCGGTCGAACTGCATGCCCTCGACCACCTCCAGGGTGGTCTCCAGGCCGCGCGCCTCCTCGACGGTGATCACGCCGTCCTTGCCGACCTTCTCCATGGCCTCGGAGATGATGCGGCCGATCTCCTCGTCATTGTTGGCGGAGATGGTGCCGACGTGGGCGATGTCCTTGCCCTCCACCGGCTTGGAGAGCTTGTCGATGGAGTCGACGGCGGCCTTGACCGCCAGCTCGATGCCGCGCTTGATCTCCATCGGGTTGGCGCCGGCGGTGACGTTCTTCGAGCCCTCGCGGTAGATCGCCTGGGCGAGAACGGTCGCCGTGGTGGTGCCGTCGCCGGCCACGTCCGAGGTCTTCGAGGCCACCTCGCGCACCATCTGCGCGCCCATGTTCTCGATCGGGTCGGAGAGCTCGATCTCCTTGGCGACGGTGACGCCGTCCTTGGTGATCGTCGGCGAGCCGAACTTCTTCTCGATGACGACGTTGCGTCCCTTCGGGCCGAGGGTCACCTTGACCGCGTCGGCGAGCTTGTTGACGCCCCGGAGGATCGCGGCCCGCGCGTCTCCGGAGTAGGTAATCTGCTTGGCCATATCTTCTCTGCCTCCTGAGGTCTATCGGATTGGGGTCTTACTTCACTTCTTCTTGCCATTGGAGCTGACGACGGCGAGGATCTCGTCCTCGCGCAGGATGACGTAGTCGGTGCCGTCGAGCTTGATCTCGCTGCCGGAGTACTTGCCCATGAGGACCCGGTCGCCCTCCTGGACGTCCATCGGCGAGCGCTTGCCATCGTCGTTCAGCTTGCCGGGACCGACAGCGATCACCTCGGCCTCCTGCGGCTTCTCTTTCGCGGTGTCCGGGATGATGATGCCACCCCGGACCTGCTCCTCCTGCTCAAGGCGCTTCACCAGGACCCGATCGTGCAACGGACGGATATTCACGGCTTCTACCTCCTTCGAGTGGTTGGATCACAGGGATCGACGTCACCGCGGGGGGCCGTTAGCACTCGTCGGCGGTGACTGCTAACAGTGTAGGCGGCGCTGAAGTGCCTGTCAAGGGGGTAGGCCCTGGGGGAACAAAGTCATGAAAATAAACCCTTAACCGTAGTCTCTCAATCCTTTCTCCCTCCTCTCCCTCTGGGAGAGGAGGGCCGGGGTGGTGAGGGCTTCGGAGGGCACGAGAGAGGGGCCGGGGAGTGAGGACTGGGCGCGCCGCCAGGGCCGGCTATGCTAAAATGAACAGGCATTGAGCGAAGACCCTCCGAGTCCACACGCCGCTCCGCCCCCCTTCGGCCAACAGCAGCCCCGATCCCAAGGCGCCCGCCGGGGTGCGTCTAGGAGCCGGCCGTGAGCTTGTTCCTGCTCGCCGCCACCCCCGGTCCGGGCTTCTCGATCCCCCCAGGATGGGGGCTGGTCCTGGGCCTTCTGCTGGTGGCGGTGAACGGCTTCTTCGTCGCCGCCGAGTTCGCCCTCGTCAAGGTGCGTCCGACGCAGCTCGAGCCCATCGCGGCGGAGGGGAACCGCCGGGCGCGCATGGCCCGGCACATGATCCGCCACCTCGACGCCTATCTCTCCGCCAGCCAGCTCGGCATCACCCTGGCGAGCCTGGCCCTCGGCTGGATCGGCGAGCCGGCCTTCGCCTGGATCGTCCGGCCCGTGGTCGAGCTGGTGGCGGGCGGCGACAACGAGGCGATCGTCCACTCGGTGACGGTGACGGTGGCGTTCCTCGCCATCACCACCCTGCACATCGTGCTGGGCGAGCAGGCGCCGAAGACGGTGGCCATCCGCAAGGCCGAGGGAACGAGCTTGCTCATCGCCCTCCCCCTCTACGCTTTCTACAAGGTGACGTACCCGGCGATCTGGCTGCTGAACCGCGCCTCCAACGCGCTCGTCAAGCTTTTCGGCATCGCCCCGGCCAGCGAGGGCGAGATGGCGCATGACGAGGAGGAGCTGCGGCTCATGCTCGCCTCCACCAGCGCCAGCCAGCTTCCTCCCGAGCAGCGCGAGCTGCTCGACAACGTCTTCGAGCTGTCGCACCGCATGGCGCGGCAGATCATGCTGCCGCGCCAGGACGTCGTCTATCTCTCGACCACCCGGCCGCTGCAGGAGAACCTCCGGCTGGCCCGCCGCAGCGGCCACACGCGTTTTCCCCTCTGCGAGGGCGATCTCGACCACGTCATCGGCCTCGTCCACATCAAGGACCTCTTCCGCCGCGAGCGGCCGCCGACCTCGCTCACCGAGGTGGCGCGGCCCATCGCCTTCGTGCCCGAGACCCTGCAGCTCGACCGCCTGCTGCGGCGGATGCGCGCCGAGCGCTTCCACTTCGCCGCCGTGATCGACGAGTACGGCGGCGTCTCCGGCGTCGTCACCCTGGAGCACGTCATCGAGGAGATCGTCGGCTCGATCCAGGACGAGTTCGACATCGAGAAGCCGGAGCTGCAGCAGCGGGGCGAGGGGGTCTACGAGGTCTCCGGCGGCATGCTGGTGGAGGATCTCGAAGCGGCCCTGGGGATCGAGCTCTCCGAGCGCGACGAGGACACCATCGGCGGCGTCGTGCTCTCGGAGCTGGGGCGCAACCCCGCCGAAGGCGACCGCGTCGAGCTCGGCCCGGTGACGATCGAGGTGACCGCGGTGCAGCACAACCGGGTCAACACCGTGCGCCTCACCGTGCACCAACCGGAGACGGTGCCGCGGGAAGAGGCGTAAGGCCCGCCCCGACGAAAATTACCGCGGGAGCGCGCCGGGTTTGCCGGTCCCGCCCTCCACCACCTTCAGATCGATTCCCGCGTTCGCCGGCTTCACCGCCTCCGCCGCCGCCAGAAGGGCTCGCACCGCGGCGCGCCGCCGCCGGTCGAGATCGCCGCGCAGCACCATGACGCGGCGGGGCGAGAGCGCCTCCACCCGCCAGTCACGGCCCAGTCCGCGGGCCGCGGCCAGGAACTCCGCGGCGTCCGCTTCGCTGTCCCACTCCGTCCACCAGACCAGCAGGTGGTGCCCCTCCCGCGCGTAGACCTCGAAATGGTCGCCGCCCCATCCCGCGGCCGCCGCGTCGGCCTTGCCGCGATCCCGTGCGCGCAGCCGCAGCAGCGACTGGAGGGTGGCCTCGCCCGTCTCGCCGGCGGAGACTCTCCGCCAGCCGGACAGGGCCGGCGCCAGCTCGGGCCAGCGCAGCAGGATGGGATCGTCCCTCCTGCCGTGCCATTTTTCGGGATGAAGGATCTGCTCCGAGGAGCGCGGCGGATCGGTGGCGAACGCATAGTCCAGCAGCTTCTGGCCGCCGGCGCGCCGCACGTCCAGGCAGAAGGAGAAGCCCTGGACGTAGCCGAAGAGCAGCGAGTCGCGCACCCAGGCGGGCGCCTTCGCCAGCTCGGCGCCGCCGGGCACGTCCGAGGTGGTCAGCGCGTCCGGTGCGCTGAGGAACGTCTTCATCACGTCGCCGACGCCGGGGAGCTCCTCGAGGTTCTTGCCGGCCAGGAAGCTGGTCATGGTCAGCGTCGCGTCCCCTTCCGACAGCGCGGTGAGGGCGGTGGCGGCGTCCGACATGGGATCCACGGCTTCGAAGCGCTGCAGGTCGAAGTGCTGGTCCTGGAGAGCGTGCGTCAGCTCGTGCACGATCACCACGTCCTCCTCGTCCACCGCCGTCCCTCGGCGCACCAGCGCCATGTAATCCTTCAGCGGATCGTAGAAGCCCGCCACCTCGCTCGTCAGCAGCTCGAGAAGAAAGCGGGAGAGGTCCATCGACTCCGGGATGAGGCCGAAGGTCTTGGCGGCGGTCTCCGCCGCCTTGAGCTGGTCCGGAGAGAGCTCCTCGTCCAGCGACTCCGTCATCTTCTTGCGCAGCTCCGGCTCTTCGAGGGTGCCGGCGGGAACCGGGTGCTTCGCCTCCAGGCCGCGGTACTTCTCCGCCGCCTCCAGCAGCTCCTGGAAGTGCTGCGCGCTCTCGGCCGGCAGCGGCGCCACTCCCGCCGGCAGCGCCGGAGCGGGCGCCGATTCAGCGCGGCCCGGAGGGGGAAGGAGGAGGCTGAGGAGGGCGATGAGGAGAAATCGCAGACGCATCGAACGACGATCTCCCACCGGGAGGCGGCGGAATGGAGGATTATAGAGGGGAACATGGAAGCCGAGCTGCAGCCCAGGCATCGCACGATCGCTACCAACGGCATCCGCCTCCACGCCGTCGAGGCCGGCCCCGAAGGCGGACCTCTCCTCCTGCTGCTGCACGGCTTTCCCGAGCATTGGTATGGCTGGCGCAAGCAGATCGAACCGCTCGCCGCCGCCGGCTTCCACGTGCTGGCTCCCGATCAGCGGGGCTACAACCTGAGCGACAAGCCGCGCCGGATCTCCGCCTACAACCTCGATGCCCTGGCGCTGGACATCGTGGGGCTCATCGACGAGGCGGGCGCCGCCAAGGCCCGCGTCGTCGCGCACGATTGGGGCGGCCTCGTCGGCTGGTGGCTCGGCATCAAGCATCCGGAGCGGCTTGAGCGGCTGGCGCTGCTCAACGCGCCGCATCCGAAGGTGATGCGACGCACCCTCCTCGACAGCCCGAAGCAGCGCAAGCGGAGCTCCTACATCTTCTACTTCCAGCTCCCCTGGCTCCCCGAGCGCACCTTCCGCCGCGACAACTTCGCCTACGCGGCCAAGGCGCTGCAGCGCACCAGCCGGCCCGGCACCTTCAGCGACGCCGATGTCGACCTCTACCGCCAGGCCTGGTCGCAGCCCGGGGCCGTGCGCTCCATGATCCATTGGTATCGCGCCGCCCTGCGCGCGCAGCCGAAGCGGCCCGCCTCGCCGCGCGTCCGCGTACCGACGCTCCTTCTCTGGGGAGCCAAGGACCGTTTTCTCGGCCGCGAGCTGGCGCAGGCCAGCCTCGACCTCTGCGACGACGGCCAGCTCGAATTCTTCGCTGAAGCCACGCATTGGATTCAGCATGAGGAGGCGGAGGGTGTGAATGCGCGGTTGGTGGAGTTCCTGGCGTGAACGACGACCCTCTGTGAGGTATTCTAGGCTTCGAGGAGATATCTCATGAGTGAGCCATCGGTCATCCATTCCAATCCCAACATTCTTGGTGGTACACCAGTCTTTGTTGGCACCCGAGTTCCGGTGCAGACCCTTCTCGACTATCTGGAAGGGGGCGAATCGCTGGATACTTTCCTGGATCATTTCCCGAGCGTGGGGCGAGAGCAGGCCGTGGCTGCCCTCGAACTTGCCAAGCAGATGCTGATCGCCCATGCGCGTGCTGCTTGACGAGTGTGTGCCGCGCCCGCTCAAGCGGGACCTCTCAGAACATTCCGTCAATACCGTCACAGAGATGGGTTGGCATGCAGGAGACGATCCGAATCCGCGGTTGACGCATGGATCACGCTGAGATCTCGGTCACCGTGCGCGTAACTTGGGAGAGGTGCTCAAGGGTGTGCACGCGCAGCGCCTGGACGAAGGCTCTCCAGTCGAGCCGCTCCTCCCACTGCACCGGCTCCAGGGAACCGTCCGGGCGCGCGACCTTAACCACGATCACGATGGGCGCGCGCACGTCCAGCCGGTGCGAGTCCGTCGCCGCCTCGAGGAGCCTCAGGAACGCGGTATGGATTCCTTGGAGCTCGGCAATGAGATCGTCCCATGGACGGGATAACGGATCCGCCGACTGCAGGCTGGCCTGGATGGCCGGGCCCTCCGGCGTCTCACCCCGGAGAAGCAAGATGAGCTGACTGAGGGCTGGACGGTGGCTCTCGACCAGGTGATCCAGGATCTCGTGGACGGACCACTTCCCGGGACTGGGCGCAACCTGGCGCAGCGGGACCGGGACCGCGGCGACCGCCGCCTCGAGCTTGTCGAACGCGTCCGCAAGCTTGCCGCGGATCTCGTTGGCCGGCGCATCGGTTCCCTTGCGCTTCAGGTAGTCGAGGGCGCGGAGCTGCTCGGGATACAGGGTCATGAGAGCCGGATGATAGCGCGCCCAGGCTGGACCTCGACAGTCAAAATACCCTACAATCTGGCATGGCTACCGCCAAAAATGCAGTCAAAATGGCGACAGTCCCACGATTTTTCCGGGCACCTTCCAGCCACTTCTTCCTCTTCGGACCGCGCGGCACCGGGAAATCGACCTGGCTGCGGGAAGCTTACCCGGACGCGCTCTGGATCGACCTCCTGAGGCCCGAGCTCTATCGGCAGTACGCCGCCCGGCCGGAACGGCTGCGCGAGGTGGTCGCCGGCAGCCCGGACGCGCCGGTGGTCGTTATCGATGAGGTGCAGAAGGCGCCGATCCTCCTGGACGTGGTGCACGACCTGATCGAGCGTCGTAGCGGTCCCCAATTTGTCCTGACCGGCTCCAGCGCGCGGAAGCTGAAGCGGGAAGGGGTGGACCTGCTGGCGGGGAGGGCTCTCGTGCGGTCTCTTCACCCCTTCATGGCCGCCGAAGTCGGCGACCGCTTTCATCTGGACGCGGCGCTCAGGCAGGGGCTCGTACCGCTCGTCTGGAGCGCACGCGAGCCGGAGGAGGTCCTCAAATCCTATGTAGATCTCTATTTGAAGGAAGAGGTCCAGATGGAGGGCCTAGTGCGCCGGTTCGAGGGGTTTGCCAGGTTCCTCGAGGCCGTCAGCTTCTCCCACGCCGCGGTCTTGAACGTCTCGGAGGTGGCTCGCGAGTGCCAGGTCAGCCGCAAGACTGTGGAGGGCTATCTGGAAATCCTGGAGGATCTCCTGCTGGCGTTCCGGGTCCCGGTCTTCACCAAGCGGGCGCAGCGCGGCCTCACCACGCATCCCAAGTTCTTCTGGTTCGATGCCGGCGTATTCGTCGCAATGCGGCCGGCGGGCCCTCTCGACCGGCCCGAGGAAATCGGCGGCGCCGCTCTGGAAGGATTGATCGCGCAGCACCTGCGCGCCTGGATCGACTATTCGGGTGAGGATTTCACGCTGAGCTTCTGGCGCACCCGGACCGGCTCCGAAGTCGATTTCATCCTCTATGGCCGGCACGGATTCTGGGCCCTGGAGGTCAAGCACTCGGCGACGATCCGCCCCGCGGACCTGCGCGGGTTGAAAGCCTTTCGCGAGGAGTATCCGGAGGCCGAGCTGCTGCTGCTGTATCGCGGTGAAGAAGCGCGCGTCGTGGACGGCATCCGCTGCCTGCCGTGCGATGACTTTCTCCGCAGACTGGTGCCGGGTAACCCGTTACCTTGACGCCGGTTCGAACAATTCGATCGCGTTACCGTCTGGATCTTCGAGCTGGATCTGTTTGCCGCCCGGGCCGACTTCCATCTCATTGCGGAAATGGAGGCCTGCTCTCTTCATCTGTTCGATGCAAGCGGGAAGATCCGCGACGCGAAGAACGACTCGGTTCCACCCGCCCGGTTGCTGGCGTTGGCCGCCGGGCATCGGACGCGAGCCCGACGCTCCTGGACCGCTGAGCAGAAGCGGAAGATCCCCGAGCGAGACGCTGGCGAAGGCCGGGAGCTGCTGATGCTCGAGCTTGAATCCGAGATGGTCGGTGTAGAACGCGACGGCGCGGCTCACGTCGCTGACCTGATAGCGAACACCGTGGAAACCCTTCACGAAGCTCTTCGACGTGTCCTCGATCGTTGCAGTTGATGACTTTTCCTGCATCATGACCGTTCCTTTCTTCCCTCTGTTGCGAATGACATAGTCGATACTGGTGCAAATCATGCGCCACGAGATTAGAATCCCACCCGGAACTCCGCCCCGCCGTCCGAGCCCGGCGCGAGGCTGAACTCGAAGCTGTGCTGAGAGAGGATTTCCTGCACCAGCGTCAACCCGAGGCCGCGGCCGTTTTTCTTCGTGGAGAAGAACGGCGTAAAGAGAAGAGCCCGAACGTCGTCCGGAATCCCGGGACCCGTATCTCTTATCGACAGGTAGGGCCGGCCGCGTTCCCAGCCGTTGCGGCCGTTCTCGAAGCCGAGGCGCAGCGCGATGCGGCCGTCGTCGCCAATCGCTTCCGCCGCGTTCTTCAGCACGTTCACCAGCACCTGCTCGATCTGATTGCGGTCGAGCGCCAGCGGCGGCACCCGCTCGGCCTGCTCCCATTCGACGCGGATGCGGCGGCGGTCGAGCTCGGGCCGCAGGAGCAGCAGGATCTCGTCGACGAGCTGGCGCAGATCCGTGGGCCGGCGGTCCGGCGGCGGCAGGCGGACGACTTCGGCGAAGCCGTTCATGAAGGCCCGCAGGTTTTCGAGCCGCGTGATGGCCACCGCGATCGCCTGCTGAAAGTCACTCCGGTCCTCGTCGCCGAGCTGGTCCGCGTAGCCCCGGAAGGAGTCGAGCAGCGAGCCGACGGCGCCCACCGAGTTGTTGATCTCGTGCGACATCATGCGGATCAGCTTGCCATACGCCGCCTTCTCCGAGGCGCGCAGCTCCTCCGTCAGCTCCTCCAGCAGCAGGAAGCTGCGCGGAAAGCCGCGATCGAAGAACTCGGCGCGCGACGCCTTGAGCCGGCGGCCGCCCTGGAGCGACAGCACGTCGGAGCCTCCCACCGGAATCGCGGCGAGCGCGGCGCCCAGCGTCCCCAGCTCCGGCAGCGCCTTTCCCTTCGCCTCATCGAGAGCGACCTGGAGCAGCCGCTCCGCCGCGAGGTTCAGCGAATCGACCTGGGCCTCGAAGTCCAGGGTGAGGATGCCGGCGGGTGACGCGGTCAAGACGCGGTCGAGGAAGTAGTGCTGCTCCTGGAGCCTGAGGCGCTCCTCGCGCAGCCGGCCGATCATCTGGTTGTAGACGCGGATGAGCGCATCCATCTCCGGCTGGCCCACCTCGCGGAACTGCGTCGTGAAGTCCCGCTCGCCGATCAGCTCCGCGCCGGTGCGGATGAGCTCCAGGGGGACGAAAAACGCCCGCACCAACAGGATCCCCAGCACGATCGACAGGACGAACAGCGCCTCCACGGCCAGCAGCCACAGCCGGTTCTCGCGCAGCACCAGGAACGAGATCGCCGCGAGGACCGCGTGGATCAGCACCAGGTAGGCGATGATCTTCGCCCGCAGGTTCATCCGTGCCTCAATGCGGCTCGAGCCCGTACTTCTCGAACCGGCGGTAGAGCGCCGCCCGCGAGAGCCCCAGCGCTTCGGCGACGCGGGTGACGTTGCCCTCGTAGTGGCGCATGCACTTGACGATCATCGCCTTCTCCATCTCGTCGAGCGTCATCGAGCCGGGGCTGGGCAGCGCCGTGCCGCTCCGGGCCTCGCGCTCGTCGAGGCCGGAGAGGGCCACGAGATCGCCGGCGTCCAGCCGGCCGCCGTCGAGGACGAGCACGGCGCGCTCGATCGTCTGCTTGAGCTGGCGGATGTTGCCCGGCCACGGCTGGTCCTGCAGCCAGGCGAGCGCGCGGTCGGTGAGCGCCACCGGCCCGGTGCGGTAGGAGCGGGCGCAGAGGTCGAGGAAGTGGCGGGCGAGCAGCGGCACGTCGCCGCGCCGCTCGCAGCGGCGGCAGCCGCACGGCGATGAGGTTGAGCCGGTAGAGGAGGTCCTCGCGGAACTGGCCGCGCGCCACCAGGTCCGCCAGGTCGCGGTTGGTGGCCGCGATCACCCGCACGTCCACGGTGCGCGTGCGGCTGGACCCCAGCACCTCGTAGGAGCGGTCCTGCAGCACGCGCAGCAGCTTCACCTGCGACGGCGGATCGATCTCGCCGATCTCGTCGAGGAAGATGGTGCCGCCGTCCGCCAGCTCGAAGCGCCCCTTGCGGTCCGCCCGCGCGTCGGTGAAAGCGCCCTTGACGTGGCCGAACATCTCGCTCTCGAAGAGCGTCGAGGAGATGCCTCCCAGGTTCACCTTGACGAATGGGCCGCTCTTGCGCCGGCTGTTGGCGTGGATCGCCTCGGCCGCCAGCTCCTTGCCCGTGCCACTCTCGCCGGTGATGAGCACCGAGGCGTCGGTGGGCGCCACGCGGCCGATCAGCTCCAGGATCCTGAGGAACCTCGGCTCGGCGCCGATCAGCGCGCGCAGGTCGAAACGCCGGTCCAGCTCCTCGCGGCTGACGGCGCCACGGCCGTCGCCTGCCTGCGCGAGCGACAGGGCGGTCTCCACGGACTGCAGGATCTGCGCGTTCGACCACGGCTTGGTGACGAAGTCCGCGGCTCCCGCCTTCATCCCCTCGACGGCGAGCGAGATCGAGCCCCACGCCGTGATCAGGATCACCGGCAGCCGCGGACGCAGCTTCTTGATCTCGGCGAGCCGCGCGAGGCCTTCCTCGCCCGCCGTGCCGCGCGAGAAGTTCATGTCCTGGAGCACCAGGTCGAGCTCCTCCCCGCGCAGTATCGCGAGGGCTTCCTCCTGCGACCGCGCCCCCCGCGCCGGGTGGCCGTGTCGCTTCAGGAGGAGGCCCAGCGAGGCCACCACCGACGGATCGTCGTCGACGATCAGGATCATGCCGTCATTCGTACCGCAGCGCCTCGGCCGGCTGCACGCGGCTCGCCATGGCGCTCGGGTAGAGCGCGCAGACCGTCGAGAGGAGGTAGATCATCGCCATCGAGACCAGGAAGCCGCCCAGGTACACCGCCGGGCGGATGAACGCGATCAGGTCGAGGATCGGTAGCTGGATCACCACCACCGCCCCCAGCAGCACCCCGAGGCTCGTCAGGATGACCTGCTCGAAGAACACCTGCCGGTGGACGGCCGCGCGGGAAGCGCCCGCCGCCCGCCGCAGTCCCAGCTCGCGGGTGCGCTGAATGAGATTCTGCCACAGCACGCCGATGAGGCCGAGACCGACCATGAGGAGCAGGAAGAAAGCGATGAGGCCGCCGGCGATCAACGGCGTCAGAAGGAGCCGGAACGTCGCCTGCCGATCCTGCGTGAGCGGCTTGACGCCGAACGACCATTCGGGAGCCACGCCCTGGAGGAGCCGCGTCAGCTCCTCCTCGAAGGCGGCCGGCGTGCCGGGCCGCACCCGGATCAGGATGTGGCGGGCCATCGGCGGCGCGATCGGCGCGTGGAGCCGCAGGAAGCGGAACTGGAAGTTGCTCTGCGGCGAGAGCTCACCGCTCTTGCGGAAGTCGCGGACCACGCCCACGACGCGCAGCGGCCGCTCCTTGGGCTCCGGCTTGCCGAACTGCTGCCCGACCGGATCCTGCGCGCCGTAGACCTCGCGGGCGAGATCCTGATCGATGACGACGGGATTCCAGGAGAGCGCCTCGTCCGCCGGTTGAAACCAGCGTCCGGCCACGAGCTCGAGGCCCAGCACGTCGGCGAAGCTCGCGTCCACGACGTCCATATCCATGCTCACTTCCTTGCCGTTGATCGTCCAGTTGCCGGCCATGCCGCCCTGTTCATAAGGACTGACCAGGGCTCCGGTGGCGGCTTCGACCGGGCCGAGCCTCCTGACCTCCGCCAGCAGGCGCTCGAAAACCTTCGCCTGCTCGGCGAGGCCGGCCGTCTCGTCGTCGGTGCCCCTCCTCATGTCCACCGAGATCCGCCACACGTTGCGGTAGGAAAATCCCAGCGGGCGCCGGTAGTTGTCCCAGACGAAGATGCCCAGCGTCGCCACCAGGAAGACCACCAGGAACGAGAAGAAGATCTCCAGGATGAGGAGAGCGTTGGTGCGCTTGCGGTTCCACACCAGCTTGCAGAGATGACGGGTCATAGCGGCCTCCCACGAAGAGCTTGGACGGGGTGGAGCTTCGACATCCGCCACGCCGGATAGACGCCGGAGAGAACGCCGAAGAAGAGCGCGATGGCCAGCCCGTAGAGGAAGATCCGCCAGTTCAGCTCCAGGCGCGCGTAGGCGATCAGACCGCTGGCGTTCAGCGCCCGCAGGGCCAGCGTGGAAAGCAGGAGACTGAAGCCGGCGCCGATCAGCGTCAGCACGACGTTCTCCACCACGAACTGCCCGACGAGCGTCCGCGACGAGGCGCCGAAGGCCTTGCGCACGCCGATCTCCGAGGCGCGGTCCAGGATGCGGCTCAGGTTGATGTTCACCAGATTGAGCGCCGGCAGCAGCATGAACAGCAGCATCAGCAGGAAGAGCACCGCGCGCACCCGGCGGGGATCGACCAGGGTGGAGTCGCCGGGTGAGAAGCGGTGGGCGACCGCCTCGAAGGACGTATCGGCGCTGGCGGAGAGCGTCTGGTAGCTCTTGGGGTCCGGCAGGTGGCGCTCGGCCTCACGCAGGCGCGCCTGGAAGTCCGCCTTGATCGCCGGGAAGTCGGCGCGGCCGTGGGCGAGGATCAGGGCCTGGAAGCCGCCCATCCACTTCTGCTTGTAGCTGTCCGACTTGGCGGTGCTGATCGGCACCCAGAGGTCGGCATACGTGGTCCAGCGCAGCACCGGCACGTCGGGCACGACGCCGACGACGCGGAAGCGCTGGCCGTCCGCCTCGATGCTGCGGCCCAGGGCCGGCCGGCCGCCGAAGAAGCGCCGGCGCGTCGACTCGTTGATCACCGCGACGAAATTGGCGTTCCTCTCATCCTCGGCGGTGAACGGGCCGCCTTCGAGGAAACGGAATTCCAGGATCCGCCAGAGCTCGCCGTCCGCGCGCCGGAGCTGCGACTCGATCTTGCGGCCGCCGAGATACGAGCTCACGGTCTCGTTGGTCGAGACGAGAGCGATCCTCTCCACTCCGGGCAGCGCCGCCATCGGACGCACGTAGCGGTCGAGGAAGGCGTAACCGGGCTCGAGGCTCTCGGTGATCTGCGGGCCGCGCATCGTCATGTGGTAGACGCCGAGCGTGCGATCGCTGCGGGTCTCCGGAGCGTGCGGCGCCAGGGCGTGATCGAAGATGGCGGCCGCCACCATCAGCACCAGCAGCGTGACGCTGATGCCGAACAGGCTGATGAAGGTGAAGAACTTCCGCCGCGCCAGGACCTTCAAGGCCACCTTGAGATAGTTCTTGAGCATCGCCGGGCTCCCCTATTGCACCTGCCGGCCGTCGAACAGGCGCACGGTGCGGTGCGTGCGCTCGGCCAGGCGCGGATCGTGGGTGACCATGACGATGGTGGTCCCCTCGTTGGCGTTGAGATCCTCGAGGATGCCCATGATCTCGTCGCCCATCTGGCTGTCGAGGTTGCCGGTCGGCTCGTCGGCGAGGAGCACTCCCGGCCGGCCGACGATGGCGCGGGCGATGGCGACGCGCTGCTGCTGGCCGCCCGAGAGCTGGGTCGGGAAATGGTGCGTGCGCGACGAGAGGCCGACGCGGTCGAGCGCCGCCAGCGCCGACTTTCGCCGCTCCTTGTTCGACATCCGGCGATAGAGCAGCGGGATCTCCACGTTGTCCATCACCGAGAGATCCGACACCAGATGGAACTGCTGGAAGATGAAGCCGACGCGCTCGTTGCGCAGCCGCGCCAGCTCGCGGTCGCCATAGCGCTCGACCGGCTTGCCGTCGAGCGCCACCTTGCCCGAGCTCGGCGCGTCGAGCAGGCCCATCAGGTTGAGCAGCGTGCTCTTGCCGCAGCCCGAAGGGCCCATCACCGACACGAGCTCGCCCTTGTCGATCTCCAGGTTGATGTTGTCAAGCGCCGTCGTCTCCACTCGCTCGGTGCGGTACAGCTTGCTGACTTCTTGCAGATGGATCATGGATTGTCTCCCGTCGTTCATTTCAACTTCACCCTCTCCAAATCCTGGTAATCCCGCATGTCCGAGAGGACGACCTCCTCTCCCGGCTCCAACCCTTCGAGGACCTCGTAGAAGTCGTAGCCGGAAAGGCCGAGGCGCACCGCGCGGCGCACGGCGTGGTCTCCCTGGACGACGAAGACCCGCTCCGTGGCGCCGCCCTGCGCGAAGGGACCTTTGGGGATGCGCAGCGTCCGGGCGCGCGCGTCCGAGACCACCAGCACGTCCACCCGCAGGTTGTTGCGCAGCTTGGGATGGCGCGCGTCGTCGAGATCCACCTGGAACTTGACGGCGCCGTTCTCGATCGTCGGGTCGATCGCGGAGAGCCGGCCGGAGAGCGGCCGGCCGTCGAGCATGACGCGCGCGAGCTGCCCGGCGTGCAGGCGCGAGGAATGGACGTCGGACACCGTGGCCTCGACGCGGAACGAGTCGAGGTCCGCGATGCGCGCGATCACCTGGCCGCGCGGCACCGTCACGCCCTCCTGGGGCACCACCCAGGTGAGAACGCCGGAGCGGTCCGAGCGGGTCGTGGCGAGGTCGAGCAGATGGCGGGCGTCCTCCCGTTCCTTGCGCAGCGTGGCGAGGTCGAGCTCCAATCCCTCGAGCTGGGCGTCCGTCGAGCGGCGGGCGCCGCCGACCGATTCCTGGAGCTGCGCCAGCTCGATCTGCGCCTTCTTCGCCTCCACCTCGGCGGCCCTCAAGGTCTGCTCCGAGACGAGGCCGTCGGCGCGCAGCTTGCGGTTCTGCTCGGCGCGGTAGGCGAGCGCCTCGGCGTCGAGCTTCTGCCGCTCGATCTGGCCGCGCAGATCGCCGAGGCTCTTCTCCAGGCTGATGCGGAGCTGCCGCTGCTCGTTGACTTTCTTGGCGAGCTGGTCCTCGATCTTCTCCGACTCCAGGCGCGCGGCGGAGGTGTCGAGCTGGAGGATCTCCTCGCCCGCCTTCACCACTGCCCCGGGACGCTTGAGGATCTTCTCCACCCGCGCGTCGATGGGGCTCGACAGCGCGCTCTCGAACGCCGGAATCACCACGCCGGACGCCTCGACGATTCCCTCGACGGGACCGCGGTCCACGCGGCCCGTGCGAATCTCCGTCCTCGCCACGGAAGGCCGCAACCATCCCGGCAGCAGCACCAGGACGGCGACGAAGAGCGCGGCGGCGCCCACGCCCCACGCCGCCCGTCGTCCCAGGCGGCGATAGCGGTAACTGGCGTCCAGCTCGCGGTCCATGCTGTGGCGGAAGGGCAAGCGGAATGCCAGGAGCTAAGTTGTTGATCCGGAGGAAGTTGAGGGAATCAGGCCGGGTTCGGCCACGTCCGCGGGCGGACAGGAGTGTCCGGAAGCGAACGGCGCGCTTTGCCACAAAGCGGAGAAAGGACCCAAGGACTGCAAGGACAGATAACGTTCGTCCTTGCTGTCCCTGTCGTCCTTGTCGTCCTTTTGCGGAGTGGCTATTTTCAGGACAGAGAAAGAAACGAGGCAGGGCCGGGGGGGAACCGGTCCTGCCTCGACAAGGGAGGGGACTACGGACAGGTCGCGAATGCGTTGAGGTCGCGCACCGGCAGCGGCGCGTTGCCGGCCGGGTTGAAGTAGACCCAGGTACGGCCGGTCTGCGTGTCGCGCACCTTGAGCATGAATTCGGCGTCGGTGACGGCCGCGAAGTCGAGCCAGTAACGGTTGTTGGCGCCGCAGCCGTCGCGCACGTTGAGCAGGAGCTGCGGGGCGGCGTTCGCGGAGGCGGAGAAGAGGCCCGAGCTCGGGATTTCGGGCAGCGCCAGCCGCTTGGCCTCGCGGCCGGTCTCGGCCTGCCACTCGACCGTCGCCTCGAAACGTCCGTTGAGGAGGCAGAGAGCCTTCCCGGCGTCGTCGCAAGGCGCCGTCGAGCCGTCGGTGGCGCCGGCGGCGATGGCGGAGAAGGCCTCCGCGCCGTCCGCTCCCTCGGCCCGGATCCGGTACTGGAAGAGGGCGCCTTCGGGCAGGCCGGAGTCGGTGAAGCTTCCCGCGCCCGGCGCCACCGCGGCGATCTCGCGGAAGGCGCCGCCCGGCTGCCGCCGCTCGATCTTCAGCATGCCGGCCGCGGCCGATTCGTCGTCCCAGGCGAGGCGGATCTCGCTCGCCGACTGCCCGGCGGCCTGCAGCTTCGAGGGAGCGAAGAACGTCTGATCGCACGAAGGCGCATCGTCATCGTGGATGGTCACCGCCGCGATGGCGGCGCCGAGGGTGGCGCGGGTGGCCTTGCTCAGCTTGACGCTGAAGCCCTCGTCCGGCTCGATGGCGCTGTCGTTCTTGATCGTGACGTCGAACGTCTTCGCGCCCTGCTCGCCGTCCTCCCAGCGGAGGACTCCGGCGCGCGGGTTGTAGTCCTTACCCGGCTTGGCGGTGCCGGGGGCCACCGCGTATTTGACCGTGGCGACGTCGGCGCCGCCCTCCACGCGCTCGACGCTCACCGTGACCACGCCGGCCCCTTCATTCACCGTCATCGCCGTGGAGGCGAGCTGGATCTTGCCGGGCCCGTCGTCCCCGCCGCCGCCGGAGGAGTCGCGGACGATCACGACGCCATGCATGCCGCTGCCGTTGGGATTGCCATGGACCTGGCAATGAAAGCCGAAGGTGCCCGGCGTATTGAAGGTCTTCTGGAAGGTGCCGTTCATGGCCGGCTCGCCGCTGGTGAAGGATCCGTCGTCGGCCTTGATGTTGTGCGAATCGGCGGTGGCCGACCAGGTCCAGCAGACCGGCTGCCCGGGCTCGATGGTGATGGTCGACGGCGAGAAGGCCGTGACCGAGCCGGTGATCTGGATCTTGGCCTGCACGCCCTGGCAGTTCGGCGGCGTGTTGGGATCGCCGCCCCCAGGCTCGTGGTCGTAATCGACCTTGCCCATGTTCATGCCGTGATGCTGCCCCGACGCGGCGGCCGCGAGCAGGAAGCCGAGCGCGAGGGCCGGCAGGATCGATCGGTACCTGATCTTCATCGTCTCCTCCTTCTGGACTTCTGGGACCGCGGCGTCTCCAAGGCTGGCGCGGAGCCGCGGCGACTCTGACCGTTAGTCCCCCGGCCGGCCCCGGCGGTTCATGCATGGGCCGCCCTCGTCCGTGTTCTGTCCGTGTCGTTCCTGTCCGTGTTCGTCCCGGAACAGGGCGGCCACGCAGGGCCGCCCCTACAGGTACCCCAACGCCCGCAGCCGCTTCTCCAGCTCCTCGGCGCGGCGGCGGGATTTGCCGGAGGACGTGGGACCCTCGCGGCTCTCGATCCAGCGCAGGACCACCGCCTCCAGACGCCGGGCTTCCGCGGGGCGCCGCGAGGAGAGGTCCGTCCGCTCCCCGGGATCGCTGGCGAGGTCGAACAGCCGCGCGCCGCCGGCGGCGAGGTCGAAGATCAGCTTGTGCCGCCCGTCGTAGACGACGCGGCTCACGCCCTGCAGGGCGAAGGACCGCCGGTGGACCGCCGCGTCCCGCTCGATGGCCGGCCGCAGGCTGACGCCGTCCAGGGTGAGACCCGGCGCCGGCACGCTCAGGTAGTCGAGCACGGTCGGCACGAGATCGAGGTTCTCGGCGAGCGCCGCGCGCCGGCCCGGCGCGACGCCGGGAATCCACAGCACGAGCGGCGTCCTCAGCACCGTTTCGTAGGCGAGGTCGCGGCAGTGGCCGTAATCGCCATGATCGAAGAGCTCCTCGCCGTGGTCGGCGGCGAGGACGATCAGCGTCTTTTCGAGCAGGTGCCGCCGGCGCAGCTCGGCGTAGAGCGCGGCGAGCTGCTCGTCGAAGGAGAGGATCTCCTCGTCGTACAGGTCGGAGAGATGCGCCAGGTCCTGGGGCGAGTAGTCGTATTGGGTGTCGCCGTCGTAGAGGCGGCGGCCGATCTGCCAGGTATCGCCCCGCCGCGCCCAGGCGTGCACCCCGAGTTGGCGGGCGCGCGGCGGCACCGCGGCGAATCGCCTCCGGTGGTCCGCCGGCGGCCGGTACGGCGCGTGCGGCTCCATGTAATGCAGGTAGAGGAGCCACGGCTGGCGATAAGCCTCGAGGATGCCGAGCGCCCGGTCGTTGACGCAGCGGGCATGCTTGTCGAGGCAGGACTCGTCGAAGACCTGGAAGCCGCGGCCGAAACCGCCGGCGGGGTTCACCTTCGAGGGAGTGTGCCGTACGATCAGGCTCGCCGACACGGCGGCGGTGGCGTAACCCCGCGCCCGCAGGATCTCCGGCAGCGAACGCACCGTCTCCGGGATGCCGATGGTGACGCCGGGCTGCAGGAAGACGGCGGGCTGGCGCGAGGTGAGGAGGGAGCTCACGGAGGGGAAGGTGCAGCCGGCCTGGCTGCGCGCGCGGGTGAAGACCACGCCCTCGCGGGCCAGCGCTTCGAGGTTGGGAGTCGTCCGCCGGCCATAGCCGTAGAGGCTCATGCGGTCGGCGCGCAGGGTGTCGACGACGACGAAGAGCACGTTCCAGCGGCCCTCCTCGCGGCGCGCGCAGGCGCCGAGCAGGAGGGCCGGCAGCAGGCTCCAGGCGAGGACCCTGGCCCCGTACTTGCAGAATTCGTACAAACGTTCAGTCCCCCGCATCTGGGTTCCGATGCCAGGTGCACAGGAGGTTCGAGATGAGAAAATCCTATCTGACAACCCTGATGATTCTCACCATCCTCATCCTGGGGGCCGTCGCCGCCTGGGCAGCCACCGCCAGCTTCACGCCGCCGCCCGTGGAAGGCACGATCTTCGCCGTGATCAACGCCGACCGCAGCCCCGGCGCGCTCACCACCAAGATCCGCGTGGATTGGGGGCCCTTCCACCGCAGCGTCGGGCGGGGTAACCCGTACGGCACCTGCTCCGGCATCCTCGCCGGTTTCGTCCTCATGATCAACCACACCCATCCGGACGCCAATCCGTTCACGCTGACGACGAGCGGCAGAATCGCCCGCGCGCCTTACCAGGGCGAGCCGCCGCCGGAGGTCAGCCATCCCTGCTACAAGCTCGAGAAGATGCGAGCGGTTTACTAGATTTTCACCAAAAGCAGCGATGTTAAACTGCGGCCGGAGCCCTTTACTCCGGCCGCTCTTCGCTCTATCCTCGCTCCACATCTGGTTTTAACAATCAGCTCTTCGACTCTTTTATATTCAATCTCTTTCGGAAGAGGTCTTTCGAGGGGGGAGAGCGATGAGGTGGAGAGAGCGGCTGCTCTGGGGTCTCTTCGGCGCCCTGTGGCTCGGCGGGCTGGCCATGGGCGCGAGGCTCCTGTGGAGCTTCCAGACCACTCCGGGCGCGGCGGCCGCGGCGCAGGCGGCCTGGCCGGCGGCGAGCCGCCTGCCACGCGACGCGAGCCGCGCCACGCTGGTCATGGTGGCGCATCCGCGCTGCGCCTGCACGCGCGCCAGCCTCGCCGAGCTCGGCGTGCTCCTGCAGCGGCTGCGCGGCCGCGTCTCGGCGCACGTCATCTTCGTCCGCCCGGCCGGCACGCCGGAAGGCTGGGAGGAGACCGACACCTGGCGCGCCGCGCGCGGCCTCCCCGGCGTCGCCGTGTGGAAGGACGAGGGCGGGGTGGAGGCCGCGCGGTTCGCGGCCAGGACCTCCGGCCAGGTGCTGCTCTACGACCGTGACGGGCGCCTGATCTTCAGCGGCGGCATCACGCCTATCCGCGGGCATCTCGGCGACAGCGCCGGACAGGAACGGATCGTCTCGTTGGTGAAGACCGGCAGGGCGGACGCGGCGGCGAGCCGGGTGTTCGGCTGCGCGCTGGGCCCGCTCTGACTCGGGGCTGAAGGCATGGAGGGACAGGCAATGGCATCCATCGATCTCGACGAGAACGCGGGCGAACGCGAGGGCCGCATCGCCGCGCGGGCCTCCGAGCTGCTCCAGGAGCGGCGGCAGCGCCTGCTCCGCTCCGTGGACCGCATGTTCCTGGCGCTGATGGGCGGCCAATGGATCTTCGGCATCCTGGTGGCCCTCTTCTTCTCGCCCTACGGCTGGGAAGGCAAGCAGAGGGTCATCCATTTCCACGTCTACACGGCCGTCTTCCTCGGCGGCCTGCTGAGCCTCTTTCCGATGGTCCTCATCTGGCGCCGGCCCGGCTGGGTGGTCACCCGCCACGTCGTCGCCATCTCGCAGATGCTGTGGTCGGCGCTGCTCATCCATCTGAGCGGCGGGCGGATCGAGACCCACTTCCACGTCTTCGGATCGCTGGCGTTTCTCGCCTTCTATCTCGACTGGAAGGTCCTCGGCAGCGCCAGCGCGGTGGTCGTCGCCGACCACCTGCTGCGCGGCCTGTTCTGGCCGGAATCGGTCTACGGCATCGTCAATCCCGAGTGGTGGCGGTTCCTGGAGCACGCCTTCTGGGTGGTCTTCGAGGACGTCTTCCTCGTGCTCGCCTGTTCCTACGGCCTCGGCGAGCTGGTGGGCGCCGCCCGCCGCCAGGCCGAGGTGGAGGTGCTGCGCGAGACGGACGAGCTGAAGTCGTTCGCCCTGGAGATGGCCCTGGCGGAGACGCGGGCGTGAGCGCCGGGAGGTCGGGCCGATGAGATTGACCCAGGTGGCCGTGGACCGCGGCGAAGGGTACGTCAGGCTGTCGCTGCCGGAGTTCTTCGCCTTGCCGCTCGTCGATCGCATCCAGATGCTCCTCCACCAGCGGATGCGCTTCTACGACGAGGCCTCGAACCTGATCCCCATGTCCGAGGGTCTGAAGCTGCTGCGCGAGGGGACCCGGAACGGCTCGGCGACTCAATAAGCAGCCGAGGCGTATCTGTAGGGGCGGCCACACAGGCAGGGCTCCGTCAAAGTCGCGTTGTCTGTAGGGGCGGCCCTATGTGGCCGCCCTGGGCGGGAGTCCCTTTGGGACAGGGCGGCCACACAGGGCCGCCCCTACAGATAAGGATACGCGAGCATCAACGGGTGTACCATGTCTCCATGCTGACGAAATCGGCGCTCCTCGCGCTCGGTCTCGCGCTCTGCGCCCCGGTAGGCCAGGGACCGGCGCCCCGGCGGGAACCGGCGCTCCTCCGTTCCTCCTCCCCGGCGCCGCAGCGGGTGAGCTTCGAAGGCGAGGTCCGGCCGCTGCTGGAGAAGAGGTGCCGGCCCTGCCACTTCGCGGGCGGCAAGATGTACGCGCGCCTGCCCTTCGATCAACCCCGGACCATCCGGACCCTCGGCGAGAAGCTGTTCACCCGCATCCGCGACGAAAAGGAGCGCAGCCTCCTGCGCTCCTTCCTGGCGCAGGAGGCCACCAGCCCCAAGTGACGGCGGCGTTCAGGGATTGACGATCACGTTGCCCGGCTTGCGCGGCGGATCGTTGCGGGGCCGCTCGGGAACCGGGGGATTGTCGTGAAACGCGGGCGTCAGCTCGGCGTTGATGGCGGCCCACTCGGGACTCTCGTCCTCGGTCTCCACGATGGCGCCGATCGGGCACTCCGGCAGGCAGAGGCCGCAGTCGATGCAGACGTCGGGCTCGATGATCATGAACTCCTCGCCCTGGTAGTCGCCCGGCTTGATGCAGTCCACCGGACAGACCGAGACGCAGGTCGCGTAGCGTTCGCCCAGACATTTATCGGTGATGACGTAAGGCATTGAGCACTCCTCTCGCGCTTGGCGGGATAGGGGTTGGCTTCTCGGGGACGTACTGTACGAAGACCCTGCCCGCGTCGTCAACAGGACCGCCGCCAGCCAGGAGAGCGGCGCTATCGGCCCCGCGCCCGGCGGAGCTGAGCCAGCCTCACGGAAGGCGGTCCGCCGAAGGCATAGGCGCCGCCGCGGTAGAGCGTGTCCGCACCGTCGTAGAAAGCGATGGCGTCCTCGATCAGCTCGCGTCCGGCGGCGTCGGGTCGCAGCGCCGAGAAGCCGCCGCTCGCGCGGTCGTACGCATAGAGGCGGGTGGCGCCCCGGAGGCCGAGCACCGCCACCCGGGAGCCGCGCATCAGCGCGATCTCGTTGTTGTGCGTCATCAGCGCCCGGCCCTCGCCGGGGCCGGTGCGGAAGACGTCGTGGCCGAAGAACTTGGAGTCGTACTCGAGCCCGAGGATGGCGAGGACCGTCGGCGGCACGTCGAGGGACGAAGCCAGGGTGTCTACCCGCACGCCGGCTGGCATTGCTCCGGGGGCCAGGAAGAGGATCGGCACCTCGTAGCTCGCGAGAGGGATCTCCGCCGCGCCGTAGACCCGAGCGCCATGATCGCCCATCAAGACGAACAGCGTGTCCTTGAAGAAGGCATGCCCTGCCGCCTGGCGCAGGAAACGGCCGAGCGCCCAGTCGGCGTAGCGCACCGCGTTCTCCCGCCGCGAGAGGGCCGGCTCGGGCCGGATGCGGCCGGCGGGGAAGGTGAACGGCCGGTGGTTGGAGACGGAGAGGAGAAGCGCGTAGAACGGCCGCCCGGCCGCGGCCATGGCATCCATCTCGGTCAGGGAGCGGTCGAAGATCGCCTCGTCGCACACTCCCCATGCGGTCCGGAAGGCCTCCGGCGGGAAATCCTTCTGCTCGACCACCCGCTCGACGCCGTTGTGCGTCAGGTAATGGCCCATGCCGTCGAACAACGCCCGGCCGCCGTAGACGAAGAGCGTCTGGTAACCGCGCCCGCGCAGCAGCGCCGGCAGGGTGAACAGATTTTCCGACTGCGCGCGCCGCACGATCGAGATGCCGGGCAGCGGCGGCAGCGACGCGGTGGTCGCCTCGATCGCCCGGATGGTGCGGTTGCCGGTGGAATAGGCGCGGGTGAGGAGGGTTCCCCGGGCGGCCAGGGCGTCGAGCTCCGGCGTCAGGGAGACCGGGCGCGGATGGAGCGTGCCGACGAGCTCCGCCCCCAGGCTCTCCTCGAGAACCACGACGACGTTGAGCCGCCGCTCGGGGCCGAGGGCGCGGATATGGCGCCGCGTGGAACGCGGCTCGAACGCGGCGGCGGCCGGCTCGGCGAGCAGCCGGTGCAGCCTCCGGAACACCGCCGCGTCGTCGAGGGTCGCGTAGAGCCCCCGGTACGGCGCGTCGGTCCCCAGAAGCGCCAGCCAGAAGGAGTGGTAGCCGTTGTCGGCGATCTCGTTGAGCGCTCGATCCGCCGAGACGCGGGCGAGACCGGCGGGGATTCCCAGCGTCGCACCGGCGAGCGCCAGGCCGAAAGCGCCCAGGACGGCGCCGCGCTCGGCGAGACCGGCCATCCGGCCCCAGGCGCCGCGCACAGAGCGCCGCAGCCACCAGGCGAGCGCCAGCGTGATCAGCGCCAGCAGCGCCAGCACGTAGCCGGTGGGATAGCTCTCCCAGATGTTGCTCACCACTTCGGTCGGGTACATGAGGTAATCGACCGCCACGAAGTTGAAGCGGCTGTTGAACTCGGCGAAGAAGTACTGCTCCACCACCGCGACGAACAGCGCGCCGAAGCAGGCGAGAGCGAAGCCGCCCGCCACCAGCGCCCGCTGGACGCGGCCGCGGAACCAGCGCTCGGGAAGCGCCGCCAGATAGAGCACCAGGGGGGCCGCGAGCCACAGGCCGGCCAGCGTGTCGTACACCTCGCCGACGGCGAGCGCCCTGAGCACGGCACCGCCGCCGTCCCGCGTGGCCGCACCTTGCAGGATGAGCAGGCCCAGCCGGGTCAGCAGGGAGACGATCATCAGGAAGCTGAAGAAGAGCACGGCGAGGCGGAATCGCGATTCGAGGACGATCGCGCGCAACCGCCGCAGAGACCCGTAGAGGCCGGGGGTAAACCCCTCGTGAACGGACATCGCTCACGACTCTAAGGATTCAGGATGAACGGAGGGTGAACGGGACGGACCAGGGCTGCTTGACGCAACAAGGGGACCGGCGCGAGCATCGCGCCAATGCCCGAGCTCCCCGATATCGAAGTCTACCTGGAGGCGCTGCGGACGCGCATCCAGGGGCAGCCGCTGGAGGCGGTGCGGCTCGGCAGTCCCTTCCTGCTGCGCACCGTCGAGCCGCCGCTCGCCAGCCTCCCCGGGCGCCGGGTCACGAGCTGCGGCGTCTCGGCAAACGCATCGTCTTCGGTTTCGAGGGCGAGCTGTTCGCGGTGCTGCACCTGATGATCGCGGGACGGCTGCACTGGAAGGAGCGCGGCGCCAAGGTCCCGGGGAAGATCGGTCTCGCGGCCTTCGATTTTCCGGCCGGCACGCTGACCCTCACCGAGACCGGCGCGAAGAAGCGGGCCTCGCTCCATCTGGCGGCGGGAGAGGCGGCGCAGGCGGCATACGATCCCGGCGGCCTGGAGGTCCTGGAGGCGGATCTCGCCGCGTTTCGCAATGCGCTCAACACGGAGAGCCACACCTTGAAGCGCGCCCTTACGGATCCCCACCTGTTCAGCGGCATCGGCAACGTCTACTCCGATGAGATCCTGCACCGGGCGAAGCTCTCGCCGTTCAAGCTGACGCGGAATCTGACGGAAGAGGAGACCGCCACCCTGTTTCAGGCCTGCCGCGAGGTGCTCGCGGAGTGGATCGCCCGCTTGCGCGACGAAGCCGGCGGGCGTTTTCCCGAGAAGGTGACCGCCGTCCATAAGGAGATGGCCGTCCATGGCCGCTTCGGCAAGCCCTGCCCGGTCTGCGGCACGCCGGTGCAGCGGCTCGTCTACGCCGAGAACGAGGCGAACTACTGCCCCACCTGCCAGACCGGCGGCCGCCTGCTCGCCGACCGCGCCCTCTCGTTGCTGCTCAAGCAGGACTGGCCGCGGACCTTGGAGGAGCTGGAGGCGCGGAAGCGGGGTGCGGCACCGTAACGGGTTCGCTGCTCAACGGCCAGAAAACGGCGCTTTTGGGTCCGCTGGAGCAGTCGGGTTGGGCGCAGTCGGTCTCATTCTTGCCATTCTTTTAATACCTGATCATCGATAGTATCGAGGCAGACCTTCAGCATCCGAACTCCTTCTGAGGAAAACCATTTTACGCCAACGTCCAAATAACAGATCGCCTGCTGCGAGAGCTTGAGATCCTCCGGATGCTTGGGATGAGTAATTGTATTCCTCAGTTCGACTGCTTGCCGAAAGGCCCTATACCGATGATCTCCGGTGTCAAGCTTGAAATCTACCCCAAATGCCCTAGGGAGTAACCTAAAAGCTATGTAAAGATTGTCTAATACTCCATTGAATGCATCCGATTCGCGAAGCTTGCCATTGCGCAAGCTATAACGCTTCTCAAGTAGAACGAACCACTCACCCGGAGAAAGAGAAAGTTGACCCTCATGGTAAAGGGCTATCGCGGACAGGCGTATTGCATAGGACACCCCCTCTACCAGAGCAAAGACCGCATGGGTGAACATGCGTAACCAAAACTGTACCTCCGCTCTTTGATCTGACGTTGGATTCGGGTAGTTTTCTGCGAACGGCTTTAAGGCATCATGGCATCTCGCCACGTCTGGAAGCAGCCCCTCAGCGGTATCGCGAACGGCCTCAAGCGCGGACAGGAGATTTGCAGCTTCTTTGGTTATCACGCAGCTCGCCCTACCTGTATTGCCTACGCCCAACGCCTTGCTGAGCAGCGGCCAGGAAGCGGAGCTTTCTGGCCGCTGGAGCAGCCGTGTAATGCGAACTCGCAATACATTGCACCACGATTCTAATTCCTCCGGAAGAGACTTGACAGCGAAGCCGTATTCTTGTCTCTGCGATCCACGAGAATTCCGAGAGTATTGAGCCGGTTCTGCATCGCCGTCTTGGATACAATGTATATGAGGCAGAGCTCTGCTAGCTGCTGATTGAGATCGCGGTAGCTGTATGCTTTACCCTCGAGGATAATCCGTCCGCGGTTGCTAGTAATACCAAGTTTATCCTGGACCTGCTTTACGGCCAAGCCTATAGTCAACCGAGGCATAAGAAGCGCCCCAGCAAAGTAGTTCGCCTGCCATTCAATCCAGTCACGCGGTGTTTCCAGATTCTTGTGGCCCCGATCAAAATCGAGAGCCGTATCCTGAATGGCCCTCTCAAGACCGACATCACTTCCAATGATGACTTCAGCGTGGAGCGTCAGATGGCCAAACTCATGCGCAACAGTAAAGCGGAACTTCGTATCGTCGTTAGCCAGTGAGATATCTACCCGGATTGCCAGAGGTTCCTGCTGAAAGACGCCAAGTATCTTTCGACCATCCTGTGTTGAACCCAAGTCCTGTGTTGCATCAAAGATCAAACCATGTCCCTTCTGGGCTTGCTCTACCAGTTCGAGAAGCGGGGTTCGTGTTGGTTTTTTGAGGGTAGCCATCGAGTACTGAGCAAGGACCGCTTCTGCTCTCGTCTCGATGTCCTCTTTCGAGAGCCGGGGCACAGCGGTTTCGCCTGCTATACTACTCATATCTGCGTTTGGAGCACAGTAACGCTGCTACTGCTTATCGGCCAGGAAGCGGAGCTTTCTAGTCCGCTGGAGCAGCCTGAGGGTGTTCTGCGGCCCTTAGCCGATCTTGCTTTCAATGTCCTCGAGCTTGCTCTCAAGATTGTCGATCTTCGAGGCGATGTCATCAAGATCATTAGAGCCCTCGATGTTGGTCGTGTCTATGGAATCGAATTTTTTCTCCAGCTTCTCCCAAATCTTAAATCTATCCAGAACGTTCACATCATGACGTACGGCAGAGACGTCAGAGGCGATCTTAGACAGGGTCTCAGCAATCTCCGCGATCGACCTCTGCTCAGGGTTCGCGCTAACCCGAAGAGCGCGAAGGTCAACGGTAGCGGAAATCGGATTCTCAACAAGCTCTGGGTTGCTCATCGTGGCTTTAATTTGCCGCTCAAGTTCTAGGCGTGCCGCCTCGGCGCTGTCGAGGTCACGGTGATTCACCTCAATCGTACGTGCGGCCGCAACGTCGAAAGGAATCTTCTCTCCCTTCTCGATGAGCTGGACGACGGGGCGCCCGATGATGTGCCTAATAGCCAGCTCATAGAAGACGTTGCCATTCGCGCCGGTAAGGTCAGCTATAACCAGGTCATCTTCAAGGACGTGTTGAATAACCTGGGAGGTGATTATGCCAGGTACTGAGAGCTGGTCCCCGCGCACGGGCTCTGAGAGGCCGCACGCAAGGACAGCAGGACGAATGACGTGTTTCAAGACCTGATCCGATCTCTTGCGAGTGGCCGAGTCGTCGTCGCCAATCGGCGCTATCACGAAACAGTTTGGTGTCTCAGGCATGGTCGACTTCGTTTCCTGCCGCAGAACCTTGATCTTCTCCGCTGAGTGCCTCTGGCTTTCACCGGCACACTCCTGTGTTAGAAGTAGTCGCAAATAGCCAGAAGCACATGCCGCTCTCCTGCAAGCACTTGAATCATGGTAGAGCACCCCCTCAGTCCACGTCAAGGAAGGAAGGGGCGGGTAGTGGGGTATTGGGAAGTTGCTGGCTCCGAGGCAGGGGGCTAGGTGCCTAGGATTTCAAGAATCCGTCGCTGCTCTCGCGGCGACATCGTCACAGAGGCGCGTACGGCCTTAGCTAGAACCTCAGGGAAGTCTTCAGGTAGAGCACCCAAGATCTTTAAGCCCCCGCTTAGGTGTTGTTTGATGAGATCAAAATGGGGAATCGGGAACGGGTTGTCGGGGTCAACGATTGTGTCTTTCTCGAAAAAAGGGATTAAGCCGGCCCTGTAAAAGACGACCCCCGGCATCCTCTGAGGGTTATTTCTGTAGGAATCTAGCTGCGATGTTGCCTTCAGGCAGATGGCAAAATGGCGCGCCTGTAGGGTCTTGTGGCACAAGCACACAAAGCGACGATTAGGCAATGGGCTGGGATCGCCATCGAAATGGTAATTACACCGGATCACTGAAAACGGCGGGATTGTTGCCGGATCGAACGTCCTAGCGGCTTGGGAAGGCTTTCCGGAGATAGGAGTCTTCAATTGCTTCTTCCAGAACGCCAGCGATGGCGTCAGAATCTTCCTCGAAGAAATCCTCAAAGGCCATTTGGGCAGAATCGCGATCCCCGCGTCCGTCCCATGCCCTTTGGTATGCCACCATTTCATGCGTTAGCGCCTTCAACTCTGAAAATTCTTTCATACCAAAGCGTCTAATGGTCTCATCAAGCGCCTCTATGTCTGATTTGGACAGATTGTCTAGTTCCGGGCGCTCCGCCGAGAATCGAGGATCTCGGTAGGAACGATCAATGTTTAAGGCGGCGACAAGTGGTGGCGGGCTGTCGGGGTTCTCAAGGGCCATGTTGAGGATATTTAGAGTTCGCGTAGGAGCCGGACCTAAGGGCAATGCGTAGTACACATCTCCCGTGATCGTACGACCATACTTCACAAGATGGTATTTGTCCGCAAGGAAGAGGAGTTTGCAGGCCCTATACTTGTCGAGGCCACCGGGCGACTTCCAGGCAAGATAGGCGAGCGTCTCTCGCGTCTTGTCGAGGTCAAGTTGGAACTCGATTGCCGGCATGCGCTAGGCGAGGTATGCGTGCGGGCACACCTCAAGTTCAAATTGTCCTCCATTCCCGCCCAGATGTCAAGTCCTTACGCCTTCATTACGCCGCCGTTTCGCCTTGACAAGTCAGCCGCCTTCAGCAGATCCGCCATCTCCCGCGGCTTCCGGACGATTCCGGCCTTCATGGCAGCCGCGGAGCGCTCTCCTGGGCGCTGCGTCCTTCACGTCTGTGGAGGACCCGTCAGCTTCCGGTACGTCGTATGCCAGCCGCCCTCGCTGTGGTCCTCGATCGCGACCGAGCCCTCGTCCTGGAGCCGCGCGAGAGCCCGATGGAACGTCGAGTGAGTCGGCTTGTAGCCGATGAGGCGGACGACGTCCTCCTTGTCGAACACCTCCGGGAGCTGGGAAAGCACGTCGCAGAGGTCGTTGAGGAAAGCGCCGGGAGGGCTCGACGGTTTGCGGGAAGCGGTGGGTGCCGGAGGAACCGCGTTACCCATCGTTCCGTTCCGGTCCTGCTCCTCCTTGCCAGGAATGGACACGGCCTCGGACTCGTTCCCCTCCATGGCGAGCCGCCTGAGCCGGTCGAGCGAACGGACCCGCGCTTCGTGGGCCGCGTGGATCAGGGCGAGGTCCCTCTGCAGCTCCTGCTCGAGCGCGCGACGGCGCTCTGCGTATTCCTCCTCGGTCATCGGCTCCTCCTGCGATAAGAATACGGAGGAGAAGGGCTCGCCGTCGAGAGGGATCCGGCCAATGCCGTTCCCGAAAAGCTCCTGCGAGCCCCCTGCCCGGACGGTTCGCGATGCGTTTGGAGGCTGATTGCACGCCTTGCGGTCGGTTCTCAAGGCGTTCCGGATGGTTCGCAACGCCTTCGGGATGGTCCTCGATGCCTTTCTCTCCATCCGCGATGGGCAACGAACCATCCGCGATGGCTTGAAGACCGTCCGCTATGGGCAGCGAACCATCCGCTATGGGTAATGAACCGTCCGCGACGAATTGAAGACCGTCCGCGATGCGCTGCGAACGGTTCGCAACGCGTCCAGAGCCGTCCGCTCCCCCTGCTGAACTCTCCGCTATGGGCTGCGAACCGTCCTCAGGGCTTCGAGAACCGTTCGGATCGCATCCGAAGCCATCCGCTATGAGCTCCGGACCCTCCGCGACCCGTCCAAACCCATCCGCGATGTGTTCTGAACCGTGCGCGGCACGTTGAGCACCGTTCGGAACGCGTCTCGGACCCTCCGCGATGGGTTCAGAGCCAACCGCGGCCCGTCCATCACCATCCTCTCCGCGATCTGAACCGTCCGCGACGCGCCGGCTCCCGCGATGCACCTCAACTTACGCGCTAGCCATGCTCAGCGCGCGAACCGCACGCAGTACACCGGCGGCAGGTGGGTTGAGACCGTCTGCCAGTGGTCGCCCTGGTCTTCGGTCACCCACAGCGAGCCCGTGGTGCTGCCGAAGGCGAGGCGGTCGCCGCTGCCGTCGATGTCCAGCGCGTGGCGGAAGGTGAGGTCGTAGGCTTGCTCCTGCGGCAGGCCGTCGCGCAGGACCTCGAAGCTGCGGCCGCCGTCGCGCGTGCGCGTCACCACCACCTTGCCGTCCACCGGGATGCGCCGCTCGTCCTTGATGGCGGGAACGAACCAGGCGGTGTCGCCGTCCTGCGGGTGGACCGCCACGGCGAAGCCGAAGGCCGAGGGCGGCACCTCCGTGATCTCCTGCCAGGAGCCGGCGCCGTCCGTGGTGCGGAAGATGCCGTTGTGGTGCTGCGCCCACAGCTTCTCCGGCTCCTCGCGGCATTGCACGACGATATGCGGGTCCTGGATCACCGGATCGAACTGCCGCTCCGGCGGCATGTACTCCGCGCGCATGCCCTGGGCGCGGCAGGTCCAGCTCGCGCCGCCGTCCTCGGTGAGCCAGGCGCCGCCGCAGGAGACGCCCACCAGGACGCGCCGCGAGTCGCGCGGATCGACGCAGACCGAGTGCAGGCCGGGGATGTCGGCGCCGCCGCCGAACCATTTCTGGCGGTCCGGGTTGTCCCAGAGCGGCCGGTTGAGCTCCCACGACGCGCCGCCATCCGCCGAGCGGAAGAGCCCACCGGGCAGGGTGCCGCACCAGAGCGCCTCCGGCTGATCCGCGCCGGCCGTGGCCAGCGCCCAGATCATCTCCACCCGCCATTCCACCGGCTTGCCGCTGCCGTCGCGATCGTCGAGGCCCTCGGGCTTGGGTGGATAGGCAGGAGCGGTGCACTCCTCCCAGGTCTCGCCGCCGTCCGCCGACCGGTGGAGCTTGACGCCGAAATGCCCCAGACCCAGCGCGGCGTAGAGCCGGCCTCCGCCGGCGTCCATCACGATGGACACCGGATCGCCGAGGAAGGCGCTCCGCGTCACGCGCCAGCCGGACGGCGAGCGGTCCACGGTGAACAACCCCTTGCGGGTCGCGACGTGCAGTCGATCGGCCATAGACGAACGGTCCTTTCCCGGGAAAAATCTATCCCAAAAAATCTACCCGCCGGAGAGCGCCTGCATCACGTAGATCTGGCTGTCGGTGCCCACGCCGTCGGAGAGGCCGGTGCGGTCGAGGACCGCCTCGCCGTCGATGAACACCGCCATGTGCTTGCGCAGGGCGCCCTGCTCGTCGAGCACATAGGTACGTGCCCGCGGGTTCTCGCCGAAGACGCGCTCGAGGGCTTCGCGCACCGTCCGTCCCTCGACGTCCGCCGGCGGAACGGTCACGTGGCGCTGCAGGGCGGGGGTGAAGACGACGTGGGGCATGGTCCCAATCATAGCTGGTCCGTCCGGCTTCGTGGTAACCTGAAAGAGTGGATGAACTTCGTTCCGAGGCCGCGCTTCTAAGCCAGAATCTAGAATTCATGCGTTTTCTGGACGAGCGCTTCGCCGAGAAGGCTACGATTACGCTTGAAGAGCTCGAGGCTGAAGCGTCTTAGCGGACCGTGATACGGCCGAGCTCCTCATAGGCCTTCGCCGCTGAGGCTGAGCCGCACGGTCAGTACCTTCGTCAGGACTGCCTGTTATAGTTGGAGCGCGCGAGCTTGGAGGATCGCACAGGAGGAGCCAATGGCAACACGACCAGATTTCGTCCTCTATGACCGCTATGGCCGCCTCGCAGCGATCGTTGAAGTAAAGGCGAAGCGAGGCACCTCTAGTCAGTGGGCGGCTGAGTTTCGAAGGAATCTCCTCGCCTACGAGGCCTTTCGACAGGCACCGTTTTTCCTCTTTATAACTCCCGACAAGGTGTATCTCTGGAAGGAGACGCCGAAGACAGGAGCCGAATCGTCGCCAATCCCTCCTGATTACGAGCTGGACGCGAAGTCCATCTTCGGGCGCTACCTGAAAAGCGCCGGCCTGAAGCCGGAGGACATCAGCAGCAATGCGTTCGAGCTCATCGTGATGTCCTGGTTGGGAGATCTCATCCTTCAACTGCCGAATACAACGCAGCAGCCCGAGATCGAAGACTCAGGACTTCTCCAAGCAGCGAAAGACGGCAGGATCACCTTCCCCGCCGCCGCGTGAACGTCTACGTCGAGTCGAACTTCGTCCTCGAGCTCGCGCTGCTCCAAGAGCAGCATGGCTCCTGTGATGAGATCTTGCGCCTTTGTGAGCAAGGCGATATCCGGCTGGTGATTCCTGCCTACTCGCTCATGGAGCCTTATGAGACCCTTGGCCGGCGACAAGCTGACCGGAGACGCATGAAAAACAACCTCGACGGTCATTTCCGGGAGATCGCACGCACCGTCATCTACACGGATCGGCTACGAGACTTCGAGACTATGACGTCCCTTTTGGTCGACAGTGCCGAAGAGGACCTGCTGCGCCTGGAGAGCGTGGGCTCAAGGCTGATAGCCTGCGCTGAGCTGGCGCCGTTAGACGCGTCGGTCCTGACCCGTGCCGCAGCGCAACCCGAAAGACATGGGCTGTCCTCCCAGGACGCTGTCGTCTATGCCGCCATCCTGATTCACCTGGAGAGCTCGTCCCAATCCGGCTGCTTTGTTACGCGCGATTCGGATTTCGACGATCCGGACATCCGGCAGGAGCTGAGGGATCGTGATTGCAAGCTCCTCACCAGCTTCGAAGCCGGACTCCAGTTTCTCCGCAGACCTGCGCCCGAGGAGGTCTCACCGCCGCAAGGCTAAACCAGGGTTTCGCCCCCGGCCAGCGTGGCGATCCTGGCCCTGCGGCGGCTCAGCGCGTTCCGCAGGTAGAGCAGCGGCCCGGTCATCAGAGTGGTGATCAGCGCCATGAGGACGAGCATGGTGAAGATGCGCGGCGAGAGCACCCCCAGGTCATAGCCCAGGTTGAGGGCGATCAGCTCGACGAGGCCGCGCGTGTTCATCAGCGTGCCGAGGGCGAAGGACTCCCCCCAGGGCATCCCGGTGAAGCGCGCCGCGGTCATGCTGCCGCCGAGCTTGCCGGTGATCGCCACCGCGACGATCCCCGCGCACATCAGCCAGCTCTGCCAGTCGGCGAGCAAGCCGACCTGTGTGCGCAGGCCGGTGAAGGCGAAGAAGAGCGGCAGCAGGAAGACCGAGCTGAAGGTCTCGAGACGCTCGCGGAGAAACTGGCGCAGGCCGGAGTCCGGCGGCATGCAAACGCCGGCCAGGAAAGCGCCGAACAGCGCGTGGATGCCGATGAGCTCCGTCGTCAACGCCGAGGCGAAGACGAAGGAGAAGATAACGGCCAGGAGACCCCCGTTGCGGTGCCGCCCAGGGGTGGGCTCGCCCGCGAGGCGCGCCGCCAAGGGTTTGACGACGAAGAGCATGACGGCGATGAACAGCAGGGTCAGACCGATCGTCATCAGCGAGCCGGCAATCCCATTGGCGCGGATGATCGCCACCACCACCGCCAGCAGGCACCAGGCAGTGACGTCGTCCACGGCCGCGCACGCGATGGCGGTGGCGCCGAGGTGCGTGTGGGTGAGCCGGCGCTCCTCGAGGATGCGCGCCAGCACCGGGAAAGCCGTGATGCTCATGGCGACGCCGATGAAGAGGGCGAAGGCGCTGAACGGCACTCCCGCAGGCGCGAGCGTCGGATAGAGGACCACCGCCGAGGCGGTGCCCAGGAAGAACGGCACGATGATGCTGGCATGGCTCACCACCACCGCCGCGTCCACTTTCTCGCGGAGGTGCCGCACGTCCAGCTCGATCCCCACCACGAACATGAACAGGATGACGCCGATCTGGCTGAGCAGCCGCAGGGCGCCCATGGACGAGGCGGGAAAGATGAACCCCTGTACGCCGGGGGCGAGCAGACCCAGCAGGGAGGGACCGAGGAGGATGCCCGCGACCATCTCGCCGATGACGGAAGGCTGGCCGAACTTGCGAAAGAGCGCGCCGAGAGCCCGCGCGGCGACGACGATGATGATCACCTGGAGCAACAGGATGCTCAGGGAGCTCTGCAAGTTCTCGAGGAAGGCGGCGGAGATGCCGGTGGGCGCCTTCGCCGGCTCCGGCCCTACTCCCGGATGCGCCGGCGCCGAGGCCGTCGCGGGAGGCGAGGCCGCCGCCGTGGGCAGCTTCGAACCGTAATTGAGAAGGAAGTAGATCCCTGAACCGAACAACAAGAGGACGACAACATAGAAGACGAAGCTTCTCGACATAGCAATCCCCCCTTCAGCAGCAATCAAAAAAATTCATACCTGCATGGGCCGTGGGCCACCTACTCAGTGTCGGCCGAGGCGAAAGGCGGGACGTTCTGTGCCAGCGATAGAAGAAGAGATCCTTGCGCATAGGAAGAGCCTCACAAAGCAGTCAGGCTCATCCTAACTCCAAACGTTACGCATCCTGCCGCGCTATTCCGGTGCCTTCCCGAGGACGTTTTTCGTAGGGGCGGGGCTTGTCCCCGCCCTGAGACGTTGAGGGCGGGGACAAGCCCCGCCCCTACGTTCCTCCGGCCTATGAGGCGCCCCTACTCATCAGTACCTTCGCCAGTAACCGAAGAAGATGAGGTAATCGGCAAACGCGGCATCGCCGTGACGGCCGGGGACGGCGCGATCCGGGACGCTCCGCGTGCGGTTGCGGTAGAGGGCATACGGCACGCCCAGGGACAGCGTGTGGGGCCCCCAAGAGTAGCTCACACCCGGATCGGCCGAGATGGCGTACCCCGGGCGGCGGAAGCCTTTGCTCCCGCCGATCAGGTCCTCCACCGGAACGCCCTCGAGGCGGAGTCCCAGGCTGGCTCCCACTCCCTTCGGGTGCTTGAAGGCGTAGCTGGCCCCTACCCGCCCCACGTACTGGTCGGCGACCGACATGATCTCCTCGCCGCTGCCGCCGCGGCCCGTGGGCACGCCGTTGGTCTCCTTCGGATTGATCAGGTAGCTGGCCGAGCCGTAGAGGGCGAAGGTGCTTCTGGGGATGCGCTGGAAGCCCTGCACGTCCAGGATGAAGCCGTAGCCGCCGTCGCCGGGCTGGATCGACTGGTCGACGATCGCGGTATCGGTGACGAACTGGCCGTTCACCAGCCGCAGCCGCTCGTCCTTGGCGTCGTCCTCGCCGGTGGGGAACTTGACGCCCAGGCCGAACGAGACGTTGCCGTTCGGATGCGTGAGCGGCTTCCAGAGCAGGCGCTGGGCCTTCAGGACGATGTCCCCCACGCCGTCGGTCTCGACGCGGCTGCGGGCGATGATCTCGCGGTTGGCGGCCCGGATGCCGCTCGACCGCGCGGCCCGGAAGTAGGGAATGCCGAGCGCGAAGCTCCACTGCGGGGACGCGTTGTAGCGGATCCCGATGTCCACGATGTTGATGTGGTTGATGACCTCGCTGCCTTCTTCCTTGCGCTCGACCTGTTCCTCGGCACCCACGAAATGGCGATCCGAGCGCTGGTGCCGCCAGCTCATCGAGACCTGCCAGCGGTTCGGGCCGTTATAAGTGTCTTCTGCCACGCCAAGCACGGGCGCGTCCATGCGGGCGGCCACTCAGCCCTGGGCCCAGGCGTGCCTGGGCGCTCCTACCAGCAGGCCGGCCACGAACAGGCCGGCGACGACGAGAGATCGCGAGGGGTGCAGAGGGGAACGCATCGGGAATCTCCTTCGAACGGTCGACGATTCGCACCAGGACGGACTAAGACGAGTTTAATCTACTTAAGTACCCGGGCCCGCCCAATAGTCGCGCCCTACCAAAGAAGTACCAGCATCCGCGCCGATCCTATGCCGGCGGAGTCTATACTCTATCCAAGAACCAGGGAGGAGACCATCCACAGGCAGAGAGGCTCCCTCGTTGTCTGCGTCTCGGGTCTGGCCGTGGCGGCCCTGCTTGCGGGCTGCGCGCTGGTGGACCGGATGAGCGGCGTGGCGGAAACCCGGCGGCTGCAGGAATCCGGACTGCTGGTCAGCGCCCGCATCCTGGAGATCTGGGATACGGGGATCACCGTCAACGACGATCCGGTGATCGGCATGCGCGTCGAGATCGACCGGACGGACGGCACCGCCTATCCGGCCGTCATCCCCAAGAGCCTGATCTCCCGCCTCGACGTCCCGCGCTTCCAGCCGGGCGCCATCGTGCAGGTGCGAGTCGATCCGCAGGATCCCGCCAAGGTGGCGTTGGATGCGTACAGGTACCGCTGAGTGAGGAGCCTCCGCGTCACCGGCGAAGTCTTCCACCTCTTCCCGGACACCGTGCTGGGCATCGTCACCGCTCACGGCGTCGACAACTCCGGCGGGGACGGCGCCATCCTCGAAAACCTCCGCCGCGAGGAGGAAGGGGCCCGTCAGCGGCTGGCGGGCGTCCAGGTTTCCGAGCATCCGCACATCGCGCCCTGGCGCGACGCCTACCGGAAGTTCGGCGCCAAGCCGAAGGACCATCCGTCGTCGATCGAGAACCTCGTCCGGCGCGCGATCAAGGGACAGCCGCTGCCGAGCATCAATCCCGTCGTCGACCTTTACAACACGGTCTCGCTGCGCCACCTCATGCCGGTGGGCGGGGAAGATCTGGACAGAATCGAGGGCGACGTCCTGCTGACGATCGCTGCGACGGACGAGCCGCCGGTCCTCCTTCTCGGCGAGGCGGAGCCCCGGCCGCCGAAACCCGGCGAGGTGATCTACCGGGACGATCTCGGCGCGATCTGCCGGCGCTGGAACTGGAAGGAGGCGGACCGCACGAAGCTGACGCCCGCCACCCGGAATGCCGTTCTCGTCATCGAAGGGCTGCCGCCCGTGGGTCCAGATCTCGTGCAACGGGCGGCGGACGATCTCGCGGCCCTCCTCCGCGAGCATTGCGGCGGCCGGGTCGAGACGGCGCTCGTCGCTCGCGCCGGTCCGCAGGTTTCGCTCGCTTGAGCAGTAGAATTGCCGGCGCGCTCCATCTTGGAGCGGAGGAGGTGTGACGTGAGAGCAAGCTCGGTGGCCGGCCTGCTGGCCCTGTGCATCGGTTTTGCCGCGGCGGCACCGGCCACGGCCGGAACCAAATGCCAGATGCGGTTCTCGCTTTCCGGCTGGTCGGCGTTCTACAAGGTGGCGAACGGGCGGGGAACCATCACCTGCGGCAACGGCCAGAAAGCCAAGGTGACGCTCGCGGCCCGCGGCGGCGGTCTGACGGCGGGCAAGACGAAGATCCGCGACGGCCTCGGCAAGTTCTCCGAGGTGTCGGATATCTCGGAGCTCTTCGGCACCTATGTCACGGCCGGGGCCGACGCTGGAGCGGTGAAGTCCTCCGAGGCGTCGGTCATGACGAAAGGCGAGGTCTCGCTGGCGCTGGCCGGCCATGGCACCGGCTTCAACCTGGGTGTGAGCTTCGGGAAGTTCACCATCACCAGGAGGTAGAAGGCCCGCGCGTTGCGCCGCGGGGAGCAGTCGCCGCCATGCCGTTCACCGTCGAGGAGATCCGCGAAGCCCTCAGGCGCCACCAGCTGACGCTCGTAGCGCGGGAGCCGACGCACGCGGAGGCCGCGGTGGCGCTGGTGCTGGCGGGCGCCGGCGACGATCTGTCACTCTGCGCCATCCGGCGGGCGGAGCACCCCCTGGACCCGTGGTCCGGGCACATGGCGCTGCCGGGCGGCCGCTCCTCTCCCGAGGACGCCGGTCCGCGGGCCGCCGCCGAGCGGGAGACCCTGGAGGAAGTCGGCCTCGCGCTCACCGAAGACCACTGGATCGGCCCGCTCTCGGACGTCCTGGTGCGCCTCGGCGGCGATGACCGGCGCATGGTCCTCTCGCCGTTCGTCTACTACCTCGGAGAGGAGCTGGCGCCGTTCGCCCCCAGCGACGAGGTGGCCGAGGCGTTCTGGATCCCGCTCGCGCATCTCTGGGATCCGCGCAACGCCAACCACCTCGAATGGGAGAGGAGCGGCGCGCGCCTGCTCTACCCGGCCATCCGCTTCCGCGAGCACGCCATCTGGGGGATCACCTTCCGCGTCCTCACGCTCTTCTCGGACGTCCTCGACTCGCCGCTGCCCCACCTCGAAGAGATCCCCGGGCTCGGGCGCTGATTCAGCGTTCTATAATCAAGGCGGATCAGATCGGCCGCGAGGCCGGAAAGGAGAGCCTGTGAACGGACTGAGGAAACTGGCGATCGTAGCGGGCGTTCTGGCGCTCTGCGCCTGCGCCTCGGGTCGGTACGGCGACCAGACGGCGACCACCGTGGAGAGGACCAAGGTCGACTGCTCGACGGTCCGCTGTATGGCTTGCCCGGAGGGACAGACGCCCGCCTTGAAGCCGCCGGACTGCTGCCGCTGCGTGCCGATCGACGACAAGGTCAAGGACTGCTCGAACGTCCGCTGCGCCGCCTGCCCGGAAGGCCAGCACCCGGCGCTCAAGCCGCCCGACTGCTGCCGCTGCGTCGCGGATTGAGGGGCGACTCGCGTCAGCACGACCGAGCGCGGCGGTAGTACAAGCGTCGGCGCCCGCTCGGCCCCCTCACCTCCCCGGCCCTCCTCTCCCCTAGGGAGAGGAGGGAGAACAGCAAGAAAGTGAGGCTACGCCCGTTGCGGACCTCCTGGATCTCTCCGAAGGATGCTCTGATTCGCGCGCGGCGTCTGCGCAAGGAGCCTACATCTGCTGAGCTGGGGCTATGGGACCGGCTCTGTGATCGCCGTCTCCTCGGCCTCAAATTTCGCCGTCAGGTGGCGATCGGGCCCTATGTAGCTGATTTCTACTGCCACGCGCTCAAGCTGGTCGTGGAGGTTGACGGCGATATCCACGAAGCGGAACGCCAGATAGCCCATGACGAAAACCGCGACGCCAATCTACGAGCTCTCGGTTACTCCATCTTGCGCTTTACCAACCAGCAGGTTCTCAATACACCCGAGCTTGTCCTCACCGAAATAGCCCGATTTCTAGACTCTACGCCTCTTTCTCCCTCCTCTCCCTTGGGGAGAGGAGGGCCGGGGAGGTGAGGGGGCCGAGCGGGCGCCGACGTTCCGGATCATCACAATCCGTCCTGCGTATTTCATCGGGGCGTCTTTCCTCGCACGAGGCCGCCGCGGTATAGGCTCCCTGCATGACCCGCGACCGCCTCGACGTCCTCGTCATCGGCGGAGGCATCTCCGGCCTGACGACCGCGTTTCACCTCGCGCGCAGCGGACGGCGCGTCGCCGTGCTCGAGGCGTCGGCGCGCGTGGGCGGCTCGATCGAGACCTGGACGGACGGTGCCTGGCGCTTCGAGATGGGTCCCAACACCGTGGTCGAGAACGACGAGAGCGTCGGGCGCCTGATCCGGGATTGCGGGCTGGAGGGCGAGAAGATCACCGCCGCGGCCACGGCGAAGCGGCGCTATCTCTACAAGGACGGCCGCCTGGTGCCCCTGCCGGCGGGACCGGGCGGCTTCCTCGCCACCCCTCTCTTTCCCCTGAGCGCCAAGCTGCGGCTGCTCCGCGAGCCCTGGATCGGCAGGCCCGCGGACGGCGCCGAGGAGAGCATCGCCCAGTTCGTCCGCCGCCGGCTCGGCCAGGCGTTCCTCGACTACGCCGTCGGCCCGTTCGTCTCGGGCGTCTACGCCGGCGACCCGGAGCGGCTCTCGGTGCGCTGGGCGGTGCCGAAGATCTTCGCCCTGGAGGAGCGGCACGGCAGCCTCATCCGCGGCGCGCTCGCCAAACGCAAGGGGCCGGCGCCGGGCGGCGCCATGATCTCCTTTCGCGGCGGGCTCGAAGCGCTGCCGCGGAAGCTGGCGCACGAGATCGGCGACGTCCGCACCGGCGTGACCTGCGAGAAAGTGATCCGCACGGACGGCGGATTCCGCGCCGAGACCGCCGCGGGTCCCATCGAGGCGGAGCGCGTGGTGCTGGCCGTGCCCGCCGACGCCGCGGCCCGGCTGCTCGACGAAGCCACCGCCGGCGCGAGCCGTCTCTTCGCCGAGATCCCTTACGCTCCCGTCGCCGTCGTCTCCCTCGGCTGGCGCCGCGCGGACGTGAGCCATCCCTTGGGCGGCTTCGGCTTCCTCGCGCCGCGCAAGGAGGGGCTCCGCGTGCTCGGCTGCCTCTTCCCTTCCGAGATCTTCCCCGGCCGGGCTCCCGCGGGCCACGTGGCGCTCGCCGCCTTCACCGGCGGGCGCACCGATCCCGAGATCGTAGGATGGGACGACGAACGCATCGCCGCGGCCGTCGCCGGCGAGTTGCGCGGGCCTCTCGGGCTCGTGGGAGAGCCCGCCTTCCGGCTCGTCCGCCGCTGGCCGCGCGCCATCCCGCAGTACGAGCTCGGCCACGGCCGCTTCGTCGAGCGGGCGCGGCAGATCGAGCGCGCTCTGCCCGGCCTGCGCATCGGCGGCAACTTCCTCGCCGGCGTCTCGGTGCCCGATTGCATTCGCAACGCCACGGCGCTGGCGGCCGATCTGGCATAATCCGCTGCGATGAATCCGAACCGTCTCTCCCGCCGCGCCGTCGAGATCGTGGCGGAGAACCGCATCCGCGAGTCCATGGAGCAGGAGAGGTTCGAAGACCTCCCCGGCTTCGGCCAGCCCATCGCGGACATCGACGAGCCCTACGATCCCGACTGGTGGGTCAAGAAGTGGATCCGCCGCGAAGGGGTCGGCCGGACGCTGGCCGAGCGGTTCGGCAAGGATTTCTGGTCACGCGGCTAGATGATCACGCGCGGGCGAAGCCGATCGCCGTACGGACCACCGCGTAGAGATAGACGCCGCCGAGCAACAGCTTCATCCCCGCCTGGGCGACGACGAAGATCGAGCCGAAGATCCCCGTCGTGAGCAGCGCCACGCCGAGCAGCACGAGGAACATCCGCCGCCAGCGCGGATCGGTCCTCCAGGTGCCGTCCCTCCAGGCCTCTTTGATCTCGGAGAAGCTGGCGCTGTCCTCACCGGAGACACCCACAGCCAGGCCGGACGAGCGATAGGCGCCGCGGCGCCACAGCGCCGGGCTCTGCTGGCGGCTGCGCCACGTCGAGACCTCGATCTCTTCGCGGCTCATGGCTCGGCCCTTGGAGAGAGCCAGGATCACGACGATGCCGGAGATGAAGAGCGCCAGTCCGATTACCGCCATCGGAATCGTCACGATGAGGAGCGTCTTCTGGTGCGCAACGGTCCAGGCATGGAGGCGCTGCAGCGGCGGCAAGGCCTCGCCAATAACAATGACGAGCAGGGCGCCGGCGAGCATGAGGACCGTCTGCAGGACGCCGCGGATCCGCGCGCCGATCGTGGGTGGCGGCGCCGGCGCCGGTTCGATCTCCGGCTCCGCCGCGACAGCTTCCTCTGCCTCCGCGGGCTCCTCTTCATAGAGCTCCTCCTCCCTCGCCCGCGCCGCATCGCGCTCGTTGGCCCGCTGGAGAGCGCGGACGAGCACGATGAAGCCCCAGTTGAAGAGCAGCCAGCCGGCGGCGACGAGGAGCATGAGGAGCAGGTTGCGACCGGCAGGCGCCGGCCTCACCCGCTCCAGAAAGCGCAGGAAGGCGACGATCAGGAGCGCCCAGACGGCCGCGTAGGCGAACCCCCAGCGCCAGGCCGGGGACCATCCCTCGACAGGCGCGATGGGCGCCGCCTCGCCGGGAGGAGGCGGCAGCATGGCGGCGGTCCAGCGCACCATGACGAACACCATCGCCAGCGAGAGCCCGGCGATCGCCAGGAGGTAGGGAAGAAGGTCCGAGAATGATGGCGACACGGCGTTGGAATCAGGGTACCACGGCGGCTCGGCTATGATCCCCGCCGGGAGGAAACGGAATGGACGCGAGACGCGAGGACGTGGAGACGATCGAAGGCATCGTAAAGGCAATGTACGAGGTGATCTCCGGACCGGCCGGCTCGCGCGACTGGGAGCGCGAGCGCACCCTCCTGCATCCCGCCGCGCGGCTGATGCCGACGCGGCCGGAAGCAGCGGGCCCCGCCATGGACGTCTTCGACTGCGACGGCTACATCGCCTCGCGTTCGCCCTTCTTCGCCGCCAACGACTTCTACGAGATGGAGGTCGCCCACCGCGTCGAGCGCTTCGGCAACATCGCGCACGTCTGGAGCACCTACGAATACCGCCGCGCGCCGGACGCGGCGCCCCACGGGCGCGGCATCAACAGCATCCAGCTCTTCCACGACGGCGGACGCTGGTGGGTGCTCTCCGTGCTGTGGGACAACGAACGGGAGGGGAATCCGCTGCCCGAGGAATACCAGCAAAACCGGATATGATCCCCAGGCCTCTGGTGTAGGGGCGCAGCATGTCCGCCATGAAATCCATCCCGCGCCTTATCCTGGTCCTCGTCCTCTGCGGCTGCCTCGGCTGTGCGGAAGGCCCCGCCCCTTCTTCCCCCGGTGCGGCGGTCCCGATCGCGGCCTTGGACCTCCTCAAGCAGCGCGATCCAGGCACGAGCTGGGACCGAAAAAGCCTCCTCACGGCCGACCTCGACCAGGACGGCGCCGATGACTTCGCCGTTCTCGGGCGTGGCAAGGACCACTTCGTCGTCGGCATCGTCCATGGCCCGGTCACCGCCAAGAAGGACGGCGTCTGGACGCTCGACTTTCCCTGGGACGGCGGCGAGGACGCGCTCTGCTCGAAGCACGCCAGGATCGAGCTTGAATCGCTCGCGGAGAACGAGGGACCCGAGGAGGATCAGCCCCACACAGGCCAAGGGCTCAACCTGAGCGACGACCGCTGCGATGCGTTCCACATCTATTGGAACCCGCGGAAGAAGCAGTTCGACTGGTGGCGCCTCTGAGATGAACCTCGTCTGCCTGGACGACGCCGGCTGCCTGTACCTCTCGCCCAAGATCGAAGACTGGAAGTACCTGGACGAGCACGGCATCACGGTGGTCATCGATCTGGAAGGCGACCTCGATCACGGAGTTCCCACGATTCCGAATCACGTCCTCTATCTGTATTTCCCCATCTACGACGAGGATCTTCCGGATCTGCCGAAGCTCGACGCCGTGGCGCGGCTGGGCGCCTCGCTGGTGGAGAGCGGCCACAAGGTGCTCTCCCACTGCGGCATGGGGTTCAACCGGTCGGCTCTGGTGGCGGGCCTGATCCTCATGCATCTCGGCAAGACGGGCGAGGAGGTGGTGAGCCTGCTGCGCCGGAAACGCCCGGGCGCCCTCTTCAACGAGAGATTCGCCGCGTACCTCGTGTCCCTTTCGGTCGAGCGACCATGACGAGCCATGATGTAGATCGCCAGCGAAGGGATCGCGCGCAAAGGGCACTGGCTGGCCTCAATTCCCTTCGTCATACTCTAGAAGCGCGGATCGGCCTTACTTCTAGCGATCCGGTTGCCGAGGCCAGGGAGGCACGGGAGCGACAGAGGGACGAGATCCTTCGTTTGCCGAAGCACCGGCGGAAGACGTAGCGACATACAGGATGTGCGCGTGGGGATATCCCCCGCCGACCGCGATGGCGTCGCAGCCCGCGAAGCCGGCCCGCAGGAGCCGCTCGCGGATCTGCTCCCGCGTCTCGAAGCTGTGGGCCTCGCCGAGGGTCAATCCGACGCGGTCGACCAGCCATTCCTGAAGACGATTCCAGCGCGCCTTCACGCGATGCTCGGGATCCATCTCCTTGAGCAGGAAGACGCCGCCCGGCGCCAGCCGCTCGCGGATCGCGCGGAACAATGAATCCCACTCGGAGGTCGGCAGGCGATAGAGCATGTCGATGACGGTCACGGCGTCGAAGCGGCCGGCCACCGCCGCGTCCGTGCCGCCCACCACGTTCATCCGACGCTCAGGGAAGGTCGAGAAGATCTTGCGCAAATCCGGCTCGACGGCGACGACGCCGCGGGCTCCCACCTGGAGGGCAAGATGTGCGAAGATACCGTGCCCAGCTCCGAGATCCAGCACGCGTGCCGCCGGTGGGAGGTAGTTGAGCACCCGCAGGAACGGACATGTGAGAAAGCGCCCGACCACGTGAAAACGGGTGGCCGCCGGCGCTTTCCGGTACGTGCGCCGCACCAGGGACAGGGCCTGGAAATAGCCGATGGAAGACACCCGGACTCCATATCCTCCCGGCGGGGCGGTGTCAATCGCGCCGCGCCGCCGCATTTCGCCGGCCGCTCTCGCCGGCTTCGTGGCGGTGGTCCTGGTGCGGGCGCTCACTCTGCCGCGCAGCCTGTGGGAGATGGACGAGGTGCTCTTCGCGCGCGCCATCGAGCGCTTCGATCCGCTGTCGCACCGGCCGCATCCGCCGGGCTATCCGCTCCTCGTCGGGCTGGGGAAGGCGTTCAACCTCGTCTTTCACGATCCCTTCGCCAGCCTCGTCGCTCTCAGCTTCGTCTCCTCGCTCGTCGGTTTCGTGGCGCTGGTGGCGGCGTTCCGGCGCATCGCCGGCGAAGGCTCCGAGCGCGTGGCGGTCGCCGGGGCGCTGCTCTTCCACCTCTCGCCGGCGATGCTGGTGCAGGCGCCGTTGCCGATGTCGGATCCGCCGGCGCTGATGTTCATCGCGCTCGCGCTGTGGGCGGCGGCGGTGCTGGCGCAGGAAGGCTCGGTGCTCGCCGCCATCGGCCTCGGAGCCGCCGCTTCGGCGGCCATCGGCTGCCGGCCGCAGCTCGCGCTGGCCGTGCTGCCGATGCTCGCGGTAGCCCTCTGGCAGGCTCCGAGCTGGCGGCGGCGAGCCGAGGCGCTCGCCGCCTTCACTGTCGTCTCCCTGCTCTGGTTCATCCCGCTCGTCGTCGCCACCGGCGGGCCGCGCGGCCTCCTCGAGCACGAAATCAAACAGATGCGCTACGTGGGGGCGCATGACGCCCGGACGTCCCGCCGCGGCTGCTCGCCGTCCCGGGTGTTCAAGCGCTTCGTCTCTCATCCGTGGGGGCGCCGCAAGCTGGCCGGACCGGTGCTCCTGCTGGCGTTCGCCGGCGTCGCGAGGCTCGGCTGGCTGCGGCGATCCGCGGCGCTGCCGCTCGGCGTGCTGAGCGCGGTCCAGCTCGCCGTCTGCCTGAAGGTGATGGACCCCGCGGACGCGGCGCGCTACGCCCTGCCGTGGGTACTCGGCGTGGCCTTCGCGGCCGCCGCGGGTTGCGAGGCGCTGGCGCGGCTGATCCGCCGGCCGGCGGCGGCCTGGGTGCCGGTGGCGGCGATCCTCGCCGTCTCGTTCCTCTGCGCCCTGCCGGTGCTCAAAATACGTTCGACGTCGGTCGCGCCGCCGGTGCGGGCGGTCAACTGGGTCAAGCGCAACCTGCCGGCGAAGACGATGATCCTCGTCGACGAGGAGATGGCGCCGCACGCTTCCTACCTGCTGAGCAAGTTCGACCTCTCGCTCGTCGACGACGGCCTGCGCCGCGCCGCCAAGCGGCCCAAGGCTCCCGTCTATCTGCTGGCCGAGGGCGAGAGCCGGTGGAAGGGAGCGATGAACTTCCGCTGGCCGAGCAGCGACGCCTACCGCCGGCTCACTCGCAACCATTACCGCGTCGTCTCGCTGAGCCCCGTGCCCCCGAACTACCGCTTCCAGGTCGTACGCGGCGTCTACCGATGGGAGCCCACCATCCGGGACGCGAGATGGCGGTGGATGGACGCCGACGCCGCCATCCTGCTCTTCCCGAAGGGGATACGCGCCATCGCCGTCACCCTCGGGCTCGACGCCTCGGCTCCGCTCCCCTCGAACTCGGTGACGGTGTCGGTGAACGGCGCCCCGGCGGCGGCGCTGGAGATCCCGCGCGGCGCCAGCCGGCGGATCGAGCTGCCGCGGCTGGCCTGCGGACCCTGCGAGATCGGCTTCCGCTCGGCGCGCTCGTTCGTCCCCGCCGCCGCCGAATCCGCACCGGAAGCGCGCCGCCTCGCCGTCCAGCTCCTTGCCGTCGAGCGGATTGCCCGCTAAGCTGAGTCTTCGCCCATGCAAGACCGCCCTTCCGTCTCGCTCGTGATCCCGATGTTCAACGAAGAGGAGAACATCGCGCACGCCCTCGACTGCGCCGCCGCGGCGCTGGAGCGCTACAGCGGTGACTACGAGATCATCGTCGTCGACGACGCCTCGACGGACCGCTCCCCCGAGATCACCGCCCGCGAAGCCGCCGCCAATCCGCGCATCCGCGTGCTGCGGCACGAGGTCAACCGCAAGCTCGGCGCTTCGGTGAAGACGGGCTTCGCCGCGGCGCGCAAGGACCTCGTGCTCTACATGGACGCCGACCTGCCGTTCGATCCGGACGCCATCGGCCGCGCCATCCAGGCGATGAAGGTGACGCGGGCGGACCTGATCGCCGGCTATCGTCTCGACCGCACCACCGAAGGCTTCCGCCGCACGGTCTACTCCTACCTGTACAACTCGCTGATCGGCCTGCTCTTCCATTGGCCGCACCGCGACATCAACTTCTCCTTCAAGCTGATGCGGCGCGAGGTGCTGGAGGCCGTCGAGCTGAAATCGGAAGGCTCGCTGATCGACGCCGAGCTGATCGTCAAGGCGAAGAACCTGGGCTTCATGATCCAGCAGCTCGGGCTCGACTACTTCCCGCGCACCCGCGGCCGCTCGACGCTCTCCTCGCCCGCCGTCATCCTGAAGATCCTGCGCGAGCTGGTCGCGCTCTACCCCGAGATGCGCAACCCGCGCCGGCGCGACCGGTCCGAAAACGCGCCCGCCCCCGCCGAGGCGCCGACTCCCGGCCGTTGAGAGCCCTCGTCGTCACGGCCGACGACATCGGCCTCCATCCCGGCATGACCCTCGGCGCCCTCAAGGCGCACGACGCGGGGATCGTCACCGCCTGCAGCGTCGTCGCCAACGGCCGCGCCTTCGCGCACGTCGTGGATCTCCTGCGCGACCGGCCGCGGCTCGACGTCGGCGTCCACCTGACCTTGGTGGGAGAACGGCCGCTGTCGCCGCCGGAGCGGGTTCGCTCGCTGGTGGATCGCGACGGTACGTTCCTGCGGGATTTCCGGGCGTTTACGCGAAGGTATCTTCTCGGCGGCATCGCGGCCGCCGAGATCGAGGAGGAGCTGCGGCGGCAGATCGAGAGGCTTCTCGCGTCTGATTTGCGAGTTGTCCACGCGAACAGCCATCAGCACCTGCACGTCCTGCCGCGGATCTTCGAGATCATCCTCCGGCTGGCCGAAGAATACGGAATTCGCTTCGTCCGCATCCCGCATGACCCGGCCGCGGTCCGACCATCATCGCGTTCGCTGCAGATCAGCATCCTCAATGGCATCGGCCGCAGGGCTCGGCGGCGGCTGGAGGAGCACGGATCGATACGAACGGCAGACCGGACGGTGGGGATCCTCGATGCGGGAAGGCTGACTACGGAGAGGCTCGTTCGGATCCTGCAGGACGTCGAGGGCACGACCGAGCTGGCCTGTCATCCGGGGATCGATGACAGCGCCTTGGCGGCTGAGTACGACTGGGGATACGGGTGGGACCGGGAAACGGCGGCGTTGTGCGATCAGTGGGTGAAGGAGGCGATACGCGAGAGAGGGATCGAACTGACGCCGTTCTCGCATCTGGCGGCGGTTTCCCGAATGTAGAGACGCCCTGCGGGCCGTCTCCGAGGCGGCGACCCTCTTTCGAACGTCCGCAAACGCGTCGCGGGCTGTCATCGGCAAAGGAAAGGTTTTCGCCGTTCCGGAGACGCCCGCAGGGCGTCTCTACATTCGGGAAACCGCCGCCAGCATCGCCTCCTTCTCCACCTTCCGCAGCGCCTTGATCCGGCGTTCCTCCCGTAAAGCGAGGCTCCAGGAGCGCACCTTCCGCTTCCAGACGAGCGTCACCGGCAGGTGGGAACGCGTATAGCGCGAGGCCTGGCCGGCGCGGTGCTGCTCGAGCCGGCGGTCCAGGTCCTTCGCGATGCCGGTGTAGAGCGAACCGTCAGCGCAGCGGAGGATGTAGACGAAGGGCATGCGGGCTGGCTCCACAATCACGGCCGCAGGAAGCGGTATCCCAGCTCCGGAGCGGGCTCCATCTCATAGGCTAACTGCGCGATGAGGAGGCCGAAGGGCTCCATCCAGCGAGCCACCCGCAGAGGGCCGGCGTCCACGGGCTCGAAGCCGGTGTCGCGGATGAGATCCGCCGCCGTCTCCTTCGCCTCATCGTCGTCGCCGCAGTAGACCACCTCCGGCCGCTCGGGACGGGAGGACCGGCCGGGATCGACGATCAGCTCCGAAGGGATCGTGTTGAAGGCAGCCACCACCCGCGCGTCGGGCACGCGGCGGGCGAGCTCCTCCGCGCCCGAGCTGGTATGACCGATGGCGAGGTCCGAGTCGTCCTCGGTCATCGGAATCGAACAGGTGACGACGATCTTGCCGGCCAGCGAGCCCGCCTGCGCCAGCGCGTCGTCGAGAACATGCCAGGGAACGGCGACGAGGATCACCTCGCTGGCTTCCGTTGCCTCAGCCGGGCTCCCCGAGCGTGCGTTCCCCGCCGCGCGGGCAATGTCGGCGAGCCGTTGCGGATGGCGCGAGTAGCTGAACGTGACGGTGTGGCCGGCCGCGGCCCACTGGCCGCCGAGCGCGGCTCCCATGCGGCCGGATCCCAGGATGCCAATGCGCATGATTACCTCCCTTCATCTCGAACCCGATCCCCCAGTTGGCGCCGCTCACCACGGCGAGATTCTATGCGCTGCCAGAGCTCGCCGCCGGACCGGCTCGCGATCCTCTCGTAATGGCGACCGAGACGCTCCCGCAAGGGATCGCGCAGCGGCATCTTCCACGTGTAGACGGCATCGATGAGATCCCGGTTCACCCTCACGCGCAAGGAGCCCGGAGCCCTGAGAATGCCGGTAAGGTCCGGAAAGGCCACGGAACGGCGGAACCGGGTTTGGAAGTACGGCAGCTTGGCTTCGTAGTTGTTCCAATCGATCAGACCCTTGTCGAGCGCCGCGTAGCACGTCGCGTGGCTGAGAGAGTCCATCGGCGCGGCGCGCTCGAAGAGAAGCGGCAGGACGCGCGTGTTCGGCTGGACGGCGTCGAGACCGCTCAGGTAAGCCTCCATGTCCCTGCCGCGCGAGCGATATCCGTGGATCAGATAGCCGAGGTTCAGCAGAGCGATCACGGCGAGCGCGACGACGGCGATCTTTCTCGGCGTCGGCGCCAACTCGAGCGCGAACCACGGAATCAGGACGAGGTAGGGATAAAGGCTGAGCCGCTGCTGAAGGAGCCCGCCGCCCGCCATTCCGCCGGGACTGAAGAAGTAGACCAGCAGACAGAGCAGCGCGACGGGCAGGAAGGCGTCCGCTTCCTCAAACAACGGCCGGCGGAGGCCCTTCCGCCACAGCGTATAGAGGAGCAGCAGCAGGAACAGCGCCGCTAACGCGCCCGCGCACCAGCGCTGGACCTCGCCAAAACTGACGAGCGCCTGGAGCTGGGTGAAGTAGCGCACGAGCCGCCGCAACGGCCATCCCGCACGCATACCGCCGCCGCCTTGCATCAGGAACCAGAGTGGCAGGACGAGCTGCGACATCAGGATGGGAATGTGCAGCAGGTGACGGCGCCAGGAGTCGCGCCGCAGCGTCGCCAGCCACAGGACGCCGATGGCCGCGAGCGCGAGCACGAACGAGAGGATGTGCGCGAAGTAGCACAGCCAGAGCAGGAGATTGATCTTCACCGCGAAGGCGAGCTTGGGGCCCGCGCGATACCGCCACCAACAGCCGAGGACGAAGAGGAAAAGCGCCAGGCTGATCGAGAAGTTGTAGAACCCGAATTGGAAGAGCTGGTGGTAGGCGAACGGGAAGGCCAGGAACGCGAGCCAACGCTCCCGCGGCCGCACGGCGCCGACGAGGTACCAGGCGCCGCCGAGGAAGAGCAGCACGTAGGCACTCACCAGCAATTTCTCGGCGAGGAGAGGCGGCACGACGAACATGAGGAGCGCCATCGTCGCGTGACTGACCCAGTTCGGATAAGGCCGCCAATTGATCTCGTAGTACTGCTGGAAGAGGGGATACTCCGCGTTGCCGTGCTGGCGCAGGATCCAGGCGTTATAGGTATGACACGGTCCGTCCACGGTGGGCAGGTGGTGGACGGTCCAGAAGGGAACGACGTACAGCAGGGCCAGCGCGAAGAACAGCCGGCGGAGCCAGACGCCGGGCTTCAACCTTTGTGCCTCTCCCCCACCCGTCGATACGCCTCGCGGAAGGGAATCCCCTCCTCCAGGACCAGCCGGTACGCTTCCTCCGTGGCGCGGAGACCTGGAGCGAGCCGGATGCGCTCGGGATGGAACCGCACCTCGGGCAACGCGGCGGTCATGATGGCGACCGTCTCGCCCGCGAGATCGATGCCGCGGAAGAGCGGTGCCTTGAGAAGCTGCAGATCGCGGTGATAGCCGGAGGGGAGCTTGGCGGTGACGGCCAGCGCTTCGAAGAGGCAAGCCTGGGCGGTGGCCGTGCGGCCGCGCACCAGCTCGAAGACGTCCGGATTGCGCTTCTGCGGCATGATCGAGGAGCCCGTGGTCATCGTGGCCGGCAGGCTCACGAAGCCGAATTCCGCGCTGGCGAAGAGCACGAGGTCCGCGGCGAGACGCCCGAGGTCCTGCATCAGCAAGGCGGCCTCGAAGAGCACCTGCGCCTCCGCCTTGCCGCGCGAGAGCTGCACCGCCGTCACCGGCTCCTGGACCTCGGCGAAGCCCAGGCCCCGGCGAGTGGACTCGCGGTCGATCGGCAGCAGCGGCACGCCGTAGCCGGCCGCCGAGCCCAGCGGATTCTTCTCGCTGCGGCGCGCGCAGGCCTCCAACCCTTCGGCGTCGTCGCGCAGCTCGGCGGCGAAGCCGTCCGCCCACAGCAGGACGGAGCTGGGCATGGCCTGCTGGTGATGCGTGTAGCCCGGGATGACGATCTCTCCCGCGCGCTCCGCCAATTCATCGATGGCGGACGCCGCCTCCCGCGCGCCGTCGGCCAGGGCCGCGATGGCGTCCCGCAGGTAGAGCCGCAGGGCGGCGAGCACCTGATCGTTGCGCGAGCGTCCGAGATGGAGACGCGCGCCGGCGTCGCCGATGCGCTCTGTGAGGCGAATCTCCAGAGCGGTATGGCAATCCTCATCCTCGAGGCGGATCCGCCACGCTCCCGCCGCGTGTTCCTTCCCCAGCGCCTCCAGGCCGCCACGGATGGCCGCGAGATCCTCCGCGGAAATCAGGCCGGCTTCGTTGAGCATCGCCGCGTGCGCCAGCGAGGCGCGGACGTCGTACGAAACGAGGCGCTCGTCGAGGCTATGGTCCTCGCCGGCGGTGTAGCGCAGCACCCGCTCGTCGAGCGGCTCGCCCTTGTCCCACAGCCGGCTCACGCCGCTTCCTCGCGCTCGCGCAGCTCGGCGTAGGCGCGCACGAGACGGGTATAGAAGCGGGCTCCCTCCAGGATCTCGCTCTCCAGGACGTACTCGTCCGGCGTGTGCGAGCGCTCGCTCTTCCCCGGTCCGCACTTGACGGCGGGAATTCCCTCCATGAAGACCATGTCGGAGAGCGTCGCCGAGCCGCACAGCCGGGCCTCCGGCCGCGCCTGCCGGGCCGCTTCGACGAGCGGCGCGCTCTCCGCCGTCTCGCGCGGCACCAGGCGGTCCGAGAGCACGCGCACCTCGCCCGCCACCGCCAGCTCGATGCGTTCCACGATCTCGCGGCGCGTGAGGGCGGGCGTGGTGCGCACGTCGAGCACCGCCGCGGCCTCGCCGGGCACGACGTTGCGCGCCGTGCCGGCGCGGAGCTGCGTCGGCTCAACGGTGATGGCCCCGAGGCGCGGATGGGGCACGCCGAAGTCCACCCGCTCGAGGGCGACGAGATCGTGCGCCAGGCCGCGGGCGGCGTTCCTCGCTCCCAAGGCCGCGGCGTTGGCGGCGTGGCAGGCGTCGCCGCGCGCGATCAGCTCGAGCACCATCAATCCCTTCTGCGCCACGGCGAGATCGAGCCCCGTGGGCTCGCCGATCACCGCCGCCGTGGGCGGCGTGCCGCGGCGGGCCAGCTCGGCGAGCACCGCCTCGGTGCCCGTGCCGCGCGTCTCCTCGCCCTCGACGAGCGCCAGGGCCAGGGTGAACGGCAGTTCCGCTTCGCGGAAGGCGAGGAAAGCCGCCGTCATCGCCGCCACCGACGCCTTGGCATCGTTGGCACCGAGGCCGTAGACCTTGCCGTCGACCGGCTGCACGTCCCACGGCTCGCGCGTCCAGCCGGCACCGGGCGGGACAGTGTCCAGATGCGTATCGAAGAGCAGCAACGGCCCCTGTCCCTGCGTGGCGAGCAGGCTGTTGCCCACGCGCTCGACGGCGACGCCGTTGCGCCGCAGCAGATCGCCGAGGAAATCCGCGAGCTCCGCCTCCTCGCCGGAGACCGAGCGGATCGCCGTGATGGCGCGGTGCAGCGACAGGATCTCGCGCGGCGGCAGCATCTCAGGAGGCTCCCACGGCCGACGCCGGCACCGTCGGATGTCCAGCCGCCGCCTCGGCCGGCGTCAGCGCCTTCACGTCCTCGACCACCAGGGTCCCCACCCCCTCGTTGGTGAACACCTCGGTGAGCAGACCGTCCGGCAGATCGTGCGACAGGATGTGCACCCGCCGCACGCCGCCGCGGATCGCCGACTCGATCGCCGAGGTCTTCGGCAGCATGCCGTCGACGACGCCCCCCTCCTCGCGCAGTCGGCGCAGGCCCGCGAGGTCGGTGTAGGAGACGAGCGCGCCGGGATCGTTCGCCCGCTCGAGGATGCCCGCCGCGCCGGTGAGGAACAGCAGCTTCTCGGCGCCGAGGGCCACGGCGAGCGCGGAGGCGACGGTATCGGCGTTGATGTTGAGCACCGTGCCGTCCGCGGCGGCGGAGAGCGGGCTCACCACCGGCACATAGCCATGGTCCATCAAGCGGATGAGCACGCGCGGATCGACGGCGAGGACGTCGCCGACGAGCCCAAAGTCCACCATCTCGTCACCCACCCGCACCGGCGGCCGCTTGCGCGCCTGCACGAGGCCGGCGTCGACGCCGGAGAGCCCCACGGCCGGCAGGCCCAGGGCGCGGCAGACGGCGAGGATCCTGGTGTTCACGGCGCCGTTCAGCACCATGGCCGCCACGTCGAGGGCCTTCTCGTCCGTCACCCGCCGGCCCTGGACGAAGCGCGCCTCGGCGCCGAGGGCGCGCGACAGCTCGCTCGACTGCGCGCCGCCGCCGTGGACGAGCACGGTGCGGATGCCCACCTGATGGAACACCTCCACCTGCTCGATCAGCGCGCGCAGCGTCGCCTCGCGATCGAGCGCGCCGCCGCCCGCCTTGATGACGAAGGTCTTGCCCTTGAAGATCCGGATGTAGGGCACCGCATGCTTGAGGGCCGCCGCCTCGGCGGTCCGCTGGCCGACGTCTTTCACTGTTGGACCTCCTTCCGCTTCTCCGACTCGTGTTGCCCGCTCGACCTCACCCCCTGGCCCCCTCTCCTAAAGGAGAGGGGGAATCAGGAGAGCTTTTTTAGCCCCTCTCCTTTAGGAGAGGGGTTGGGGTGAGGTCGAGCGTCCTCAATCCCTCAGCAATCTGTACAGCACCGCCATCTGCGCCCACATGCGGTTGCGGGCCTCGTGCACCACCACGCTGCGCGGCCCGTCGAGCACCTCGTCCTTCACCACCACGTTGCGCCGCACCGGCAGACAGTGCATGAAGCGGCAGTCCGGCGCCGCGGTGTCGAACCAGTCCTCGCCCACGCACCAGTCGCGCAGCCCGGCGCGGAAAGCTGCCTCGGCCGCGGCGTCGCCGTAGTGGCGCGGCGCGGTCCACGACTTGACGTAGATCACGTGCGCGCCGTCCAAGGCTTCGCGGCGATCCGCCGTCTCGCGCACCGAGCCGTCGCCAACGGGGGACATCGCCGCGGCCAGCCGCGCCTTCTCCAGGATCGGCTCCGGCAGGCCGAAGCCCTCGGGGCGCAGCACGGTGACGTCCATGCCGCGCAACGCCGCCATGTGCACCGCGGCGGCCGGCACGGCGAGCGGCAGCGCCTTCGGGTGCCAGGCCCAGGAGAGGACGAACCTGCCGCCGCGCGCGGGAATTCCGAGGTCGTCCATCGTCTTCCAGTCGCCCAACGCCTGGCAGGGATGATTGACCGCGGATTCCATGTTGATCAGCGGCACGGGGCAGACCCCGGCCATGGAGAGGAACGTCGAATCCGCGAGGTCCGCCGCGAGATCGGCGCCGCCGGCGAACGAACGGATGCCCAGGGCGTCCGCGTAGCCGGCGAGCACCGGGATCGCCTCGCGCACGTGCTCGGCGGCGGCGCCGTCCATCACCACGCCGTCGCGGGTCTCGAGGATCCACGTCCCCTGCCCCGGCGAGATGACGAACGAGCTGCCGCCCAGCCGCGCCATGCCCGCCTGGAAGGAGGCGAGCGTGCGCAGCGACGGATTGAAGAAGAGCAACGCCAGGATCCTGCCCTTCAGCGCTTCCGGCTCCGGCCGCCGCTCCAGACGCGCGGCGAGCGCGAGGAGCTCCGCGATCTCGCCCGGATCGAGATCGGCCAGATCGACGAACTCCTTCAAGGCCGGAGCTCCGCCAGCGCCCGAGCGAGCGCCGCGACGTGGGCCTCTTCCAGGATGAGCGGCGGCAACAGGCGGACGACGTTCGGATCGCCGGCCGTGCCGGTGAGAATTCCCTTCTCCAGCAGCTCGTTGACGACGTCGCGGCCCGGCCGCGAGGTGCGCAGGCCGAGCAGGAAGCCGTCGCCCTGGACGCCGGTCACGGGTCCCACCTGGCAGGTCTCGCGAATGAGCTTCGACAGCCTGCGCACGCGCGGCAGCAGCCCGTCGCTCTCGATGACGTCGATCACCGTCTCGATCAGCGCGCAGGCGATGGGCCCGCCGCCGAAGGTGGCTCCCAGGTCGCCATGCTGGAGCCCCGCCGCGACCGCGTCGCTCGCCAGCACCGCGCCGGCCGGGAAGCCGCCGGCGAGACCCTTGGCCACCGTCAGCAGGTCCGGCGTCACGTCGTAGGCCTGGGCCGCGAAGGGATGGCCCGTGCGTCCCATGCCGCACTGCACCTCGTCGAAGATCAGCAGCGCGCCCGCTTCGCGCGTCAGCTCGCGCGCCGCCGCGAGGTACTCCGCGCCGAGATCCACCGCGCCCGCCTGGCCCTGGATCGGCTCGACGATGAACGCCGCCACGTCCGGCCCCAGCGCGGCGCGCAGGGCGTCCACGTCCTGGCGCGGCACGATCGTGATGTCGAACGGCGGCCGCGGAAAGCCGTACCAGCGCTCGTTCTTCCAGGTGAGCGATCCCGCCGCCGCCGTTCGGCCGTGGAATGCATGCTCCAGGGCAACGACGCGGCTCCGTCCGGTGTGGCGGAAGGCCAAGCGCAGCGCGTTCTCGTTCGCCTCGGCGCCGCTGTTGACGAAGAAGGCGCGGGTGAGACCCTCGGGTCCGAAGCGCACCAGCCGCTCGGCCGCCCGCGCGCGCACGGCGAGCGGCACCGAGTTGCTCTGGAAGAACAGCTCCTCCGCCTGCCGCGCCAGCGCCGCCAGCACCCGCGGATGCCGGTAGCCGAGAATGGCCACCGCATGGCCGCCGTAGAAGTCGATCAGCTCGCGGCCGTCGCGCGTCGTCACCATCACGCCGTCGCCGCGCACCGGCTCGACGGGCGTGTGCGCGTAGACGGGCAACAGCCAGCGGGATTCGTCCAGCTCGGCCTGGAGGACCTCATTGATCATCGTTTCCGTCACGGCGTCTCCCTCCTGTCTTGGGTCCTGGAACAAGGACATCAAGGACACCAAGGATTCTCAAGGACAACAAGACCCAGGACCCAAGACGTCTTTCACAGCCATCCTAGACCCGGCACCCTCAATCCCGCCGTCTCGGGGAATCCGAGCAGCCGGTTCATCCACTGGATGGCGCCGCCCGCCGCTCCCTTGACCAGGTTGTCGATCGCCGAGAAGACCACCAGGTGGTCGCCGTCGGCCGCCGCGGAGAGGCGGGCGCGGTTGGTGCCGGCCACGTCCTGCAGACGCGGCGGCTCGGCGAGGATATCCACGAATGGCGCGCCGGAGTAGAAGCCGGCGAGCGCTTGACGGACCTCCTCGGACGCCACCGGCTGCCGCAGCCGCGCCTGAAGCGTAGCGTAGATGCCGCGCGCGAACGGCCCGGATTGCGGCACGAAGTGGATCTCGGCCTCGACGCCCGACGCCGCGGCGGCCAGCGCCCGCATCTCCGGCTCGTGCCGGTGCTTCAGCGGGTTGTAGGCGAAGACGTTGCTCCGCCGCGCCGGATGATGCGTCGTCGCCGTCGGCGTCCGCCCCGCGCCCGTGCTGCCGGTGATGGCCACGACCGACAAGCGCGGCTCCACGAGATCCAGCTTCAGCAGCGGCACGGCGGCGAGCAGCGTCGCGGTGACGAAGCAGCCCGGATGGCCCACGTGCCCCGCCGGCGTCTCGGTCAGATGCTCGGGCAACGCACAGCGGAATCCCGCGAGCCGTCCCGGAGCACCATGAGGGTGTCCATAGACCTTCTCGTACGAGGCCGCATCCGCGAAGCGGAAATCCGCCGAGATGTCCACCGCCTTGATGGCTGTGCCCGTCCGCTCGGCCTCCGTCAACACCGCGTCGAGCAACGGCGCGGCGGCGCCATGCGGCGCGGCGCAGAGCACGGCGAGCGTCTCATGCCCGTCGATCAGCCGCGGCAGGTCCTCGCGGCCCGAGAAGGCGAGTCCCGGCAGGCACCCCGCCAGATGCGGAAACGCCGCCTCCACCGCACCGCCCGCCTGGCTCTCCGAGAGCACGGCGAACGGCGAGAGATGCGGATGATTGGCGAGCAGCCGCAGCATCTCCCCGGCGACGTAGCCCGAGCCGCCGAGGACGATCGCAGGCGTTCCCCCCTCTCCAGCTCCGCTGGAGAGGGGGCCAGGGGGTGAGGTCTCGAAGGGCATAGCGCTCATACCGCCTCTACCTCCTGCACCCCCAACCCCAGCGCCGCCTGCACCCGCGCCGCCAGCCGTTCGCCGTCCGTGCGCGCGTTGAGGGCGGGCACGCCGAGCGCCTCCTCGATGATCCGCGTGCCGGCGAGGTTGTCCGTCGCCGGACCGGTCACCGCCGCCGGCTCGATGCCGAAACGCTCGCGCAGCATGCGCACGCCGCCCCAGGCGGCCACCGGATCATTGGCGGCGAGCACCACGGCGGTGAAGGCCGCGCGGATCTGCGCATCGTCGAGGATGGCCGCCACACCGTAGGCGCCGAGCAGGCCGTCCCCCAGCTCGGCCACGATGGCGTCCGGCCGCGCGGCGGCGAGCCGGCTCACCAGCGTGCGCGTCACGGCGGGCGCGTTGGCCGGCGTGGTGGAGACGACGCCGAGGTCGGTGAAGAGGGCCGTGGCGCGCGCGCCGGCGTCCTCCATGGCGAGCACGTCACGCCGCAGCGAGACGCCCGTGGCCTTGAGACCGTCCACCGTCCAGCCGGCGTGGCTCAGATGGCGCACCAGCGTGCAGGCCGCGGCCGTCTTGCCGCAGTTCATGCACGTGCCGACGAGCGCCACCACCGGCACGCCAGCGGTGTGAATGGGAGCCTGGGGATCGAGCGGCGCGCCGCCGATGCGGGCCGCGACGCCGATGCGCTCGCCGAGATACGGGAAGTGGAGCACCGCGCCCAGCACCTCGCACTCGAACGGCGGCCCGAGGTCCGGATTCACCGAGTCGCAGATGCCCAGCACGCCTCCCATGTTGAGGAGGTTGACGCGATCCCCCGGCGCCAGCCGCTCGGGCAGGCGGCCCGAGTAGCCGAAGAGCGCGTGCCGGTGGCCGAGAGCGCCGGCGATCACGTCCCCCTTCTTCACCTGCGCCATGCGGCCGCTCGGCAGCTCGAGCTGGCTATAGGTGGTCTTTTCGTTGAGCACGCGCACGGCCACCACCACGCCTTCCTCGCAGGGGATCTCGGCGCTCACCCGCACCTCGCGCTTCAACTGGCAGGCGCGGGTGACGGAGGCGATCTTGTCGAGCAGGATGGTCTTCACGAGGCCTCCCCTGCCTGGCCCATGCGCGCGTACAGCTCGCCCGGCAGCGCGGCGATGCGCGAGAAGCCGCGGGCGTCGGCGGCCGTCCACTCGCCGGCGGCCTCGCCGTAGACGCCGCGCGTGGCGTCGCGCAGCGAGAACGGCGAGGAGACGCCTTCGACGAACACCTGGCCGGGACGGAAGAGGAGATGGACCTCGCCGGTGACCCGCCGCTGCGACGAGATCAGCAGGGCCTCGACGTCGCGGCAGACCGGATCGAGGTGTTGGCCCTCGTGCACCAGGTCGCCGTAGACGGCCGAGACGCTCTCCTTCATGCGGATCTGCCGGCCGGTGAGCACGAGTTTCTCCAGCTCCCGGTGGGCGGCGATCAGCACCTCGGCGGCCGGCGCCTCGAAGGCCACGCGCCCCTTGATGCCGAGGATCGTCTCGCCGAGATGGATGCCGCGGCCGATGCCGTAGACGCGCGCCGCTTCCTCCACTCGCTCGATCAGCGCGACGGGAGCCAGCGCCTCGCCGTCCCAGGCGGAGGGCACGCCGGCCGCGAAGGCAAGGGTGTGGCGCGACGGCGGACGCGGCGCGTCGAAGGCGCCTTTCGTCAGCACCCAGGCGGACTCCGGGATCGAAGCCACCGTGTCGAGCGTCTCCTTGCCGCCGATCGTCACCCCCCAGAGGCCGCGGTTGATCGAGTAGGCGGCGCCGTGGGAGGGCACGGGGAGGCCCCGCCCTTCGAGATAGGCCACCTGCGCGGCGCGCGGCCGCGGCTCGTCGCGCACCGGCGCCAGGATCTCGAGGCCGGGATCGAGCGTACGCAGCGCCACCTCGAAGCGCACCTGGTCGTTGCCGGCGGCCGTGCAGCCATGGGCCACCGTGCGGGTGCCGAGGCGCGCCGCCGCCTTCGCCACCTCCTGCGCCTGCAGCACGCGCTCGGCGCCCACGCAGAGCGGATAGACCTGGCCGCGCCGCACGTTGCCCTGGATGAGGAAGCGCAGCACGCGGTCGAAGAAGTCCGCCTTGGCATCAACCAGGATGTGGTTCGCCGCGCCGAGGGCGTGCGAGCGTTCGGCGAGCGACTCGGCCGCCGCGGCATCGAGGCCGCCGGTGTCCACCGTCACCGTCACCACCGGACGGCCGTGCTTCTCGGCCAGCCAGGGGATGCAAAAAGAAGTGTCCAGCCCGCCGGAGAAGGCGAGCACGATCGGCTCGGCCATGATCTACCTTTCCTTGAGGAAGGCGTCCAGTCGTCGGAGGAGGCGCTTCTGATCGCGTGCGGTGGCCGTCGCCGCGAACACCGTATCGTCGCCGGAGATCGTCCCCACGAGCTCGGGCCAGCCGGCGTCGTCGACAGCGAGGCCCACGGCCTGCGCGGTGCCGGCAAGCGTGAAAATCACCGTCAGATTCGGACCCGCCGGCCGCACGCCGCGCAGGAACGGCGCCACCTCGGCGACGCGCGGATCGCGCACGTCGTGCTCGGCCGGCATCGTGTAGCGGCCGCCGATCCATCCCACGCCGAGATCCCGCAGATCGCGGCTGACGCTCGACTGCGTCGCAGCGATCCCCCGTTGGCGCAGCAGCTCCACGAGCTCGCCCTGGCTCTGCACCTTGTGGTCCTGCAGCAGAGAGAGGATCACCTCCTGGCGGACTTCGCGGCTCTCGGTTTCTGGCGGCATAGTGGCTTCGGGTTCCTCGGCAACTTGATGTGCATAGATTTGCATGATCTGCATGGATTGTCAAGCGGGAGTCGCGCTCTGGCGCAGGGGATGGGATTCGCTCACGCACCCGGGGCGTAGAATGGGAGGCGGAGGTGTCTTATGGCGGTTCCCATGACCAAGCGGCTGACGGTCGACGAGTTCCAGCGACTGGCGGCACAGGGTTTCTTTCCACCGGATGCACGGCTGGAGCTGATTCGGGGAGAGATCATTGAAATGTCACCCATCGGCGATCGACACGCCCTCTGCGTAACCCTACTCAACGATCTCTTCGCCGATCTTCGACCGAAAGGATTGGTGAGCCCGCAGAACCCGCTCCGCATTCCGGGACAGGAGTCCGTCCCTCAACCCGATATCGTCCTCCTCCGGCGCCGCCATGATTTCAGCGCGCGCCCGCCGCACCCGAAGGACGTTTTTCTGGTCGTCGAGGTTTCCGAATCCTCTCTGGCCTATGACCGCACCGTCAAGATTCCCCTTTACGCCCAGGCAGGCCTTCCCGAGGCATGGCTGGTAGACCTCAACTCGGGCGTGATCTCGGTCTTCCGCCGCCCGTCGAATAACGGTTATCGGCAGGTACGCCAATACGGTCGAGATGACAAGATCTCTTTGGAGGCGTTCCCCGAAGTGCAATTCGCCGTAAGGCAGATTCTCAGCTGATCCCAGAAGAGACCGTCATCATGGCGAGTCAACCGAATTCCGGCCCAGAACCCGTCGAGAAGCATTGGACCCAGCGAGAGCCTCACCGATCCGCCATCGAGAGGGGACTCGAATGGGCTGCGAAGACACCGCCTGCCGAGACGGACCTCGACGAGTTCCTCCGGCGGATCGAGCAGGAGCGAAAGCGAAGGCGGGGGGAAGGGAAGCACTGAAGCTGACCGGCGTCCTGGAGGCCCTCAAGACCGCCGCCGCCACGACGGCCGAGCTCGACACGCGCGCCGCGGCCGTCACGCCTCCGAAGCCGAGCCTCGACATCGGCCGCAAGGCCTCGCTGACCGCCATGATCCGGCGCGTCCTGGAGATCCGTCCCGCTGGCGACGTCTTCGGCACCAACATCATCACGGCCGAGGTCAACCGCAATTTCCGCGAGAGGCTGCGCCGGCCGGTCAAGGAGAAGCTCGTCTCCATCACTCTCAAGCGGCTGTCTAGCCAGGGCGAGCTTCGCCAGGTGCGCGCAGGCCGTCCGCATCACGAGGCGCTGTATGCTCGGATGGAGGGATGAGGGACGCGGGCGCGATTGAATCGGAGGGCTGATGATGGCCGACTCGTCAAGCTTCACTGTAGCCCAGCATTTCGAAGACCGCACTCCCGCCGTCCGCGCCGTCTACGACCGCATCCTCGCGGCCGCCAGGCGCCTCGGTCCGTTCCAGGAGGAGCCGAAGAAGACCTCTATCCATCTGGCGCGGAAGACGGCGTTCGCTGGCGTGGCGACGCGGAAGAACGCGCTCATCCTCACCCTCAAGTCGGCGACGGATCTGAAGAGCCCCAGGATCGGCAAGCACGAGCGGGCGTCCGCCAACCGGTGGCACCTTGAGGTGCGGCTGGACGATCCGACGCAGGTGGACGCCGAGATCGAAGGTTGGCTCCGAGCCGCCTACGAGCTGGCCGGCTGATCCGCACTGTCCCTCTTTTCCGCAGAGAACATACCTTTCTTGTAAGGCTGTTGAAAGCTTTGGAGAGGTTCTGTTGGTCTGAGGGGAGGATGCCGTTCATGTTGGCAAAACGGGTAGGGTTCTTTGGGCGTTCTGCGCTGGCGATCGCGTTCCTGGCGCTGGTCGCACATTCCGTGTCGGCAGGCGACCTCGCCGACGTCAAGGCGCGCGGCAAGCTCGTCGTCGTGATCTTTCCCAACCAGGATATCCCCTTCGTTCGGGTCAAGTTGGACGCCTTGCGGCAGCGCAACCTGAAGCTGACGGAGAGGCGCGATCCCGCGGACTTCGACGGCATCGACATCGACGTAATGGAGGGCTTCGCCAAGAGCCTGGGCGTCAAGCTGGAGGTGTTCACCCTGGCCAGCTCGTTCGGGGATCTCATCCCCTCCCTGCTCCACCGCGAGGGCGACGTGGTGGCCAATTCGCTGACGATCACGGCGGCGCGCCGGGAAGTGGTGGACTTCACGGAGCCGTACTTCGAGGGCGCCGCGGCCGTCGTGGTGAAGCCCGGCAGCACGATCGCCTCCGCCGCGGACCTGGCGGGGAAAAAGTGCGCCGCCGGACGCGGCACGAGCCAGTACGACGCCCTGACGAAGCTCTCCGGAGTCCAGGTCTCGCAGGTGGATTTTCCGTTTCAGGCCTACGTGGACGTCGACGAAGGCGCCGCCGACTGCGCCATCGCGGAGACCGGCGTCCCGGTGGGAGGAAGTCTGAAGCCTCCCTATCCATCTCTCAAGGTGGCCTTCGTCCTGAGCCACTACCAGTTCGGGATGGCCGTGCGCAAAGGGAGCGATCTCCTCGGCCCCCTCGACGCCTATCTGGACGGATTGAAGCGCTCCGGAGAGCTGCAAAAGATCGCGGACACCTACAAGGTCTCGGACTTGGGCTGGATTCCGGGTCCCACCGGCTCCACGCCTTAACCACCCCGAAGGGTAGGGCGCGGTCCAACCCTTTCGCGTCCGCGGTACTACCCTCGCGCAGGTCGGCGCGCCGCGCCGCGCGTGATCGAATCACCGCAGTCCTTGCTCCTCACTACAGGCGGCTCCCTCTCTCCGGTTGGCCCGATCGGCGGCGGAGAGGTGCCGCCTCCTTGATTCTTCGGCGGTCCGCCGAGCGGCTACCTTTCGCCTTCCAGCGGGTCTGGACTACGATATACGGGATTCGGACATCCCACGCGGCGCTGGAATCGCCAGAAAGGAGCCCCTCCCATGCGGTTTCTCGAGCGCTTTACGGAACCCATCTTCGCGTTGTTCCGCATCGTCTTCGGCCTGCTGTTTGCCTCGCATGGCGCCGAGAAGGTCTTCGGCATGTTTGGCGGCCAGAAAGCGGATTCCTTACCGGTGATCGCCGCGGGATGGTTCGAGATCATCGCCGGCCTGCTGATCGCCATCGGATTTTTCACCGCGATCGTGGCGCTGCTCGCCGCCATCGAGATGGCGGGCGCCGCCATCCTCACGCGCGGCGAGGTCCCGGTGCTGTACTGCTTCGCCTTCCTCTACATGGCGGCCCGGGTCCCCGGCCTGTGGAGCGTCGATCAGATGCGGCGGAAGCCCTCGGCCACCTGAGCTCCCCCCAGCGGGAACACGGGGCCTGACGCCGGCCGGATCTCGCCGTGCATTCCCTCCGCACACGGCGGAGTTGAGATATACTCCGTCCAGTTTTCTTCCGAGTGGAGTGGATGACCGGCGAGGGGTTCCTCGTCAGGTCGATGGGTTGGTGGGGTAGGTGTCGTCATGTCCAGCGTGGTGCCGATCGAGGAGTTCCTGGCGAGCCTGAGCCCGGAAGCGCGAGCCATGACGCAGCGCCTCCGGCGTCTGATCCGGGAGGTCTCTCCTGCCGTCGTCGAACGTGCGGAGCGGGAGACGAGGTCCCTCCGTTACTTCACGGGAGAGCGCTCCGGCAAGAGCCTTCTCTCTCTCGCCCCTGAGGGAAACGACGTCGTCCTGGGTTTCGAGCCTTCCCGGGGACTGCCGGATCCCCGGCGCCTGCTCGCCGGCGACGGCGCGGACAGGAGCCGCGTCCGCCTCACCGCCAGCGGCGCGTTCGACGAGCCCTATTTCCGGCGTCTGGTCGAAGCGGCGCTCTCTCCCGCCGAGCCTTGATCACCTCGGCGACACGAACACCGTCGTGCCGTAGCCCTGCAGCTTGACGCGTCCGGCCTCGATGGCGGCGATGGTGAAGCCCTGGATGATCTCGCCCGGGGCCATCACCCGGCCGTCGAGCATGGCGACCGGCTGCTCCTGCGAGAAGACGATGCCGTTCAATCTCACCGTCCCGCCGCCCGGCACGGGGACCTCGCCCACGTAGGTCTGCCCGTCCACCAGGCTCCCGGTATTCGCGGGAGGAGAAGGCCGGACCGGCGCCGCAGGGGCCGGAGCGGAGGGCGCTACGGCGGCGGGAGCGCGGTTTTCCTCCGCCGCGGCCGGCGGCGCGGGCGCGGGGCGCGCCGCGGGAGCCTCGGCTGGAGCGGTGGGCCGCGCCTCGACGATCGGCGGAGCTTGTCTCGCCTCGGCCGCCGGGGGCTCGGGGCTGGCGCTCTGCACCGGCGTGGGAGGGGCCTGTTCCTCGATCATCGCCGGCGGAACCGCCACGGGCTCGCTCGCCGGGTTGACCGGCGGCGGCGAATCCGGAGCTCCCGCGGCCACCTGCTCGACGGGCTTCGCGGGCCGGGCGAACGGCCCCCAGCCCGCGGACCATGCGACGGCGAGGATCGATCCGGCGACCAGGCAGCCGGCGCCGACGCCCGCCAGGACCGCGACGAGACCGGTCCGCCGCTCCGCCGGCTCGGCCGCGCCGACGGCGTAGGGCGATCTCGGCCGCTCGGCGTCCTGCCGGGCGGCCTCCTGCCGGGCCTTCTTGAGGGCTTCGCTGATCAGGCTCATGAGAACTTCCCTTCCAGCTCGCGGATCGCCCGCCGCACCTCGCGCCGGCGCAGCAGGTCGGTGCCCTCCACGTAGCCGGCCAGCAGCGTCTTGTCGCACACGGCGTTGATCAGCCGCGGAATGCCGCCCGAGTAGCGGAAGATCGAGCGGATGGCCCACGACGTGAAGGCGGGCCGGCCGTTGGCGCCCACCACCTGCAGCCGGTGCTGGATGTAGCGCTCCACCTCCTGGCGCGACAGCGGGGCCAGATGGTAGCGCACGGTGATGCGCTGGCGGAGCTGGCGCAGCCGCTGCTCGTTCAGCTTGTCCCGCAGCTCCGGCTGGCCGATGAGCACGATCTGCAGCAGCTTGCGCTGGTCCGTCTCCAGGTTCGAGAGCAGCCGGATCTGCTCGAGCAGATCGGACTCCAGATCCTGCGCCTCGTCGATCAGCAGCACCACGTCGCGGCCCTTGGCGAGCTCGTCGAGGAGGAACTGGTTGAGCTGTTCGAGGCAGGCGACGCGGTCGTTCTTGGGGCTGAGCCCGTACTCGCGCAGGATCGCCCGCAGGAGCTGCGCGCTGGTCAGGCAGGGATTGAGGATGAGCGCCGTGACGTAATTGGGTCCCAGCTTTTCGAGCACAGCCCGGCAGAGCGTCGTCTTGCCGGCGCCCACCTCGCCGGTGAGCTGGATGAAGCCCTTGCGCTCGCGGATGCCGAACAGGACGTGATCGTACGCCTCGCGGTGGCGCTCGCTGAAGAACAGGAAGCGAGGGTCGGGCGTGATGTTGAACGGCGGCTCGTGGAAGCCGTAGAACTGGTCGTACATCGCGGCAAAGACTCTCTCACATAGTACGATTACGGCGCCTTCGCCGTCTCCTTCCCCTTCTCCGCTTTCAGATACTTGTCATACCAGGCGAGGTAGCGCTCGAGACGGTCCTTCACGTAGGTCGGCTTGACGATGCCGTGGTTCTGGTCGGGGTAGACGACGAGCTCCGTCTCGCGGCCGAGCCGCCGGAGGGCCTGGTAGAGCTGCTCGGAGTTGAGCAGCGGCACGTTGACGTCGTTGGCGCCGCAGAGGATGAGGGTCGGCGTGGTGACCTTCTCCACCTGGAAGAAGGGCGAGATCCGCGTCCAGCCTTCGGTGTTCTGCCACGGCAGCCCCAGCTCGGCCTCCCACTCCTTCTGATAATGATCGGTGCCGTAGTTGGCGAGGTAGTTCACCTCGCTGGCGCCCGAGGTCGCGGCCTTGAAGCGGTTGGTCTTGACCAGCACGTGGTCCGTCAGGATGCCGCCGTAGCTCCAGCCGCCCACGCCCAGATGGTCCGGATCGGCGACGCCCATGGCTATCGCCCCGTCGACGGCGGCCATGACGTCGTCATAGTCCTTGTTCCCCCAGTCGGCCCAGATGGCGCGGCAGAACGCCTGCCCGTAGCCGGTGGAGCCGCGCGGGTTGGCGCCGACGACGGCGTAGCCGTGGGCGGCGAGCATCTGCCACTCGGTGTTGAACGAGGTGTCGTACTGCGCCGTCGGTCCGCCGTGGATGCGCAGGATGGTGGGCAGCCGCTTGCCCGCCGGGGCGTCCGGGGGCAGGGTGAGGAAAGCGTCGACCTTGGTGCCGTCGGCGCTGGTGGCCTGGAAGCGCCGCACCTCGCCGAGGCGGATGCCCTTCAGGAGCTCGTCGTTGACGGTACTTACGCGGCGCAGCGAGCCGCCGTCCACCGCCGAGACCTCGGGCGGCCGCTGCGGTGTGCTCTCCAGCACCGCGATCTGGCCTCCGGCGAGATCGTAGGCCTGGATCGTGCGCTCGCCGTCCACCACCCGTTCAACCGCGCCGCCGGCGGCCGGCACGCGCGCCAGGTGCTGGTTGCCGCCTTCCTCCAGCAGGAAGTAGACGAGCTTGCCGTCAGGCGAGAAGCGCGGGCCCTCGACGTTGCGGTCCAGCGCCGCGGTGAGGGGACGCGGCGTGCCGCCCGCGGCGGGGATGACCGAGACGTGATTGCTGGCATACCAGAAGTCCTTGGGATCGCCGCCTTCGAGGTAGGCGATGGACTTGCCGTCGGGGCTCCAGGCGGGATCGCGGTCCGTGGTCGGCGCGGTGGTGACGGCGCGCGGCTTCTGGCCCGCCTTGGCCTCGACGACGAAGACGTCGCTGTTGTCGTTGGCGTCCGGCTCGGACGTGCGGTTGCTGGTGAAGGCGATTTGGCGGCCGTCCGGCGACCAGGCGGGCTCGGTGTCGTCGTAGGGGCCGGAGGTGATCTGCTCGCCGCTCTTCGCCGCCACGTCGAAGACGTAGAGGTGCTGGTGGAGATCGCGCAGGAAGCCCTCGCCGTCGCGCAGGAACTGCAGGCGGCGGATGACGATCGGCTTCGGGGTCTTGGCGGCGCCGGTCTTCTCGCCCGCCGCCTTCTCGTCGTCCTGGTCGTCGGGATCCACGTCGCCGACGATCAGCGCCAGGCGCTTGCCGTCCGGCGACCAGGCGAGCTCGGAGACGTCCGCCTTGTAGTCGGTCAGCTTGACGGCCTCGCCGCCGCGGCGGTCGAGCAGCCATACCTGGGTCTTCTTGCCGTCGCGGCCGGAGAGGAAGGCGAGATAGCGGCCGTCCGGGCTGAAGCGCGGCCGGGTCTCCGGCTTGGGGCTGGCGGTGAGCTGCACGGCCGGGCCGCCGGCGAAGGGCGCCATGTAGATGTCGGTATTGGCCGCGTCCTCCTTGGGATCGAGCGTGCGGACCGTGTAGGCCACCCACTGGCCGTCCGGGCTGAGCCGCGGATCGCCGACCTGCTTGAGCGAGAAGACGTCGTCCACCTTGAGCGGGCGGGGCTCCGCGGCGGCCAGGGGGGCCGACAGGAGGGCGGTCAACGCGAGACAAGCCTTCACCAGGCGCTGCTTTTTCATATCTCGTCCTTATTCGATGGGTGAATCCTAATCGGTTAGACTCCCCGCGGTCATCCGAACCGTATCGGACGGGAGAAGATTTCAATGGCGCGCAAGCTCATCCTCATCCCGGCGCTCGCCCTCACGGTCTCCGCCCTGCCCGGCCGCGCCGAGGAGCCGGTGGACCTCGCGATGATGACGCGCATCCGCGACGAGGGCCTCCACCATTCCCAGGTCATGGAGACGCTGTTCCACCTGACGGACGTCATCGGCCCGCGGCTCACCGGCTCGCCGCAGCTCAAACAGGCGAACGACTGGACGCGCGGGCGGTTCGCGGAGTGGGGGCTCGCCAACCCTCACCTCGAGGGCTACCGCTTCGGCCGCGGCTGGACGTTTTCCGCCTGCGCCGTGCGCATGACGGCGCCGCGGGTGTCGCCCCTCTTCGCGCTTCCCAAGGCCTGGTCGCCGGGGACCGGCGGTCCGGTGCACGGCGAGGCCATGCGGGTCACCCTCGAAGAGGAGAAGGACTTCGAGAAGTACAAGGGCAAGCTCGCCGGCAAGGTCCTGCTGCTCGACGCGGCCCAGAGCTTCGACGAGCCGGAGGACCCGCCGTTCGCGCGCTACTCCGACGAGCGGCTGGGGGAGGTGGGAGAGTTCGAGATCCCCAAGGAACCCACCGATTGGCGGCGCTTCGGCCTCGAACGCTGGCGGCGGCGCCGCGCCCTCAACGAGTTCCTGGAGAAGGAGAAAGCGCTGGCGACCGTGGAGGCGAGCGCGCGCGTCAACGGCATCGTGCGGGTGACGGGCGGCGGCTCTTGGGAGCCGGGCGAGAGCGTCGGCGTGCCCGCCCTGGTGATGGCCGCCGAGCATTACAACGAGCTCCTGCGGCTGCTCGACCATGACATTCCCGTGCAGATCGAGATCGACGTCGAGGCGCAGTTCGTCGACGGCGATCTACAGGCCTACGACACCGTGGCCGAGATCCCCGGCACGGACAAGAAGGACGAGATCGTGATGGCGGGCGCGCACCTCGACTCCTGGCATGCGGGCACCGGCGCCACCGACAACGCCGCCGGCAGCGCCGTGGTGATGGAAGCCGCCCGCATCCTGAAGGCGCTGGGCGTCAAGCCCCGGCGCACCCTCCGCTTCGCGCTATGGACGGGCGAGGAGCAGGGCTTCTACGGCTCGCTCGCCTACGTGAAGCAGCACTTCGCCACCCGCCCGGAGAATCAGGATCCGGAACAGAAGGAGCTGCCGGAGCGGCTGCGGGAGGAGGCCTGGCCGCTGCAGCTCAAGCCCGAGCACGCGCGCCTCGCCGCCTACTTCAACCTGGACAACGGCAGCGGCCGCATCCGCGGCATCTACTCCGAGGAGAACGCCGCCGTGCGGCCCATCTTCGCGGCCTGGCTGGCGCCCTTCGCCGACCTCGGCGCCGGCACCGTCACGCTGCGCCCCACCGACGCCACCGATCACGTGCCGTTCGACCGCGTGGGCCTGCCCGCCTTCCAGTTCATCCAGGACGAGCTGGACTACCGGCCGCGCACCCACCACACCAACCTCGATACCTACGATCACCTGAAGCGCGACGACCTGGTGCAGGCCTCGGTGATCATGGCGGCCTTCCTCTACGACGCCGCCATGCGGGCGGAGCCGCTGCCGCGCAAGCCTCTGCCGGTGGAGCGGAAGGACGAAAAGGATAAGAAGGACAAAAAGGACGAGAAGACCGAGAAGGCGCCGTAGCCCGCTACGGCTTTTCTTCCTCCGCCACCGCCGGCTCCACCCAGACGCGGCCGTCGCGGGCGACGAGGAAATGGGCCGCCTCGGGCCCCCAGGTGCCGGCGGGATAGATCGGCAGGTCGGACGATCCCTGCTCGCGCCAGTAGTCGAGGATCGGCATGACGACCTCCCACGCCTCCTCCACCTGGTCGCGGCGCATGAACTGCGATGGATCGCCCTCGATGACGTCCTGCAGCAGGGTCTCGTAGGCCTCGGGCTCCGCGCCGTCGAACGCCTCCTTGTAGGTGAAGCGGGTCTCCACCCGCGCCAGGCGCATGTCCGAGCCGGGACGCTTGGCCTGGAAGCGCAGCACGATCTCCTCGCAGGGCTGGATGCACAGCAGCAGACGGTTGGGCTCCATCTCGCCGAGGGCCGAGGGCGGAAACGCCTGGTGGGGCACCGGCCGGAACTGGATGCAGATCTCCGAGGCGCGCACCGGCAGGCGCTTGCCCGTGCGCAGGTAGAAGGGGACGTCCTGCCAGCGCCAGTTGTCCACGAACAGCTTGAGGGCGACGAAAGTCTCGGTGGTCGAGCGGGGATCGACGTCCTTCTCGTTGCGGTAGCCCGCCGCCTTCTTGCCGCCGATCAGCCCCGGGCCGTACTGGCCGCGCTCGACGAGCTGGTGGACCTCCTCGGGCTTCAGGCGGCGGAGGGCGCGCAGCACGTCCAGCTTCTTGTTGCGCACCTCGTCGGCCTCGAAAGTCACCGGCGGCTCCATGGCGACGAGGCAGAGGAGCTGCAGGAGGTGGTTCTGCACCATGTCGCGCAGGGCTCCCGCGCCCTCGTAGTAGTTGCCGCGAGTGCCGACGCCTTCCTGCTCGGCGACGGTGATCTGCACCGAGTCGATGTAGCGCCGGTTCCACAGCGGCTCGTTGACCGAGTTGGCGAAGCGGAAAGCGAGGATGTTCTGCACCGGCTCCTTGCCGAGGTAGTGATCGATGCGGTAGATCTGCGCCTCCTCGAACATCCCGCCGAGGAAGGCGTTGAGCTGGCGCGCGCTCTCGAGATCGTGGCCGAACGGCTTCTCGAAGACGACGCGCGCCCGCGCGGCGTCGGCGGCGAGGCCGGTCTCGTGGAGCTGCTGCGCGATCGGCTGCATCACCGCGGGTGGCACGGCGAGATAGAAGACGCGGATGGCGGGCTGGCCCCACTCGCGGTCGAGGCCGTCCAGCTCCTTCCTCAACCCGGCGAACGCCCCCGGCTTCGTCAGGTCGGCATCGTGGTAGACGATGTTGCCGGCGAACCGCGTCCACGGCGCCTTTTCCGACTTGCCCCGGCGGCTGAAGCGGTCCACCCCCTCGCGCAGGTGCTTGACGAGCGCGGCGGTCTCCATCTCCGTGTGGCCGAGCGCGATCACCCGGAAAGGCTCGGACAGGACCTTGTCGAGCCACAGGTTGTAGAGGGCCGGGATCAGCTTGCGCCAGGTCAGATCGCCGCTGCCGCCGAAGATCACGAACGCCGCCGGATTCGTCACGGATGCCCCCTCATATTGCCAATCCCAGCTCCGCCAGGGCCGACCGGGTCATCGCGAGATCGCGGTGCCAGATCGGCCGCATCCCCATCCGGCCGGCCACCTCGACGAACATCTGGCGGTCGTCGAGATAGATCACGCCGCCGGGCTCGGCCTGCGCGACGTCGAGCGCGATGCGATAGATGTCCTCGTCCGGCTTGCGGAAGTGGACGTAGCTGGAGACGACGAAGAAGTCGACGAATTCCTTGAGATCGAAGCGGCGGATGCGGTCCGCCGTCAGCTCGCGCCCTTCGTTGCTCACCACCACCACCCGCAGGCGGTATCTCACCTTCAGGTTCCGTACCAGCTCGATCATCTCGGGAAAGCTCCGGGCCTGCGCGAGCATGAACTCCACTACCTGCTGCGGAGTGAAGCCGCGCGGCTCCCAGAAGACGGTCCGCCGCAGGTACTCGGCGAGGTCGATCTTGCCCCGCTCGTAGGTGTCGTAGGTCAGGTGGTGCCGCTCGTCCATCTCCGCGGCATCGATGCCGAACCGCTCGGCGACGAGCTTGCGCAGGCCGCGGTCCCAGCCGTTGGTGAGCAGCACGCCGCCGAGGTCGGTGAAGAGGTGGGTGATGGCCGTCACCGCGAGACTCCGGTCTCCTCGACCGTGGCCACCGGCGCCGCCGACAGCAGCCCGTCCAGGACCTCCGCGGCCGATTCGAGCGCCACGACGCCGCGCGGCAGATAGGCCACCATCCAGACGCGGCGGGTGCCGTCCGACACTCGGACCCTCTGGCTGTCGGTGATGGGGCTGCTGAAGGGTCCAGCCGGATCGGCCAGCAGCGGCTTGCCCTCGAGGTTGAACGGACCGCGCAGCGATTCGTAGCTCTCGCCGGGCCGCCCCGCCCGCAGGGTCACCGGCGGACCGAAGCTCCCGTCGGCGGCGACACAGCAGGGCACGGCGAGCGCCACCGAGAGGCAGTTGTTGAGGTCGACGAAGGGATGGATCGCCGGCAGGTCCTCCCCCTTGAGCACGCGCCGCAGCAGCGCCTCCGAGGACGGCCGGTAGCGGGTGGGATCGCAGCCGGCGGCGCGGAAGAGACGCCGCATCGCCGCCGCCGCGGGATGGGACGGCAGGCTCTCCAGCGCCAGCGCCGAGCGGACGCGCTCGCCGGTCGCCAGCCGCAGGGCCGCCAGCTTCTCCTCGCTTCCCGGGATCTCCGCGAGGTGGGCCCAGAAGAGATCCCAGCCGTCGAGCTCATGGAGGACGGAGAACGAGACCGGCCGCATCGGCGGCATCTTGACACAAGGTCAGTGCGCTTTGAGGCGGGCTTCGAAGCGGCGGATGAGCTCCATGGTGGAGCCCGACTCGCTGCCCGGGCGGTGCGGCTGGCGCCAGGGCTGACGCAGCAGGTGCTGGCGGCGGCCGAGCAACTGGGCGTCCGGCCGCGGGCCGGCCGGCGGCTCGGCGCGCAGGTAATCCACGATGACGTTGACGGTCTTGCGGCGGACGGAGCCGTAGCCGAGAGCTCGGGGCGCCGGGTGCTCGATCGAACGGTGCGGCATGGCGTCCTCTCTCCTTTCCCCTCCTTTAGACGTAAACGCTCGGCACCCGGTAACCGTTACGTATGTCCTCTCCTCGCGGCACCGCGGTTCTACCGGGATACGCGCACGGAGGTCCGGCGGATGCGGCACGGCGCTTGCTCCACATCTCCCTGGGAGCTGTCGCAAGAGGAGGTCAGCATGGAGAACACCAACGGCGAGCTGTGGAAAGGCGCGGTCGCGGGTCTGGCAGCGGGGCTCGCGGCGTCCTACGTCATGAACAAGTTCCAGAGCCTCTCGGGGAAGGCGTCCGAGGCCTGGGAGGATCTGAAGCAGCGCGAGTCCGGCGAATCCCCGCAATCGGCCGGCGGAGGATCGGGGAATGGCCAGGAGAAGCAGGAGAGCGGCGACGACGCGACGGTGAAGGCGGCGGCGAAGATCTCCGAGGGCCTGTTCCACCACAGGCTCACCGACGAGGAGAAGAAGGTGGCCGGTCCGGCGGTGCACTACAGCTTCGGCGGCCTCACCGGGGCCGCCTACGGCGCCATGGCCGAGCTGGCGCCCACGGTCACCCGGGGAGCCGGTCTGCCTTTCGCCACGGCGCTCTGGTTGGGAGCGGACGAGGTCGCCGTGCCGGCCTTCAAGCTGTCGGAGCCGCCGCTCGAACATCCGCCTTCCGTGCACGCGAAGGCCCTCGCGGCACACCTGGTCTACGGGCTGACGGCGGAGACGGTGCGCCGGCTGGTGCGGCGCGTGCTCTAACCGGCCGGCTGTCCGGCGACGACGCGCTCCCGCCCGGTGGCGAGATCGACGCGGACGAGATGCGAGATCCCGTCGCGCCAGAACAGGCTCGCGCCGGCGCTCTGTGGCCCGATCAGGGAGTCGGCCATCGGCACCAGGCCCTCGCCGAGCCGGCGGACGGAGCCGGAGGCAAGGTCCAGGGTCAGAGTCTGGCTTCGTTTCCAGGGCACGCTGGATCGGTTCATCGACATGACTACGACCAGTCGATTCGGCGCCGGCTGACCGCCAAGCCGCAGGGAGGAGCCTGCGAAGCGGAAGCTCCGCTCCAGGACGAAATCGCGCGAGAAGATCCACAGCTCCTTGGGGCGGGAGCCGCTGATCAGAGCAATCCGGCCGTCAGCCACGAAGAAGGCTCTGGACCGTTCTCCGGCCGGCGGCAGCTCCGCCAACATCGCACCGCTCCCGGCATCGAAAACGCTGAAGCGCTGATTGCTCCGGCGGACGAGGAACCGCATGCCGTCGGCGCTGATCTCGGAGGGCCTGGAGAACCACAGGTCACCAGCGCCCCACGGCGGTTGGATGAGCTGCTCGATCCACGCCGCACGCAGGAGCCCATCGCCTCTGATCTTGATCTCCCGGACCTCGAGCGTGCCGGGAGTCAGCTCTTCGCTGAAGGGTGGAGCGAACTCGTAGTCGAAGATCCGCACCCGTCCGGGAGCGACGAACAACATCGCGTCCTCGGCATGGTCAAGCTCCTGCGGCAACCCCGCGGAGGCGAGCAGGCGGCCGGAAGGAACTTCCTCGATGGTGAGTCGGCGACCGTTGGCGACGGCGACCTGACGGCCATCCGGCGAGACGGCGATGATGGGAGGGCGCACTCCCGAATAGGTCATCCTGGTGCGCTCGGGCCTGGAGTTGCGGTCGCGAAGGTCCAGCCGGCGCAGCTCGTAGACGCCGGTGTAGCGTTGCATGCTCTCCGGCTCCAGCCAGACCGCCCAGCGGCCATCGGCGGTAAACCGGGGAGGCAGGAAGTACCTCACGCGGACGAATCTCCCCGAGGCGGCATCCAACAGGAACTCCGGTCGATAGTCGGCTCGTTTTTCGGAAGGACCGAAGATCGCGATCCAGGAGCTCCCGGGAGCCACTTCGGACAGGCCGACTTCCTCGAGATCCTTCGGCTCCGCCGCCAACACCCAGGAGGCGTAGCCCTGCGCCGAGAGAGCCGTCGCCAGCAGCGACGCCCATAAGGTGAGGGACAGCAGCCGGTGGCCTCGGCGAAAGTCCGTACGGCCTTTGACCACCTGCGTGGCACCGGCGGCAATGACCGACGCCAAGGCCAGCGGCGCCAGCGCCATCACCGCTACCGCCACGGCTCCAAACGCTCCAGCGAGAATCAGCCGGCGGATGGCCGCCCAGGCGAGCCACGAGATGATCCAGAGCCCCGCGAAATCGAGGATCAGCCAGGGCGAGTGCGAGCGCAGAACGATGCCGATGACGTGGCCCAGGGACACCAGGAGCAGGATCGCGGCAATCCAGAGGAGAGCGGAGGCCGTGTTGCTGGTGAGCGCCGCGCTCCACCAACCGCCAAGTTGGAGCCGCCGCTCCACCAGCGACGCGGGGAGCATGATCAGGGCGCCGACGCAGAGAGCCAGGGCGGCAGCCGCGGCGAGCTTGCCCGCCCATACGGCCCAACCCGGGATCGGCCGCGAAAAGTAGAACCCCAAGCGTCGCTCCGCAAGATCGCCGGTGATGATGGAGGCTCCCAGGATCAGGGCCAGACCGAAGCTGAAACAAAGGGCGACGATGAGCGCCATGGAGCTTCGCAGGTCCGGGCCGCCGCGTTGCGCGAGGCCAGGGATCCAGGGCGCCGCGAGAGGCACCAGGCCGAGCAGGAGGGACGCGGCGACGAGCAGCCGGCGCTCGATGACCTCGCGCTCGAAGACGGCGAGAAAACCTCTCATGACAGCTCCTCCCCTTCGCCCTCTGTTTCCCCGGTCAAGGCGATGAAGATCTCCTCCAGAGTGAGAGCGGAGACTTCGGGTCCTTCCGGTCCGCCCGCTCTGAAACGCTCCTCGTCGTACTTGGAAACGACTGCCTCCATCGTCCAGCCGCGGGCCGCCACGGCCACCGGCGCCAGCGCCTCGAGCCGCGAAGCGTCCGCCTGCTGAGAGCGCGGGAAGGTGATACGGCGGAAGCGGCGCTTGAGCGCTTCCATCTCCTCGTCGAGCACCAGCCTGCCCTGCCGCAGCACGGCCACGCGGTCGGCGATCCGCTCGACGCCGGCGAGGTCGTGCGTGGTCATGAACACCGTCGTGCCGCGGTCGGCCAGCTCGCCGATCAGCTCCTCGAAGACGGCCTTGCGCGCCACCGCGTCCAGCCCCAGCGTCGGGTCGTCCAGCACCAGCAGCCGCGGTCCGAAGGCGAGCGCCAGGGCGAGGGAGACGTGGCCCTTCTGGCCCTTGGAAAGCTTGCCGAAGGGAACGTCCCGCGGCACGCCGAAGCGCTTCAGCCGCGCCTCCACGCCGGCGGCGTCCCAGCGCGGATAGAGGCGCGAGCAGAAGCGCGCGATCTGGCGCGGGCTCATCGCCGGCGGCATGTCCGGCTCCTCGGGCACCACGCCGACCTCGGCGAGGATGGACGCCCGCTCCTTCCAGACGTCCTGGCCGAGCAACGAGGCACGGCCGGCGGACGGCCTCTGCTCGCCCAGCAGGCAGCGGACGAGCGAGGATTTGCCAGCCCCGTTGCGGCCGAGCAGGGCATAGACGGAGCCCTCGGGCACGGTGAGCGAAACGTCGTCGACGGCCGGCCGGCTGCCGTAACGCACCGTCAGCCCCTCCAGGACGATGGGATTCATGCGTCTTCTCCTTGCGAGCCGCCGTCCGTCAGGCTGCGCCAGGCGGCCTCGACCGTGGCGAGGGCCTCCTCGCGATCCGCGCCCAGCGTCGCCGCCAGGCTGGCGTAGCGCATCGCCTCCTCGCGCAGGCGGCCGTTGCGGCGGGTATCCGAGGACGGCGGCGGCGTCTCCGAGACGAAAGTCCCTTCCCCTCTACGCACGGTGAGCACCCCCGCGTCCATCAACCGCTGATAGGCCTTGGATACCGTGGCCGGATTGACCTGCAGCTCGCGGGCGAGGTCCCGCACCGACGGCACCAGCGCGCCGGCCGGCAGCGCGCCGCGGGCCACCAGGTGCTGCACGCTCTCCTCGATCTGCCGCCAGATCGGCCGGGCGTCACGGGGATCGATGCGGAGGGTGGGGAGCATGGGCGATCGGCGATCTCGTGCGTCGGTGTATGAGAACAATAATACACCTCGCGAGGGAATGCAAGCCCCTGGGAGCGCCCCTACTCCAACATCTGCTGGAACCGCTCCTCCGGCTCCGGGATCAGCTCGCGGTGGGCCATGAGGATGCGGGCGCAGGTGTTCCAGCGCAGGATGGCGTCGTCGTTGCCGGGCGGGCGGATGGCGGCGGCTTCCTCGTAATGCTCCATCGCCTCCTTGAACCAGTCGTAGGCAATGTGGCCGGAGCGCGAGCCGCCGCGCTTGAGCTGCGTCTTCGCCCGGCGCTCGCAGAGGATGCTGTCTCTTATACACATCTCCGAGCCCACGAGACCTTCTAAGTCATC
>JBKPTH010000018.1:0-70874 GCA_046765915.1 Acidobacteriota bacterium | reverse complement strand
TGCGGGGTTGAAACTGGAAGCCGAACGGGATAGAACACTGTGTGGCCATCGCTCCTCCGAGATCTGGGTGTCTTGTTTGCTCGCAACATCTTGATACCACAGATCTTGGGGCCGGTGGCCATCGTTTTGGACTCGACTTTCGTGAATAATCCAGGCTAACGCATCCTGGAGGAGTTGGGAAGTCTCGAAGTAGGAACTGACACCCGTTACAATCGTAGCTCCGTAAGTGAGATTGCCGCACCAAATCGCACATAATAGTGCTGCCATACCACTATTCACCAACAGTGCTGCCTCTGAGCCGTAACTACGTGCGCACAGAGTCTCAAGCTGCCTTCTTCGCCCATGCTCATAGGTGTCCCACACCGTGGCACTGCTACGAGCAGCCTCTTGCTCCTTCATATCGGACCAGAACTCTTCCATGGAGTTGTAGGAGCTTGCTACCGTCGCGGCGTTATTGAGGTAAGATCCTGTCCTCCGGGCGAGAAGGTAATAACGGCGCCAAAGACGCTGCAAAGCCTGAAAGGAAGAAGAATCAGCAGAGCGTATGCTACCCAATAGTCGGTCCACTTCTAAAGCGTGGCGCGAAGGGATACATGCCGGATTCTTGAGTCTGCTAATCTCTTTCTGCAGACCTTCGGCAAGCGCATGGAGATAGATCATAACCTCGCGATCGATCATGGGCCGTGAACTAAGCCTGGCCTGCGAATTAGACCCAGAGGCATTCGATCGTGACCGACTCGAATAAGCGGGCCAGTTAATGTTGCATATGCCCAGTCTGGTGCTCATTCGATATCGATCACGATGAGATCATGTGTTAACGGTATCCCGGGCAATGACCTGCGCTTTTCATGCAGCCGCATAGATCCATATGGGAGAAGCCGGGAGAACCAATGCGAAAAGGTGGCGTGATTACCCTCTGAGGGAAGACTGAATGAATTTAGACATCGCGAGAAGAACAGATCCATGAGGAGCTGACAATCCACCGGGCAGTACCGATCGAGGCAATTTTCAACAATAATAAGCCGAGTCAAACAGAGCGTCGATGCCAGCCGTAACAAACCTTCTGGCGCTACCTCATGATGGAGCACAGTGCAGAGGAGAACTGTGGAAAAGGCTGGTAAGAAGTTCTCTGCCGATTCGAGGCCATCGAAGTCGATGAAGGGGATGGCGTGTTTTCGATCCAATGAATATGAATCTAGGCGCTCTGCTAGAGTTACTTGGACACCTCTCATGGAAAGGTATTCTCCTACTCTACCATCGCCACAAAGAAGATCGAGAACGGTACCCTTGCAATGAGGTAAAAGCCAGGAAGTCAACGCCGCGGGGCGTTCTTGTGAGAGGACCTGGTTCCACCGGCTGCCTATTCCGGACTCCCGGAGACGACGCGCAATCGCCGGCATCGCGTCCTCTCGACCTTCACGCAAGAGTCGGGAAAACTCCGTAGCAAGTTCCATGGATTCTCGGTCGTCGATTCCCAGGTCCCGCGACAAAACATGGACGAGCGCTGAACGGAAGCGTCGGAGTGAATCATCCGAGAAAGGATTGATTGAGACAGTTGATCCATTGGGGGGCTTGAGCCTCGAGTTACCCCGAGTCGATTTCAAGGAGACTTCTATCGCGCCAGGCGCGCACACATCGAGATCCGAGCGAGTCAGATGAGCCCTCATCGTGCTGGGTTTGTCGTTCGTGTCCATGGCGGGGTACGCGTTCCGGGAGCCCATCTCGGCGGCCCTGGCCAGGTTCCGGGCCGAGGCCCAGGGGGGCGACCGGGAGAACCGGCAGTACTTCGACATCCTGTTCGACAAGCCCCTTGGGCAGGCGCACGTGGGCGAGGTGCTCGATCCGGCTCCGGCTTCGGTTCTGGCTGCCAGCCCGTTGCGTTCTCGGGTATACACGGCTACCATGTAAAGGCGGATGATCCAGTCATTCGCCGATCAGACGACGGCTGACCTGTTCCTTGAGCGCCCAAGCCATGCCGCGAGGCGCATTCCAAAGGACCTCTGGCCCGTCGTGCGGCGGAAGCTGAAGCTGCTCGATGTGGCTCAGCGCCTCTCGGAACTGACCAGCCCGCCCGGCAACCGGCTCGAGGCCCTCAAGGGAGACCAGCGCGGCCGGCACAGCATCCGCGTGAACGACCAATACCGCTTGACGTTCCGGTGGGAAGGAAATCATGCCTACGAAGTCCGCTGCGAGGATTATCACGCGTGACCCCGCCTGGTTGGGTCCCGCCATCCATCCGGGTGAAATGCTGCTCGAGGAGTTCCTCAAGCCTCTGGGGCTGACGCAGGCCGAGACCGCCCGGCAGCTCGGCATGTCTGTCAACCGGCTCAACGAGCTGGTGCTCGGCAAGCGAGGGATCACGGCGGACACGGCCCTTCGCTTGGCTCGGCGCTTCCACACGACGCCGCAGTTCTGGATGCACCTGCAGGCCGATTGGGACCTGCACCAAGCGCTGCGGAAGGATTCCGCGGCCTGAACAGTTCCGGTCACCACGAAAAAGGCATTTCTGTAGGGGCGGGCCGCCCTGAATCCCACCGGCCGCGAAATCGGCCTGTCCCTCAATGAACCGTGCCGGTGCGCGCTCCGAAGAGGGCGGCCACATAGGGCCGCCCCTACAAAAACCGCGACGCAGTAGGTAGGGCGGAGATGCCATGCCGGCGGGGACGCCGGCGTTCCCAGGTCGCCCCTAGAAAAACGCTTGCGCGATCAGCTTCCCCGGCCCCGCCCCAACCCCGCCTTACTTGGGCCACATTCCGCGGATGGAATCCCTCCTGCGTGGCAGGGCTGCTATACGATTGCCACGCCTCTATCTCTGGGAGAACCTAAATGTCCGACCCGTCCCCCACCCCTCGGGACAAGCGCCCGTCCAGACTCTCTGCCTTCTTCCGCCGCAAGTGGTCGTGGAAGGACATCGCCCTCATCCTGCTGGGTTTGTCGTTCGTGTCCATGGCGGGGTACGCCTTCCGGGGGCCCATCTCGGAGGCCTTGGCGAAGTTCCGGGCCGGGGCTCAGGGGGGCGAGACGGTTTCGGTGTTCGACGTCATCGTGGACCGGGAGAACCGGCAGTACTTCGACATCCTGTTCGACAAGCCCCTTGGGCAGGGGCACGTGGGCGAGGTGCTCGATCCGGCTCCGGCTTCGATCTCTCCGACGCTGGGGGGCTCCTGGAAATGGCAGGACACCAACGCCCTGCGCTTCCAGCCGAGCGGCGGGCTTCCCGTGGCTTCGGAATTCAAGGTGGAGCTCGATCCGGCGAAGGTCCTCCAGGAAGGCCAGGTGTTCACCGGCGAGACGACGTTCACGGTCAAGACGGACAAGTTCCTCGTCGAGGAGGTGACGGTCTTCGAGGAGCCGGCTCTCGAAGGCAAGGCGAAAGTCATCTTCCGCGGCGAGATGCGGTTCAACTATCCCGTCGATCCCGAGGTGCTCGGGCCGCTCGTCAAGGTGACCGATCCCGAGCAGGCGGAGCCGATCCCCGTCGCGCTGGAGACGGACTACAACAACCGCGTCATCGGCTACCGCACGGAGCCGGTGCAGAAGCAGCGGGACGAGCGCAAGGTCCAGTTGATTATCGGCGGGGCGCTGACCCCGCAGAGCGGCAACGCCCCCCTCGGCGAGGATTACGTCAAGGAGATCGCCGTCGGCTCCAGCACCAAGCTCACGGTGCGCGGCGTGGAGACGGAGCCGGGGCCGCGCGAGTCGACGATCAAGGTGACGTTCTCCTCCCCCATCTCGGCCGCCGTGGCCGAGAAGTACGTGAAGATCGATCCGGCGGTAAAGCTGCGCTTCGCCGCGGACCGCAACGAGCTGTCGATCACCGGCGAGATGCAGCCGGGCTCCACCTACACGCTGACCATCGGCGCGGGCATGCCGGCGACGGACGAGGCCGTGCTCGCCGAGGAGTACAGCGAGGAGATCCAGCTCACCGATCTCGATCCCACGGTGGGCTTCCAGAGCCAGGGCATGTTCCTGTGGTCGCAGGGCCGGCACGCCGTGGCCCTGGAGGCGGTCAACGTCCCCAAGGTGCGGATGACCCTCGACCGCGTCTACCTCAACAACCTCTTCTTCCTCTTCCAGTACGGCGGCTTCTACGAAGGCGAGACGGGCTGGTTCGGCGAGCTCAACCACGCCCTCGGCGACCGCCTGAAGGACGAGACGCTCGACGTCGGCGGCCGCAAGAACAAGAAACGGGTGTATCCGCTCGACCTCGACAAGTTCGTCGACACCCAGTCGCCCGGGCTCTACCGCGTCTCGATCGGCAAGCCGGACGATTACGAGGCGGCCCAGCGCTGGCTGCTGCTGACCGATCTGGGCGCGGTGGCGAAGCGGGGGCCGGGAGAGATCCTCGTCTGGGTGTCGTCGCTCAAGAACCTCGCGCCCGTCGGCGGCGCCAAGGTCACCTTGATCTCGGACCAGAACCAGACGCTGGCCTCGGGGACCACGGACGGCTCGGGGATCTGGCGCGTCTACGATCCGAAGGCCCTCGCAGCCGGCGGTCATAGCACGCCCTACATGGTGACGATCGAGAAGGGGGACGACTTCAGCTTCCTCCTGCTCGATTCAATGGCGATCGACGCCACGGGCCTCGACGTCGGCGGCGCCGAGGCGGTGGGCGAGGGGTACACGGCGTTCTTCTACGGCGAGCGCGACATCTACAGGCCCGGCGAGAGAGCGGAAGGGCTGGCGATCGTGCGTGACGGCTCGCTGCGCATCCCGCCTTCCATGCCGGCGCTGCTGCGCCACCGCGATCCGCAGGGGCGCGAGCTGGAGGTCCGCCGCCTGACGACGAACGACAAGGGCCTGGCGCCGTTCGCGCTCGATCTGCCGGCCTACGCGCTCACCGGTCCGCACACGCTGGAGCTGGAGGTGGCCGAGAAGGTCATCGGCCAGTACCGCTTCCAGGTGGAGGAGTTCGTGCCGGACCGTATCTCGGTGGAGATCGTGCCGCCGAAGGCGCCGGCAGACACCGTGGGGCCGGGGCAGAAGCTCGCCTACCAGGTGCAGTCGGACTACCTCTTCGGCGCGCCGGCGGCGGGGCTGCCGGTGGAGACCCGCGTGCGGCTGGTGGACGCGAGCTTCTCGGCCAAGGGCTTCGAGGGCTTCAGCTTCCGCAATGGCGACCGCAAGCTGGAGGACAACGAGGTCCTCTCCGAGGAGGGCAAGCTCGACGACGAGGGCCGCGCCAGCTTCGAGGCGGAGATGCCGGCGGGTGCGCCGGTGCCGTCGTCGCTCGAAGCCGTCATCACGGCGCGGGTGCAGGAGCAGGGCGGCCGCGGCGTCGCGGCGCTGGCGCGCGTGCAGGTCCATCCTTACCCCTATTACGTCGGCTTGCGCCGGGCCGGCGGCGATCAGTATGGCTTCGCGGATCCCGGCAAGCCGGCGGCGTTCGAGTACGTGGCGGTGTCGCCGGACGGCAAGGAGGTGCCTTCCGGCGGCTTGCGCGCCGATCTCTTCGAGGACCGCTGGAACACGGTGCTGCGCCGCACCTCCGGCGGCTCCTGGCGCTACGAGACGACGCGCGACGCGGTGCTCGTCGCCTCGAAGCCCATCCCTGCCGGCAAGGGGCGCGGCACCTTCGAGATGACGCCGCGCGAGTACGGCAGCTACCGCGTGGTGCTCACCGATCCGGAGACGCAGGCCTCGGCGCAGGCCGAGTTCTACGCCGCCGGCTGGGGCACCTCGCCGTGGGCGATGAAGAACCCGTCGCGGCTGGAGCTGGACCTCGACAAGGCGGAGTACGCCTCGGGCGACACCGCCGTGGTGCAGGTGCGGGCGCCGTTCGCCGGCAAGCTGCTGGTGACCGTCGAGCGCGACCGGGTGCTGGACACCCAGGTCTACGAGCTGACGGGCAACACGGCGAAGATCGAGCTGCCGGTGCGCGCCGAGTACCGGCCGAACGCCTACGTCACGGCGACGCTGGTGCGGCCGGTGGGCGATCTCGAGCCGGGCTCGGCCGGCCGCGCCTTCGGCGCCGTGCCGCTGCCGGTGAACCGCACGGCGAACCGCCTGGCGCCGCAGATCTCGGCGCCGGACGTCATGCGGCCGAACCGCGATCTTACGGTGAGCGTGAAAACGGCGCCGCACGCGGTGGTGACGGTGGCGGCGGTGGACGAGGGCATCCTGCAGCTCATCGCGCAGAAGACGCCCGATCCGTTCGAGTTCTTCTACCGCAAGCTGGCGCTCGGCGTGACCTCCTACGACACCTTCAGCCTGCTCATGCCGGAGCTCAGGAACCTGCCGCCGGGCGGCGGCGAAGGCGCCGAGGGGATGGGGCAGTACGTGCGCACGGAGGGCATCCGGCGCGTGCAGCCGGTGGCCTTCTGGTCCGGCCCGCTGACGGCGGACGCCAACGGCAACGTCAAGACGACCTTCAAGGTGCCGGAGTTCCAGGGCGCGCTGCGCATCATGGCGGTGGCGATCGACGGCGACCGCTTCGGCTCCGCCTTCCGCCTCACCCGCGTGCGCGATCCGCTGGTGCTGCTGCCCACCCTGCCGCGCATCCTCTCCTTCGGCGAGACGCTGCAGGTGCCGGTGACGGTGCGCAACGACACCGGCAAGCCGGGAGCGATCCAGATCGGCCTCACGGCGCAAGGGCCGGTCACGGTCGAGAAGCCGGCGGTGCAGTCGATCGACATCCCGGTGGGCCGCGAGAAGACGGCCTACTTCACGGTCAAGACGGGCGAAGCGAGCGGCAACGTCCGCTTCGTCGCCACCGCCTCGGGCAATGGCGAGCAGTCGCGCTCGACGACGGAGGTGGGCATCCGTCCGGACCTGCCGGAGATGACGATCGAGAACGCCGGTTCCATGAGTCAGGCGGTGCTGGAGATCCCGGCGAAGGACGCCGACCGCTACCGTCCGGAGACGCTGCGCCGGACGCTGCGCCTCGGCCCCCTGCCGCTCGTGCAGTTCGCGGGCAAGCTGGAGCACCTGCTGCACTATCCCTACGGCTGCATCGAGCAGACGACGTCGAGCGCTTTCCCGCTCATCTACCTGGGCGACATCGCCAAGGCGTTCGATCCGTCATTATTTGATCCCCAAAAGCGCGATCCCAGGAAGGGCCACGCCGATCCGGCGGCGCTGGTGCAGGCGGGCCTCTCGCGCATCGCCACCATGCAGCTCCAGGACGGCGGCTTCGCGATGTGGCCGGGCGGCCGCGAGACGCACCTCTGGGGGAGCATCTACGCCACGCATTTCATCGTCGAGGCCCGGCGGGCCGGGCATCCGGTGCCCGATTCGCTCTATCGCAGAGCCCTCGGCTGGGTGGCGGGCGAGGTCAAGGCCAAGGGCACCTACGGCAGCGACGAGTTGCAGCGCATGGCCTATGGACTCTACGTCCTGGCGCGCGCCGGCAAGGCGGACCTCGGCACCATGGATCACATCCGCGAGAAGCACGCCAAGGAGCTCTCGGCGGAGTCGCGGGCGCTGCTCGCCGCCGCCTACGCTTCGGCCGGCAATCCGCGCGCGACGCAGAGCCTCGCGGCCAACATCGGCGCGGTGGAGGAGATCCAGCGGCAGACGGGCGGCAACTTCAACTCGGCCATCCGCAACCGCGCGCTGCTGCTGCTCGCGCTGCTCGACGCCAATCCGAAGAGCCCGCAGATCCCGCAACTGGTGGACCGCCTGGCGCGCGACGCGCAGTCGGTCCAGGAGTATGACTGGTGGACGACGCAGGAGGAGAGCTTCACGCTGCTCGCCCTCGGCCAGTTCATCCAGCGCCAGGCGCAGCAGCCGCCGTACTCGGGGACGGTCTTCGCCGGCGGCAAGCCGATCGGCAAATTCACCAACAAGACGGTGACGTTCCCGGGGATCGCCGGCAGCGGGCCGATCCGCATCCAGATGGACCCCGGCTACAAGCCCGGCGCGGCCTTCTTCAGCGTGATGACGCGCGGCGTGCCGACGGACGACGCCTTCAAGCCGTCGAGCGCCGGGCTGGAGATCCAGCGCGAGCTCCTCAACCGCGACGGCGGCGCCCTCGATCTCGCCAATGTAAGGCAGGGCGACCTGGTGGCGATCAAGACCAGGGTGCGCAGCGTCTCCGGGCCGGTGCAGAACGTGGTGATCGTCAACCTCCTGCCGTCGGGGCTGGAGGTGGAGAACCCGCGGCTGTCGACGACGGAGCAGCTCCCGTGGGTGGGCGACGCCAACCTGCAGCCGGACTACCTGGACCTGCGCGACGACCGCATCCTGCTCTTCACCGATCTGCCGGCCGACTCCTGGCAGACCTTCTACACGCTGGTGCGCGCCGTGGCGCCGGGGCAGTTCCGCCTGCCGCCGGTGCAGGTGGAGGCGATGTACAACCCCGCGCTGCGGGCGACGGGGGAGCGGGGGCGGATGGAGGTTAAGACGCGGTGACCCCTCCATGTCACCCCTCCGGGGTGGGCCCTCACCTCCCCGGCCCTCCTCTCCCATCCTCACACCCACCCTCCCGGGCGAGGAGGGAGACTGATTTGAGCTAGTTTTTAAAAACCCCCTCTCTCCCGGGGGTTGGGCGTGCGGTGGGAGAGAGGGGGAAGGGGGAGTGAGGGGGCCCGGCGGCACGGACTCGGTTGGAGTTGAGATTCGAGAGGAATCGGAGAAGACGGTGGACGTTTCAAGAATGACGGCTCGGCGAAGGTGGGCGACGGGGATCGCCCTCACAATCCTCCTCGCCGCCCCCTACCTCTGGTTCGGCGCGCTCAACTGGCTCTTCCCCTTCCCTTGGGAGAGCCTCCAGCGTCCGCCGGCCGTGGTGGTTCTCGACCGCCACGGCCAGCCTTTGCGGTTCTTCCTGCCGGCGGACGAGCGGTGGCGGTTTCCGGTGCGGCTCTCGGAGCTGCCTCCGGAGCTGCCGAAGGCGCTGGTGGCTTCGGAGGACCGGCGGTTCTACCGGCATTTCGGCGTGGATCCGGTGGCGGTGGTGCGCGCGGCCTGGTCCAACTTGAAGAGCGGCGAGGTGGTCTCGGGCGCGTCCACGATCCCGATGCAGGTGGCGCGCATGGCGGAGCCGGGGCCGCGGACGCTGGCGTCGAAGATCCGCGAGAGCTTCCGCGCTCTGCAGCTCGAGCGGCGGTTCACCAAGGACGAGATTCTCGAGACCTATCTGAACCTCACGCCGTACGGCGGCAACGTCGAAGGGGTGGGAGCGGCGGCATGGTTCTACTTCGGCAAGGAGCCGGAGCAACTGTCGCTGGGCGAGATCGCGCTGTTGACGGCTCTGCCGCGCTCGCCGGCGGGATATGACCCGACGCTGCATCCCCGGGCCGCCCGCACGGCGCGCGACCGGGTCTTGCGCCAGCTCGCGGCGCGCGGCGTGTTTCCGCGGCGGCAGATCGCCGAGGCGCGCAACCAGCCGGTGCCTCGCGCGCGGCACCGGCCGCCGTTCGCCGCGCCCCACTTCACGGAGATGGTCGCGGCGCAGCTTCCGGAGGAAACGCGCATCCGCACCACCCTCGACCGGCGGACGCAGGAGATCGCCGAGTCGCAGGTGGCGCGGCGCATCCGCGAGCTGCGGGATACGGGCATCGGCAACGCCGCCGTGGTGGTGATCGACAACGAGACCCGCGCCGTGCGCGCGATGGTGGGGTCGGCCGGCTTCCGCGAGACCTATTTCCAGGGGCAGGTCAACGGCGCCATCGCGCGGCGCTCGCCGGGTTCGACGCTCAAGCCGTTCCTCTACGCCATGGCGATGGACCAGGGGCGGGTGCTGCCGGAGTCGTACATTCTCGACGTGCCCACCGATTTCTCCGGCTACGTGGCCGAGAACTACGACGAGCGCTATCGCGGTCGGGTGACGGTGCGCCAGGCGCTCATCCAGTCGCTCAACGCCTGCGCCGTGCGGCTGCTGTCGCAGGTGGGCCTGCCCGAGTTCCAAAGGCTGTTGCTGCGCGGCGGTCTCTCGACGCTGGACCGGCCGGCGGGGAGCTACGGACTGCCGCTGGTGCTCGGCGCCGGCGAGGTGCGGCTGGTGGATCTGGTGAACCTCTACGCGAGTCTGGCCGGGGGGGGCGTTTATCGGGCGGTGCGGGTAATAGAGAGGGAAAAGGACCTAAAGGATTACAAGGATGGCAAGGACAAGGTACGCCTGTTTTCCCCCGAGGCCGCCCGCGCCGTGGCCGAGATCCTCACCGACGTGCAGCGGCCGGACCTGCCGGAGGCGTGGGAGCTGACGCGTGACGTGCCGGCGGTGGCGTGGAAGACCGGCACCTCCTATGGCCACCGGGACGCGTGGGCCGTGGGCTTCTCGGCGCGCACCACCATTGGTGTTTGGGTCGGCAACTTCGACGGCAAACCGCGGAAGGGAATCTCGGGCAGCCAGCACGCGGGGCCGCTGCTCTTCGATCTCTTCCGCGCGCTGGAGCCGGGCGGCCGGGGGCCGGTGAAGCCGGAGGGGCTCGTCCGCGACGAGATCGAGGTGTGCGCCCTCTCGCACGAGCTGCCGGGGCCGTTCTGCCCGCAGCGGACCCGCATCGCCTACCTGCCGGGCACGTCGAAGCTCACCGCCTGCACGCTCCATCGACGGATGCTGGTGGACAGCGAAACCGGCGAGTTGCTGGCCGGGGACTGCGTGAGCCGGCGGCCGCACGAGCTCCGGTTGTTCACCCTCTATCCGCCGGAGCTGGTGGCCTGGTGGCGCTCGCAGGGCGCGCCGGTGCAGGAGGTGCCCCGCCTCGCCGCGTCCTGCGAAGGCATCCCGGACGGCGAGCCGCCGCGCATCGTCTCGCCGGACGGCGCGACGCCCTACCGCCTGCGCCGCGACGCGCCCGCCGACTACCAGCGCATCCCCCTCGTCGCGCAAGCCGCGCCGGCGGTGCGGCAGCTCTTCTGGTACCAGGACGGCACCCTCGTCGCCACGACGGAGGCGAGCTCCTCGGGCAGCCGCTTCCTCGACGCCGTCCGCGGCGAGCACCGGCTGGTGGTGACGGACGATCTGGGGCGGTCGGACGGGGTGACGTATCGGGTGGAATAACCCTCCTGGCATACCTGTTGCGACGTGCAAATCCGGGGGTTTTTATTGCCGTTCATCCATATGACGGTTAGGCATTTGACAGGCGGACAAGCGGGGGCGTACAGTGCGAGATCTGTGGGGGTAGGTTGAGATGCGAGACCTGCGCAAACGCCTTTCGCTGATCGCCGTCGTCGCCGTTCTCGCGCCGGCGTGCGCGCTCCAGGCCGAGGTTCGCCTCTCGGGCGTCGCCGGCCAGGTGCGCGGCGGGCCTTCGCCGCTGCCCTCCGCCCACATCTACGCCTATCAGCTCGCCGACCTCAGTCTCCAGAAGGTGTTGACGGACAAGGCGGGCAACTTCCTCTTCCAGGACCTCCCGGCCGGCCTCTACAAGATCATCGCGCACAAGGCGGGCTTCCTGCCGGCGGTGATCATGCTCACCCGCAGCACGGCGCAGGCCTACCAGTTCGTCGAGGTGGAGCTGGCGCAGCGGCAGCCGGGCGAGGGTCCGGAGTCGGACGACTACTGGTCGATCCGCGCCCGCGTGCCCGCCGACGTGCTGCGCGAGATCGAGGCGGACGAGGCGCAGGTGCAGCTCGCCTCCTTCACCGCCAGCCCCTCCGGTTCGCTCAGCGGCAACTTCCAGACCGAGATGAAGGCGCTCACCGGCGTCGACCAGAACGCCGCGGACGGCGGCCAGCTCTCGACCGCCGGCCTCGGCATCCAGGGCCAGTTGGGGAAGATGCAGGTGGGGTTGCACGGCAGCTTCACGCAGTTGCGGCCGTCCGACGTCATCCAGGGCAGCGGCGGCGCGTTCGGCACCGGCCAGACCAGCAGCCTGTCGATCGATCTGGCGCCGGGACCCAGCAGCCACGTGAGCCTGATGTCGCTCAACAACCGCATGATCGCGCGCGGCGAATCCGGCGATTCGCCCGTGGACTTCGAGCATTACCAGGTGCGGTGGTCGCAGGAGGTGGGCGAGAGCGGCCACTCCGAGCTCTCCGCCCACTACACCTCCGAGAGCAACTTCCACCGCCAGGCCGCGATCGATCCCCTGGGCATCCCGGAGACCTCGCGGAGCTGGCGGATCGAGGGCGCCTACACCGCCGAATTCAGCGACCGCAATACGCTGCAGATGGGCCTGCGCTACCGCGAGCGCCAGTTCGGCTACGGCCCGCTGGATCTGCCGGGCAAGGCCTACGAGCAGCAGGCGCTCTCCAGCGTCGACCTGTTCAGCCGCGGCGGCGTGCGGGTGCAGCCCGCGGTGCTCATGGAGTACGGCCTCTACAGCACGCTCTCGGACGGCAGCCTGGCGCTGACGCCCCAGGGCGGCATCGTCCTCCAGCTCGGCCCCGACTGGCAGCTCGAAGGGAGCGCCGCTCACCGCGTCTACGCCGACACCCGCGCCAACCCGGACTTCCTGCCCACCCTCTTCGAGCAGCGCGACCTCTGCGAGCAGGGCAGCGAGGCTTGCTATCAGGTCAATCTCTCGCGCAAGGGCGAGGACGACAGCACGTTCACCCTCGGCGCCGCCCACCGCACGATCGGCGACACGCTGCGGGTCTACTTCAGCGACGACTTCTTCGACCGCCTGGAGAGCCTCTACCTGGTGCGCGGCGACGTGCTGCCGGAGGTACGGGTCGGCTTCAGCCACAAGATCTCGCCGCGGGTGGTCACCAAGCTCGACTCCAGCGTCGCCTCCGGCGGCGGCGGCACCTTCTTCGCCGCCAACGGCCTGCCGTACGAGAACCAGGTGCGCTACCTGGTGACCTCGCTCGACACGCAGCTCCTCGCCAGCTCGACGGGGATCTTCGTGGCCTTCCACCACCTGGAGCAGCAGCTCGATCCGGCGCCCCAGCTCCTCAAGCGCGGCGCCCCCGCCGCGCAGATGGAGTACGAGCGGCTGCAGCTCATGGTGAGCCAGGACCTGAACTTCCTCCTCGACCTCGCCTCCGACTGGGCCGTGCAGCTCAACATGGAGCTCAGCCGCAACGGCGGCGTCTCCCCCAGCGGCTCCCTCGGGGACGACCGGGTCCGTCGACGCATCCTCGGCGGCATCGCGGTCAAGTTCTAGCCTTTTCCACAACCCAACCGCTTGAATCCAGAAAAACGGATCGCATCCGTTTTTCTGGAGCGCAGGGCGGAAAATCGTGAGAAAATGGGCACTTAGAGGCGGTTCAAAATGCCGTGGCTATGGCATGGAGTGTGCTACCTGGCCTCTGGGAACAAGGAATGGATTTCACTTCTTTCATGACGCGGGCGCGACTTCTTAGATTGGCAGCCTCCCTGGCGCTCGCGTTCCTCGCGGTCGGTCTGGGCGGCCTCAGCGTCTACCGCAAGGTCCAGGCGTTCCAGCCGCTGGGATTCGCGGCGGTGCCGCAGGGCGGGATCCTGGGAGTGGTCGCGGTTGACGGATCCCAGCCAGGACTCCGGAAGGGCGACCTGATCCTGGAGGATTCCCTCGCTCAGCTCTCCCAGCGCCTGAAGGAGCGGCCGCAGAGCGAGATCCTCGTCCAGCGTGGGGAGCAGGTCGTCCAGGTCCGTTATCAGCGCCCGCCGCTCGACGTCGACTTCCCGTACCTGATCCTCTGCCTCATCGGCACCGTGTACCTGGGCATCGGCCTGTTCACCCTGCTGCGGCACGGCGGCGGGCAGAGCCTGCTGTTCTATCTCTGGTGCCTGACGTCGGCGGCCCTCTACCTGCTGACGCCCACGCCGCCGGTGGACCTCGGCTTCGCCGCGATAACCCTCTTCGACACCGTCGCCTACATCCTGCTGCCGGCCCTGACGGTCCACCTGTTCCTCACCTTCCCGTCGCCGCTGTGGGAGCCTCGCCGCCTGCGCCGGCTGGTGCCGTTCCTCTATCTGCCGGCGGCGGCCCTGCTGGCGCTGCAACTCGACCTCATGCTGGCGCGGGGGCACTGGATCTTCGGCGCGCTGAACGCGGCGCGCATCCAGGCCCTCGACCGCATCGAGCTGTTCCATTTCGTCGTCCTCGCGGTGGCCGCCCTGGCGCTCCTCGCCTGGCGCTTCCGGCGCGGCGCCGCCTGGGAGCAGCAGCGGCAGACGCAGTGGATCGCCTACGGCGTCGTCGGCGGCTACGTCCCGGTCCTCCTGCTCTACTACCTGCCGTACGCCTTCCACCTGCGCGCGCCGGAGCTGTTGACCGCGGTCGCGGTGGTGCCGCTGGCCCTCGTGCCGCTGACCTTCGCCTACGCCATCCTGCGCTACAAGCTGTGGGACATCGAGGTCATCGCGCGCGACACGATCTCATGGACGCTGACCCTGCTGCTCGGCATCACCGGCTTCTCGCTGGTGAATCTGGCGATCAACCGCGGCCTGCCCGCGGAGCTCCCCCTGGCGCGCAACCTGCTGTCGTTCATCGCCGGCCTCGGCATCGCCGGCGTGCTGGTGCCGGCGCGGGGGACGATCTCCTCCACCCTGGAGCGGCTGCAGTACCGCGACCGCTTCGGCAAGCGCCGCGCCCTCGCCGGGTTCGGCCGCGAGCTCCTCCACGAGCGCGATCTCGGCCGCCTGTGCGGCTCGCTGCTGCAGCGCATCGAGGAGGGCGTGGCGCTGGAGAAGACGAACCTCTACCTGGCGCAGGGCGACTCGTTGCTCCTCGTGCGTCCGGAGATCGATCTGCCGGACCGGCTGCCGTTCGACGTCCTCGGCGGCGACTTCTGGCGGCGCGACAGCGACACCCTCTCCGGAGTGGCGATGCCGGGCGAGCCGCTGTCGCTGCCGACGCGCCTGTTCGTGGCCGGCTACCGCTATGCGTTTCCGCTCACCGTGCGCGGCCGCGGGCTCGGCGTCGTGCTCGCCGGCTACAAGGAAGAGCGCTCGCCGCTCAACAGCGAGGATACGGAGCTGATCCGCCACCTGCTCAACCAGGTGGCGCTGGCGATCGAGAACGCCCAGCTCGTCGATCAGCTCCAGGTCAAGCTGGAGGAGGTGCAGCAGCTCCAGCTCTACACCGAGGGGATCTTCGAGTCCTCCCCGGCCGGCATCGCGGTGCTCGACGGCAACCGCCGGCTGGTCTCGGCCAACGAAGCCTTCGCCAGGATCGCCGGCAGGAGCCGCGCGGGGATGCTCGGCCGCGGCCTCGAAGAGGTGCTGCCGGTGACGCCCCTGCCCGCTCCCGGCGAGGGGCCGGTGGAGGTGAGCTGGTGCGACGCCACGGGCGCCGAGCGCTACCTGCAGCTCTCGCTCGCCGCCTTCGAGCGCGGCGGCCGCCAGGGGCTCTACATCCTGGTGGCGCACGACGTTTCCGAGCGCGTGGCGATGGAGAACGCGTTGCGCGAGAAGGACCGCCTGGCGGCCCTCGGTATGCTCGCCGCGGGAGTGGCGCACGAGGTCAATACGCCGATCACCGGCATCTCCAGCTACGCCCAGATGCTGCTGGAGGATACGGCGCAGACGGATCCGCACTACGAGATCCTGAAGAAGGTGGAGCGGCAGACCTTCCGCGCCGCCCGCATCGTCAACAACCTCCTGGAATTCGCCCGCAAGCGCCAGAACGAGCCGAAGCCGGTGGCCGTGGCGCCGCTCGTCGCCGAGTGCCTCGACCTGCTCGGCGACCGGCTGGGCAAGCGGCGCATCGAGATCGACTGGACGCCGCCCGCCGAGAGGCTGGAGGTGATGGGCTGCGACGGCGAGCTGCAGCAGGTGTTCGCCAACCTTTTCATCAACGCCATGGACGCCATGAGCGAGACCGGCGGCCGGCTGACGATCGAGGCCGTTTCCGCCGCCGCGACGGTGACGGTGCGCGTGAAGGACAGCGGTCCCGGGATTCCGGCCGACAGGCTGGAGAGGATCTTCCAGCCTTTCTACTCCACCAAGCTCAATCGCGGCGGCACCGGCCTGGGCTTGTCGATCAGCTATGAGATCGTGCGCCGGCACGGAGGGGACCTGCGAGTGGCGAGCCAGCCGGGAGAGGGAGCCTGCTTCCTGGTGGAGCTTCCACGTCACCTTCCCTCCTCCTCGGCGAGCGCATGAACATCCTGATCGTCGACGACGAAGAGGTCCTCCAGGACATCCTGACCTCCCTCATCCGCCGGGAGGGACACACACCGCTCTCGGCGACGACGGGCGAGGCGGGGCTCGCGATGCTCGAGCGCGAGGAGGTGGACCTCGTGCTGCTCGATCTCATGCTCCCCGGCATGCGCGGCATGGAGGTGCTGCGCGGGATTCGCAAGCGCGATCCCGACCAAGTGGTGGTGGTGATCACCGCCTTCTCGTCGATCGAGAGCGCCATCGAGGCGATGCGCGAGGGCGCCTTCCACTACATCCCCAAGCCGTTCAAGAACGAAGAGGTGCTGCTCACCATCCGCAAGGGACTGGAGCAGCGGCGCCTGACGCAGGAGAACCGCTCGCTCAAGGCGCAGCTCCGCCAGCGCTTCGCCTTCGACAACATCATCGGCAAGAGCAAGCCGATGCAGCAGGTCTACGAGCTCATCCAGCTCGCCGCGCCGTCGAAGAGCAACATCATGATCCAGGGCGAGAGCGGCACGGGGAAGGAGCTGGTGGCCAAGGCCATCCACCACCACTCGCGGCGGGCCGAGGGGCCGTTCGTCACCGTCAACTCGGGCTCGATGCCGGCCGACCTCCTGGAGAGCAATCTCTTCGGCCACGTGCGCGGCGCCTTCACCGGCGCGGTCGCCAGCAAGAAGGGCCTCTTCGAGCTGGCCGACCAGGGCTCGATCTTCTTCGACGAGATCGGCAACATCCCGCTCGACACCCAGGCCAAGCTGCTGCGGGTGATCCAGGAGCGGGAGTTCATGCGCCTTGGAGGCCTGGAGACGATCCGGGTGGACGTGCGGATCATCGCCGCCACCAACGCCGAGCTGGAGACGGCCGTACAACAGGGTACGTTCCGCGAGGACCTCTTCTACCGCCTCAACGTGATCAACGTGACTCTGCCGCCGCTGCGCAAGCGCACCGAGGACATCCCGCTCCTCGCCCAGCACTTCCTCGCCTACTACGCGCGGGAGAACGAGAAGGCGATCCGCGAGATCTCGCCGCAGGCCATGGAGGCGCTGCTCGACTATCACTGGCCGGGCAACGTACGCGAGCTGGAGAACGCCATCGAGCGCGCCGTCGTGCTCTCCACCTACGAGGTGCTGACCGAGGAGCTTCTCCCATCCTCCATCCGCCAGCGCGAGTCGGCCGGCCTGCCGCCGCCGACGCTGCCGTCGAACGGCATCTCCTTCAAGGACGCCGTCAGCGACTACGAGCGCCAGATCATCATCCGCGCCCTGCAGTCCTGCAACGGCGTGCAGAAGCGGGCCGCCGAGCTCCTCCAGGTCAAACCGACCACGCTCCATGAGATGATGAAGCGGCTCAACATCTCATCGGAGAGTCTCGTCGCGTTGTGAAGGCGGAAATGTCTGAAACAGGTTTTCGTGGAGGCTTTTCGTAGGGGCGGGGCTTGTCCCCGCCCCTACGAAAAACTTCCAACGGGAATATCCGTTTGGGTAGGAAAGGTCGTCCCTTATGTTCCGTAAAGCCTTGCTTCTTACGCTCGCCCTCGCCCTCGCGGCGACGCTCGCGCTGGCCCAGGGCCAGACCGCCGGGATCCTGGCGCCGCTCTCGCGCGGCGAGACGCTCGATCTGCCGCCGCTCGACGAGAAAGTCCCACGTCCCGATGCGGTGCTCGGTTATCCGCTCGGCGCCCGCTTCACCTCGTGGGACCGCATCGTCTCCTATCTGGAGGCGCTGGACGCCGCTTCGCCGCGGGTGAAGATGTGGGAGTACGGCCGCACCTACGAGGGACGCCCTCTGAAGCTGGTGGCGATTTCCACGCCGGAGAACCTGGAGCGGCTGGAGGAGATCCGGCAGAACGTCCAGCGTCTCGCCGCCGGCTCCGGGCTCGACGGCGGCGAGAAGGACCGCCTGGTGAAGCGGACGCCGCTCGTCGTCTGGCTCGCCTACGGCGTCCACGGCAACGAGTCCTCCTCGGCCGAGGCCGCCATGGGCACCGCGTACGTACTGGCGGCCGGCCAGGGCGAGACGGCCGAGATGCTGAAGGACGTCGTGGTGCTCATCGATCCGCTGCAGAACCCGGACGGCCGCGAGCGCTACGTCAACGGCTACAAGCAGCGGCGCGGCGACGAGGCCAATCCCCGCCGCTCCTCCGCCGAGCACTGGGAGCCCTGGCCCGGCGGCCGGCAGAACCACTACCTGATCGACCTCAACCGCGACTGGGCGTGGGCGAGCCAGCAGGAGACGCGCCAGCGCATCGCCGCCTACCGCTCGTGGGAGCCGCAGGTCTACGTGGATTTCCACGAGATGGGGAGCGATTCGTCGTACTTCTTCCCGCCGTCCGCCGAGCCGATCCATCCGCAGATCGACCGCCGCATCCTCTCCTGGCTCGACGCCTTCGGCCGCGCCAACGCCGCGGCGTTCGACCGCCAGGGCTGGATCTACTTCAAGGAGGAGAACTACGACCTCTTCTATCCCGGCTACGGCGACTCCTATCCGAGCCTGCGCGGCGCCGTCGGCATGACCTACGAGATGGCCGGCGGCGGGCGCGCGGGCCAGGCGCTGGCGCTGCCGGACGGCACCGTGCTCACCCTCGCCGACCGCGTGGCGCGGCACCTGACCACCTCGCTGACCACGACGCGGACGGCGGCGCGCAACGCCCGCAAGATCCTGGAGGATTTCGCCGCCAATCGCGCCAAGGCGGCCTCCGAGCCGGTGCGCACGTACCTGTGGCCGGCCGATCAGCAAGAGGCGCGGACGCTGGCCGATCTGCTGGTGCTGCACGGCGTCAAGGTGCGGCAGCTCGGGCAGAGTGCCGAGATCCCCGTGCGCGGCTTGAGCCACGTCGCGAGCGAGGCGCAGTCCCGCCGCTTCGCCGCCGGCACCTACGCCGTCTCCACCGCCCAGCCGCTGGGCAACCTCGTCGAAGCGCTGATGGAGCTGGACTCGCCGATGAGCCAGTCCTTCCTCGACCGCCAGCGCCAGCGCCTGGAGCAGAACCTCGATCCCGAGTTCTACGACATCACCGCCTGGTCGCTGCCGCTCGCCTATAACGTCCACACCTGGGTGGCGGCGGGCGACGTGGCCGAAGGCAAGGCGCTGCCCGAGTCGGCCGGCGGCGGCGTCAGCGGCGAGGGCCAAACGGGGAACGAGATCGGCTGGCTCGTGCCGCCCCAGGGGATCGCCACCTACCGCCTGGCGGCCGAGCTGCAGAAGCGGAAGATCCATTTCCGGGTGGCCACGGCCCCGTTCTCCGGCGGCGGCGCCAGCTATCCGAACGGCACCCTGTTCATCCCCCAACGCGCCAACCCGGACACCCTGCGCGACACGTTCAAGGGCCTTCTCCAGCAGGAGTCGCTGGCGGCGCAGGCCGTCTCCTCCTCCTACGATTTCAAGGGGCTTTCCCTCGGCTCGAACGAGATGCCGGCCGTGCGCCCGGTGCGCGTCGGCCTGGTGAGCGGCGAGGGCGTGGATGCCACGTCCTTCGGTTACCTCTGGTATCTCCTCGACAACCAGATCGGCGTGGATTACGACCGCCTCGACCTCGGCCAGCTCCGCAACCTGCCGCTCTCGGACTTCGATGTGCTGATCTTCCCCAGCGGCGGCTACGACGACCGGATCACCGACAAGCTGAAGGACGGTCTCGACGCCTGGATCAAGGATGGTGGCGTGCTGGTGGCCGTGGGCGACGCCGTGACCTGGCTGCAGGACCGCGAGCTGACCTCGATCAAGCGCTGGCAGCCGCCCAAGAAAGACGAGAAAGACGAGGAGGAGTCAAAGCCGGAAGATCCCGAAGGCGGCGGCGAGTCCGACGTGGAGAAGCAGCTCGCCGAGCGGGCAATCTTCACGCCGGGAGCCGTGCTCGCCACGACGATGCAGCCGCAGCATCCGCTCACCCTGGGGCTCGCCGGTTCGCCGGACGTGCTCTACGAAGGCTCGACCGTCCTCAAGGCGACCGGCGATCCGCGGCAGGACGTGCTCCTCGCCAAGGACGAATCGCCGGTGGTGGCCGGCTTCGCCTGGCCCGAAGCCGAGCAGCGCCTCGCCGGCTCGCTCCTCGTGGGCACCGAGTCGCGCGGCCGCGGCAGCGTCGTCCTCTTCGCGCAGGATCCCGCCTACCGGCTCTTCTGGCGGGCGACGACGCCGATCCTGCTGAACGCGGTGCTGTATGGGCCGAGCACGGGGTTGGGGGGGCGGTGATCACAGTTGCCAACCCAATGTAGAGACGCCCTGGGGGCGTCTCCGCGGCGGGTTCACCATTCCGTAAACGGATACCCTCCCGCGGGACGTTCACCGCCGTTCTGATTTCAGAAAACTCCTATGACTGCACACGAAACCGCCCGACACGTCGAGCCCATCACCGTCCGCTGGGGCGACATGGATTCGATGGGGCACGTCAACAACGCCAAGTACTTCACTTACAGCGAGTCGGCCCGCATGAGCTACTTTGCGGCCGTACACATGCTGGAGCACCGCGAGAACGAGCGGCAGGGGCCGGCGCTGGTTGCGGCCACGTTGAACTTCCGCCGGCAGGTGCGCTATCCGGCCGAGCTGGAGGTGGCGACGCGCGTCAGCGAGATCGGCCGCAGCAGCTTCAAGATGGAGTACGAGATCTTCTACCGCGGCACCGACGAGCGCGTCGCCGACGGCACCGGCGTCATCGCCTGGATCGACTACGAAGCGGGCCGCTCGGTGCCGCTGCCGGAGAGTTTGAAGCAGGAGATCCGGCGGTTCGAGGGGATGACGGGTGACTAGAGAAGAAGACGAGCAGCTCGACGGAACGCGGCATCCCTGGAACTTGACTCTCCGGGATTTCCTGCGCTCGGTCGAGGAACGATACGGCCTGAAGCTTCACTTCTTCAATCCGCTCGATTTTATAGAACTCGATATCGAGATGCCCTACCTTCAGACGGCGGACAAACAGCTCACAATCTATCTGCCTGGAAAGCTCGGGCTCGAAGATCAGCTAGATCCGGACGTGACAGCCAGCTTGTGTCGGCGAATAGGAATACCGCCGGAGGACTTCGGCCTTCCTGCCGAGGAGTCTTTCGCCGAGGAGATCGGCTTCGATTCTGACTAGGCGGCGCGTAGCTCGAGAACAGGGCGCGGGGCATCGGCGGGCAGTTCCAGGCCGCCATCGCGCACAGGCTCCAATCTCACGGAGGCATCCTTATACATCTCCCAGAACCTTTTCGGGGCCTTGGGGATGTTCGCGAAGGGCTCGCTGCCTTCGCGGCGGGCTCCAAGGATATGGGCGGCCAGAATCCTCTCCACCTCGTGGCGCAATCCCGTGAAGCCCTCGGACAGCCGCGCCCGGGTCGCGATGTCGTATTCCAAGCACTGCGCGATGAGCCATTCGCCGCGCGGAAAGACAACGGCGTGGATCCTGTATTCGCTGCTTGATTTAGAGGATCGCTCCATGCCACTCAGTCTACCATGAACCTACGGATACCTCTGCGTGACCCGCCACCCCTCCGGAACGCGCTCGTAGACGGTGCGGTCGTGGAGGCGGAAGGCGCCGGAGACCCAGAGCTCGATCCAGTGGGGCACCACCCGGAAGCCGGACCAGAACGGGGGCCGGGGTATGGGCCGGCCCAGATAGCGGGCCTCCAGCTTGGCCACCTCGGCCACCAGGTGCGCTCGTCCGGAGAGCGGCCGGCTCTGCTGCGAAGCCCAGGCGCCGAGCTGGCTGCTGCGGTGCCGGGAGGCGAAGTAGGCGTCCGCCTCCTCGGCACTCACCGGCTCGGCCGTGCCCAGCACCACAATCTGCTTCTCGAGCTGGCGCCAGTAGAAGTTGAGGCTAACCTTGGGATTGCCCAAGATCTCCCGCCCCTTGCGGCTCTCCAGGTTGGTATAGAAGACGAAGCCCCGCTCGTCGAAGCCCTTGAGGAGGACCATCCGCGACGACGGCTGCCCGGCCGCGTCCACCGTCGCGACCGACATGGCGTTGGGATTCGGCATGCCGGTGGCCTCGGCTTCCGCCAGGACTTCGCGGAAGCGGGCGAACGGCTCGGGGAGGGGGGCGGTCGTCTCGGTCATCTGGGGGACGATTCTAGACGAGCCGCAGGAGCCTTATCTACGAATACCCGTCTTCTTTTTCCGGAAAACGGCTTGCCCTCACTGTCGGTCTGCTCGAACATGCTTCAGCCTGCTGAAACACGCTCCGGCGGGTTTTTCTAATGTTTTTTCCCGTCAAACATTGTTTTTTCCGTTTAAACATTGTTTTTTGGGAAAAAACATTATTTAAAACGGCCAACACATTGTTTTTTGGCTTCAAACAATGTTTGAGGCGAAAAAACATTGTTTGAACGGAAAAAACAATGTTCTACGGGACCGGAGCGCATTCGGCGCCAATATGGCACGCGAGAAGCCCCCGAACGTCCTCTCAGGGCGACGCCCGAGGGGCGCATGGAACCTCGGGGGCAGCCACTACGGAACGGCCTCTGCTGGTGGTCGGCGCCCACTACGATTCCTTCGGCGATTTCGGTCCCAATCCCGATCTTACTCTTCGATGTCCTCTAGGCGGACGCCTAGACCCTCCCGAGCTTGCTGCCGCGCCTCTTCGATCCTGCGCAGGAACCTAGGGTCGTTCTCGAGCTGGTAATCGAACCAGTCGTCCTCGGACTCGAAGCCGATCAGCACTCCTACAGGTTTCCCTTCATCGGTGATGACCACGTCCTCTGTCCTGGCGATACGAAGGTATTTCGGCAGATCGTCCTCAAGATCGGATATCGCAACCTTCTTCATAGGACCTTCCCGGTCTCCTTGCACCCACGCTTTGGAGGCCTTTGACACATTGTGCCATGGGCGCTACCCTCAGCCCATGGCGTACCGGACCACCCTAACTCGTCAGGCTCAACTCGATCAACTCCGGAGCCAGATCGACCTCGGTCTTGATCAAGCCCGACGCGGAGAGCTCTTGGACGGCGACGCGGTCTTTGAGGAGCTGAAACGGCGCGCCTCAGAGCTTGATCGGTCTCGAAAAGCGATCTCGCCCTGACCGCCGCCGATAGATCTGCAAAGCCCCCTCTCGGGCATCCCCAGGATCCTCGAACCGCACCACCTCCCTGTACCGCCGCTTGAACCACCGCGAGTTGACGATGGGTGTCATCCGGCCCCGCGTGTGCGCGAGCACGAAGTCCGTGGGATTCGCCTTGAGCGCTCCCAGAAGGTCGTTCTGGAGAACGTAGGGGCGCGCCGCGGGTGTCACGAGACCCATCAAGTCCAGGATCGGCCTCTCGCTGTAGTAACCGATGACGCCGATCTCGACGTAGGCGATCGAGGCCTCGGGTCCGGAGTGAGCCTTGATCCAATCCGCGCCGCGCCGGTAGGACTGCATCTTGGGCACCGGCGCGGCCTGCCGAGAGTAAATCCAACTGTTCCGGAGGGTAGTGAAGGTCAGCAGGACAAAGATCGCGACCGCTAGAGGAACGCGCAAAGAAGGCGCCCGCTCCGCCAGCCAGCCCGAAAGGAAAGCGATCCCGTAGAAGGCCGCGATGAGGCACGGCAGGATGTACCAGGAGAAGAAGGGCACGCCGAGCAGAGGGTAGGCGGCGACCATGGCGAGGCCGAAGAGCGCGAGGAGAAGGCCGGGCCGGCCGGCTCTCTTCGCCAGAGGCCAGAGCCCGGCGGCGCCGCAGATCAGGACCAGCGGCCACTCGGCTCCGAGGTGGCGTCGGATCGAGACGAAGGCGCGCGGCCAGAAGCGGGCGCCCGACCAAGGGTTCGCCGCCGCCTTCGCCATGTCCGTCTTCGCGCCAATGGTATTGGGCAGGGGCGATCCGAAGTAGAGCCAGGCGAGGAGCAGTCCGGCCGCGATGACGGCGCCGGAGGCCAGGACGAAGCGCCATGGCAGGCGCTTGTCTTTCCAGAAGAGGATGAGCGCGAGGAGAGCGACTCCGATCGCGGCGTCCGGCCGCACCCAGACCGCGGCTCCGGCCAGTAGACCGCTGATGATCATCCTGCGCTCAGCCAGCTTCGCCGACATGAGGAGGAGCAGGAGGACGAGAGGCGCCGCCGCCCCGTGATTTCCCCAGACGTACGAGGAGATCAGCAGGAGCGAACCGCCGAGGATGGGCTCGATCCGATAGCCGCGGCTCCAGCCTTCGAGCAGGAGAATCGTCGCGACGCCGACGAGGGAAGCGGAGAAGACGACGGCGCCGAGGAGCGGCACCGGCAGGCGGGTCGAAAAATGCAGTGCGGCGAGCAGCAATCCGAGCCCCGGGTCCGTCGTGCCGAAGACCCGCTCGCCGGGATTGAAGACGAAGCCGTGGCCCTGCGCGAGATTCCGCGCGTAGCGGTAGGTGATGTAGAAGTCATCCGAGGTCCAGCCGCCCAAGCGCGCGGCGAAGAAAGCGGCGAGCGCGCACCAGAGGAGGACTGGGATCAGCCAGAGATAGCGCGGCCTCTCGTCCACTAGGCGGCCACCCGCTCCGCCTCCCGCAGCACTCTCAGGAAGTTGCCTCCGAGGATCAGCTTCACTCCCTCCTTGTCCACCCCGCGATCGAGAAGAGCGGTGGTGAGGGCAGGGAACTTGGAGACGTCCTCGAGGCCTTCGAGCACGTCCGGGATGCCGTCGAAATCCGTGCCGATGCCGACGTGCTCTTCGCCGCCGAGATCGATCAGACGGATGACGTGATCGACGAAAACCGCGAGCGGAACCTTGGGCAGGGGGTGCTCGTCGAGCAGGCGCGCGCGCTCCTTCCATACCTTCTGCGGCTCGCGCAGGTACTCCTCTTCGGTGGCCTCCAGTTGCGGCTTGAGCTCCTTCATGCGTTCGCCGTCCGCCCGCGAGGCTGCGTCGCTGACGAAGGCCGGATAGGAGTTCGCCATCACCATGCCGCCCTTGCGCGCGATCTCGCGCACGAGGTCGTCCGGCAGGTTGCGCGGATGGTCGCAGATCGCCCGGCATGAGCTGTGGCTCGCGATCACCGGGCCGGGCGCCACTTCGAGCACGTGCGTCACGGCGCGGTCGGAAACGTGCGAGACGTCAGGCAGGATGCCCATGCGGCTCATGCGCCAGACGATCGCCTCGCCCGCCATCGAGAGGCCGCCGTGGCGGGGCTCGTCCGTCGACGCGTCGCACCACTCGTGCGAGGCCCAATGGGTGAGGGTGACGTAGCGGATGCCGATTTTCGCGCAGTGGTCGAGCGCGCCGGGCACTTCCAGCGGCCGGCCGTTCTCCAGCCCGAAGAGGACCGCCACCTCGCCGCGCGACGCCGCCCGCTGGAGGTCGTCGGCCGAGGCCACCTGGACGAGCTGGCCCGGAATGAGGGCCTTCTCGGAGATCTCATAGAGCTTCAGGGCATGTTCCCATCCCGGCTCCGGCTCCAGCGACGCCGGCACGTAGAGGGCGAAGACCAGCGCGTCCACGCCGCCTCCCCGCAGACGGGGAAGGTCCACATGCCGGTCCGTCAGCCGCTGCGAGAGATCCGCCGGCGCTTCCCATAGCCGGGTAGGGACGTCGGTGTGGCCGTCGATGACGAGGCAGTCGTGGTGGAAGGTCACCCCGCCACGACCCCCCGCAGCGCCCCCAAGAACGCCTCCATCTGCGGCCGGGTGCCGACCGTCACCCGCAGGTAGTTCGGCAGCGACGGAAAGCGGCGGCCGACCTCGACGCCGCGGCCCTTCAACGCTTCGATGACGGGGCCGACGTCCCGCCGCAGGTCGGTCATCAGGAAATTGGTTTCCGTCGGCAGGCATGGATGGCCCATGGCGTTCAGCGAGCTCACCACGTAGCCTCGGGTCTCGCGGTTGAGGCGGCGGCTGCGCTCGATGCGGGCCGCGTCTCCAAGGCTCGCCTGCGCCGCCACCAGGGCCAGGATGTTGACGTTGTCCCACACGTGCTGCGCGAGCAGCCGCTGGATCGTCTCCGGCTGCGCGATGGCGTAGCCCAGGCGCAGGCCGGCCATGCCGTAGATCTTGGAGAAGGTGCGCGCCACGATGAGGTTCGGCCGGTCCTTGATCTGCGGGATCACCGACTCGTAGTCGCCGTTCTCGGCGTAATGGAAATAGGCTTCGTCCACCAGCACCCGCGTCTGCGCGGGCGCGCGTTCGAGGAAGGAACGCACCTCGGCCTTGGGAGTGAGACTGGCCGTCGGGTTGTTGGGATTGCAGATGTACACCAGGCCCGCTCCGGCCGGCAGCATCCGCTCGAGATCGTGGCGGTAATCGGCGGTGATCGGCACCTTGACGACCGCGGCGCCCGCCGCCTGCGCGTAGCGCCCGATGGCTTCGAAGGTGGGGTCCGCCATGACGATGGATCTCCCGGCGCCGGTGAAGGCGGCCGCCGCCAGCTTCAGGATCTGCGACGAGCCGGCCCCCAGCAGGATCTGATCGCTCCCGACGCCGTGGAGCTTGGCCAGATCCGCCGTCAGCGCGTCCACCGCCTCGTCCGGATAGCGCCAGATCTGGTCGAACGCCCGGCGCACGGCATTGAGCGCCGCGGGCGAGGGGCCGTAGGGGTTCTCGTTCGAGCTGAGCCGCACGACGCCGGTCGCCGGCAACTGCTCGAGCGCCGCCGGCCACGACGGGCGCACGATGGCGGCCGCCGCGCCGGCCCCGAGGATCTGAACGAAGCCGCGCCGTGAGAGGGGTTGCGCACTGCTGGCCATGGGGCACCTCCCTGTTTGCGGTTGATTATAGGCTGCGCTCACCGCATCTGAATCGTCCCCGCCGCCGTCCGCTCCAGCGCCTCTGCGTAGGGGCCGCGCTCTTCACGCCGCCACCAGGCGCCGGTCTTGCGCTTCGTCGCCGGATCGGTGAACCAGTATTGCCAGAGGATCGCCCGCACCTGGCGCGGCGGCTTGCCGGCGAAGGGATCGCGGCGGAAGAGCGCCAGCACGTCCCGGCTGCCTTCGAGCAGGCGCACCTGCGTATTGAGCACCCAGGGATACTGGTTCCAGGTGCCGAGAGAGGCGAACCAGAGGTTCCATTCGAAGCGCGGCTGGTAGGGAGCATAGATGCCGGGCGCCTCGCGCGGGTCCTGCGGCTTGTAGCGGAAGGGATAGGCGATCCAGGTCCTGCCGTCGCGGCTGCCCTGGAGCTCGATCTCGTAGCGCGCCCGCGTCATCACCGCGAAGAGGCCGTACTGGTTGGCGATGCGGAACGGCGAGAGGAGCCGCGCCGGCGCCGCCAGTGGCCGCGCTCCTTGGGCCAGATAGGGTGCCACGGTCGCGTAGAAGACCCACGCCAGCACCACCGCCGACGCGGCCATGCGCCAGCGCGGAATGGGACGGACCTCAGACTGCGGGACGCGGAGTCCCAAGCGCGCGCAGATCCGGTCGTCGAGAAGGAGGAAGCCGAGCACCAGCACCAGGTAATTGAGGAAGGCGTAGTTGGCGGTGAGGATGATGCCGATCTGCAGCGGCGTCACGATGGCGAAGCAGGCGAGGCGGAACGGCCGCGGCAGCCACGCCAGCCAGACGAGTCCGAGCTCGACGATGAGGGTGAAGAGGGCCGTGCCGGCGTGGAAGCCGTGCGAGAGGCGCTGCTGCACGTGCCAGCCGAGCCAGGTGGGCAGCGGACCGTTTTCGTAGTAGTGGTCCATGGCAGTGAGGTTGCGCCATTGCTCCTCGCCGCTCAGCAGCTTCACGATGCCCGACTCGAAGTAGATCCGGAACCACTCCCAGCGCAGCAGGAAGAGGCTGGCGCGCGACGGCGGCTGGTCCGCTCCCAGCCCGGGCCGCAGCCCGCCCGGCGCGAAGAACAGGCAGAGGAACGCCGCCTCCAGCAGCATGCCGTCCGATTGGTAGGAGGAGAAGTCCTGCGCCGCGCTGATGAACGACAGGAAGAGGATGAGACAGACCGCGTTCATCGCCCGCGGCCAGAGGTTGAGCACCAGGAGGACCGAGGCGATCAGTCCGCCCCAGACGAGAGCCATCAGCGCGGCTCTTCCAGATCCGAGCCAGAGGACCGTCGGCACGTAGTAGAAGCGCGAGAGGCCGGGAAGGACGCGCGTCACATCCTCCAGATAGGCGCCGGCGGGAAGGATGCCGTCCGGTCCGATCAGCCCCTTGATCTGAAACGCGAGCGAGTAGAACGCCGAGAAGAAGATGAGACCGAGGCAGCGCAGGAAGATCCATCGCGGCCAGAGCACGCCGCGATCGCCGGCCGGGCCGGGGCCGAACAGGTAATCGAGGGGAGAGGTCCTGGCCTCCTCGCTCGTCATGCCTCGGAAAATCCAGGCTCGCCACGGCGCCGCCGCATCCAGTCCGCCACGGCGAAGGGGAGATAACAGAGGAAGAACAGCACCAGCGCCAGGATCTCCAGGCTGACGAGGTACCACGGCCACGGCCCCAGGTAGTCGAGCAGGCTCGGCAGCGCCGGCTTGTGACGGAGATAGCCGTAGTTGGTGTCGAGCAGAAGGTTCAGCACGGCGGTCACCACCGTGTAGACCTGCAGCCAGAGAAAGGCCCGGCCGATCGAGCGCAGCGTAGGCCGCATCGCCAGACCCAAGGTGAGGAAGAGGACGGCGGCGATGATCCCCGAGTGAGCGATCCAGAAGGCGAAGAACTCGGCGTCGGGGAAGCCCACGTTCAGGTCCGGGGTCAGGACGGCTTGCAGCGTGCCGGCGAGGCCCCAGAAGTACGTCAGCTCATAGGACAGCCGGTGCCGCCAGATGAGAGCCGCGGCGCAGGTGAACGTCGCCCAGTCGCACAGGTGCAGGGGAAGGTTGTCCTTCAGATTGACGTCCGGCCGCAGAGCCCAGATCAGCAGCACGACCTGATTCAGGATCAGGACAATGGCGAACGTCCACGCGATCGTCTTCGCCAGGCGTTCGCCTCCCCTTCGGCGCACCAGCCAGGCAAGGAGCAGCGGCAGGGCGAAGGTGAGGAAGAGGGCCGTCAGGTGGGCGGGGCCGAAGAGGACGAAGCGGGGGGCGGGAGGCATGGCCGTTCAGGGTTTGGAATCCGCACGCCCGGCGATTCGAAAAGGATTATTGCGTCTCCACGCCCGTGGAATCATCGCACCCTCCCGCCCCGGCCCCAGCGCCCGCAGCGCGTTCAGGATCACCGCCACGTCGATGGCCTCCTGGAAGAGCGCGCCGGCGAGCGGCGGCAGGTATCCGAAGGCGGCGACGATCATGCCGGCCAGCGAAAGGCCCATGCCGGCGAGGACGCTCTGCAGCGCGATGGCGCGCGAGCGTTGGGCGATCGCGAGGGCATCCACCAGCCGGTCGAGACGATCGAGCAGGATCACCGCGTCGGCGGCTTCCGAGGAGGCGGTGGCTCCGCGCGCTCCCATGGCGATACCCACGTCGGCCGCCGCCAGGGCCGGCGCGTCGTTGACGCCGTCGCCCACCATGACGAGCGGACCGGCTGCCCGCTCCCGCTGCACGGCCTCGACCTTCCCTTCGGGCGAGCATTCGGCGAGCACGGCATCGACGCCCAGCGCCTTGCCCACCTGCTCGGCCACGGAGCGGTGATCGCCCGTCACCATCACGATGCGCGCGATGCCCAGCCGCCGCAGCTCGCGCAGAGTCGCGGCCGAGTCCTCGCGGATCGGATCCTCGAGCACCAGGACGCCCGCCGGCTGGCCGTCCACGGCCACGAAGATATTGGCGAGGCCTTCGGCGGCCACGCTCCGCCGCACCTCTTCCAGGCGGGCGGCCAGGGGGCCTTCGCCGCCGGTACGCTCCTTCACCCAGCTCGCCTTGCCCAGCGCGACGCGCCGGCCGTCTACCCGGCCCTCGATGCCCGCGCCGAACCGTTCATTGACGTCCACTGGGAAGGCGAGGGCAAGGCCGCGGTCGCGGGCGGCGGCGACGACGGCTCCGGCGAGCACGTGCGGCGAGACCTGGTCGAGCGAGGCTGTGAGGCGGAGCAGCTCGTCCGGCGAGATGCCGCCGAAGACCTCGATGCGCGAGATGGTGGGAATGCCCCGCGTGAGCGTCCCCGTCTTGTCGAGCAGCAGAGCGCGGGCGCGGGCCAGCCCTTCGATGACGGCGCCGCCCTTGACGATGACGCCGCGCCGGGCCGCCCGCGAAATGCCGGAGATGAACGCCACCGGCGCGGCGAGGATGAGCGGACACGGCGTCGCCACCACGAGCACGGCAAGGGCGCGCACGGGATCGCCGGAGAGCCACCAGCCGAGGCCGGCGACGAGCAGGCTGAGCGGCAGGAAGACGACGGAGTAACGGTCCGCCAGCCGCACGAAGGGAGCGCGGGAGGCCTCCGCCTCGCGCACCAGCCGGACGATCGCCGCGTAGGTGCTGGCGTCGGCGGTCGCCACCGCCGTGAGATCGAACGGCCCGCCGGCATTGACGCCGCCGCTCGGCACCCGATCGCCGGGCCGGCGCTCGACGGGAACCGATTCGCCCGTCAGCGCGGATTCGTCGAGCACCGCCTCGGCCGGGCCGAGCACGACGCCGTCCACGGGCACGATCTCGCCCGGCTTCACCAGCAGCCGGTCGCCCTGCCGCACGTCCTCGAGGGCCGGCTCGGTCAGTCCGCCGTCCTCATAGCGATGGACCACCCGCGGCACGCGCTCGACGAGGCTCGAGAGCTCCTTCCGCGCCCGTCCCGCGGCGTAAATCTCCAGCATCTCGCCGCCGGAGAGCATCAACGCCACCACCGCGCCGGCGAGGTATTCGCCGAAGGTCAGGGCGCCTGCCATCGCCAGCAGCGCGATGGCATCCACACCGATCTCGCCGCGGCGCAGGCTGGCGAGGATGTTGAGCAGCAGGGGCAGCAGGACGAGCGCGGTGGTGATCGCCCAGATCTGATGCGCGGCGCCGGCGTGATCCGCGAGCCACGCCAGCCCGCCGGCCGCGAGTCCGGTCACCGTCAGCGCGAACGCCACCCGCGCGAAGCGTTGCCCGCTCCACCAGGGCTGGCGGGCTGGCGCCGGGGTTGTCATCGGAAGGACTGTATCAAGGACAGAGAATCGCTTCTCTGAAGCGAATCGCCCTCTGGGCGACGTTTCGGTAGAGGTGCGGAAGCGCCGGGCCAAATGGCGGTTGGGCAAGAAAACCGTGAGGGCCCGGACGCGCGCCCGAGCCCTCTATATATGTGAAGCGCCGTGCCGTTTACCGGCCGTCGCGGTCGGCATCGCCGGGCAGGGCGTTCTCGACGCGGTGCCAACTGTCGCGCACGGCGTCCTTGGCCTCGTGCCAGGCGAGCTTCGACTTACCCTTGGCATTCTCCCAGCCGCGTTCGAGGTCGCTCTCCGAGTCTTCCCAACGGCGGCCCTGGTAGCGGTTCGCCGAGTCGTAGCCGTAGTTGTAGGCCGGACGGTACTCCTCGTAGTCGCGGCCCTTGGCATAGGGCTTGGTCGAATAGTTCTGGCGCCAGTAGGCGTCGTTCTCGTAACGGTTGGTGACGCGGTTCCAGGCGTCGCGTGTGGCGTCCTTGGCCTCGTGCCAGCCGAGCTTCGTGTTCAGCTTGGCCTTGTCCCAGCCGCGCTCGAGGTCGCCCTCGACGTCGTTCCAGTTGCGGTCGGCGTAACGGGTGCGCGACTCCCAGCCATAACGGTAGGCGGGGGCGAGCTCGTCGTAGGTGCGGTTGCCGGCGTACGGCCGGCGCGAGTAGGTCTCGCGCCAGTAGGCGTCTTCCTCGGTGGGGTTCACCGATTCGGCGACGCCCTTGCCGGCCAGACCGCCGGCGATACCGCCCACGGCGGCGCCGATCATCGCGCCCGCCGGTCCGCCGACGGCGCCGCCGATCGCGGCACCCGCGGCCGCGCCGCCCATGGCGCCGACGCCGGTGCCCACCGGATGCGCGCCGGGCTCGCCGGTGATGGGATCATGGTTGGCTTCGTCCTTCGCTTCGTGCTCCAGCTCGGCCGTGGTGGTGTGTCCTACGGTTGAATAGCGATCGTCAGCCATGTGGTGGTCTCCTTTAGTTGTTGGATCGCGGGCCAAAACTTCACGCGTGAGTCAATTGCAAGGGTGGGGCCAACGAAGGCCGCGCTCAGGAGCCGGGTAAAAGGACGGCAAGGACAACAAGGACGACAACGACAACAGATGTCTCCCTCCTCTCCCTCTAGGAGAGGAGGGCCGGGGTGGTGAGGGCTTCGAAGGGCACGCCGCTTCCTCTTTTAAGGAACACCTTGGAATGGGCCGCCCGCCTTGCCTTCGGCCCCTTCCCGAGATACCCTCCCCGCACCACCATGCATTGCAAGAAGTTCCATTTCCTCGGTCTGGCTCTGGCCCTCGCGCTCGGCCTCGCCGCCGCCGGCTGCCGGGATTTGAGCTACGCCGCCGGAGATCCCAAGAAGATCCACGTCGGCATCGTCTTCGACAGCGGCGGCAAGGACGACCGCTCGTTCAACGCCGCCGCCTTCCGCGGCGTGACGCGGGCGGCGAAGGACTTCCCCATCGTGCTGCGCGACGCCGAGCCGGGCGATCCGGCCTCGCTGGAGCCCGCCATGCGCGCCTTCGCCGAGGTGGGCTACGACCTCGTCATCGGCATCGGCTTCGCCCAGACCCCCATCGTCGAGGCCGTGGCGAAGGACTACCCGAAGGTCAATTTCGCCATCGTCGACGGCGTCAGCGATCTGCCCAACGTCGCCTCGCTGATCTTCAAGGAGCACGAGGGGAGCTATCTCGTCGGCATGATCGCCGCCCGCACGAGCAAGACGGGGACGATCGGCTTCGTCGGCGGCATGGACGTGCCGCTCATCCACAAGTTCGAGGTGGGCTACGAGGAGGGAGCGCGCGCGGTCAATCCCAGGATCGAGGTCATCCAGAACTACGTCGGCGTCACCGAGGCGGCGTGGAACAATCCCGGCAAGGGCAAGGAGCTGGCGGTGGCGCAGATCGGCAAGGACGCGGACGTCATCTTCGCCGCCGCCGGCAACTCGGGGCTCGGCGTCTTCGACGCCGCCGAGCAGTACGACAAGTTCGTCATCGGCGTCGACTCCAACCAGAACTGGGTCAAGCCGGGCCACGTGCTCACCAGCATGGTGAAGCGGGTGGACAACGCCGTCTACCAGATCATCGCCGACATGGTGCACGGCCGTTTCAAGGGCGGCATCCACGTCTACGGCCTGCCGGACGGCGGCATCGGCTACGCCATGGACCAGTACAACGCCAAGCTCATTTCTCCCCAGGTGATCCGCGAGGTCGAGGCCGCCAAGGCCCGGATCATCCGCGGCGAGATCAAGGTCACCGACGCGATGGCGAAGTAAAGCCGCGATGCTCGAGCTACGCGACATCACCAAGCGCTTCGGCGACGTGCTGGCCAACGACCGCGTCAACCTCGCGGTGGCGCCCGGCACCATCCACGCCATCGTCGGCGAGAACGGCGCCGGCAAGTCCACGGCGATGCGCATCGCCTACGGCTTCTACTCGGCCGACTCGGGGGACATCGTGGTCGAGGGCCAGGCGCGCCGGTTCGACAGCCCGCACGACGCCATCGCGCTCGGCATCGGCATGGTGCACCAGCACTTCATGCTCGTCGAGCCGATGACGGTGGCCGAGAACATCGTGCTGGGGATCGAGCCCGGCTCGCCGCTGGCGCTGGACCTGAAGAGAGCCGAGGCGCGCATCCGCGCCCTCTCCGACGAGCTCGGGCTGGCCATCGATCCGACGCGGCGCATCGAGGATCTGTCGGTGGGACAGCGACAGCGGGTGGAGCTGCTCAAGGCGCTCTACCGCCAAGCGCGCCTGCTGATCCTCGACGAGCCCACGGCCGTGCTCTCGCCGCAGGCGGTGGCGGAGATGTTCGCCATCCTGCGGCGCATGCGCGAGCAGGGCAAGACGATCGTCATCGTCACCCACAAGCTCTCGGAGGTGCTGGAGATCTCGGACGAGGTCACCGTGATGCGCGACGGCCGCGTGGTGGGCCACCGCAAAACCGCCGAGACGAACGCCGCCGAGCTGGCCCGCCTCATGGTGGGCCGCGACGTGCTGCTGCGGGTGGTCAAGCCGCCGGCGAAGCCGCAGGCCCCGGTGCTCGCCGTGCGCGGCCTGACGCTGACGATGCCGGACGGCGAGAAGCGGCTCGACGGCGTCTCCTTCGAGGTGCGCGCCGGCGAGATCGTGGGCATCGCGGGGATCGAGGGCAACGGCCAGACGGAACTCGTCGAGGCCCTGGCCGGTCTCGTGGACGTCGGCGCCGTCTCCGGCGCCGTCGAGCTCGCGGGCAAGGACGTCGCCGCGCTCTCCGCCCGCGGGCGCCGGGCGCGCGGCATCGCCCACGTGCCGGAGGACCGCCACCGGCGCGGACTGCTGCTGGATTTCGACCTGGCCGAGAACTCCATCCTGGGAGCTGACGATCGGCCGCCGGTGGCGGTAGGTCCATGGCACTCCTGGCTGAACCTCGACGCCATCCGCCGCAAGGTGGAAAAGATCCTCAAGGCGTTCGACGTGCGGCCGCCGAACCGGCAATTGCCGGCGCGGTCCCTCTCCGGCGGCAACCAGCAGAAGCTGATCCTCGGCCGCGAGCTGGACCTGCAGCCGCGGCTATTGCTGGTGGCGCAGCCGACGCGCGGCGTGGACATCGGCGGCATCGAGTTCATCCACCGCCGGCTGGTGGAGCTGCGCGACGCCGGCTGCGCCCTGCTCCTCGTCTCCTCGGAGCTGGAAGAGGTGACGGCCCTCGCCGACCGGCTGCTGGTGATGCGCCAGGGATGCATCGTCGGCGAGGTGGACCCCGAGCGGGCCTCGATGGAAGAGATCGGACTGCTGATGACCGGCGGCAGCGCCGCGGCCTGAAATCATGGTCTTGATCCCATGAAGATCCTGCGCGAGCTGCTCTTTCCCCTCGCCGCCGTGGTGGCGGCCTTCGTCGTCGGCGGCATCGTGGTGCTGGCGGTGGGCGACAACCCGTTCTCCACCTACACGCTGCTCATCGGCAGCGCCCTCACCTGGCCGGACGGCATCGGCTACACGCTGTTCTACGCCACGCCGCTCATCTTCACCGGCCTCGCGGTAGCGGTGGCCTTCCGCTGCGGCCTGCTCAACATCGGCGCCGAGGGGCAGCTCTACGCCGCCTCCTTCATGACGGCCTGGGTGGGCATCACCTGCGCCGGCCTTTCGGCCTGGCTGCTGGTGCCGCTGTGCTTCCTCACCGCGCTGCTCGCCGGCGGCTTCTGGGGCGCGGTGCCGGGCGTGCTCAAGGCCCGCTTCGGCGCCCACGAGGTCATCACCACCATCATGATGAACTTCATCGCCGTGGCTCTGGCGAGCTACTTCACGCAGTATCACTACAAGCCGGTGGGCGATCCAATCCTGGAGACGGTGCCGATCGGCGCGGGCGGGCACATCGCGCGGCTCGGCCGTTTCGTGCCGGGATTGCCGGAGCGCATCCCGCTCAACCTGGCGTTCCCCCTGGCGCTCCTCGCCTGCGTGATCGTCTACCTCTTCCTCTGGCGCATGCGCTGGGGTTACGAGATTCGCGCCACCGGCGCCAACCCGGCGGCGGCGCAGTACGGCGGCATTGCCACCGGCCGCCAGATCGTGCTCGCCATGTCCATCTCGGGAGCGCTCGCCGGCATGGTGGCGGTCAACGAGGTGATGGGCTACCGCTACCGCTACTACGACAGCTTCTCGGCCGGTTACGGCTTCACCGGCATCGCCGTGGCGCTGCTCGGGCGCAACCATCCGGCCGGCGTCATCCTCGCCTCGCTGCTGTTCGGCGCCCTGCTGCGCGGCGGCCTCTTCGTCGACATCTTCACCGAGCACGTGTCGAAGGACCTGGTGATGGTGCTGCAGGGGATCATCATCCTGTTCGTGGCGGCGGAGGCTTACTTCCGTGGCCGCGCGGCGAGGAGGATCAAGGGCGTATGAACATCATCCTGATCCTGCTGGCCTCGGCCGTCCGCCAGGCCACGCCGCTGCTGCTGGCGGCGCTGGGGGGTCTCTACTCCGAGCGCTCCGGAGTGATCAACATCGCGCTGGAGGGATTGATGCTCGCCGGCGCCTTCACCGCCGCCACGGTGACCTACGTCTCCGGCAACCCCTGGATCGGACTTGCGGCGGGCATCGCGGCCGGCGTCCTCGTGGCCTTGATCCATGGCCTCGCCTGCATCCGCTTCAAGGCGGACCAGGTGGTGAGCGGCACGGCGATCAACATCCTCTTCCTCGGCGTGCCGGCGCTCCTCTCGGGCGCCTTCTTCCAGTCGACCGGCGCCACGCCGCAGCTCCCGCAAGGCCAGCTCATGCCGTTGGCGCCCATCGTCCTCGCCTTCGTCCTGGTGCCGGTCACCTGGTACGTGCTGAACCGCACGCCGTTCGGGCTGCGACTGCGCGCCGTGGGCGAGAATCCCGAGGCGGCGGACACGGCGGGCGTCAACGTGGCGCGCGTGCGCTTCGCGGCGGTGATGCTCTCCGGCGCCCTCGCGGCCATCGGCGGCGCCTATCTCTCCATCGGCCAGTCGTCGCTCTTCGCGCGCAACATGTCGGCCGGCCGCGGCTTCATCGCCCTCGCCGCGCTGATCTTCGGCAAATGGCGGCCGGTGCAGACGATGCTCGCCTGCCTGCTCTTCGGCTTCGCCGAGGCGTTGTCGATCCAGATGCAGGGGGTTTCGCAGGTGCCGGTGCAGTTCATCCAGATCGTCCCCTACGCGCTGACCATCGTCGTCCTCGCCGGCTTTATCGGCCACTCGCGGGCGCCTCGGGCTCTGGGAATTCCGTACCAGGAAAAGCGGTAGGCGCAGGAGACTCGGCGCGGACGGACACGGACGGGCAAGGACAGGCACGGACGGTTAAGTCCGCATGGCGGCATCGAGCCGGCACAGGTCGTGCAGTCTTCACCTCCCGAGGGGCAAAACGCACCTCGGGAGGTACAACCATGAAAAGAACCCCATCAGCCAGCTTTTTGACGTTGACGGCCCTCGTCCTCGCTGCGGCTTTGCTCGCCGGTTGCGGCTCGTCGGGCATCGGTGATGTCCTGGGCGGCTCCCGCGGCAACGACCGCTACGGTCAGACCGGCGACGTACGGGGAACGATCACCAGCGTGAATACCCGCGACCAGACCATCGTCGTGGATCAGGAAGGCAGCGGTAACTACCTGCGCAACGGCGGGTCGGACGAGGTCGTCCTGCACTACGACAGCGGCACCCGGGTCGATTTCGAGGGCCGCACCTACCGGCCGGAGGACCTGGAGCGCGGAGACCGCATCGCGGCCAACGTCGACGAGTCGTCGGGCTCCCGCCTCTACGCTCGCGACATCCAGGTGCTCTATGACGTGAGCGGCGGCACCGGCAGCTCCGGCGGTTACGATTCCGGCGGCTACAACGACACTCTCGGCACCGACCTGCGCGGCGTCGTCCGTTACGTCGACACCCGCAACCGCACCCTGGAGATCGAGCCGTCGTCGCGAAACGACTCCCGCTTCCCGACGGATCGCTCCGGCGTGGTCGTCGTGTACTACGACGCGCAGACCGGCGTCGACTATCAGGGCCGCCGCTACGCGCCCGAGAATCTCGAGCGCGGCGACGAGGTCCAGGTCGACATCCGCGACTCCGGCGGGCGGCTGCTGGCCGAGCAGATCACGGTGGTCGCCGAGAACCAGCCGGTCACGCGCTGAAGTTCCCTCCCTCTGAGGCTTGCCCGGTGGTCTTGGGACTGCCGGGCCGCGGCATATCCAGAAGGAGAGTATTGACGCCTCTCTGATGCGCGTAATACAATTACAAGCATCAGGAGGCCGTCATGAAAAAGAAGCTCGAGACGCTGGGTCTGCCCGATTCCGTCGCCGCCGAGGTCGCCCGCCAGCTCAGCACGCAGGGCGACCGGCCGGTGAAGGTGGTCTGCCTTTCCGCCGATCTACGCGACAGTCTCCTGGAGCTCGGCCAGACACCGCGCGACCAGGTGCTCATGGTGCGCGTCGACAAGGAGGCGATCGATCTGCTCGACGCCTGGGTGGAGACGGGCGCCGCGCGTAGCCGCTCCGAGGCTGCGGCCCTGTTCCTGAAGGAGGGTCTCAAGGTGCGCGCCTCCGAGCTGCGGGAGCTCTCGGAGGCGCTGGCGCAGGTGCAGGAGGCCCGCCGGGCGCTGCGCGAGAAGGCGACGAAGGTGCTGGGCCGTGCCGACATCGCGGCCGAGGAGGAGGACCGGTGAGCGCGCCTGCCAGGTTCGCTGCCGCGCTCGACCCGTCTCCTTACATCGGCGGTGACCTCTTTGAGGCCGTCGTCCGCACGCTGGCCGGTCACTATTACGACCAGCGGTTCCGCGAAGAGGAGCTGCCCGAGCTCGCCGAGATGTTCCGGGAGAGGGCGCGCGCCGCGGCATCGCTCGCGGAGGAACGCGAGGCCGTGCACGCGCTTCTGCGCCGCGTCCCGGCTTCGCACCTCGGCCTGTTTTCCCGCCAGGGCCGGGATTCCCTCGTCAACGAGCTGTTCGGACGCCGGGCGCCGGCGCTCGGACTGCAGCTTCTCCGGAAAGACGGCGCTTACTTCGCGAGCATGGTGTTCGAAGGCGGCGCCGCGGAGAGGGCCGGCGTAAAGCCGTGGGACCGCGTCCTGCGCCTCGACGGCGTACCGGTCGAGGAGAGCCTGCGGCTCGATTGGCGGACGGACGACGCCTATCTAGACGACGAGCTCGATCCTCCCATGCACGCGGTGCTCGTGCAGGCGGGAGAGACTGTGACATTGACGCTCGAGCGCCGGCGCGGGGAGGTCTTCGATCTGAACGTGCCTGTGGAGGACGACTCGGCCTTCGACGCCGCGAAGCGCAGCGTGCGCGTGATCGAGCGCGAAGGCCGGCGCTTCGGTTACATCCATTTCTGGTACCTGCACATGACGGGAGTGCCCGAGCTGCTGCGCGAAACGCTCCTCGGCGACTTCGCGGACTGTGATGCGCTTCTCCTCGATCTGCGCGGGCGCGGCGGCAACGCACCGGTCGTGCCGCAGATCCTTCGCGTCCTGGACGGTCCGGAGGCGGTGTGGCACCGGCCGGTCGTCGCGCTCGTCGATCGCCAGTCGAGGAGCGGCAAGGACGCTCTGGCCTACGAGCTCAAGGCGTCCGGCCGCGCCCGCCTCGTCGGCGAGCCCACGGCCGGCGCCGTCGTACCGGCGAGCTTCGCCGAAGTCGGCGCGGAGAGCGTGCTGAGGTTTCCCTCCTTCCCGCTCCCCAAGTACACCGAGCTACTGGAGCTGAAGCCGACTCCTCCCGATGTGCGCGTCGAGCGGGCGGGTCCGTACAGCGCCGGCGCGGACCCCATTCTCGACGCCGGCCTTCGTGAGGCGCTGACGTTGAGCCGCGATGCCAGCCCCAAGCCTTTGCCTGCGATCCAGGCCCGGTCCGCTCCGCCGGCGACGACGTTCGATCCCGCCGCGTTTCCTCTGCCGACTCTGGACGAATTACTCACGGATATGGTCCTCGCGCTCGGCGGTGCCGAGGCCTTACGCGCCCATTCTTACCTCATGGCCACTGGGACCACCGTCATCGTCGACACTCCCATGGAAGGAACTTTCCAGTTGGAGCTGACGGCGCCAAGGTATCTGCTGTCGCGCGTCTCGCTGGGACCGGTGGGAGTCGTCGAGACGGAGTTTGACGGGCAGGACGCCTGGCAGACTTCGCCTTCAACGCAACGCACCAAGCAACGCACCAAGCAACGCACCAAGCTGTCCGGAGAACAAGCCCTGGCGATTCGCTTTCGGTCGCTCTTCTATGGGCCTTTGCAGTACCGGGAGGCTTTCGAGGAGATTCGCGTCGAGTTCGTCGAGCTCTTCGATCAACGGCCGTGCTTCCGGCTCTCTCTACGGGACGCCTCGGGCGCGGCGCTCACTGTGTTCGTGGATGCGCAGACCAAGCTGCTCGCGGGTATGGCCGGCACAATGCAGTCGCCGTTGGGCGAGATCCCCGTGAAGACGTACTTCCGGGAGCATCGTCGCTTCGACGGTGTAATTCAGCCCACGCAGTACGTTCTCGATACCGGCTTTCAGCAGCAGGTGACCACTCTGACGGAGGTGGAGAGGCGTTAACGTTTCCGGTCCCGGCGAGGCCGGGGGGCGGCCTTCTTTCGTGCCGCGCGTTCTCCAGCGGGCGTGGCGCGTAGGGCCGCGTAGAGGGTATCGAAAAGCTCGGCGCCTTTCTCGATCCGATCGCGGTCGCGGGCCTGCCGGGTCACCAGACCGCTCAGCAGGCGCTCGACTCCCGCCGTCTCGGGATGGCCATGGCGGGACTCCTTGAAGTCGATGTCCGCCACGATCTCTCCGATCGTGCGCAGAGCGGCGTCCTTCAGACCCAGCCGGTCGAGCAGGACCTGAAAGGTGCAGCGCTCGCCTTCATGGGTCAGGTCGCCGCCAGCCACGTCGAAGGTGATCTCGCCCGCCCGGCGGCGTCTCTCCGGTGCGGCGGTGAAGCGGAAGCGCGCCTGCGGATCGACGAAACGGCGGACGAGCCAGGTGGTGGCGATGCGGTCGACGTAGACGTCCGGGCGGGTGACCCAGGTCAGGCCGCGCAGCTCCGCCACGGTCGTCGCCTGCGCTGAGCGCCCGCCGGCCGCACGCCCCCTCTCGCTCTCCAATTGGTTGAGAAGCTCATCGGCCTGCTCGCGTCCCGGGGCGCCGAACCAGTCGACCGCCGCGATTTCCGCCAGCCGCTGCCGGAGCTGCGCCGGCCGTCCTCCCGTGCCGCGGCTCCGCGTCGCGGCCTCTTCGCGGATCTCCGCGGCGAGAGCCCGGTAGTCGGCGGCGCGCGCCTCGGCGAAGCGCTGCTGGAGGTCGTCGTCGGTCACGCCGGCGATCCAGTCCACGGCGGCGATGTAGGCCGTGCCGCCGCTCGCCGTCGCCTCCTCGGCGATCCACTGCAGATCCTCCAGGCAGGAATCGCGGCGTGGCAGCACATACACGGCGTTCTTGAGCGCCAGGGCGCCGATGCGCGCCAGTCGGTGGGCTATCTTGGCGCGAAGATACGGCGGATCGGGCGGCAACTGGTGGATGAGCACGTACCAGCCGGCCATGGAAAAAGCCTATCACGCATATCACAGTTGCTAGATGGCCTCTATGGCAGTTGACATGTCAATCTGACAGTTGTTAGCGTAAAGGCTGTGGACGCCAAGGCCGAAGTTCCGGGCACGCTGCTCCTGACGGGCGGCGAGATCGCGGCGCTGCTCGATCTGCCCTCGTGCATCGCGGCAGTGGAGGACGTCCTGCGCCGGCATGCCGCCGGCGAGACGGTGCCGCCGCGGGTGCTCGGCCTGCCGTCTACGGACGGCGGGCTGCACGTCAAGGGCGCCGGGCTGCTGGGCTCCGAGCCGCGCCTCGCGGTCAAGGTGAATGCCAACTTTCCGGCCAATCCGGAGCGCTTCGGGCTGCCGGCCATTCAAGGCGTGCTGGTGCTCTTCGACGGCGTGTGCGGCCGCCCGCTGGCGATCCTCGACTCGATGATGATCACCGCTCTGCGCACGGCGGCGACAAGCGCCCTGGCGGCGCGCTCTCTCGCGCGCCCCGACGCGGCCACTCTCACCGTCTGCGGCTGCGGCCGGCAGGGAGCGATGCACGCGCGCGCTCTTTGCGGCGTTCTGCCGCTCGCGCGGATCCTGCTCTGGGATCTCGATCCGCGCCGCGCCGAGCGGCTGGCGTCGGAGCTTGCCCCCGAGCTGCCAGGCTGTGACGTTCTTCCGTCGACGAGCCTCGAGACGGCGCTCGCCGGCACCGATGTCTGCGTCACCTGCACGCCCGCGCGCGGTTTCTTCATCCGCGCCGAGGACGTGCGGCCAGGGACCTTCATCGCCGCCGTCGGCGCGGACGACCGCGGCAAGCAGGAGCTCGATCCCCGGCTCGTCACCCATGCCACGCTGGTCGTCGACGCGCTGGCGCAGTGCGCCGAGCTGGGAGAGCTCCAACACGCGCTCGCCGCCGGCCTGATGACGGCCGGGCAGGTTCACGCCGAGCTCGCCGAGGTCGTGGCTGGAACGAAGCCTGGCCGCTCCACGGCGGAAGAGATCACCATCTTCGACTCCACCGGCACCGCCCTCCAGGACCTCGCGGCGGCCATCGCGGTGGAGAGGCAGGCGCGGACGGTCGGCGCCGGCCGGGTGGTCGACCTTGGTGCTTGAGGAGCTCCCGGCTTCGGCGGAGTCGGCGGCGCAGCCCGTCCCTTTCCGCGAGGCGCTGCGCTACTGGGCGCGCCTGGGCTGCGTCAACTTCGGCGGTCCCGCCGGCCAGATCGCGCTCATGCATCGCGACCTGGTGGAGCGGCGGCGGTGGATCAACGAAGAGCGGTTTCTCCATGCCCTCAACTTCTGTATGCTGCTGCCTGGGCCGGAGGCGCAGCAGCTCGCGATCTACATCGGCTGGCTGCTCCACGGCGTCGCCGGCGGGATCGCGGCCGGCGTCCTCTTCGTCCTCCCCTCGGTCTTCGTCCTCCTCGGGCTGTCGTGGATCTACGCGGCGCACGGCTCGCTGCCGGTGATCGCGGCCGCGCTCTGGGGCTTGAAGCCGGTGGTGGTTGCGATCGTGGCGGAAGCGGTGCCGCGGATCGGCCGCCGGGCCTTGCACGGCGTACCGCACTGGGCCATCGCCGGCGCGGCCTTCCTGGCCGTGCGTCTGTTCGGCGTGCCCTTCCCGCTCGTCGTCCTCGCCGCCGGCGCGCTCGGGCTCCTGCTCGGGGATCGCCGGGCGGACGCCGTGGAGGAGGCGCCCGCGCCGGAGCCCATCCGCCCGCCGCCGCGCCCCGTCCGCGTGCTCTCCTGGGGGATCGGCCTCTGGACCCTGCCTCTCGTCCTTCTTGCGGCGATGGTCGGCCTGCGCGGCCTCCACGCCCAGGTCTACCTCTTCTTCACCTGGGCCGCCTTCGTCACCTTCGGCGGTGCTTACGCCGTCCTCGCCTACGTCGCTCAGGCCGCGGTCGAGAGGTTCGGCTGGCTCACGGCGCACCAGGCGATCGACGGTCTCGCCCTGGCCGAGACCACCCCCGGACCGCTCATCATGGTGCTCCAATTCGTGGGCTTCATGGCGGGCTGGAACCACCCGGCCGGACTGCCGCCGGCGCTGAGCGCGGTGGCGGCCGCGCTGCTCACCACCTGGGCGACCTTCCTGCCAGGCTTCGTCTTCATCTTCTTCGGCGCCCCGCACGTCGAGAGGCTGCGCCACGACCGCCGCTGGACCGCGGCCCTCGGCGGCATCACCGCGGCGGTCGTGGGGGTGATCCTCAACCTGGCCTTCGTCTTCGGCGCCGCCGTCTTCGTGCCGCGAGGAGAGATCGACCTCGCAGCCGTGGGCGTGGCGGCCGTGGCGCTGCTGGCCCTCCTGCGCTGGCGCGTCGACGTGCAGTGGGTGGTGCTCGGAGGCGCGGTGTGCGGTCTCCTGCGCCTCCTGCTGTCCTAGGCTCCCCGCGTCATCAGATCTGCCACCGCCCGGTTGAACCGTACCGGATCCGGCAGCTCGCCGCCTTCGGCGATCAGGCCGTAGCCGAAGAGGAGGTTGGCGTAGTCGTCGAGGAGAGGATCCGATGGATCCTTCTCGAAGCGCGCGCTCATCTTGGCCAGGATCTCGTGGTTCGGGTTGAGCTCCATGATGCGGCGCTGCTTGGGACCGCCGCCCTTGCCCTTCTGCAGCAGCTTCTCGAGCTGCGGGCTGTAGTCGTGCTCGGCGCCCACCAGGCAGACGGGGGAGCTGGTGAGCCGGTTGGTGAGACGCACCTGCTTGACGTGCTCGTCGAGCTTCTTCTGCATGGCCTCGAGGAGCGGCTTCATCTGCTCCTCCTTGGCCTTGAGCTCCTCCTCGGTCTGCTTCTTCTCCTCCTCGCTGCCCAGCGCCACGGTGCCCTTGCCGGCCGACTTCAGCTTCTTGCCGCCGTACTCGTTGAGCGTCTGGGTGAGCAGCTCGTCGACGGTGTCCACCAGGTAGAGCACCTCGTAGCCCTTCTCCTTGAACGCTTCGAGATGGGGTGAGCTCGCGACCTGCGAGCGCGACTCGCCCGTCAGGTAGTAGATCTCGTTCTGCCCCTCCTTCATGCGCGAGACGTAGTCCTTGAGGGTGGTGAGCTTCTCGGGATCGTTGGAGGACTCGAAGATCAGCAGCTCGAGCAGCCGCTCCTTGTTCTCGTAGTCCGCGCTCGTCCCTTCCTTGATGGCGCGGCCGAACTCGGTCCAGAACTTGAGGTAGGTGTCGTAATCCTTCTCCTTCATCTCCTCCAGGGAGTCGAGCACCTTCTTCGTCAGGCCCTTGCGGATGAGGGTGATGAAGCGGTCCTGCTGCAGCATCTCGCGGGAGACGTTGAGCGCGAGATCCGGCGAGTCGACGACACCGCGCACGAAGCGCAGGTACTGCGGCAGCAGGTCCTCGCACTTCTCCAGGATCTGGACGCGCTTGACGTAGAGCTGCAGGCCCGGCTTGGAGGCCACGTAGTAGAGGTCGTACGGCGCCTGCGAGGGGATGAAGAGCAGGGCCTGGTATTCGACGCGCCCCTCCGCCTTGTAGGGGATGACCTTGAGCGGCTCGGTCCAGTCGTGGGAGATGTGGCGATAGAAGTCCTTGTACTCGTCCTGGGTGACCTCGGAAGGCGGCCGGGTCCAGATCGGCTTCATCGAGTTGAGGACCTTCTCCTCCAGCGGCATGACCGGCTTCTCGCCCGTCTCCTTCTCCTTCGCCAGATCCTCGATCTCGGGGTCCTTCTCGGCCTTGAGGATGATCGGGTAGCTGACGAAATCCGAGTAGCGGTGGACGATACGGCTGACGACCCAGCGATCGGAGAAGTCGTCGATGCCGTTATCCTTGTCCTCGGGCTTGAGGTGGAGGGTGATCGAGGTGCCGCGCCCCGGCTTCTCGGCCTCCTCGATGGTGTAGGTGCCGTCGCCGGTGGACTCCCAGCGCACGGCCGGCGACTCGCCTGCCCGGCGGGTGGTCAGCACGACGCGCTCGGCGGCCATGAACGAGGAGTAGAAGCCGACGCCGAACTGGCCGATCAGCTCGGCGATCGATTGCTTGGATTCGCCCTGCTTGATGCGCTCGACCAGCTCGCGGGTGCCGGACTTGGCGATGGTGCCGATGTTGGCGATCACCTCCTCGCGGTTCATGCCGATGCCGTTGTCGTGGATGGTGAGGGTGCGCGCCTGGCGGTCGGCCTCCAGGCGGATCTCCAGCGTCTCGTCGCCCTCCAGCAGCTCCGGCCGCGTCAGGGACTCGAACCGCAGGCGGTCGAGGGCGTCGGAGGCGTTGGAGATCAGCTCGCGGAGAAAGATCTCCTTGTTCGAGTACAACGAGTGGATCATGATGTCGAGGAGCTGCTTGGTTTCGGCCTGAAACTGCAGGGTCTCGACGGTCGCGGTGGTCATGGAATGGTCCTCCTCAATCAGTTCCGTCTCTTAAGGTGCAGCGGCCCGGCGGTCCTGGGACCGCATGGCTGCACGTCTTTGGACGGGTAGTTCCCCGGCAGGCCTTCCCGATCGGGGATGCCTCGGTTCCCGGGGTGACATATTTTAAGATGAACCGGGAGGAATCGACAAATGGCTGAGGCAAGAGGCGGAGGAGGCGTGGCCCGACTGGCCCTGCTGTTGGCGATCCTGGCGCTGGCGGTGGCCTGGGCGGCCTACCGGCGCGAGGGAGGCGAGCTGCGGACGCTATGGGGCGATCTCACTCGCGGTGCGGGCGGGCGGGAGCGGGTCACGGCGGATTCGGACGGCGAAGATTTCCGTACCTGGCTGAAGCGGGCCCAGGAGAGGCTGCAAAGCCGTCGGGGCGACGTGGAGAAAGAGCGCAACCTGCAGGAGGTCGGGAAGGATGTAGCGGACATCCGTGAGAATCTCCAACGCACCTACCGCGACGCTAGTACGGAATCGAAGGAGCGCTGGAAGTCGCTGGATTCTGACCTCGAGCGCCTGGAGGCCGAGCTCAAGGCGAAGAATTCCAAGGCGCTCGCCGAGCTCGACGCGACACTGGAGAAGATGAGGCGCGAGATGGCGGCGAAGAAGGAGGAAGGGCAGCGCTGATTCAGGATCTGGGCCGACGCCAAGTCAGTCCGCCAGGAGCAGACCGAATTCGTTACAGATCGTCACCAGGTCTGGATGAGAGATGGTCAGCGGTTCGGGTTCAGACTCCGGCACTGGAGCGAGAAACGATCTGTCCTCGAACAGGGCGGCGCAAGGCAGATCGTCCAGGTTCGAGCCGTAAATAATGCCGGCGGCACCTCGGTCCGCTACAAAACGAGTCAGTGCCTGGGTAACCGGGCGGTCTTTGCTGCGGACCTGGGCGATGTCGAGGTAGTCAATCCCATGGCGGGCCAGGAGATCGGCGTGGAGCTGGGCGAACTGCTGGCGCAGCGCGGGATCGTCGATGTCAACCAGAAAGCCTTGAAGAACAGTGACAGTGCCTTGTGCCAGCACTCTTCCCTCCCACCATACGGAGGAGATCCGTGGAGCCGGCAGGTCCTCACCGTAGAGGGATCTGTACTCGGCGCGCGCTTTGGAATTCGGGCGGAAGTCGGCGAGGACCTCGCGGAAGGCGGTCTGCCTCTGCTCGGCACAGTAAAGTGTCCGGAAGACTTTCTCCGGATGATCGAAGCGATTTTTCCAACTCAGGACTTCCCAAGGAGGGAAGTCCAACCCACTGGCGTGACCCACCCTCCACGCGAGCGAGCCGTTTTTCAGCGAGCCTCCGCGAATGCCAGAGTGGGGATCCCTATGAGGTTACGAGCGGCGGGGATCACCAGGCGTAGGTCGTCCGGAGTTGTGCCATGCCTCAGCACGTAAGCGGGAGCCTCGTCGTCCAGCAGCGTATTGGATCCGAAGAACCAAGCCTTCGCGATCTCATCGTCATAAGCCTCGACGAGAAGGCGAGCGGCCTGATAGGCGTAGCGGAGACGGGTTTTCGGCAGGTCTCGCGGCTCCACCTTCCCAGAGATCCACAGTCCCACTGTTTTCGCGTTGTCGTTGCCCGCGAGATAGGCGGTGATCTTCTGGCCCAGATGGTCTTGCAGATACCCGGCGATCCTCGAGATACCCAGGGTCGTTGCTTCACGCTCGATGGTCGCCCTCAGTTCAGAGTCCGAGCTCTTAACGCTTGGCATGATCGAGATTATACCCTTAATTCGACCACCAATTCAACCTGTTATGGGAGGCCTACCGCAACCACTCCTCCAACTGCACCCGCTCGTTCGTCGAAGCATCGCGATACTTGACGATGACGGGAGTGTAGAGGGAGAGGCCCCACTCCTTGCCAGCTCCGCGCGCGACGGCGCGGGAGCCGGGGACGACCACCGCCTCCTCGGGGATCATCAGCGGCAGCTCGTCCGTGGCGCGGTGGATCGTCTCGTGGACGAGGTCGTAGACGGGCGTCGAGCGGGTGAGGATGGTGCCCGCTCCGAGGACCGCCCGGCGCTTGACGACCGTGCCTTCGTAGACGCCGCAGTTGCCGCCGATGAGGACGTCGTCCTCGACGATGACCGGCGAGGCGCCCACCGGCTCCAGCACGCCGCCGAGCTGCGCGGCGGCGGAGAGGTGCACTCGCTTGCCGACCTGGGCGCAGCTCCCCACCAGGGCGTGGGAGTCGATCAAGGATCCTTCATCGACCCAAGCTCCGACATTGACGTACATCGGCGGCATGCAGATGACGCCCCGGCCCAGGTAACAGCCGTCACGGATGGAGGAACCTCCTGGCACCACGCGAACGCCCGAGCTCGCATCGAGAGGCCGAGGCGGATACGTCGCCTTGTCGAGAAACGGCAGCCGGCCGCCGGAGGGGCCGCCCACGGACATGTCCACGACCTCGCCCATGCGGAAGCCGGCGAGAATCCCCTGCTTGACCCACGGATTGACGCGCCAGCCGGTGGGCGAGGCGGCATCCGGCTCGGCGGCGCGGATCTCGCCCCGGTTGAGCGCCGCCTTGAAACGATCGAAGAGAGCCCGGTGCTCCGGCCCGTATTGAGCCGGCGGCGCGGCGTAGAGCCGTTCGATCTCCTCGCGCAATGCGCCGAGGATCTCAGCCGGCAAGCCGGGTCTCCACGGCGGTATCGGACTCGGCGGTCTCCGGAAGCAGGCCGAGCTCGAGCAGGACTTTCTCGATCTTCTTCAGGTTGTCGGGTTTCGGCGGCACCATGGGGAGGCGGAAGACCGGCTCGATCAATCCCATGAGGCCGAGCGCCGCCTTCACCGGGCCGGGATTGGCCTCGATGAAGTTGATCTCCATCAAGGCGTGCAGCCGGCGCTGGATCTCCCGCGCGGCGGCAAAGTCCCCTTGCAGACAGAGCGAGGTCAGCCGCGCCATGGCGAAGGGCACCTCGTTGGAGACCACGGAGATGATGCCGACGCCGCCGAGCGCGATGAGCGGCAGGGTGACCGCATCGTCGCCGGAGAGCACGGCGAAGGTTTCGGGAACGGTCTGGAGGATGGCGGCCATCTGCGAGATGTTGCCCGAAGCCTCCTTGACGCCGGTGACGGTGTCGATCTCCGCCAGCCGCGCCAGCGTCGCCGGATCGACGTTCGTGCCGGTGCGGCCGGGGACGTTGTAGACGATGATGGGCAGCCGGGTCGCGCGGGCCACGGCGCGGTAGTGCTGGTAGAGGCCTTCCGGCGTGGGCTTGTTGTAATAGGGAGTGACGACGAGCAGGCCGTCCGCGCCGAGCCCTTCGAGATCCCGCGCCAGCTCGACGACCTCCTGCGTATTGTTGCCGCCGCAGCCCGCGAGCACGGGGGTCTTGCCCCCGGCCTCCTCCAGCGTGATCTCGACCACCCGCAGGTGCTCCTCGCGCGTGAGGGTGGGATTTTCCCCCGTCGTGCCGCAGGGGACGAGGAAGTGGATCCCGCCCTCGATCTGGCGGCGGAGCAGCCGGCGAAGGCCCTCCTCGTCGAGCGACAGGTCGGATCGGAACGGAGTGACCAGCGCGGTGCCGCATCCTCGAAACATGGCGTTCTCCCTGCGCGCGAAGGCGCGCGTCTCCATCATTCTAGAGTCTCTCGCCGCTCGTTTCGTTCCCGCACGATCTCTTCCCACACCTGGCTGAACTCGTAGAAGCCGCGGCGGCCGATCATCCAGCGGGCCGCGCGCAGGGCGCCGTGAGCGAAACCGGCGCGGCTGCGGGCCCGGTGCTCGAGGAGGATGGTGTCCGCCTCGGAGTCGAAACCGATCTGGTGGGTGCCCGGGATGGCCCCGGCGCGGTTGCTCGCCACGTCGATGGGCCGGCCGTAGCCCGCCGCCTCCATCACCTTCTCGAGCTGCAGCAGCGTGCCCGAAGGGGCGTCCTTCTTCTTCTTGTGGTGGATCTCGTAGGCCCAGGCGTCGTAGGCGGTCTCGGCGGCCAGCAGGCGGGCGGCCGCCTCGGCGAGGCGGTAGAAGACCTGCACGCCCACCGAGAAGTTGGCGCCATGGAGCAGGCCGGCGCCATGCCGCTCGACCGCCTCGCGCACCCGCGGCATCTCGCTCGTCCAGCCGGTGGTGCCGATCACCAGGGGAACGCCGAGCGCGGCGAGCCTCTCGGCGTTCTCCGGCACGGCGGCGGCGCCCGAAAAGTCGATCGCCACGTCGACGTCCTGGAAGCTCTCGGCGGTGATGCCGGCGCCCCCGGCGTTCGAGCGCCCGTCGAGGCGGAGCGCCACCTCGAAGCCATGCTCCGGGGCGAGCTGCTCGACCAGGCGTCCCATGCGGCCATGGCCGACGAGCGCCAGCCGGTTCATTCGACCACCTCGCCGGCGGCGCCGGGCAGCAGCTCCTCGTGAAGCCGCGCGATGAGGCCGGGGAGCTGATCCTCCTCGGCGAGGAGCCGCACGGCGGGCGCGGCGACCCCCGAGAGCACGAGCCGCGGCTCGTGGCTCCTGCCGGCTTCGAGGGCTCGCCGGACGAGCTCGGGATGCGCGGCGAGATCTTCGGAGACGAGGGAGACGACGGCGCGGCCGCGCGTGATCCACAGCTCGGCCGACTGCCCTACGGCCGAGAGGAGGGCCGAATGGATCTCCGGCAGCCGGTCGTGGCGGTCCAGGGCGAGGTCACCCTGAGGTCCGAGCACGAGCAGCGAAGGGCGGAAGCGGTCGCAGATCTCGAACAGGTCGGCGAGGAGACCGTCGCCGGCCGCCGCGCCGGTCGCCTGGGTGCAGATCAGATGATCGTTGGTTCGGCAGGCGATGGACTTGATGGTGGGCGGCGCCTCCGGATTGCGGTGGCCGATCACCGTGCCTTCCGCCTCGGGGTGACGGGAGTCGAGAATGCGGATGGGCACGCCGGCACGGCTCGCCGGACCCAGAGTGCCGTAGTGAGGCTTCTTGGCGCCCGAGCAGGAGAGCTCCAGCGCTTCGGCGAAGGAGAGCGTGCGGACGCGCCGCGCACCCGGGTAGATCTGCGGATCGGCGGTACGCATGCCGTCCACGTCCGTCCAGATCTGCACCTCCTCCGCGTCCAGGGCGGCGCCGACGATGGCAGCCGAGAAGTCAGAGCCCTCCTTGCCGAGCGTCGTGGTCACTCCCTGGAGAGTGGCGCCGACGTAGCCGCCCACCACCGGCACCCGGCCGGCCCGCAGGAGCGGCAGGAGCGTGTCGCGCAGGCGCGCGTCGGTCGGGCCGTAGAGCGGCCGCGCGCGGGTGAAGTCGTCGTCGGTCACCATCACCCGCCGGCAATCCACCCAGGCGGCGTCGACGCCGCGATGGCTGAGGGCGAAGGAGAGGATGGTGCTCGCCAGCAGCTCGCCGAAGCTCGCCACGGTATCGGCGCTCCGCGGGGTGAGCGCGCGGGTGGAGGAGAGCTCGTCGAGGCGCGTCCGCAGCTCGTTGAACCACGGGTCGAGCGCCGCGTCCAGCGCCGGCCGGCTGGCGGGAGGAACGACGCCGTGCGCCTCCCCCCGGTGATAGGCCTCCAGCTCATCGAAGAGGGCATGCGCCCGGTCACGATCGCCCTCGGCGGCGGCCGCGGCGGCCTCCAGCAGGCGCCGGGTGGTCTTGGCCATGGCGGAGACCACCACCACGGGCCGGCGGCCGAGATGATCGCGCACGATGCCGGCCACCCGCTCGATCGCCGCCGCGCTGTCGACCGAGCTGCCACCGAATTTCATCACGATCATGGGCGGCCCCTCACTCCCCCCTGCCCCCTCTCTCCCGCCGCACTCCCTTCCCCCGGGAGAGAGGGGGTTGGAAAAAGCCAAGCAAACTTCTTCTTCTGTAGCTCCCTCCTCTCCCCGGGCGGGTGGGTGTGAGGTGGGAGAGGAGGGCTGGGGAGGTGAGGGGCCCGGAGGCCACATCGGTCGCGTTCATGTCTCTAGCAGCCCTTCGCTTCGCATCAGCTCGGCGTTGAGCAGGGCCGCGCCGGCGGCGCCGCGCAGCACGTTGTGCGAGAGCGCGACGAACTTCCAATCGAGGATGCTGCATTCGCGGAGGCGTCCGACGGCGGTCGCCATGCCCTTTTCCAAGCCAGCGTCCTTGCGCGGTTGCGGGCGGTCCACGGCGTCCATGAGGTGAATGGGCCGCTTGGGCGCGGACGGCAGATCCCGCTCCTGCGGCAACCCCGAGAAGCCGCAGAGGGCGCGCAGGATCTCTTCGCGCCCGGGACGCTGCTCCAGCTCGACGCTCGCGGTGACCAGATGGCCTTCGATGGACGGCACCCGGTTGCAGCTCGCGCTGACGGTGAAGGGCAGCGGCCGGATCTGCCCGTCCTCGAAACACCCAAGGATCTTCTGCGGCTCGCTCTCGACCTTCGTCTCTTCGTCGCCGCCGATGTAGGGAATGACGTTGCCCAGGATGTCGAGGGACGGCACGCCCGGGTATCCGGCGCCCGAAACCGCTTGGAATGTCGTGACCATGACGCGCCGAATGCCAAAGGGGCGCAAGGCCGCGAGCGGCATCACCAGCACGACGGCGGCGCAGTTGGGATTGGTGACGATGGCGCCTTCCCACTCCCGCTCCCGCCGCTGCGCCGCCAGCAAGCCCAAGTGATCCGGATTGATCTCCGGCACCAGCAGGGGAACGTCCGGCGTCATCCGGTAGTGGCTGGAGTTGGAGACCACCACATGTCCGGCGGCGGCGAAGTCGCGCTCGATGTCGCCGGCGAGGGCGGAGGACATCGAGGAGAAGACCAGCTTGGGGCCGCGGCCCGGCACGCACTCCTCGACGATCCGTTCGGCGGCCGCGGCGGGCGGCGGCCCTTCGAGCTGCCAGGAGCAGGCCTCGCGGTAACGCTTGCCGGCGCTGCGGTCGCTGGCCGCGAGCCAGCGCAGGTCGAACCACGGATGGTTCTCCAGGAGCTGCACGAACCGCTGCCCCACCGTCCCGGTGGCGCCCAGGATGCCGACCTCGATCTTTTGCATGCTTGTCTCCACGCTCTCCCCGGCGCTGACAGTCTAGCGGTCCTGCAACCGGCGGACCATCTCCTGGTAGAGGTGCACCGCTGCCTGGAGATCGCGCTTGGCGATCCGCTCCTCGGGCGTATGGGCGACGTGGATGCTCCCCGGTCCCAGCAGGAAGGGCTCGCCCCAGGCGCCGAGCCGCGGCACGTCGGTGGTGTACTTGACGATGGTGGTCTCGAAGCCGGGCAGAGAACCGAGGTGAATGGCCGGCGTCTCGCGGATCTCCGCGATCCGCACCCCCGGCACGGTGTGGACCGTGGCGGCCAGCCGCCGGCGCAGCTCGGCCGTGTCGCCGACGGTGCGCAGCGTCACCTCGGCTCGCGCCTGGTCCGCCACCACGTTATGAGCCCGGCCGCCGGCGAGAGTGCCGATGTTCAGGGTCGTCTCGCCCAGGACGGGATCGGCGGGCAGAGGCACGTCTTTCAGCCGCGCCAGCACGTCCAGCAGCTTGTCGATCGCCGAGTCGCCGAGCTCCGGGTAGGCCGAATGGGCCGCCCGGCCCTCCGCCTCCAGCGCCATGTAGAGCATTCCCTTGGAACCGAGGGCCAGGCGGTTCTCGGTCGGCTCGCCGTTGACCAGGTATCGCGCCCCCCGGGGTTGGCGGTTCGCCGCCTGGGCGCCGGCGCTGTCCGTCTCCTCGCCCACCACCAGCAGCAGACCGAAGCCCCGCCGGCTCTCCGCGAGGAGCCCCTCGATCGCGTGGATCATCGCCGCGATCCCACCCTTGGTGTCGCACGCTCCGCGTCCATGGATGAAGCTGTTATCCTCGGACGAAGCGAAGAACGGCGGCACGGTGTCCATATGCGTGGAGAGCACCACCGCCGGCTCATCCCACGCCGCGAACACGTTGAAGCGGTCCTCGGTGACGGCCATGCGCTCGACCGAGCCCTCTGTTTGTCGGGCGAGATCTTCCAGATGTCGGAACAGGAAGTCGCCGACCTCGCGCTCACGCCCAGTGGTCGAGTCGATGTCGATGAGAGCGCAGGTCAGCTCGAAGAGGTTCATGGACTAGAGAAACCAGCTATGCCTCGAGCTCTGGATTCACAGATACCGGCCTTCCCGTTGCGCCGTCCGGTAAAGGCTGTACTGACCGGCCTTGAAAGCTTCTGAGGAAACCGGGAGCGCGTGGATGGGGCGGTCTACCTGGAGTTGGAGAGGGTACAGGGCCTCGACGATCCTATCCAGATCCTTGCCTAGTTCGACGGGTTCTCTCAGGAGAACCAGAATGTCCACGTCGCTGTCCTCTTCTGCCTGCCCCCGGACCTCCGATCCAAAGAGCAGGGCTCCTCTGAACCGGTCCTGGAAGACGGCCTCCAACCTTGGCCTGATCTCTTTACGAATCTCTTCGCTCAGCATCGTGCTCTCCACATCCATCTTCACACAGGACCGGGAACGCGCAAAGGGATTGCTTCCTGAGGAGACGTCCCGCCGTCCCCGTGGCCTGCGAAGGGGTGTCGTATACGGGCTGGGAACGTCTCTACGGTCCGTTTGAGGCGTAGCGGACGGGAGAGAACCCGTCTCCGGTCCTGGGCGTCATCGAGAGGCAAGCGGTTCGCGATAACATACCGCGCCATGATCCAAATCGATCTGCAGGGCAAGCGCGGCCTGGTGATGGGGGTGTCCAACGCGCGCAGCATCGGCTGGGCGATCGCCGAGCGGCTGCACGCGGCGGGCGCGGAGCTGGCCTTCAGCTATCAGGGCGAACGGTTGAAGGAGGAGCTGGAGAAGCTGACACGAGACTGGACGGGCTCGCGCCTCTCCCAGTGCGACGTCACCAATGAGGCGGAGCTGAAGGCCACCTTCGCCGACCTCCGCGAGACTTGGGGGACTCTCGACTTCGTCGTCCACTCGATCGCCTTCGCGCCGCGGGCGGCCATGGACGGCCGCTACATCGAGACCACCCGCGACGACTGGCGCACGGCGCTGGAGATCTCCGCCTACTCGCTCGTCGCCGTGGCCCGCGAGGCCGAGCCGCTGCTCAACGAGGGCGGCGCGCTGGTTACCCTCACCTACTACGCCGCCGAGAAGGTGGTGCCCAAGTACAACGTCATGGGCATCGCCAAGAGCGCGCTGGAGGCCTCCGTCCGCTATCTGGCCTACGAGTTGGGCAAGAAGGGCGTGCGGGTCAACGCCGTCTCGGCGGGCCCGGTGCGCACCGTGGCGGCGCGCTCGATCCCCGGCTTCGTGAAGATGTACAGCAAGGTCGCCGGGATGGCGCCGCTCGGCCGCAACGTCACCCATGAGGAGGTGGGCAACCTCGGGCTCTTCCTGCTCTCGCCGTTGGCTTCGGGCATCACCGGCGAGACCGTCTACGTGGATTCCGGCTTTCACATCATGGGCATGGAGCTGGGAGAGGAGTAGGGACGCTTGCGGGCGTTGATCCTGGCCGGCGGCAGCGGCACGCGTTTCTGGCCGCTGTCGCGCAAGCGGCGGCCCAAGCAGCTCCTGGCTCTGGAGGGCGACCGCAGCCTGCTGCGCGAGACCTTCGACAGGCTGCGGCCGCTGGTGGGGCCGGAGGCGGTCTGGGTGTGCACCACGGAGGCGCTGGCGGAGCCGGTGCGCCGGGAGCTGCCGGAGGTGCCGCCGGAGCAGATCCTGCTCGAGCCCGAGGGGCGCAACACCGCCCCGGCCATCGGTTGGTCGGTGCGCTCGATGCCCGAGGAGGCCCGCGCCGGCGCGGTGGCGGTGCTGCCGGCCGATCATCGGATGGGTAACGCCGCCGCGTTTCGGGAGGTCCTGGAGCAAGCGGTGGGGGTGGTGGAGCGGGAGGACCGGGTGATGGCCCTCGGCGTCGTGCCGCACCGGCCCGAGACGGGCTACGGTTATCTCGAGCTGGAGCCGCAGGCGGAGCCGGGCGGCGTGCGCCGGGTGCGGCGTTTCGTCGAGAAGCCCTCGGCCGAGGCCGCGGCCCGTTTCCTCGCCTCGGGCAATTACCTGTGGAACGCGGGCATCTTCGTCTTCCGCGGCTCGACGCTGCTCGGCATCCTGGAGCGGCTGCAGCCGGAGCTCGCCCGTGGTCTGGAGGAGATCGCCGCGGCGCCCGAGCGGCTGCGCGAGCTCTACGGCCGCCTGCCCGCCGACTCGATCGATTACGCGGTGATGGAGAAGCTCGAGGGCATCTCCACCCTCCCTCTCGATTGCGGCTGGAGCGATCTCGGCTCCTGGGAAGCGCTCGACGAGGTCCTGCAGCCGGACGACCAAGGCAATACCGGCCGGGGCGACCGCCTGGCGGTGGACGCTCGTGGCAATCTCCTCTTCGCGGACGCGGGGACGATCACCGTGCTGGGAGTCGAGGGCCTGGTCGTCGTGCGCACCGGCGACGCCGTGCTGGTGTGCCCGAAATCCCGCTCGCAGGAGGTCAAGCGGCTGGTCACCGAGCTGGCCGCCCGGAAGCGCGAGGATCTCCTTTGATGCAGACCGTCCGCGTCTCGACGGCGGCGGGAGACCAGCCGCTCGCCGACTTCCCGGCGCCGCTCCCCCTGGACGAGCTGGTGCCCGGTGGCGGCGCCTGGGAGGTGGAGATCGGCTTCGGCAAGGGCCGCTATCTCCTCCAGCGCTGCGAGCGGGACCCCGGACGCCGATTCCTCGGCATCGAACTGGCCGGCGAGTACCACGGCATCTTCGTCGAGCGCGCCCGGCGGCGCGGGCTCGCCAACTGGATCGCCCTGCGGGGCGAGGCCCAATACCTGATCTCCTCGGTGCTGCCGGCGGGCTTCGCCTCGGCGCTGCACGTCTACTTCCCCGATCCCTGGCCCAAGGGCCGCCACCACAAGCGCCGCCTCTTCGAGCCGGAGACGGTCGACCTCGTCCTCGGCCTGCTGCGGCGGGGCGGCCGGCTCTACTTCGCCACCGATTTCCTGGATTATGGCGAGCTGGTCTTCGATCTGCTCTCCGGTTATCCCGGCCTGCGCCTCGCCCGGCGCGGCGAGCCGTGGGACGAAGGCCCGCGCACCAACTACGAGACGAAGTACGAGGCCGAGGGACGGCCGATCCTGCGGCTGGAGGGAACCCTGGAGGTGGATGGGCGGGCCGCTCCTCTCCATCCCGGCGGCGCGGAAGCCGTGCTGGCCGCCACCTGGCGGGAGGCGAGCTGAGATGGAGGAGCGCCAGCCGCCCGGATCTGATTCAACCCCGCGCATGAGTTGGGGCGCGCGCTTCTGGTTCCTGATCACCATCCTGATCGGACCCGCCTACGTGCTCTGGATGACCGGCGTCGAGGGCCGGCGGATCTGGGTGGTGGTGGGGATCATCCTGCTGATCGCCCTCTGCGCCGGTCTGGCGCACCGGCTGATGGCGATGACGCGGCGGTAGGATTTCGCAGAGGATTGCCATGGACAACCGGTTCGTCGTCTCGCCCTTCTTCCTCGACCAGGAGCTGCCGCCGCTGGAGCGTTTCGCCCCTCCAGGCTGGCACCTCAACAAGCCTCGCCTGGAAAGCACGGACCAGCTCGCGCGCATGACCGCCGTCCACCTGCCCCTGGCGGATTTCGTGGCGCGGGCGGTCCGCGACGGCGAGCGCCCGGTCAGCATCGCCGGAGATTGCTGCACCACGATCGGCGTGCTCGCAGGATTGCAGTCGGCGGGCCTTCGCCCCGCGCTGGTGTGGCTCGACGCGCACGGCGACTTCAACACCCCGGAGACGACGCCGAGCGGATTCATCGGCGGCATGCCGCTGGCGATGATCGTCGGACGCGGCGACCAGGGGCTGGTCCGCGCCGCCGGCATGACGAACCAGCCGGAGGCTGACGTCATCCTGTCGGATGCGCGGGACCTGGATCCGGGCGAGGCGGAGGCGGTGCGGCAATCCGCGGTGCGCCACGTGACGCGCCTCTCCGATCTGCCGCGGCGGCTGCCGGCGGCGCCGCTCTACGTTCACCTCGACATGGACGTGCTGAGCCCGGAGGATGCCCCGGCGATGTTGTATCCCACTCCGGGCGGATCCTCCTTGACGGAGGCGTGCGAGGTCATGGAAGCGCTCGCCGCGACAGGCCGCGTCGCCGCGGTCTCCGTGACGGTATGGAATTTCGGCAAGGATGCGGACGGGAAGACCGAACGGGCCTGTACGCGCCTGTTGCAGTCGTTGATCGGCGGCTGGTAGGACCCGAACGCCAGCTTCGCCGGTGATATCCTGCCGCGGGAGCCCGCGCTTTGATTCGACGACTCGCGTACCTCTGGCCCTACCTCCGGCCCCATCGCCGCAAGCTCGTTACCGGTTTCCTGGTGATCGTCGCTTCCGTCGTCCTGGGTCTCGCGGGGCCGCTCCTCATCGGCCGGGCGATCGACGCGGTGCGCCTCCACGTCCCGCGCACGGAGTTGCTGGGCTATGCCGGGCTCATCGTCGGCCTGTCGCTGGCGCAGGGGGTCTTCAGCTATCTACAGCGCATGATCCTGGTGGCGATGAGCCGGGACATCGAATTCGAGCTGCGCAACGCCTACTTCGCGGCGCTGGAGAAGCAGCCCCAGGGTTTCTTCCACGACCATCCGACGGGCGACCTGATGGCCCGCGCCACCAACGACCTGCAAGCGGTGCGCATGCTCTGCGGGCCGGCGATCATGTACTTCACCAACACCGTGATCACCGGGGCCGGCTGCCTCTTCTTCATGGCGCGGATCAGCCCGCGGCTGATGCTGCTCGCCCTCGTCACCATGCCCCTGGTGGCGGTCTCCACCAACCTGTTCGGCGGCCGCATCCACACCCTGTTCTCGGGCGTGCAAGAGAGCTTCTCAGACATCTCGGCCCGCGTGCAGGAGAGCCTCGCCGGCGTGCGGGTGGTGCGGGCGTACGCCCGCGAGGCCCGTGAGGAGGAGGAGCTCGAAAGGGTCAATCTTGCGTACCTGAATGGCAACCGCCGCCTCGCCGCCTGGTCGACGGCGTTCCATCCCCTGCTCCAACTGCTCATCGGCCTCGGCTTCGCGGCGGTGCTCTGGTACGGCGGCCTGCTGGTGATCGGCGGCCGCATCACGGTCGGGGAGTTCTTCTCCTTCCAGCTCCTGCTCGCCAAGCTGGTGTGGCCGATGATCGCGCTCGGCTGGGTGGTGAACCTGGCGCAGCGCGGCACCGCCTCGCTGCTGCGCATCCGCGCGGTCCTGGATACCGAGCCGGCCATCCGCGACGAGGAGCCGCTGGTCGAGCCCGGCGCGATCCAGGGGGAGGTGGCCTTCCGCAACCTGACCTTCGCCTATCGGAAGGACGCCGAGCCGGTGCTGCGGGAGATCGATTTCCGCGCCGCGCCCGGGCAGACGGTCGCCGTCGTCGGCCGCACGGGCGCGGGCAAGAGCACGCTGCTGTCGCTCATCCCCCGGCTGATCGAGCCGCCGGAGAACGCGCTGCGGGTGGACGGCGTCGACGTGCGGCGGCTGCCGCTGGCGCGTCTCCGCGCCGCCGCCGGCATGGTGCCGCAGGAGACGTTCCTGTTCTCGGCGACGATCCGCGAGAACATCGCGCTCGGCCGGCCCGAGGCGGCAGAGGAAGAAGTGGCCGAAGCCGCGCGGCTGGCCGGTCTGGAATCCGACCTCGCGGCCTTCCCCAACGGGCTCGACACCGTGGTGGGCGAACGGGGCCTCACGCTCTCCGGCGGCCAGAAGCAGCGCGTGGCGCTGGCGCGGGCGCTGCTGCGGGAGCCGCGCATCCTGCTGCTCGACGACTGCCTCTCCGCGGTGGACACGCAGACCGAAGAGGAGATCCTGGACAACCTGCGCACGGTGTTCCGCGGGCGCACCGTCTTCCTGGTCTCGCATCGCATCTCGACGGTGCAGGACGCGGACGTCATCCTGGTGCTCGACCACGGCCGCATCGTCGAGCGCGGCACCCATTCCCAGCTCATCGCCGCCGGCGGCATCTACGCCGAGCTGCACCAGCGCCAGCTCCTGGAGGAGGAGCTGGCGGCGGTCTGAAGCCAAGGAGGGCGAGACATGCGGGTCGTCATCACCGGCGGGACGGGCTTGATCGGCAGCGCCCTGGCCCGCGATCTGGGAGAGACCGGACACGAGGTGATCGTCCTCACCCGCGAGCCGGCCAAGGCGTCGTCGCTGCCGCCCAACACGCGCGCCGTGGGATGGGACGCCAAGACAGCCGCTGGATGGGTTGACCTGCTCGACGGCGACACGGCCATCGTCAACCTGGCGGGGGAGGGCATCGGCACCGGGCGGTGGACGGCGGCGAAGAAGCGGCGCATCCGGGAGAGCCGCGTCGAAGCCGGCAGGGCGGTGCTGGCGGCGATAAAACAGGCGGCCGGGAAGCCGCGCGCGCTGCTCCAGGGCTCGGCCGTCGGTTACTACGGCCGCTCCGGCGACGAGATCGCCACCGAGTCGCACCCTCCCGGCGCGGACTTCCTGGCGCAGGTCTGCGTGGATTGGGAGGCCTCCACGGCCGAGGTCGAGGCGCTGGGCGTGCGCCGGGCCGTGCTGCGCAGCGGCGTGGTGCTGAGCAAGGAGGGCGGCGCGCTGCCGCGTATGGCCCTGCCGTTCCGCCTGCTGGCGGGCGGGCCGCTCGGCAATGGCCGGCAGTGGTTGCCCTGGATCCACATCGCGGACGAGGTGGGAGCGATCCGCTTCCTGCTGGAGCGCGAGGACGCCCGCGGCCCCTTCAACCTGACCGCTCCCCGGCCGCTCACCAACCGCGGCTTCAGCCGCGTGCTCGGCAAGGCCCTGCACCGCCCGAGCCTGGCGCCCGCGCCGGCTTTCGCGCTGCGCCTCGTCCTCGGCGAGATGGCGGACATGCTGCTCTACGGCCAGCGGGCGGTGCCACAGCGGCTGCTCGAGCGCGGCTACGTCTTTCGTCACCCGGAGGCGCTCGGCGCGCTCCGCGATCTCCTGGACTGAGGAGCGAAGGTGGAAGCCATCCGCGAGGGGGATATCCCCGGCGTCCAGCTCCGGCGGCGGCAGGGGCTGGCGTTGCCTTGCGAGGGCGCTTGGCGCTGGCTCGTCGAGCCGGAGAAATTGGCGCTCTGGCTGGCGGAGGAGGCAGGAATGGAGGGAGATGTCCTCCTCCTCGGAGGCAGCGGTCCGCGCGTCGATCCTCCCGCCGGTCCCTGGCGCGAGCGGGGCCGGACGATCGAGATGCGACCGCCGCAGCTCTGGGTCCTCGCTTTCGACAGGCTGGACGCCGGCTGGCCCGCCGCCACGCGCCTGACGTTCCGCCTCCGCGCCGCTCCGGGCGGCTGTGAGATCGACGTCCTGCAGGAGGGCTTTCAGCGCCTGCCGCTGTCGGCCGGCCTCACCATCTGGGAGAGCTACCGGAATCGCTGGCGGACGGCCCTGGCGCGGCTGGCGGAGGTGGCAGGAGAAAGGTAGGGAGCCGCTCCGGCTGCTTCGGATCGCCCTCTTTTGGTGTGAGGTTCGGGAGAATCGGCAAATAGAGCGGGGCTGGCGCGGAGAACCCAGCGGACTCCAGGCAATAAGGAGGCGGATAGCCGGTCTGGCGGCAAGTCGACCAGTAAGCGCAGTCTGGGCAGCCGACATCCTGGTATTCGATGCACGTTCCCGGACACATCAGGCATGGCGCATCGCACTCAAATCGAGGCGGCCAAAAGCTGCACTCGTACCCGCAGTACCCAGGCTGGGCCGCCGCTGGGAAAGCACCGGCGAAGGCGAGAATTACCAGGCCAAGGAACAGAACTTGGTGTGTTCTCATCACTCCTCCTTTCCGCTTAGATTAAGCGGTATCTAAGTACACGATACGCTTCCAGGCTTGACAGAGTCAACCCGAGTGAGCAGCCGGCTCGGCTTCCCCTGGATACGAATCCCCTCTCCCAGGCGGGAGAGGGGCTAAGAGTTTAGGAAGGCAGGGCGCAGCATGCTGCGCCCCCACAAGGTGTGGTGATACAGACTAGAACCGCACGCCCAATCCGATCCGGTACGTCCGGGGCTGCTGGAAACCGAGCGGATTGATCGCCTTGCCGAAGTCCGCCCCCTTCACCCAGTTCACGCCCTCGACCGGCGTCTCGGTGAACGGATTGAAGGGCAGGCAGCGGCCGGTGGGCGACTGCGGGCAGGCGGCGGCGTTGTCGGCGGTCAGGACGGTGGTGTTGAAGTACCTGGTATCCGTGGTATCCACCTTGTCCGCGTCGAACACATTGATCAGTTCCGGCTTCAGGAAGAGGTCTAGCTTGCCGATGCGGAAGTCGTAGTTGAGGGAGATATCCGTGCGCAGCACGTTGGGAGTCCTGAACGCGCCACGGTCGCTGAAGAAGTAGGTGACCCGCGCCGGCGGTGTTTGATAGCCCGGATTCGTCACATAGGGCCGGATCACGATCGTGCCGGCCGCCTCGTAGGGATGCCCGGAATAGAAGCCTTGCAGCACGCTGGCGCTCAGGCTGTGGCGGTCGCTGTCGAGGATCTTGTAGACGCCGTAAACGTTCACCCGGTGGCGCTGGTCGATCAGGAGGGGGCCGTCGGGAGAGTTCCAGCTCACTTCGCGGTACTCCGGATAGTTTCCCAGGCCGCCGGTCAGCGGTCCGCTGCCCTGGTTTTCGGCGTTGTAGTTGCCCTCGGTCTTCGACAGCGTCCAAGTGCCGCCGAAGTCGAGCTTGTCGGTGGCGCGGAAGCGGAACTGCGTGTGCAGGCCCTTGTAGGTCCGATCGTAGAAGCTGTCGTTGTTCTCGATCAGCGTCAGGTCGAAGGTCTGCGAGAGGTTGCCGATCCGCCCCACCACCTTGCCGGTCGAGGTGTCGGTGCGCTGGTGGTAGAAGTCGCTCCAGTCGCGGTAGACGGCGTCGGCGCGCACGAGACCGCGGCTGCCGATGCGCGCCGTCACGCCGGCCGTGTACTCGGTGACCTTGGGGGAGTCGAGCGAGCCGCGGATCAGCGCGTTGACGCCGGGGATGTTGGCGCCGCTCAGCGGCACCACACCGCCGCCGAACGGGCTCGCCGTCGTCGGCAGGCCGCCGTTGGCGGCGGCGAACCAGTCGAAGAGCCGGCGGATGGCCTCGTCCTGGCTCACGCCGCGGATGTCCGGCCCGCGGTACAGCCATTGGAAGGTGGCCGGCACGCCGCCCGCGGAGCTGCTGTCCGCGATGCTGTTGGCCAGCGCCGCCACGTACTGCCCGTAGCTGGCGTGGAGGACCAGGTTGCCGTTGCCGCGGGTGTCGAACGTCGCCGCCAGCCGCGGGCTCAGGCTGGAGTCGTCGGCGACCTTGTCGCCGGCGGCGTTCTGGCCGTCGTTCTTGTCGTACCGCAGGCCGAGGTTCAGGCTCAGCCGGTCGTTGAAGCGCCAGGTGTCGTTGACGAAGAGCGAGTTGGTCTTGAAGCTGGTGCCCTCGGTCTCCAGGAAGATCGGGTTGAACTGGATGATCGTCGAGCCGTCGCCCAGGAAGGTGGGGGTGATGTTGGTGCCCGCGATATCGGCCGAGGTGCCGAGGATCCGCCAGTCGCTGCCGGACTGGTGGTTGTCGGCGGCGCGGATGTCGTCGAAGGTGTCATAGCCGCCCACCAGGTCGTGCGAGCCCAGGTTCCCGGTGGAAAGGAAGTAGGAGAGCTTCACGAGGGCGTTCTTGTTGTCGCGCTCCTCGGGCCGGCAGATACCGCAGAACGTGGGGCTGTGGTAACGGGCATTGCCGCCAGCGCGCGAGCGGTCGATGAGCAAGGTGCCCGTGATGAGATCGGTCGTCGGCGCGCCCGAGCCGATGAAGGTGAACTCGCGCTGAGAGTATTGGGCGGTCAGGAGCAGGTTGTCGCTGAAAGTGCCGGTATAGTTGACCGACCACAGCTCCTGAGGGGTTTCGCGGGTCAACAAGCTGGCCTCATCCATAATGGTGCCGAATGAGTTGTTGACCTCTTTGTCCTCGATCTTGCTATAGGAGCCCAGCAGCGAGTGCTTCGGGGAAAGACTCGCGGTGAGCTTGCCCTCGTAGCGTTGCTGGTCCCGCTCGTGCGGATAAGGGGTGATGATGATATTGGTGGTGAGTGTCTCCGTCAGGTCGCGGTCGCGGCCGGCGAGGAAGAACCAGAGCCGGTCGCGCAGAACGGGACCGCCCAAGGTTGCCTCGTACGTCGGCACCACGTCGTCCGTCTGGGTTGTAGTCAGCGGCGTCTTCTGCTCCCACTTCTGATTGTTGAGCGTGGTACGCAAGGAACCGGAGAAGTCATTGCCGCCGGACTTGGTGAGGACGTTGACGACGCCGCCGGAGAAACGGCCGTACTCGGCCGAGACACCCGCCGTCGCCGTGGTGGTCTCCTGGACGGCGTCCTCAATGAACAGGTCGAACGCCTGGCCGCGGATGTTCTCGTTGAGCACCACGCCGTTGATCAGGAAAAGGTTCTCGTAGGTGGGGGCTCCCGAGATGGTGATGTTGCCAAGCCCCGTAACGTTGTCCTTGGACGGCCCGTTGGGCTGTACGCCCGGCGACAGGGCGATGATCTGGTTGATCGTGCGGCCCGCCGGCAGCTCGTCGACCAGGGTCTTGGTGTAGGTGGTGGCCGACTGGACGCCCTGGGAGATCGTCTCCAGGGTCCCCGTCACCACGATCTCTTCCTCCACCGCGGTGAGAGACATCTCGACGTCGAGCGGCACGGTCTGCGCGGCGGCCACCCGCAGCTCCCTGCGCACGCTCTGCATGCCCTCCAGCTCGAACGAGATGGTGTACTCCCCCGCCGGCAGCGACGGGAACAGATAGTCGCCGTTCGCAGAGGTCGATGTCGTCTTGCTCCCCTGCAGGTTGGGGGAGGTGGCCGTCACCAGCACGCCGGGGACGGGCTGGCCGTCGCTCATCACCCTGCCGGATACCTTGCCGGTGGGGTTGCCTTGAGCTAGTGCCGGCAGCGCCCAGAGCAGGGCGACCGCCAAGCCGACGAGAGAGACTTTGACTCTCATGGTCCGACTCCTTTCCGAGTCATGCCCCCCGCTCGCGGGGGGAGCGGTTTGAGAAACTCGAGAACTGAAACCTGAAGCTGCGAGAAGAAAGGCGATCAAGTTTCATACCAACGCCGTCCACTGTCAATAAGGAATCGGATTCAGGCGTTTCTCGTAGGGCGGCCCTATGCGGCCGCCCTCCTTCCAGGGGGCGCCCAGGAACGCCCTACGGCAAAGGCATTCAGCCGGCTGAATCGGAATCCAATGCTTTGGATGCGATCAGGATTCCGTCCACGCCTCCTGCAGCGCCGCGGCGACGCCGTCCCGCAGCTCGGGCGGCGTATAGACGCGGTAGCGGTCGATGCGGGAGAGGTGGCGGATGAACTGGCTCGCCTGCTCCATGGGCTCCAGCGAGCCGTCGAAGCGTCGCACCAGGACGCGGCTGCGGCCCATGCGGTGGGGGTCCTTGGCCGAGTTCGACTCCAGCAGGCTGCCGGCGCCGAAGCGTTCGCGCAGTCCGGGGAGCAGCGCCTCGAAGCGCTCCTTCTCCTCGCGCGAGAGATGCTCGCGGGTCTCGAAGGCCAGCGGGAAATGGCGCCGCTCGACGAGGGCCCGGGCGTGCGGGCTGGCGGAGGTCCGCATCGCCGCCCAGACGGACATGTCGTCCTGGGCGAGGAAGGCCTCCGGCTCCGCCGCCCAGCGCACTCCCTGCTCCTTCAGCCACTCGTTGAGGTGGAGCTCCATCGCCTTGCCGGTGACGTTGAAGTAGACCTGGGTGAACATGTAGTAGCGGGCCATCACCAGCGCCTCGAGGGCGTGGACTCCACCTTCCTCGACGCCGATCCCCCATTCGCCCGTCACGGGGTCCGCGAGGGGCAGCATGGTGTCGAGCAGGCGTTCGAGATCGAAGGTGCCGTAGCGCACGCCGCAGAAGAGGCTGTCGCGGAGGAGATAGTCCATCTTGTCGACGTCCAGCTCGCCGGAGACGATCTTGGCGAGCAGCCGCTCGGTCGGCGTGACGCCGCCGCGCAGCAGGCGCGCGACGTCCGCGGTGCCGATACCTTCGCCGTGGCGGCCGAAGATCTCCTCGATCTCGGGTGTGCGGAGGAGGCGGCGCGTCATCTCCTCATGGTCGATGCCGCCGGCGAACAGCTCCTCGGCCGAGTGGCTGAACGGCGCATGCCCGAGGTCGTGGAGCAGGGCCGCCGCCCGGGTCAGCCGGCGCTCCGGGCTGCGCGCGCCGGCCGGCAGCAGACCCTCGCCCTTCGAGCAGAGGGCGTCGTAGACGCGCCCGGCCAGGTGCATGGCGCCGAGAACGTGGCCGAAGCGGCTGTGCTCGGCGCCGGGAAAGACGAGGAAGGTGAAACCGAGCTGGTGGATGAAGCGCAGGCGCTGCACCGGCCGGCTGTTGACCAGCGCGGTCTCCAGCGCATCGGCGCGGATGAAGCCGTGCACCGGATCGCGGAGGGACAGCACGGGATGCGGCGGCGGAGAGATCAGTTGCGCTCCGAGCCGTCCGCCAGCCGGCGGAAGGGACGCAGCATGTCCACCACCTGCTGCCGGCTGCGCAGGATCGAGAGCACCGACAGCCCGCGCTCGGGCAGCGACTCGGTGAGGAGCTGGAGCTTGCGCAGCGGCGGCACGTCGACGCGTGAAGCGATGCGGTTGACCAGCTCCTCGAAAGCGCAGTCGCCGGAGGCGAGATCGTCCACGTCGAGCGGCAGCTTGTCTCCCAGCTCCGGGCAGAGCGAGCGCAGCAGCCCCAGGATGGCGCTGCGCACGGCGACCACCCCGGCGTCCCTCTCGTCGAGCCACGGCTCCTCGACCGGGCGCACCAGCGCCTGGCGGTAAGGGTCGTCCCCGAGCTCCCGCTTCAGCTCGAAGCGGAACTCGCCGTAGAGCAGCAGCTCCGAGTGGCCGTCCGCCAGGGTCTCGAGGTCCATGACGCGGGCGGCCGTGCCGCCGGGGTAGATCTCGGCGCGGCCCTGCCGCCACCCCGGCTTGAGCAGGACGACGCCGAGCCAGCGCGCCTCCTCGTCGAGCCGCGTGAGTTCCTGGACGAGCGGCTCGAAGGACGGATCGGTGACGTGGAGCCGCAGCTCGGTGCGCGGAAAGTGCACGAGGTCTGCGAGAGGAACGAGCGGGAGACGGGTGCCGTCGCCTGACATGTCCGGATAACCTTTCAAGAAGGATAGCGCAATTCGGACGGGTCTGCCCTTCGAGACCAGGAGGTGAGGTCTCGAAGGGCAGAACGCTCCCCCTATACAATGTCCCTATGCACCGCCCCCGCGTCCTTTCTATCGTTGCCGTCCTTTTCGTCCTTTCCCTGATTGCGCCTTCTCCTGCCTGCCTCCTCGCCCAGGACCCCATCGCCGCCGGCGACGCTGCGTGGGCGCGGCGGGCCGAAGGGCATCAGGGCGACCGTGCGCTGCCGGGTCCGGTCAACGAGGCTGTCGCCGCCTACGAGCGGGCGGTCAAGGAACAGCCGGACCGGCTGGAAGGCGCCTGGAAGCTGCTGCGGGCGCTGCACTACAAGGGCGAGTACGCCACCGCGGCGCGGGAGGGCAAGCAGCAGGTGTTCGCGCGCGGCAAGGAGGTGGCGGAGGCGGCGATCGACCGGCTGGCGCGGCGGGTGGGCGGCCGGCAGAAGCTCGACGCCATGGCCCCGCCGCAGGCGGCGAAGGCCCTCGCCGGCGTCTCCGAGGCCAAGCCGCTCTTCCTCTGGGCGGCGGTGCACTGGGGGCTGTGGGGAGACGTCTTCGGCCGGCTCGCCGCGGCCCGCCAGGGCGTGGGCGACCGCGTGCGGCGCTACGCGGAGATCCTCAACGCCCTCGACGAAGGCTATGAGGACGCCGCCGGCCATCGCATCCTCGGCCGCCTGCACACGCTGGCCCCCAAGGTGCCGTTTTTCACCGGCTGGGTAGACCGCGACAAGGCAGTCTCCGAGCTGCGCCGCGCGGTGGCCCTCGGCCCCGACAACCTCGACAACCACCTCTTCCTGGCCGAGGCCCTCCTGGAGCACCAGCCGGCCAAGGCGGCGGAAGCGCGGGAGATCCTGCGCCGCCTGCTCGCCCGCAAGCCGGTGCCCGAGCTGGTCGTCGAGCAGGAGAGGACCCTCGCCAACGCGCGGGCGCTGCTCGAGAAGCATCCCGGCTGACGGTGATCCAGGAGCCCCATCCGCGGCTCGATCCGCGCCGGACGCCCCTGGTGGCGGTGGCGGCGGCGGGATTTCTCGTCGCGCTCAAGGCGGCCGGCGCCTGGCTCACCGGCTCGCTGGCGCTGGGGTCCGCCGCCCTCGACTCGCTGATCGACCTGTTCGTCTCCGGGGCCAACTTCCTGGTGCTGCGGCGCAGCCTCCTGCCGCCGGACGCCGACCACGCCTATGGCCACGGTAAGTTCGAAAACCTCGCGGCGCTCGGCCAGGGGTTGTTCCTCGTGGCGGCCGCCGGCGGCCTGGTGTGGTCCGGCGTACGCCGGCTGATGGAGGGCGGCGCGCCGCGCGAGACGGGCTGGGGCATCGCGGTGCTCGCCGTCTCTCTGGCGGTCAGCCTGGGCGTGGCCCGGCTCCTGGCGCGGGCCGCCGAGCGCAGCGGCAGCCCGGCCCTGAAGGCCGACAGCCTCCATTACGCTTCCGACCTGTGGGTGAACGGCGCCGCCCTCCTCGCCTTGCTCATCGTTCGCTGGACCGGATGGTCCGCCGCCGATCCGCTGGTAGCGCTCGCCGTCGCCGCTTACGTCTTCCGCGTCGGCTCTTCGCTGGCGCTGGAGGCGATGGGCGACCTCTCCGACCGCGGGCTGCCGGAGCAGGATCTGCTCCGCATCCGGGAGGTCGTCGCGTCGTTCGCGCCGCGGATCGCGGGCCTGCACGACCTCAAGACCCGGCGCAGCGGCGGCCAGCGCTTCATCGAGCTGCACCTGGAGATTCCCCGCGCCACCTCGTTCGAGGACGCGCACGCGTTGACGGTGGAGGTCCTGCGCGCCGTCGAGCGCGAGCTGCCGCGCTCGAAGGTGTTCGTGCACAGCGATCCGGTCTGATCCGGGAACCGCTCACTCTGACCCGGGCCGCATTTCAGCCCAACGTTGTGGCGCCTCAGCGTGCGGCGTCAGCCGTCCGCTGCAGGCGTTGATTGGCCGCCATACCGACACGTGACGATATGAGCTCCTCCTCTTCAGCGACTTGCTCCAATCTTACTTCGAGCGCCTCGTTTCTAAGGCATACACACTGCACAGCACCCATTCTGTTGCGCGGAGCAAGAGCCGGTATCGGAGGTAACGGTACAAGCTCCCGCCTGTCTGGTTACTGTTCGGTTTGTACAGGGACAAGTGGGATTTCCCAAACCGGTCGCATCTGCACAAACAGCGACTGTCCTTACAGCGGGCCAGGAGGGCCTGGGTCGCCCTTTGGACCCTGCGGACCTTGCGCCCCTGTTGTACCGATGAGCTGTCCTCGCACGAAAACGTCTCCATTGGGAGCTACTCGAAAGACGGTGTCCTTTCCAGCACGAATCAAATCGCCGCCCCCATTATTATGGAACTCTCCTCCCGCAGCCGACTTGCTGCTAGTAGCCCCCCATACTCCGGTACCGGAGGTACTATTACCTTCCACTCCGGAAGCATTAGTGCTTACGCCAACTACACCTCTTCCAGATGTACTCGCACCAAATACTCCAACGGCAGTTATGCTATTGCCAGCAACGGCATCAAAATTAGCGCTGATACCCACTACGCCATTATGAGATTCGCTCGTACCGACGACCCCTCTGCCCGAAGTGCCTTTTCCAATACCAAATACGCCATCGCCGCCAGCGGTATTAACGCCGACTACGCCAGCAACGCTTTTAGTTGCAGATTCATGAACCACAGGCGGATCAGCTGTGGCCACTTGTGACATGCATAAAGGGAGAAACACGACAAGATTGTAGAAAGATAGCGAAAAGCCTCGGTTCTTCATTTTGTCCTCCTTTATCATGAGTGACGGCAGCAACGGTGTTGGCGGTGAGCGGCGGGAACCGCGCTTCTTGGGGTTTCCGTCCGCTCGACCGCTCGGGTTGGCCGTCTACCGGTAGCTAGCTTAACTAGAGTCTGGTGCATAGGCTTTTGCGGTTCCGTCCGCTCGACTGCCCGTGTTAGCCGCTCAGCCGAGTAACATTCTCGGCATAACAACTTAGCTCCGGCAAGTCCTCTACAAGACGGTCGAGCCAATGTTCAACTTGAACGTATGACAGTCGATTCCTGGCCTCCGACCATGTTGCAACGACGGCGAGGAGCTTCGATCCCTCTGGTGTCCAGATCCTTGCCTCGGAGAAGGTCTGAAACCGCCAAACACCTCCGCCACTCATACCCTTCGGACTGGGTAGTTCAAGGCCAGCATCTCCTGGGTCCTGGGGAGGGTATTCAAGTACTAAGTAGCCCGACTCGTCGTCCTCAATAAGTGATCTTGTGATAAGCCCCATTGAGAGAAGGTCAAGCTCCAGCGGATTTCGCTGGAGGGTCTTGACTTCATAGGCTGGGTAGCCTTGAACGAGGAAAACCCGCTTGGGATCGTGGCGGGCTTCACACAGGAGATCACCCAGTCCAATGAACTTCATCTCACCGGATTCGACGACCGCCCGATCCAGCTCGATCCAAGCCACATCTGGGTCAATCTTCGAACTCTGAGGATGGCTGCGCGCCAGGATGGGAAACTCGCTCGCAACGGACTTAGGAATGATCCGTATCTCTGCTCCCTCTACCAAGTTATGAGCAGCAGTGGCAAGAAAATAACGATCTGCAATAGTAATGCACGTGGCGCTGCCGATGTCAACAACATTTCCTGTACGGATTATCAGCGCCACCATCCGCGCGGAGACATAGGAGCTAAGCGCACTCTCACATTCGCGAGCACCGGGTGGATAGGGAAGGGTCCTTGAATCACGCGCCATGATATTTCCTATCCAAGGATTTCGTGAGCCGGCCCAAGAGTATAGCGCAGTGTCTACCTAGATCCTCCTCAGCCCTAAGAAGCGCATCAAGCGCAGGTAAGTTGAAGCGCCCATCATCGAGCCGAGACCTCTCGGCAAGAACTGCAACCGTGGCTTTCACGACATTTTCCTTGTCTGCGAGGGCGCCGAGCTCTGCCTCGAGCTCGGGGGCGTAGAAGCGAATGAGGACCATGAGTCGGGGCAGTGGATAGGATGCCTCCTCAATCCGTGGCAAGTTGGCCATAATGCCTTTTGAGTGCTTCAGTGCTGCGTCCGCAACCGAGGCATAATGCTGTCTAAATTCTTCCGTAACTTGCCCAATCTCCTCTAACTTCTCTCGCCGCAGTGTGGCCCACTCCCACTTCTTCTCACGACGGAACTTTGCGTGTTCAACGAGATAAGTTACGAGCCCTCCAACCGCGGTTCCCGAAAGGGCACCAATAAGACCTATCCATACCTCGCTCATAGCAGATGTGGACTCTTCATACGGAAGTCTGGCCGGCCAACAGTACAGTTGATCTTCTTCGCCTGAATCCTTATTGCCCTGTCCCACGCCTCCTCACGGAGAGCGACGTGACGAATAGCCAAGCGGCTATCCGGTTCTCCGGTAAGCACTTGAATCATGGTAGGTCATTGCTGGGACGAGGTCAAACGGGGGCGCGACAGTATGGAATAAGGCAGCAGCGTGGAGTGCTTATGCCCTCTGCATCCAACCTGCTCGGCAGGGGGTAAGTGGCTCGATCCCTTGGACCTTCGGCTTCTGGCGACGCAGAAACCGTGGTGCATGGGGCTTACGGTAGGGTGAGGTAAGGAGCAGCGGCCCGCGGCCGCACGGTGCATGTATTCTGAGGCCCCAGTGGCGAGAGAGACGGCTTATATCCGAGGGCTTGAAGCACCGCGATCCTCCTCTGTGGAGAGGAAGGGGTAGTGGAGGACGCCCCGAAGGGGAGGCCATTTGAATAGCCCGGCATCATAAGAAAGCCACGTCCTGGTGGCTCATGGCAGCGATGCTCCGGCTCAGCCCAATGCAGTTGGCGATCCCCTCCGAAGGAGCGATGCTTAGGTTGGCCAATA